>NZ_JBIAMR010000006.1:0-384297 GCF_042874235.1 Nocardia sp. NPDC004151 | reverse complement strand
GAGCCGGAGCCCGCTCCGGAGCCGGTCAAGGCCGCGGTCGCGGTCGCCGAAGCTCCGGCCGAGGCCGCTCCGAAGGCCGCTCCGGCCGGTGGCGGCCTGGGCATGAAGGGTGGCCTGAAGCCGCCGGGTGGCGGTAAGGGTCTGGCCATGAAGGGCGGGCTCAAGGCCCCGGGCGCGAAGACCGAGGCTCCGGCCGCCGAGGCCGCTCCGGCCGCCGAGGAGACCGCCGCCCCGGCTCCGGCCAAGGGTCTCGCCATGAAGGGCGGCCTGAAGGCCCCCGGCGGCAAGGGTCTGCAGATGAAGGGCGCCGCCAAGGCTCCCGGCGCCAAGGCCGAAACCGCTTCCGCCGCCGCGGCTCCCGCCGAGGCCGCTCCGGCCGAGGCCGCCACCGCTCCGGAGGCTCCGGCCGCCAAGCCGGGCGGGCTCGCCATGAAGGGCGGCCTGAAGGCCCCCGGTGGCAAGGGTCTGCAGATGAAGGGCGCCGCCAAGGCTCCGGGCGCCAAGCCCGCCGCCGCGGCCGCTCCCGCCGAGGCTCCCGCGGCCGCCGCTCCGGCTCCGGCCGCCGAAGCTCCCGCGGCCGCCGCCCCGGCCGCGGAGGCCAAGCCGTCCATCGCGCCCAAGGGTCTGGCCATGAAGTCGGGTCTGAAGCGTCCCGGCCCGAAGGCTCCGGGCGCCGCTGCTCCGGCAGCCGCCCCGGCGCCGGAAGCACCTGCGGCTCCCGCTGATTCGGCTCCGGCCGCTCCGGCTCCCGAGGCCGAGCCCGCCGCTCCGGCCGAACCGGCCGTGCCGGAGAGCAACGGCACTCCGGAGGCCAACGGTGCTTCGGAAGGCAATGGCGCGACGCCGCCCGCCGCGAAGCCGGGTGGTCTCGGCTTCAAGTCGGGCATGAAGGCTCCGGGCCGGAAGAACTAGGCTCCGGCCCGAAACACCGGGCTGCCGAACCTGATTGACCAGGGCGGCGCTACCGATTCGGTAGCGCCGCCCTGGTCGTTTCCGGTCACGGTGTGGCCCGGTTCACGAGGCGTTCACCGCGCAGCGGCTAATCTCGGGCAACAAACTCGGCGGGAGTTCGCCATACTGCAAGGTATGACGGATGCGCGGGCGGTGCGGGTCGAGATCGGGGTGGAGTCTCTGGGCGGGGTCCGGATCGCCGAACAGGCGGGGGCGGCGCGCGTGGAGTTGTGTTCGGGCCTGACGGTCGGGGGGCTCACGCCGGGTCCCGCGCTCATCGAGGCGGCCGTGGCCGCGGCCGGGCACACCCAGGTGCACGTCCTGATCCGGCCGCGCCCCGGCGATTTCCGCTACACGCCCGACGAGGTGGCGCTCATGCGCGCCGATGTCGAGCGGGTCCGCGCGGCGGGCGCGCACGGTGTGGTGCTCGGCGTGCTCGACGAGGACGGGCACGTGGATCCGGCCGCCAATACCGAACTGCTGGCCGCCGCCGACGAGCTGGAGGTCACCTTCCACCGCGCGTTCGACGTGTGCGCCGATCCCTACGCGGGGTTCGACCAGCTGCTGGAACTGGGTTTCACCCGGCTGCTCACCTCCGGCCGCCAGGAGTCGGTGCTGGACGGCGCGTCCCTGATCGCGCGCATGGTGAGCCTGTCCGACGGCCGCATCGACGTGATGGCCTGCGGCGGCCTGCGCGCCGATAATGCCCGGCGGGTGATCGAGCTGACCGGCACGCGGGATCTGCATGCGGCCGTGCGCATTCCGGTGCCGGGCCGCCCGCAGCCGGATACCGAGGTCACCTTCGCCGAGTTCGGAGTGCCGAGCGGTTTCGACCATTTCGCCACGGACGCCGACGGAGTCGCGGCGCTGTGTGAAGCGGCGAGAACGGCAGTCTGACCGGACGCGAACTCCACTGCGATCCAACGTTCACCGCCCTGCACCGCACCCTGAACTGGGAGTACTTCATCGGCGGCACCCGGGTCGCGGTCTTCGACGGCGGCAACAACCCCCCGCCCCAGGACGGCGTCAGCCACACCGTGGACCTGAGCGAGTACGGCGGCCGTCAGAAACTGCTGGCGGTCTGGAACATCGGCGACACCGTCAACGCCTTCTACTTTTCCTCGGAAACACGCCCCTCGCACTATCTTTCGCTCCAGCAGTCCGTTCGATCAGGAGTCGGGCCGCGAATGCCGCCCGCCGCGCGGCGGTTCGGGTGGCGGCCCCGGGTTCCGCGCCCCCGGTTCCGACCACGGCTCGTCGGGATGGAACCAGGACGACGTGGTGTACCGCGGCTCCTGGGGCGGCGCCCCACCATCGAACCACGACTGCTGCGGCGGTGGCGCGGGCTCGACCGGAGTCGGAGCCGGTTGCACCACACTGGTTCTCGGCGCCGTCGGCTCGCCGTCCCCGGACTCGGAGGGTGCCTGGGGCGGCACCGGCTGCGGCCCGGTGCGCGGGTCGCCGGTATCCGGTCCGAGCCGCACCACGAACTGCGAACCCGAGCGCGGTGCGTTCTGATCGCCGCCACGCCGCGGCGCGGGCTGTCCGCCGGTGCGCGGGCCGCCTGCCGGTCCACCGGGTCGCCGCGGCGTATTCCGTTGCGGCCCACCACTCCGCGGCCGATTGCCACCCGTGGCCGCGACCGTGCGCGCCGTGCCCGGCGGCCGCGCGAGCAGCACCGCGATGGCGGTGGTCAGCGGCACCGACAGCGCCAGCGCGATACCACCGACCGCGGAGCGCGCGATCTCGATGCCCACCGCGTCGCCGGTCAGCACGTCGCGCATGGACCGCCCCGCCACGCTGAACAGCATCAGCAACGGCAGCGCGCCGCCGGCGTAGGCGAGCACCAGGGTGTAGACGGTACTGGCGATGTGGTCGCGCCCGACCCGCATGGCCGCCGCGAAAATCCCGCGCCGCGTTGCCTTCTCGTCCAGCGCCGCCAGTTCGAAGGCCGCGGACGCCTGCGTGATGGTGACGTCGTTGAGCACACCCAGCGAGCCGATGATGAACCCGGCGAGCAGCAGCCCGGTAATGCTCACATGCTGCAGATAGGTGGCGACATTGGTGTTCTGCTCTTCGGAGAACCCGGTCAGATGGGTCATCTTCAGTGCCGCCCAGGACAATACGGCCGCCAGCACCATCGCCGACAGCGTGCCCAGCAGTGCCGAGCTGGTGCGCAGATTCACCCCGTGCGCGAGATAGAGCACCGCGTACAGGATCACCGCGCCCGCGACGAGTGCCGTGGGGATGGCGGGTTTTCCGTCCAGCAGCGCGGGCAGCAGGAACACCACCAGGACGCCGAAGGCGACCACGAGTCCGAGCAGCGCCCGCAGTCCGCGCCACCGCGCGACCGCGATGATGACGACGGCGAACACGATGCCGATGATGGTCAGCGGCAGTCCGCGCGCGTAGTCGTCGAACGAGTAGGTGGTGACCAGGCTGGGGTCGGCGTTCTTATCGGCCTTCGGATCCACTTGGCGCACGATGCGGATCTTGTCGCCGGCGCGCAGATCGGGTTGACCGGGCCCGGGCGCGATCTCGAAGAGCGTCTTCTCCCCCTGGCTGGGTCCGGAGTCGATGGTGACGATGCTGCGCTGGCACGAGTAGCCGTTGGCGCGCGGGGCCTGCGGTTCGTCGCTGAAGACCCGGCCGTTGGAGGGGCTGCCGCAGGGTCCGATGTCCTGCTTGATCACGGTTCCGGCCTCGGTCTGCACCGCACCGCCGCCGCCGTTCTGCATGGGCAGCGGGATGTCGATGTGCTGAGCGCTGGGCCAGAGCCAGATCAGCCCGGCCACGACCGCCACGCCGATCAACGCGAGCAGTCCGATCACGACCTTGGCCGCATTGGTGCCGATCGCGATGGGTCCCGAGTGGTCGTGATGGTGGTGATGGTGATCGCTCACGCGGAGAGCCTAAACGAAAACCATTTTTGACATGCTGAGAGGTCTCGGCATTTGGCCAGGTGAGGCGGTCGCGATCGCGAGAATTTTTTAGGGGGCGGCGGAGAGCAGGGGGATGTCTCCGCCGCCCGGGGTCAGCGGCCCAGGGGGGGTAGGCCGACTAACCAGGGCCGGACGGCCCAGGGGGGGTAGGCGGTCCGGCCGGGCACTCGAAGTGCCGAGGACCACTGTACACAAAAGACGGTTCTTTGCGCTAGCTAAGTCTCTAAAAACCCAACTTTTTCGTACCAGCGGTTTGTTTTAGCCAGAGTCCCACCTGCGCCACACCCCGCGAGGGAGGGTGTCCACTCCTGGACAAAACCGCATAAGCGCAGGTCGAGAGGGCTCACGGGATACCCCATGAACCCTACCGGTCGATATTTCCGCCCGGAAGTTACTGGCGGTAGCTGGACAGGAAGTTGCCGAATCGTTCGATGGCGACCGACAGATCCCGCGCCCACGGCAGCGTCACGATGCGCAGGTGGTCGTGATGCGGCCAGTTGAAGCCGGTGCCCTGCACCATCAGGATCTTCTCCTGCAGCAGCAGATCCAGCACCAGCTTCGAATCGTCGTGGATCTCATGGACTTCCGGATCCAGCCGCGGGAACGCGTACAGCGCGCCCTCCGGCTTCACACACGACACACCCGGAATCGTGTTCAGCTTCTGCCAGGCCACATCCCGCTGCTCCAGCAGCCGCCCGCCCGGCAGCACCAGATCGTCGATGCTCTGATGTCCGCCCAGCGCCACCTGAATGGCATGCTGCGCGGGCACATTCGGACACAGGCGGGTGGAGGCCAGCAGGTCGATGCCCTCCAGGAAGCCGCCCGCGTGATCCTTCGGACCGGTGATGACCAGCCAGCCCGAGCGGTAGCCCGCCACCCGGTAAGCCTTGGACAGACCGTTGAAGGTCAGGCACAGCAGATCGGGGGCCAGCGTGGCCAGCGACACATGCTTGGCGTCGTCGTAGAGGATCTTGTCGTAGATCTCGTCGGCCAGCAGCAGCAGCTGATGCTTGCGGGCCAGGTCCACCACCTGCTGCAGCACCTCGGCGGAGTACACCGCCCCGGTGGGGTTGTTCGGGTTGATCACGACAATCGCCTTGGTCTTGTCGGTGATCTTGGATTCCATGTCGGCGATGTCGGGCTGCCAGCCGTTGGACTCGTCGCACAGGTAGTGCACCGGGGTGCCGCCCGCCAGCGAGGTCATCGCCGTCCACAGCGGGTAGTCCGGGGCGGGGATGAGCACCTCGTCGCCATTGTCGAGCAGCGCCTGCATGACGATGGTGATCAGCTCGGAGACGCCATTGCCCAGGTAGACGTCGTCCACATCGAATTCCGGGAAGCCCGGCACCACCTCGTAGCGGGTGAAGATGGCCCGGCGCGCCGACAGGATGCCCTTCGACTCGCTGTAGCCCTGCGCGTACGGCAGCGCCGCGATCATGTCGCGCATGATCACGTCGGGCGCGTCGAACCCGAACGGCGCGGGATTGCCGATGTTCAGCTTGAGGATGCGATGCCCCTCGGCCTCCAACCGCGCCGCATGCGCGTGTACCGGCCCCCGGATCTCGTAGAGAACGTTCTGGAGCTTGGTGGACTGCTCCAGCATGCGCGGGGACCGATGCGAAGGGTGACTCTGAGGGCTCACCCGACCGAGTCTAATTTGCCCTCCGCTTCGCTCCGGGCCTGGTTCGCGGCTGCGAATCAGCGGGCCGTATCGGGCGGCAACACGCTGCGGGCGGCGGTGGAGCCGCAGAACTCCTCGATTCGCTCGTCCAGGTCCTGCGCCTCGCCCGCGGCACGGAACTCGGGGCTGGCGAGGCGCCGGCGGAGCACGGACAGGCGTTCCTCGAGTTGGGCGATGCGTTTGTCCTCGTCCAATTCGAGCACCGGTTCGAGGGCCGCGGCCGCGCCGTCGAGGCTGCCGTTGATCAGGTGCGCGGCGGCGTTGTCGATCCGGGCGAGCGACTCCGCGCCGTAGGAGCGCTTGTCGGTGGGGCCGTTCACGTACAGGTCGATGGCGCGGCGGGTGGCGTCCAGCGCGGGTTCGGCCTGACCGAGGTGGATGTAGGTGGCGCCCGCGTAGTAGTGGCTCTTGGGCTGGTCGAAGCCGAAGACACCGCCGACGTCGTCGTGCAGGGTGTCGCTGGATTCGCCGTCGCGGGCCTCGTCGGCGGCGCGGATGCAGCGTTCGGTATCGGCGGCGCTGCCCAGCCGCGACCAGATGCGGGCCTCGATGTTCAGCAGCCGCACCTTCGAGGTCGCGGATTCGGTGTAGCGCTGGCCGCTCTGGGCCAGCAGCACCGCGCGGCGCGGGCGTTCGGAGCGGTACTCGATGAGCGCCTGCATGCCGCGAGTCCAGGCGCGCAGCGGATTGTGCTCGCACAGTTCGGCGTAAGCCCATGCGGCCCTGGCCTGTTCACCGGCCGCGTCGAAATAGCCCAGATCCGTACTGGCATTCGCCAGCAGACCGGACAACGTACCCGCCAACAGATACAGATGCGCCGTATCCGAGGGCCGCTGATGGCCTTCCAGCAACCGGTACACGCGCCGCCGGACCCGCAACATCTCCACCATCATCGGCACCGGAGGCATGTGCACGTAGTCGTTGGCGATGCGCGTGACATCGGCATCGAGCTGTTCCAGCAGGGTGGCACCCACATTGGTGCCCTCCGCCCGGCCGGCGTGCTCGCTGGCTTCATGGGCAGCCGCCATTATCAAGTCCCTCTCCGAAATCGCCGCTAACGCATCGCCCCTCATCGCACCCGTGTCGACGAGGGCCAGCAGTTCCGCGTCGCTGGAATAACTGGCCTGCGCCGGCATGCCGCTCCACAACTCGGAACCGCCTTGGCGCACATCGAAACCGGGAACGGCGGGGCCACTCGAGGGCTGGTCGATCAAGGCCGCGAACCGTGCCCGCACCACATCGTCGGACCGGGCAAGGGATGTATCGAGGGCGGCCTGATTGACGGGGCGGGGATGCACCCGATCGCCCCCGGCCTCCCACTTCGAGACCAGTCGCTCGTGCACCCCCAAGTGGGCGGCGAACTCCCGGATACTCATGCGTTTGGCATCACGGAGGGCACGGGCCTCTTTGCCTGACCAGTGCCGTACCACGGTGCCATCCCTTCCGAACGAACTCCGAACTCCAGGGTACGAGCGGAAACTGGCCGCGGCCACAGCCGAAACCTAGCTGGTACCAGGCTTTATGCGTAGCCGCAACAGTGGCGGCGGAAAGGCAGTGGAAGGCGGGTGTGCGGGCGTTTTCCCATCCGGCTCCGGCGCGCGACCCTGGTGACCAGGGGAAGGAGGCGGGGAAGTGAACGCGGACAAGCGCAGAACAGTGGACGACTGGGTTTCCTACTACCGGCACGAGTTCGGACTGCCGGTCACCGAACGCGGCGGATTCGTCATTCTCCCCGTCACCGCGGAGGTCGCGGTCGTGCACCTACCGGTCGCCCGAGCCGAAAAGGTCCGCAGCGCACTGCAACAGCGCCGGACCGATGGCCCCATGCTGGCGCGCCAGATTCGCTGGAGCTTTCTGGCCGAACCGGATTCGGTGCCCGGCGCGCAGATCATGGAGGTCCTCGACCGCCTCGACATCGGCATTCCGACTATCGGCAGCGCGGTCATGCTCCCCACCGGCCTCGGCCGCTGGACCCGCGAGGGCTGCCACTGGGTGCGCCCGCCCGCCCGAGACTCCAAACTCCCACCCCTGTCGGCGATCATCACGGCAGCTCTGGCGGTGGGAACGGGAAGCGAGGATTGAACGCAGCCTTTCCTCGCACCGGCGCGCCACGCGCCGGAGCCACCGGGTTCGCCCCCTCTTGGCAGTCGACGGGGCGGACTCGGTGTTGAATTTGCCCCTCCGCTGCGCTCCGGGGCGGGTTGGTCTACCTGTGCGTCAGCGCACTTGCTGCTGCTGCGCGGGGGCAGGCGGGAAGAGCGGCGGCAGGGTGGGCACGACCACCGGCGGGAGGCCGGGGATGAGCGTGATGGTGTTGGGGCCGACCGTGGTGGTGGGGGCCTCGGTGGTGGTGGTCGTGTTCTGCGGCTGCGGCGGCCCGGCCAGCGCCTCGTTGGTGGCGTCGGTGGTGCTCGGGACGACGGTGGCCGGTTCGCTCGGGCGGGTGGTGCTGGTCGGCACCGAGCTGGTGACCGCGTCCTGGCGCTGTGAATCGTGGCTCAGCACTTGGGTTCCCCAGCCCAGGGTGATGCCGATGGCGGCCACCACGACCAGCGCGCCCACGGCGACACCGGCGAGGCTGACCTCGCGGCGGCGGCCCGGGCCGGCGGGCGGGCCCGCGACCAGTGGCCGGGCCGGGGCGGGCTCGGCGGGCCGCGGCGCGACCTCGTCGCGCGGCGCGGCCGGGAACGGGGCGGGGGCCGGGCGTGGCATGACCGGGCGGGCCAGCATGGCGGCGCCGCGGGTCACCACGGTCTCGGGAGCGGCGGGCACGATCACCGGGACGCCCAGCCAGCGCCGCAGAACCTTTGCCACCAGCGGAATCTGGGCGCAGCCGCCGAGCAGGGCGACGGCCTGTACGGGCTGCTCGGAGCGCAGGATGACATCGCGGGTCATGCGCGCGGAGGATTCGACGGCCAGCATGATGAGGGCCTCGAAGTTCTCCTGCGACAGCAGGACCAGCCCCTCGGTGGAGGGCAGAGCCACCGCGCTGCTGCCGGAAAGCTGTTCCTTGGCCTCGCGGCACAGCTTGTCCAGGGCGGTGAGGCCGGTGTGATCCGGCGGATGGGCGATGCGCCCGGAGGCGATCTGCTGTTCGCGGATGAGCGCGTCCAGGTAGTCGCCGCTGATATCGCTGGTGCGCTCGGTGAAGCAGACCTGGCGGGTGCCGATGTCGACCACCGTCACGGACAGACCGGACGCACCCAGGTCGTAGAGCGCGACGGTGCCGAAGCCCGGCCCAGGGAGGTGGGGCCGTAACTCGCCGGAGTATTCGAGGAACTCCAGGGCCGCCACCACATCTGGCACCAGCTCGTAGTTGGTGAACTGCCGCCGCGCCAGCTCGGCGCGGATGGCGCGCGCGTGGTTCTCGTCGCGGTAGGCGATGGCGGTGGCGCTGATCCGCGAGTCGGCGGCCAGCACCGCTCCGACCGCGTCGGCGACCAGCTCGTCGACGCGACGTTCGCCGACCGGCACGGCCTGCACATCGAACGCGTCGGGGGGACCGTCGAATCCGCTGCGGGCCCGGCCGTATCCGGGCGCGGGCGGGGCGGCGAAATTCCTGGTGGGCTCGGCGGATTCACCGGTGTACGGACGTGCGACGCGAACCGCGCCCGCCCCCACCGACACTCCCAGCACCGAACTCATCGCCAGCCCATCTCGTTCACACCTACCTGTCGTCGCCACCTTACGACGTGCCGGGCCATCCGTACACCCGGCGAACCCGCCCACCGGACGGCGTAATAGCGCCATTCCATGACGGTCAACTGTCCAGGCAGCGACCGATTTCCGCCGGGCGCCCGGCCGAACCGGCTACCCCGTAACACAACTCACGCGCGCCGGGGTCCGTGGCTCACTGCCGGGCGGCGAAGTTCAGGTAGGCCTTCGACGGCGTCGGCCCGCGCTGCCCCTGGTACTTGGAGCCCACGGTGGCGCTGCCGTAGGGGTGCTCGGCCGGACTGGTGAGCCGGAACAGGCACAACTGGCCGATCTTCATACCCGGCCACAGCGTGATCGGCAGGTTCGCGACGTTCGACAGCTCCAGGGTGATGTGCCCGCTGAACCCCGGGTCGATGAACCCGGCGGTCGAGTGGGTCAGCAGCCCGAGCCGTCCCAGGCTGGACTTGCCCTCCAGCCGCCCGGCCAGATCGTCGGGCAGCGAGCACACCTCGAGCGTGGAGCCGAGCACGAACTCACCCGGGTGCAGCACGAACGGCTCCCCCTCGGCGGGCTCGACCAGCGAGGTCAGCTCGTCCTGCCGCTGCGCCGGGTCGATATGGGTGTAGCGGGTGTTGTTGAACACCCGGAACAAGCTGTCCAGCCGCACATCGATGCTCGACGGCTGCACCAGCTTCTCGTCGAACGGATCGAGCCCGAGACGACCGTTGGCGATTTCCTTGCGGATGTCGCGATCACTAAGCAGCACGTGCAAGAGCGTATGTCAATGGTCGGGCTGTGTTCGATTTGCCCTCCGCTTCGCTCCGGGCGGGTTCGCGGCCCCGAGGTCTCGATTCTTCCCTCCACCGCTTCGCTCCCCCACTCCAAGGCGGAGGTCGATCAAGCCGCAGTCCAGAATCGAGACGGCCGCGAACCTTCAGGTTGCGGTATCGCTAACCGAAACATCGATGACCTGCTTCGGCTTGCGCAGACCCCAGGTGGCGTGGGCCTCCGCGCGCATGCGCGGCACCATGTGCGGGTAGTGCAGCTCGAAGGCGGGGCGCTCGGAGCGGATGCGGGGCAGCTCGTAGAAGTTGTGCCGCGGCGGCGGGCAGGTGGTGGCCCACTCCAGGGAGTTGCCGTAACCCCACGGGTCGTCCACCGTCGCCAGTTCGCCGTAACGGTAGGACTTGAAGACGTTCCAGACGAACGTGACCATCGAGAACCCGAGGATGAACGAGCCGACCGTCGAGATGGTGTTGAGCGTGGTGAATCCGTCGCTCGGCAGGTAATCCGCGTAGCGCCGCGGCATGCCCTCGTTCCCCAGCCAGTGCTGCACCAGGAAGGTGGTGTGGAAGCCGAGGAACGTGGTCCAGAAGTGCAGCTTGCCGAGCCGTTCGTCGAGCATCCGCCCGGTCATCTTGGGGAACCAGAAGTAGATGCCCGCGAAGGTGGCGAACACGATGGTCCCGAACAGCACGTAATGGAAGTGCGCCACAACGAAATACGAGTCCGACACGTGGAAGTCCAGCGGCGGCGAGGCCAGGATGACGCCCGACAGCCCGCCGAACAGGAACGTCACCAGGAAGCCGACCGAGAACAGCATGGGTGTCTCGAAGGTCAGCTGACCTCGCCACATGGTGCCGATCCAGTTGAAGAACTTCACCCCCGTCGGCACCGCGATCAGGAATGTCATGAACGAGAAGAACGGCAGCAGCACCGATCCCGTCGCGTACATGTGGTGCGCCCACACCGCGATCGACAGCGCGCCGATGGCCAGCGTCGCGTACACCAGGGTGGTGTAGCCGAACAGCGGCTTGCGGCTGAACACCGGGAAGATCTCGGTCACGATCCCGAAGAACGGCAGCGCCACGATATAGACCTCGGGATGCCCGAAGAACCAGAACAGATGCTGGTAGAGGATGGCCCCGCCGTTGGCCGAGTCGAAGACGTGCCCGCCCAGGTGCCGATCGAACTCCAGCCCCATCAGCGCGGCGGTCAGAATCGGAAACGCCAGCAGCACAAGCACACTGGTGACCAGGATGTTCCAGGTGAAGATGGGCATGCGCCACATGGTCATGCCCGGGCAGCGCAGGCACACGATCGTGGTGACCATATTGACACCGCCCAGGATGGTGCCGACGCCGGACACCGCCACGCCCATGATCCACAGGTCCGCGCCCATGCCCGGCGCGTGTTCGGCCAGGCTGAGCGGGGTGTAGGCGGTCCAGCCGAAGTCGGCCGCGCCGCCGGGGGTGATGAATCCGGCGGTGGCCATGAGCGCCCCGAACAGGTACAGCCAGTAGCTGAGCGCGTTCAACCGCGGGAACGCCACGTCGGGCGCGCCGATCTGCAGCGGCAGCACCGCGTTGGCGAAGCCGAACACGATCGGGGTCGCGTAGAACAGCAGCATGATGGTGCCGTGCATGGTGAACAGCTGATTGAACTGTTCCGGGGTCAGGAACTGCATGCCCGGCCGGGCCAGCTCCGCCCGCATCAGCAGCGCCATCAGGCCGCCGATCAGGAAGAACGCCATGGCCGTGAACAGATACATGTTCCCGAGCATCTTGGGATCGGTGGTGGTGATGGCCTTCCACAGGTAGGAGCCCTGCGGGCTCTTCCGACGTGGAAACGGCCGCACGGGTTCGAGCTCGGGAACCTCACGAGCGGGCACCGCGGTCATACGTCCTCCTCGACCGCCGAGCAGGAGCACCGAACCAGCGCCAGCTAACGTTCAGCGCATCCAAACTTCCAGTGGTGGACGGGTTTTCGACCCTGCGGGTCAGTGTAGGACCGGCCGTGCACGGAACTCGGTGCTTCGGTGAAATAGCTACGCGATCTTCGGCGCGTCGCGCCGACACGGGTGATAGATGGGGGCTGGGCCCCCGCCGCCCCGCACCCTCGAAACCCGTGCGGCCCGGGCCCGTGAATTTGCACCGGCGGAGAAGTGGTCTGATAGAGTCGCGTGCGCAAGCAGGACCGTGCCGGTGTGGTGTAGTGGCAACACGCTACCTTCCCAAGGTCGAATTGCGGGTTCGATTCCCGTCACCGGCTCCGACGACAAGCCCCGCCCGATTCGGGCGGGGCTTGTCGCATGTCAGGGCCCTACTTGGTGCATTCGGTGGCGATCCGCTTGCCGGCCTTGCCCGCCTTGAGCAGATCCTCGGTGCCGAGGTTCACCTTGGTGGGGTTGGCGCCGTTGGCGCTCTCGATGATCTTCTGGATGCCGCTGTCGGACAGGCCTTCCTGGATGTAGATCCCGGCCACGCAGTCGGCGGTCTGCTGGTTGAGTTTGCCCTTGTCCTGCAAGGCTTTCGAGATCTCGGCGGCGGTCAGCGCGCCGACCGCGCCCGGCGTCGCCGCGATCGAGGACGGGAGGGTCACCCCGGAGGGGAGCGTGGGCAGGCCGGACGGGAGGGAGGTGGGCAGGCCGGACCCGCTGGTCGGCGCCACGGACGTCGGCACACCCGCGGGCGTGGGCGTGGCCGCCTGCTGGCTGTTGGCGCAGGCGGACAGTAGGGGCAGCGCGAGCAGCGCCACCACGACGACGGATTTCCGCATGATGTGATCCCTCCCGGATGCCGGGTCGATCCCGGTCGATTCAGAAATTGCACACCGGCACCGGAGAGTTAACAAGGGCGGCGCGGAAACCGCAGGCCGCCAAGGCCCCTGGCGGCCGGAGCCGCCGGGGAGACACCCGCTACTGCTGCTTGAGGCAGTCGGTCACGATCTTGTTGGTGGCCGCGCGCGCCTTCTCCGCGTCCTCCTTGCTCATACCGAGCGACTCCGGATCGGTGGCGGCCGCCGACTTGGCGTCGTTCTTGATCATGATGCGCAGGCCGTCCTGCGAAATACCCTGATCCACATAGACTTTGGCTGCGCAGTCGGCGAGCTTGGTGTCCTTGAGGCCGCCGTCCTGCAACGCCTTGGAGACGTCCGCCTGGCTGACGTCGGCGGGCTTGTCGCCGCCGCCGCAGCCGGCCAGCAGGGGAAGGGCGACGAGCGCGGCAGCCATCAGGCCTGTGCCGCTCAGAGAAAGACGCACCGGTGCCTCGACTCTCATGATTCGATGGGAGAAATACGCCTGGCACCTTCTCACAGATCCATCGCGGCGCGCAGCGCTGTGTCGATTCGCTCGGCCGTCTCGGCGTCCACCTCGGCGACCCGCTCGGCCAGCCAGCCACGATAGATGCGGCCCAGATTGCCGGCGTGCACCCAGCCGTGGCCGGGAATCGGGACCGCGAGGATGTCCTGCGGATCGGCGGCCTCGACCTCGGCCGCGATCAGCCAGGGCCGCGGCGACTCATTGATGCCGTCACTGGAGATGAGAACGATGGTGCGGGTGCGGGTGGTGCCGTGCGGGTGGTAGACCCAGAGTTCACCCCTGCGCACGCAGCTCCTTCTCGGCGGCCAGCATTTCCGCCTCGTCGGCGGCGGCGAGGTCGACCGGATCCGATGCCGGGCCGCACCCCAGCCGCACGGCTTCGCGGCGTGCGGCGCGGGAGATCCACGCCGACGGCGACATGCCCGCGCGGGCGGCGGCGTCCTGGGCATAGGACCAGGCGGCCTCGTCCAGCGACAGGGTCACTTTCCGGGTTGCCATACCTTTTATCGTACCGCCGGAGGCCCATTTCCCAGCCTGTTGGCGACACGTCAACAACTGTAGGGTGACATCAGCGATCGCGGCCTGGGGAGTGACAGATGACCATGTTGAACCATTACCGGACCGGCAGCGGCGAGCCGCTCGTGCTGGTGCACGGCGTCGGCAGCCGCTGGGAGGTGTGGGAGCCGATCATCGGCACGCTCGCCGAATCCTTCGATGTGATCGCCGTGGACCTGCCCGGCTTCGGCAGCAGTGAGCCGCTGACCGACACCACCGTCACCACCCTGGCCGACACGCTCGCCGAATTCCTCACCGCCGAGGGGCTCGAGCGGCCGCATCTGGCGGGCAATTCCATGGGCGGCGGCATCGCCCTGGACCTGGCCGCGCGCGGCCTCGCCCGCTCGGCCACCGCCTTCTCCCCCATCGGCTTCTGGGACACGGCCGGCCGGATCTGGTGCCAGCAGGCGCTCGGGCGCGCGAAACAACTGCTCACCGCGCTGCACCCGGCCGTACCCGCCCTGCTCGGCAACACCGTGGGCCGGTCCGCCACGCTCGGCCTGGTGTTCGGCAAGCCCTGGCAGCTCGACCTCCGGATGTCGACGCAGACCGTCGAGGGCCTGCTCGGCGCGGAGGGCTTCGACGCCGCGCTGGCCTCCTTCACGAACTTCCGGCTCCCCGATCCGGCCGCCCTGTCCGATGTCCCGGTCACCATCGCCTGGGGCAATCGTGACATTCTGCTCACGTACGCCACCCAGGCCCGCCGCGCCCGCGCGCTGCTGCCCGGTGCGCGGCACGTCACCCTGCACGGCAGCGGCCATACGCCGTTCTCCGATGATCCGGCCGGCTGTGCGCGACTGCTCCTGGACCAGCTCGGATAAGGAATGACCGTGAGCCACAACGTTTCCCTGACCATCACCGGCGACCGGGCGTACGTGGCCCTGGACCGGCCGGACAAGCACAACGGCCTGACCATCGACATGCTGAACGAGCTCGTCCGGGTGGCGGGCGTGATCGCCAAGCGCCCGGACGTGCGCGCGGTCATCCTGTCCGGCCAGGGGCCCAGCTTCAGCTCCGGCCTGGACGTCGCCAAGGCGATGGGCAATCCGCTCGACGTGGTCCGCAACTTCGTCCCGCTGCCGTGGCGCGGCACGAACACCTTCCAGGAGGCGTGCTGGGCTTGGCGGCGGCTGCCGCAGCCGGTGATCGCGGTGGTGCACGGTCGTTGCTACGGCGGCGGACTGCAGCTCGCGCTGGCCGCCGACTTCCGGTTCGTCACACCGGATTCGGAGTTCTCGGTGATGGAGGCCAAGCACGGCCTGATTCCCGACATGACCGGCGCGGCCACGTTGTCGCGGCTCATCGGCATCGATCAGGCGCTGCTGCTGACCATGACCGCCGACCCGGTCGACGCCGCCTACGCCGAGCGCATCGGTCTGGTCACCGAGGTGTCCGCGGACCCGCTCGCGGCCGCGGAGAAGCTGGCCGATCGGATCGCGGCGCGCTCCCCGCACGCGGTCGCGGCCGCCAAGAAGATGTTCGACCGGACGTGGCAAACTTCGGTGCGCCGGACCCTGTCCATCGAACGCGCCACCCAGCTGCCCCTTATCGTTCGACAGGCCCTCGGACGTGATAGGAATGGAAAGTAAGCCAATTCACGGCAAACACACTGGTGTGCAGTCACGATCGACTCGCTATCACTGTTAGCATTTTCACACTTTGCCAACGAGTCGAACGCATTGTGCGGTCCGCCACATACCGTTTGGTCCGCGCATTATTCGGCGAGACCCGGAGGACGCACGCAATTGACCAAGACCGCTCCGCTGCTGCTGTCCGCTGTGGCCGGTGCCACGGCCTTGTTCGTGGCGATGACATCACCGGCCGCAGCAAACCCCAACGCCATCAATCCGATTCCCGTGCTCAACGGAACCAACGGTTTGCCACAGCTGCCCGGCCGGACCAAGGCCGTCTTCCAGGTCACCGGCATGGCGAGCCCCAACAACACCCAGGCCTACAACGTGCTCGGCACCGATCTGGGCATCATGTGGGACAACGGCAACGGCGAACTGCTGACCGCCTTCGGTGACACCGCCGGTCTGGGCCTGCCGAACCTGCTGGTCGGCAGCACCTGGGCCTGGCGTTCCAACATCCTGGTCCGCTCGCACACCCAGGACCCGTCCAACGGCATCTACTTCGACTCGGTGGTGCGGGACATCTTCGGCCAGGCCCGGGACCTGATCCCGAGCCCCAAGATCCCCTTCATCGAGATCAGCCGCATCCCGACCGCGGCCATCTCGGTCGGCGGCACCCAGATCATGAGCCTTATGTCGGTGAAGAGCTGGGACGACGTCGGGCAGTGGACCACCAACTACTCCAGCCTCGCGGTCTCCGGCGACAACGGCGAGAACTGGGTCGAACTGCCGGCCACCCGCCGCGGCGACGACGGCGGCAACTCCAACTTCCAGATGAACGCCTTCGTCAAGCGCGGCGGCTTCCTGTACGACTTCGGCACCGACTCCGGGCGCAACCACCCGGCCTACGTGGCCCGCGTCCCGGAGGGCGCCGCCACCGATCTCGACGCGTACGAGTACTGGGACGGCGGGCGGTGGCAGAAGGACGTCAATGCCGCACAGCCGGTGGTGGGCGGCGGCGTCTCCGAGATGTCGGTGATGTGGAACGACTACCTAGGGCAATACATCATGCTGACCACGGACCCGTGGAACTCGGTGGTCATGTACACCTCGCCCAGCCCGGAGGGGCCGTGGAGCCCGCCGTCGGTGCTCATCGACACCCGCGAACTCCCGACCGCGTACGCGCCGTACATCTTCCCGTACCAGACCGGGCGCGACCTCTACTTCCTCACCACGGTCCACAGCCAGTACAACGTGCTGCTGATGCACACGACGCTCTAGCGGAACCCCGCTCCAGGGACTCTCCCCGCTCGACCTGCCGCCCGCGAACGCCCCGCGTTCGCGGGCGGCTTCGTCTCCGCGCACAACTTCTAAACTCGTTCCCATGGATGCCGCCGCATGGGACGAGCACTACTCCACCACCGAACTGGTGTGGGGCGCGCCCCCGAACGCCACGGTGGTCGAGCAGGTCTTCGGGCTGGAACGCCGGGTGCCGGTGGGCGGGTACGGGGCCGGCGAGGGCCGGCCCGAGCTGCCGCGGGTGCTGGACCTGGGCTGCGGCGAGGGCCGCAACGCGCTCTGGCTCGCCACCCACGGCTGGCAGGTGGACGCCGTCGACTTCTCCCAGACCGGTATCGACAAGGGCCGTACCGTCGCCGCCCGGCTCTCCCGCTCGGTGCGCGGGCGCATCCGCTGGGTGCACGGCAATGTCACCGATCTGGACCGTGCGGGCATCACCGGCCCCTACGAACTGATCCTGGTCGCCTTCCTGCACCTGCCGCCCGAGGACCGTCGCATCCTGCTGCTGCGCGCGGCCGGGATGCTCTCCCCCGAGGGCACCCTGCTGGTCATCGGCAACGACACCCTCAATCTGGTCGAAGGCTATGGCGGCGAACAGGATCCGGCCCTCACCTTCACCCCGGCCGACATCATCGCCGATCTCGCCGCCGCCGAACCGGCCATTCGGGTCCAGATCGCCGACCGCGTGCACCGGCCCACGGAGGACCGCGACGCCATCGACGCCCTGGTGGTCGCCACCCGTCCGGCGGTCGAGGACCCGGACGCGCCGCGGGCCCTCGAGGTTCCGCAGCCCCCGGCACTGGACATGTTCTGACGGGCGCGCGGCTCGTCAGTGGTCGACCGTCAACCCCGTGAGCCGTGCGCTCTCGTCCCACAACCGGGTGCGGCGGGCCGGATCGGTGGTGTGCGCGGCGGTCGCGACATCCTTGCGGCGCACGAAGAATCGACCGGACACGCCCTCGACTTCGGGCGCGGTGGCCAGCCAGACCGGCGTATCGGCCCCGGCGTCGGGACCGGGCAGCAGCGGATTGACCCACTGCGACCAGCCGAAGATCCGCAGCAGCCCGCGCGCGGACTCCCGGCCCAGCCCGGTGTGCCGGATGATCCCCGGATGCGCGCCGTTGACGGTCACGCCACTGCCCGCGAGCCGCTCGGCCAGGCTGTAGACGAACATCGCGTTCATGTTCTTGGTGCGCCCGTAGGCCACGAAAGGCCGGAAACTGGGCGGGAATCCGAGCGCGCGCGGATTCCGGAATCCCAGGTCGTCGAGATCGACGGGCACCGAGCGCAAGGCGGTCGGTGACGCCCCGACCACCACCAGTCGCGCGGATCGCCCCGCGTCGGCGAGGTTCTCACCCAGGGTGCGCAGCAGCAGGTACGGCGCGAGGTGATTGGTGGCCAGGGTCGGCTGCAAGCCCTCGGCGGTGCGGTCGGCGATGTCGGCCACCACGGCGGCATTGCTGATCAGGATGTCGATCCGGCTGTCCCGCAGGCGATCCGCGAGCGCGCGCACGTCCGCGACCAGCGAGAGGTCCGCGAGTTCGTCCCGCAGTACGGCGTCGGGCACCGCCGCCGTGATCCGTTCCCGCGCGGCGCGCAACCGGCCCGGATCCCGCCCGACCAGCACCACCTCCGCACCGGCCGCGGCGAGTTGCCGCGCGATCGCTTCCCCGATGCCATTCGTCGCGCCCGTGACGACGGCTGTTGTTCCCCGGTCCATACCCGCTCCCCTCAAAGGTTGACAGTGTCAACCTAGGCGCGCTGGTTGACACTGTCAACCTCTGATTACGATGGACCGATGCCGCCGTCCACCCGCACCGTGCTGCTCGATTCCGCCCTCCGCCTGCTCGACGCCGGCGGGGTCGAGGCCGTCACGCTGCGCGAGGTCGGCAGCGGCGCGGGCGTCTCGCACAACGCGCCCTACAAGCACTTCGCCAACAAGGACGCGCTGCTCGCGGCGGTCGCCGCGCGCGAATTGTCCGAACGCTCAGCGGATTTCGCACGCATCGTGCAGGAGCGCCCGGAGCCGGTCGAAATGCTGCGCGGGGTGCTGCACGGCTATATCGCGTGGGCCCTCGAACACCCCGCCCGCTTCAAACTGGTCTTCGGCCACTGGGCCGACGAGACCCCCGAACTCGCCGAAACCGGCCGCAATGCCCAGAACGCGCTGATCGCCCTGGTCGGACTGGCCCAGGAGGCGGGCAGCCTGCCCGGCGGCGACACCGAACGCCTGGCCTCCCTGGTCCGCGCGCTGGCCCACGGGGCCGCCGACCTCGCCTCCTCCGGCCACCTGGACGCGAACGGCAAGGGGCACGCGACGCCGACCGACCTCGTCGACGACCTGCTCGCCTACCTGAGCAAAGCCCGCTGAGCCCGCGGGCCGAACCCGGTCGGCGGTACCCACCCGCTCAGTTCGCGGACCAGCGCTCCAGCCACGGCTCGATCGCGGCGACGATCTCGTCGAACCCGGCGCGATACGAATGCGCCTGTCCCGCAATGACATGCACCTCGGCCGCATCGGCGGCGTCGGGAATGCCGAAGGGGTCGCGCGCGCCGTTGACCACGACGACCTCGATATCGCCGGGGTCGAGCAGTTCCTCGCGCCGCGACTTCTCCGGCTTACCCGGCGGATGCAGCGGGAACGACAGCGCGACCACGCCGCGCGCACCGGCCGCGCGCGCGGTCCGGCACGCCACCCGCGCACCATTGCTCCGCCCGCCCTGGACCAGCGGCGCGCCCCGGACTTTCTTCCGCAAGGCCGCGATGATCTCCAGCCAGGCCGCGTCCTGCACGTCGGCCTTGCCGGGCGCGCGCCGCCCCGCGACCCGATAGGGCTGGGTCACCAGCGCCACCGCGCCCCCCAGGGCGACAGCCGAATCCCGCACGGCCAGCAAATCTTTCGCATCCACCCCGCCGCCGGCGCCGTGGGTGAGCACCAGCAGGAATCCGGGCTTGTTCCGCCCGGGCTCGGCGATCTCCACCTCCGCCGGTCCGGCACTCGTCTCGATCCGCATATACGCACCGTAACCACCGTCACAGGCCGGTTTCGCGCGGCACACCGGCGGTGTGCGCGAGGGTTGCCCACCCGCCCGGAACCGACTGTGTCGAGGGCCTCACATCGCCCCGGCATCGATCTCCGACAGGGCTTTCACCTGCGATGACGGGATCCCCACGGACTCAACACAACCCCAACCCGCGGTTACCCGCGTGCTTTCGGTCACATTCGGCCTCGATCGGGTTGGCGGGCCTCCTACCGGTCGGTAACATGGCGCATAAGTTACCCGCTAGTAGCGCTGCTTTACGGTGTCTACCCGGTGGAGACCTTACGGGCGGGAACGGCACACACCGAACCGCACCCATCTCAATGGAGAGTGAGTACGACCATGGGTCACTACAAGAGCAACGTCCGCGACCTCGAGTTCAACCTCTTCGAGTTCCTGGGCATCCAGAAGCTCCTCGACGCGGGCGCCTACGGCGACCTCGACGCCGACACCGTCAAGGAAATGCTGAGCGAGGTCCGTCGCCTGGCCGAGGGCCCGCTGGCCGAGTCCTTCGCCGATGCCGATCGCAACCCGCCGGTCTTCAACCCGGACACCCACACGGTCACCCTCCCCGAGTCCTTCAAGAAGTCCTACCGCGCCCTCGAGGACGGCGGCTGGTCCAAGGTTCCGGTCCGCGAGGAGCTCGGTGGCCTGGGCGCCCCCTCCGTCGTCGGCTGGGCGCTGGGCGAGATGGTCCTGGGCGCCAACCCGGCCGCCCAGATGTACGCCGCCGGTGCGGGTTTCGCGCAGGTCTTCTACAACAACGGCACCGATGAGCAGAAGCAGTGGGCGCAGAAGATCGCCGACCGCAACTGGGGCGCCACCATGGTGCTGACCGAGCCCGACGCGGGCTCCGACGTCGGCGCCGGCCGCACCAAGGCGATCCAGCAGGAGGACGGCTCCTGGCACATCGAGGGCGTGAAGCGCTTCATCACCTCGGGTGACTCGGACGACCTCTTCGAGAACATCATGCACCTGGTGCTGGCCCGCCCCGAGGGCGCCGGCCCGGGCACCAAGGGCCTGTCGCTGTTCTACGTGCCGAAGTTCCACTTCGACTTCGACACCGACACCATGGGTGAGCGCAACGGCGTGTTCGTCACCAATGTCGAGCACAAGATGGGCATCAAGGTCTCGGCCACCTGTGAGGTCACCTTCGGCGGCCACGGCGTGCCCGCCAAGGGCTGGCTGGTCGGCGAGATCCACAACGGCATCGCGCAGATGTTCGACGTCATCGAGAACGCTCGAATGATGGTGGGCACCAAGGCCATCGCCACCCTGTCGACCGGTTACCTGAACGCGCTCGAGTACGCCAAGACCCGCGTCCAGGGCGCCGACTTGACCCAGATGACCGACAAGGCCGCCCCGCGCGTCACCATCACCCACCACCCGGACGTGCGTCGTTCGCTGGCCATGCAGAAGGCGTACGCCGAGGGCCTGCGCGCCGTGTACCTGTACACCGCCGCGCACCAGAACGCCGACGTCGCCGAGCTGGTCTCGGGCGCCGACGCCGACACCGCGTTCCGCGTCAACGACCTGCTGCTCCCGATCGTCAAGGGTGTCGGCTCCGAGCGGGCCTACCAGTACCTGACCGACTCGCTGCAGACCTTCGGTGGCTCCGGCTTCCTGCAGGACTACCCGATCGAGCAGTACATCCGCGACGCCAAGATCGACTCGCTGTACGAGGGCACCACCGCCATCCAGGCGCAGGACTTCTTCTTCCGCAAGATCGCCCGCGACCGCGGCGTGGCGCTGGCCCACGTGGCCGGCCAGATCCAGAAGTTCATCGAGCGCGAGGGCGGCAACGGCCGTCTGAAGGCCGAGCGCAAGCTGCTCGCCACCGCCCTCGAGGATGTCCAGGGCATGGCCGCCACCCTGACCGGGCACCTGATGGGCGCCCAGCAGGACCCGAAGGAGCTCTACAAGGTCGGCCTGGGTTCGGTCCGCTTCCTGCTGGCCGTCGGTGACCTGATCATCGGCTGGCTGCTGCTGTCGCAGGCCGAGGTCGCCATCAACGCCCTCGACGCCGGCTCCACCGAGAAGTTCTACGACGGCAAGATCGCGACCGCGCAGTTCTTCGCCCGCAACGTGCTGCCCGAGCTGACCTCGGTCCGCACCGTCCTGTCGAACCTCGACAACGACATCATGGAGCTGGACGAAGCCGCGTTCTGACGAAGGGTCCCGGGGGCTTCGCCCCCGAAACTCCGTAGGGAAACGTGGGGCCCAGCCCCCAAACCCGCCAGCAAAGCGATGCGGCCCGGATTCTTCCGGGCCGCATCGCTTTCGGTCGTTATTGGAACCGTTTGGCCGTTATTGGCACCGCACGACCGGGATCGGGTCGTACTTGACGGTGCGGGTGTTGCGGGAGATCTCCTTGCCCGTCTTGGCGTCGCGGATGACGCGGGTGTCGGAGGTGGTGAAGCCGGAGCCGCCGCTGGAGGGGACGCAGTCCTTGCCCGCGGGCAGCGTGATGGTCTGGGGCTCGGTGTATTTGGAGCGATCCCCGGTGATCGATTCGACCTCGACGGTCTTGGTGCTCCACATGCGGACGGTCACGTTCGAGTCGTCGGAGGTGGCGTCGATGATCACGCCGTACGGGGTGTTGTTGCGGAACTTCAGGTCGATCGCGCCGTCGAAGACGGTGGCCTCACGGGCGGCCGGATAGCGCGAGATGTAGTAGCTGTGCTCGGTGTGGCCCGCGTCCTCCATGCCCGCGAAATAGGCGGCGTTGTAGAGGGTGGTGGCGAACTGCGAGATGCCGCCGCCGACCGCGTTGGCGGGACGGCCGTTGTTGATGATGCCGGACTCCACGTAGCCCTCGGCCAGACCGCGGGGGCCGGTGAAACCGTTGAGCGAGAACGTCTCCCCGGGCCGCACCAGCGCGCCGTTCACCTTGCGGGCGACCACGCCGATGTTCACCCCGGACGGTCCGCTGAACCCGCCGGTGGTGAAGGAGCCGATCACCTCGGTGATGCCGAGCTTGCCCGCCTCCTCGGTGGTCAGCTTGGGCTGCACGTCCTTGTAGGTCACCGGCTTGACCCGCATACCGGGCGAAGTCAGCACGGCCGGAAGGTCTTCCAGGGTCTTGTCCCAGTCGACCAGCAGCCCGGGCACCGCGGGCCGCACAGTGGCGCGGGAACCGCTCAGGTCGAAGCTCGCGTCCTGCGGCTTCGTCTCGGTGGCCTGCAACTGCGGGGCCAGGATCGCGATCATCGCCTCCCGGTTGCTCGAAAGGCCCAGTCCGCCATGGCCGTCCGGCGGGAAGGAGAGCACGCTCGCGATCTGCGCCGGTTCCACGGTGGCGTCGCCGCCCTGTCCGGTGAATGTGATCGGGGCGCGCACGGCCGGTTCCGCGACCATCCGCACGGTGCGGTCGACGGCGTCGGCGGTCACCTTGGCCGGGGTCTCCACCATGGGCAGGGTCACCGTCGAGCCGTCGGCCCAGTGCTCGATCAGCGTGGTGCGGGCGGCCGGGACGTCGAGGGTCAGGCCGGGCACCGGGCGGACCGCGACGGGCCGCGCGCCCTCGAAGGCGATCCCGCCCTCGACCGGACGCCGATCGTGCGCCCGCAGGGCCTCCAGCTGCTTGTCCAGGGCCGCGGCGTCGACGGTTGAGGCTGGCTCCACATCATGGGTGGTGAAGAAGGATGCGATCCGGGTGAAGGGGTTGAGCGGCTGACCGCCGATCCGGTCCCACGTGCCGTCCCAGTCGACGTCCAGTCCGGCGGCCCGCGGCACTACTTCGGTGGTGGTGTCCCCGGCGCGGACGGTGACCGGGTGGGTCGCCCGCTGTTCGAGCGCGGGTTCCAGTCGGGCCCGCGCGGCCGCCCGGTCCTCGCCGCCGATATCGATCCCGGCCACCTGTGTACCGCGCGGCACATTTCCGGACGAAACGGACAGATCAACCAGGTATCCGACCGTCGCGGCGGCTGCCAGCACACCCACGGCGATCCCGGCGCGACGCCCGGCCTTCGAATTCAGAACGTGGCGTACATGAGCAATTCCACCGGTCACGAACCATCTCCCAGATTTCAGCAAATCTGCTGCAACGATACCGGGCGTGTGATTTCGGACCAGTCCTGAGACGCAGAGAGCTCCGTGCGGTTGCCGGGTCGGGGGTCTGGCAACAGCACGGAGCCACCCGTTCTATCGACACCGGTTCCAGGGTGTTACACACCCATTTCACGAATCGGGAAAAGTTTCCGGCGAGGGCTATCGTCGTCATAGCGAACGCAACATCTGATCTCGAAAGAGGCGGAGGAGCGACACCTATGCAGCTGGGGATGATCGGACTCGGGCGGATGGGCGCGAATATCGTGCGCCGGATCGTGCGCGACGGGCACACCGCGGTCGGATATGAACGCAAGTCCGCACACATCGAGGAACTCGCCGGGGAACTCGGCGACAAGTTCCAGGGCAGTACCGAACTCCAGAAATTCGTGGCCATGCTCGACACCCCGCGCGTGGTGTGGGTGATGATCCCCGCCGGTGCGACGGGCGCGGTCATCGATGATGTCGCCGAGCTGCTGGAGCCCGGCGACATCATCGTCGACGGCGGCAACAGTCGCTACCACGAGGACATCGCCCGCGCGAACACACTGCGGCCCAAGGGGATTCACTACATCGACATCGGCACCTCGGGCGGCGTGTTCGGCCTCGACCGCGGCTTCTGCCTGATGATCGGCGGCGAACCGGAACCGGTCGCGCACCTGGATCCGCTGCTGAGATCCATCGCCCCCGGCGTGGACGCCGCACCCCGCACGCCCGGGCGCAGCGGCACTCCGTCCCAGGCCGAGCAGGGCTATCTGCACTGCGGCCCGGCGGGTGCGGGGCATTTCGTGAAGATGGTGCACAACGGGATCGAATACGGCGCCATGGCCGCCTATGCCGAGGGCCTCAATATCCTGCACAAGGCGAATGTCGGCAAAGAGCGGGACGACGAGCATTCCGCCGAAGTCACGCCGCTCGAACATCCCGAGTACTACCGCTACGACATCGATATCCCCGAGGTCGCCGAGGTGTGGCGGCGCGGATCGGTGGTGGCGTCCTGGCTGCTCGATCTCACCGCGGCCGAGCTGTACGCCGACCCGAATCTCGACTCCTTCGGCGGCCGGGTCTCCGACTCCGGCGAGGGCCGCTGGACCGTGGACGCCGCCATCGACGAGGGCGTGCCCGCACCGGTGCTGTCGGCGGCCCTGTTCCAGCGCTTCGCCTCCCGCGGCGAAGCCCTGTTCGCGGACAAGACGCTGTCGGCCATGCGCCAGGCCTTCGGCGGGCACCACGAGCTACCGAAGCAGTAAATGGGATACGGACCACGGCTCGCGGCTGGCCGCTGAAGTCTCGGCGAGGCGGGGGAGCTACCGTCGGAGATATGCGCCTTGCACCGGGGATCGTTGTCGCGGTAACCGCCCTCGCACTGACCGCCTGTTCGAGCGGAAAGGGCACCAACGACGCCGCGCCGAGCAGTAGCGTCAGCGCGGCGGCGAGCAGCAGCGCCGTCGCGCCGCCGCCGACGACGCCGGGTAAACAGGACTGCGCGGCGGGGTACCTCTCGGAGTTCACCCTGCGGCAGAAGCTCGCGCAGTTGCTGACCGTCGGCGTGACCGGTGAGGCCGACGCCGAGAACGTGGTGCGGAACGAGCAGATCGGCGGCATCTTCATCGGCAGCTGGACCGACAAGGCGATGCTGGCCCAGCATCAGGTCGACGCGGTGCAGCAGGCGTCGCGGACCCCGCTCATGGTGACCATCGACGAGGAGGGCGGCCGGGTCTCGCGGGCCAAGGACCTGATCGGGCCCGCGCCCTCGGCCCGGGTGATCGCCCAGACCATGAGCCCCGACGAGTTCTACACCTTCAGCCTGGACCGCGCGAAGAAGCTGCGGGCCCTCGGTGTGACCGTGGACTTCGCGCCGGACACCGATGTGAGCGCGCAGGCCGACGACTCGGTGATCGGCGACCGCTCCTTCTCCGATGATCCGGATGTGGTGACGCAGTACGCGGGCGCGCAGATCCGGGCGATGAAGGACGCCGGGCTGGGCAGCGTGATCAAGCATTTCCCGGGTCACGGCTCGGGTTCGGGTGATTCGCACACCGGCGCGGTGCGCACGCCGCCGCTGGATCAGATGCAGACCACGGACCTGGTGCCGTTCCGCAATCTGGTGGATTCGGGCGCCGCCGTGATGGTCGGGCACCTGGATGTGCCGGGTCTGACCACCCCGAATGTGCCGGCGAGTATCAGCCCGCAGGCGATGGCGCTGCTGCGTCAGGGCACGGGTTACGGCGCAGCACCCTTCGAGGGGGTCATCTTCACCGATGACCTGGGCGGCATGGCCGCGATCACCAGCCGGATGAGCATCGAGGACGCGGTGGAGGCCGCCCTGATCGCGGGCGCCGACAATGCCCTGTGGATCACCACGGACGCGGTGCCGAAGGTGCTGGACCGGCTCGTGGCGGCGGTGAACAGTGGCCGCTTACCGGGATCCCAGGTGGATGCCTCGGTCTTGCGCATGGCAAAGTTCAAGGGCTCCGCGCCGCACTGCTGAGATCATCCCCGACGCCGCCGTCCAGGCTTGGCGAATCACCGGCAATTCACACTGGCGGAACTTACCATGGAGTAAGATAAGGGCTTCGGCGCTTGCGATGAGCGCCGGATGTCCGGTCCGAGGAGAGTGAATGGCAGGCGGAACGAAACGGCTTCCTCGCGCGGTGCGCGAGCAGCAGATGCTCGACGCCGCCGTGGAGGTCTTCTCGCGCAAGGGCTACCACGACACCTCGATGGACGCGATCGCCGCCGAGGCGAAGATCTCCAAGCCGATGCTGTACCTCTACTACGGCTCCAAGGACGAACTCTTCCGCGCCTGCATCCTGCGCGAGAGCGCGCGGTTCATCGAGGCGGTCGCGGTCGCGGGCAACCCCAAGCTCACCCCGCACGAGCAGCTGCGCGCGGGCCTGGAGGCGTTCCTCGCCTACGTGGACCAGAACCGGCTGTCCTGGCAGGTCCTCTACCGGCAGGCGCTCGGCCAGCAGCCGTTCGCCACCGAGATCGCCAACAGCCGCGACCGGGTCATCGAGCTGACCGCGAAACTGCTGGAGTCCAGCGCCAAGTACGCCGAGCCGGGCACCAATTTCGAGGTGGTGTCGGTGGCGGTGATCGGCGCGGGCGAGGCCATCGCCGACCGGGTCGCGAGCGGGCAGATCGATATGGACGTGGCCGTGAATCTGCTCGACGATCTGGCCTGGCGCGGCCTGTCCGGCAACAAGAAGCGGGCCGAGCCCGCCTGAGCTGGTCGGCCCACCGGACTTGCCGTCCCGGCGCGCGCCTGCCACAGTTCGCTGCGATCGTGTTGCAGGACGGCCCTTCCGGCCGGGGAGCGGGGACATCTTGTTCGGCTTGCTGAAGCCGTGCGCGCACAGTGCGGCACGGCACGGAATCGATCCCTCGGCGTGGCAGGCGCACATGTGCGGCCTGTGCCTGGGCCTGCGCGACGGCCACGGCCAGCTGGCCCGCGCGGCCACCAATACCGACGCCATCGTGCTCGAGATCCTCACCGAGGCGCAGCAGTCGCTGCCTTCGCCGCGCACGGCCGCGGGCCCGTGCGCGCTGCGCGGCATGCGCCGGGCCGAGGTGCTCGCCGCGGACGCGCCCGGGGTCCGGCTGGCCGCCACCGCGTCACTGCTGCTGGGCGCGGCCAAGATTCGCGATCACGTGGACGACGGCGACGCCCACCGGCTGGCCCGCCGCCCGCTGACCCGCGTCTCCACCCGCTGGCACGCCCGGGCCCGCTCGGCCGCGGCGCCGCTGGGCCTGGATGTGGAACCCCTGATCGCGGCCATCGAATCGCAGCTGCGCCTGGAGAACTCGCCCGGCAGCTCGCTGGCGGAACTGACCGAGCCGACCCAGGTCTGCGCCGCGGAACTGTTCGCGCACACCGCGATCCTGGCCGATCGCCCCGAGAACGCCGACGCGCTGCGCGAAGCCGGATGGCATTTCGGCCGGATCGCCCATCTCGCGGACGCGCTCGAGGATCTCGACGCGGACCGCGCCGAGGGTCGCTTCAATCCGCTGTCCGCCACCGGAATCACACCCGAGCAGGCGCATGCCTTGGTGGCCGAATCGAATTCGCTGCTGCGCGCGGCCCTGACCCGGGTCGCCCTGGACCGGACCGCGACGGTGCGCTGGGCGCTGCTCGATCCGCTGGGCAGTGTGGTCAAGCGGCTCGGCCGGGCCGCGGGCGTCGTCCACACCTGCGCCACGGGCGCGTGCCGCACCCAGGCCGCCGCTCTGCCGGTGGCCGCCTTCACGCAGCGCCCCGATTCCGATGACCTGATCAAGCAGCCGAGCCTGCTCGAGGGTCTCGGCATCATCTGCACCCAGTACTGCACCGGTTACGCGTGCTGCGCGGAGCACACCGGCCCGTGCAGCGGCCGCCGCAAAGAGCCGTGGATGAACTGCTGCGACGGCTGCGGGAACTGCGGCTGCGACGGCTGTGACGGCTGCGGAGACTGCTGCGACTGTGACTGCGACTGCTGCGACTGCGGTTGCGATTGCAGCTGCTGACGGCCGGATTTCGTCCGGCTCCGGAATGGCAAGAGCCGCACGCTGTTCCGTCCCGGATGTAGAAACCCCTGCGTGGCGACATCCGAAATATGAAACAGCGTGCGGCTCCTCACCCCCATCGGGCGAACCGCGAATCGCGATCCGGCCCGAGTCTGCGGGTGCCGGGCTCAACACTCCCTCGCGCCGCGGAGCTGAGACCGCTCCGTTTTGCGAGGATCAGCGCAGCGTAGCCGTCAGATGCGGATAGCCCTTCTTCGGGTGCTTCAAGGACAAGTCCCACCCACCGGACGCCTGGTCGGCGTACACGTTCACGGTGGACGGCAGCAGGATCGGCTTGCCGAACTTCACCGAGTAGGTGGTCCGGTCCGGAACCCGGCCCTCGATGGAACCGAGAATGGCGGCCGCCGACCACATGCCGTGCGCGATGGGCTTCGCGAATCCGAAGGCCTTGGCGCCCAGCGCGGAGGTGTGGATCGGGTTGTGGTCGCCCGAGGCGGCGGCGTAGCGGTTGATCATCTTCTGGTCGACCCGCAGCGTGCGCAGCGGCGGGGGCGGCACCTCGTCCGGCTTCGGCTCCGGCTTGGGGCCGCCGGACAGCGAGGTGCGCTGCTGGTGCAGGAAGGTGGTGACCTGCCGCCACACCAGCTCACGGCCGACGCTCACCTCGGTGACGGCGTCCACGAGCAGGCCTTTCGGGTGCTCGCGCAGGTTCTCGATGTGGGTGTCGAAGTCCAGCGGCTCGGCGACCGAGATGGGGCGGGTGCGCTCGATGACGTTCTCCGCGTGCACCGCGCCGACCGCCACGAACGGGAAGTCCCGGGCGACGACCAGCTGCATGGCCAGCGGGAAGCTGAGCACGAACGGGTAGGTCAGCGGCAGCGAGTCGCTGAAGCGCAGCCCGGTGGCCCGGCAGTAGGCGGCCAGGTGGTCCGGGTTCACCCGGAAGCCCTCCAGCCGGACGCGACGGTCGGGCAGGGTCGGCTTGCGGGCCGAGAGTCCGGGCACCGGCAGCGCGCCGAGGGCGGCCTTGACGAACAGGCCGCCGTTCTTCGGCACCTCGGACAGAGTGATGGTCTGCGACATCATGCTCCGATCATGGCCTGGCCGCAGACGCGAACGATGTTGCCGTTCACCGCGTTCGAGGCCGGGGAGGCGAAGTAGGCGATGGTCTCGGCGACGTCCACGGTCTGACCGCCCTGCAGCAGGGAGGACAGCAGGCGGCCGCCCTCGCGAGTGGCGAGCGGGATGGCGGCGGTCATGGCGGTCTCGATGAAGCCGGGGGCGACCGCGTTGATGGTGATGCCCTTCTCGGCCAGCTTCGGGGCCTCGGCGTTGACCATGCCGATGACACCGGCCTTGGAGGCGCCGTAGTTGGTCTGACCACGGTTGCCCGCGATGCCCGCGATGGAGGACACGTCGATGACGCGGCCCCCGGCGCGCAGCGCGCCCGCGGCGACCAGGCCCTCGGTGATGCGGTGCGGCGCGGCCAGGTTCACGTTGATGACCGAGTTCCAGCGGCCCTCGTCCATATTGGCGAGCAGCTTGTCGCGGGTGATGCCGGCGTTGTGGACGACGATGTCGATGCCGCCGAAACGCTCGGTGGCGAAGGCGGCCAGCTTCTCGGCGGCGTCGGCGGCGGTGACGTCGAGCGCGAGCGCGGTGGCGCTGACCTTGTTGGCGGTCTCGGACAGCGCCTCACCGGCGGCCGGGATGTCGGCGACGATCACGGTCGCGCCGTCACGGGCGAAGACCTCGGCGATGGTGGCGCCGATACCGCGGGCGGCGCCGGTGACCACGGCCACCTTGCCCTCCAGCGGCTTGTCCCAGGAGGCGGGGGCGACGGCGTCGTCGGAGCCGACCCGGAAGACCTGGCCGTCGACGAAGGCCGACTTGCCCGACAGCACGAAACGCAGGGTGGACTCCAGACCCGTTGCGGCGGTGGCGGCTTCGGGGTGCAGGTAGACCAGGTTGGAGGTGGCTCCGCGCAGCAGCTCCTTGCCGACCGAACGGGTGAAGCCCTCGAGCGCACGCTGCGCGATCTGGCCGTCGACCGAACCGGCCAGCTCCGGGGTGGTGCCGATGACCAGCACACGGCCCGAGGGGGCGATGCTGCGCATGGCGGGCTGGAAGAACTCGAACAGCTGCTGCAGCTCTTCGATGGTCTTGATGCCGGTGGCGTCGAACACGAGCGCGCCGAACTTCACACCCGGGGTGACGGCGTCGACGAAGGTGTAGTCGCCCAGCAGGTTTCGCACGGCGTCCGCGGCGCGGCCCTTGCCGCCGAGCAGCACGGGGCCCGGGAGGGCGGCCTCGCCCGCCTTGTAGCGACGCAGCGTCTCCGGCTGCGGCAGGCCCAGCTTCGAGGCCAGGAACGCGCCGGGGGCGGAGTGAACGAAAGATCCGTAGAGGTTGGGAGCGCCCTTGCTCTTGCTGGCAGCCACGTTTCCTACCTTCTCCTTGTCTAGGCCCGCGGACGGTGGATTCTTCAAGAGCGGCATTGCGCACATCTGCGGGGTACGGTGTCGACAATGAACTTACTCCAGAGTAAGTTTAATGTAAACCGACTGACGTGCGCCCCTCGGGGACGCACGGGCGGAAACTCCCACCGACGAGACACTGGAGACTCGAGTGACCACCAAAGCCCGTTCTGCGAAGGCCGCGGCCAAGAACACCAAGCAGGCCCGCCCGGTTGCCATCCTCGGCGGTAACCGCATCCCGTTCGCGCGGTCCGACGGCAAGTACGCCCACGCCTCCAACCAGGACATGTTCACCGCCACCCTGAACGGCCTGGTCTCCCGCTTCGGCCTGCAGGGCGAGCGCCTGGGCATGGTCGTCGGCGGCGCGGTGCTCAAGCGCGTCGGCGAGCACGGCATGATCCGCGAGAGCGTGCTGGGCTCGACCCTGTCGCCGTACACCTCGGCCCACGACCTGCAGCTCGCCTGCGGCACCGGCCTGCAGTCCATCGTCACCGTCGCCGACGGCATCGCCCTGGGCCGCATCGAGAACGGTATCGGTGGCGGCACCGACACCACCTCCGACGCGCCGATCGGAGTCAGCGAGGGCATGCGCGAGTGGATGCTCGACGCCAACCGCGCCAAGAAGAACTCCGACTACGTGAAGCTGGTCGGCCGTCTGCGCCCGTCCATGGTCGGCATCGAGATCCCGCGCAACGCCGAGCCGCGCACCGGCCTGTCCATGGGTGACCACGCCGCCATCACCGCCAAGGAGTTCGGCATCTCCCGCGAGGCGCAGGACGAGCTGGCCTACCTGTCGCACAAGAACATGGCCGCCGCCTACGACCGCGGCTTCATGGACGACCTCATCACCCCGTTCCTGGGCCTGACCCGCGACGACAACCTGCGTCCGGGCTCCACCCTGGAGAAGCTCGCCACCCTGAAGCCGGTCTTCGGCACCAAGCTGGGCGACGCCACCATGACCGCCGGCAACTCCACCCCGCTGACCGACGGCGCGTCCGCGGTGCTGCTGGGCTCCGAGGAGTGGGCGGCCTCGCGCAACCTCTCGCCGCTGGCCTACCTGGTGGACTCCGAGGTCGCCGCGGTGGACTACATCCACGGCCCCGACGGCCTGCTCATGGCCCCCACCTACGCGGTGCCGCGCATGCTGGCCCGCAACGGCCTGACCCTGCAGGACTTCGACTACTACGAGATCCACGAGGCCTTCGCCTCGGTGGTGCTCGCCACCCTGCAGGCGTGGGAGTCGGACCAGTACTGCAAGGAGCGCCTGGGCCTGGACGGCGCGCTCGGCAAGATCGACCGCTCCAAGCTGAACGTGAACGGCTCCTCGCTCGCCGCGGGCCACCCGTTCGCCGCCACCGGCGGCCGCATCATCGCCCAGACCGCCAAGCAGCTGGCGGAGAAGGGTGGCGGGCGCGCGCTGGTCTCCATCTGCGCCGCGGGCGGCCAGGGCGTCGTCGCCATCGTCGAGCGCTAGCCGACACCGCGTCACCCCCGCGAAGGCGGTGCGGTCCGAGTCTTCGGATCGCACCGCCTTTCTCGTATCCGGGGCTATACGAACAGGTTTCGCGTGCGGCCGGCCAGGTCGGCGAGACCGTCGCCGTCGATGGTGGAGAGCGCGGCGGCCCCGGTCAGGATGCCCGCCACCGAGCCCACGGTCGCGCTGTTCGAGTCGGTCTCCCAGCCGCCCCGGACGGTCAGGGTGACCGTCCGGTCGAAATCGCCTTCGCCCCAGAGCAATCCGGCCGCGATGAGGCAGGCGTTGCCGATGGCGTGCACCCGGTTGTAGTGGTCGTGGCGGGCATGGACGGCGGCCACCGCCCGCTCCCAGGTGTCGCCCCGGGCGTGGTCGGCGAGCACCTCGGCCAGGGCGACGGCGAGGCGGGAACGGGCCGGGACGACGGCCGCGGCGGTGCTCAGCGCCGAGGCCGGCACGTGGTCGGTGAAGGCGGCCGCGATCAGGGCGGCCGACCACATGGCGGCCCATAAACCGTTGCCCGTGTGGGAGATCGAGGCGTCGCGGGCGGCCGCGCCGGCAGCCCGCCGGGGGTGTCCGGGGTGGGTGTAGCCGTGGATGTCGGCGCGGGCGAGGGCGCCGACCCACTCCCGGTACGGGTTTCGGTGGATGGCGGTGTCGGGCGGGGCGAAACCGTCGATGAGATTGCGATACGCGACCCGTTCGGCGGTGTAGGTCCGAAGGAACGGCAGGCGCTCGAGCCATTCGGCCGCAACGTCGTCGGGGCTGAAGTCGAGGCCGCGGCGTTCCAGCAGGTGCAGGCCGAGCACGGCGTAGTCGACCTCGGTGGCGGCGCGGGAGCGGGCGGTGTGGCGGCCGAGCCAGCCGCCGTGGAGGCGATCCAGCAGTTCCGGTTCCGGCAATGGTCCGGCCGAATCCTGGTCGCTCCCGGCCGGATTGCCGAGGTGCGGTGCGTCGGCCCATTCCGTGTACGGCCAATCCGGTAGCCGGGGTGCGTGTTCGATCTTGTCCAGGAGTCGGAAGCAGGCTGCGGGAACCGGCCGGTCGGTGTTCGCGAGCTCGTGCACTTCTTCCTCGAAGTCGTCCACGGCGTAACCGGATTCGGCGCGCTGACACCACTCGTAATACAGCAGGGCACGGGGGTCGGCCTCATGATGGCCGAACATGGCCGCCTCGATCGTCACCTCGATACCGCAGCGGTCACAGCACCGCACGGGTGGCCGCGACCACCTCGGAGAGCAACGGCAGCGATTCGTCGCGACGGGGCTCGCGCGCCCACCAGCGACCCTCGTGGGTGTGCCGCCCGAATCCGGTGGGCAGGATGACATTACTGCGATGCGGGCCGATGTCGACGCTGTTGCGCTCCAGCAGCTCCAGCAGGTCGTCGCCGGGGTAGCCGTCGAAGACCGCGAGGAAGGTGCGGCGCGGCGGCTTGTCGCGCACCAGCACCGGGCCGGGCGTGCCGCGCCCCATCATCTCGTGAAGGATCAAGCCCCCCAAGGGTTCCGGGGTGTTCAACGCCGCGATGGTGTCGTTGAGCGGTAGCACCACGAAGCCGGGGGTGGTCACGTGCACGTAGGGGAGACCGAACAGGGAGCGGTACACACGCGCCCACTCCTGCGGGGTCGTCAGCTCGTCCAACCGCACAATCCACCCCTCGTTCGGGCCCTGCTCCAACGACGGCGATGTCGATCGTCGGCGACCGCCGACGATTTCAGTGAAAACCCGTACCCCCCATCGCACCACCGCTTTGGGTGAATCGTTCGCAAACTGTGGAGAACTTGCGACCGTGTCGAATTGCCCTACGCTTCGCTACGGGCGGGTTCGCGGCCCCTGGTCCCGATTCTTCCCTCCTCCGCTCCTCCGCCCCGCTCCCCCGCTCCAAGCGCGGGGAGGCGGAGCGCAGTCCAGAATCGGGACGGCCGCGAACACTGAGTTCGGGCTTGACAGGTAGTTCTCGGGGTAGTGTCTGAGAGACAGAGAGGCGTTCCCACCAGGAGGTTCGTCATGCCCTGCGATTTGATGCTGATCGCCTACGACGGCTCCGAGAACGCCCGGCGGGCCGTCGAATACGCGGGACGGTTCCTGGCCGCGAATCGGGCCGTGGTGCTGACGGCGTGGGAGCCGATGGTGCGACAGGCCGCGCGGCTGTCGGGGTTGTCCGGGGTGATGCAGCCGGAGTGGATGACCGACGACGAAATAGAGGACGTCGCGCTCGCGGACGCCCGGAATATCAATGCCGAAGGCGTGCGGCTGGCCAAACTGGCCGGTCTCAACGCTGAGGCGCGCACCGTGGAGTGCAGCACCACCATCTGGACCGCGATCGTCGAGACCGCCGACGAGCTGGATGTGGACATCATCGTGGCGGGCACCCGCGGGGCCACCGGCATCCGCGCCCTCATGCACTCCAGCGTCGCCGACGCCGTGCTCAAGCACTGCCACCGGCCGGTGCTGATGGTCCCGCCGGGCCGCGAACCCGCCCCGAAACCCGCCGGTCGGTGAGGCTCCGGCGCCGCTCGGCGCCCCGCTCGCGGGCCGGATCGCACCGCTTGCGGGAAAGATGCTGGGCCGCAGGGTGATCCGTCTCACCACGCCGACGGCCGGGTGAGAGATGCGTCGCTCCCCGGGCTCGAGCGCGCGGGCGCGGGGCTATCGTCGATCCATCATGGACGGATTTCTGCTCGCGACCCCGGACGGTGTGCTGCGCACCTCCGGCACCCGGGCCACGTTCGACTCGGCGGCGGCCGCGAGCACGGCGCTGCGGTCCGGCGCGGCAGAGCTGATCGTGGGCGCACTGCCCTTCGATCCGCGCGGGCGGGCCGCGCTGACCGCGCCCGAGCAGGCCCTCCACACCGCCGGTCCGTGGCGGCCCGCCGCCCTGCCGGACCTGCCCGACGTCCGGGTCGTCGCCGAAATACCGAGTGCCGCAGACCATGTCGCGCGGGTCACCAAACTGGTCGAGCAGCTGGGCGATCCCGCGCAGCCGCTGCGCAAGGTGGTGGCCGCCCGCGTGCTGCGGGTGGCGGCGGAAGCCCCGCTGGAACCCGAGGTGATCGCGGGCCACCTGGTCACCGGGCATCCGCGCGCCGCCGTCTACGCCGTCGACCTGACCGCCGCCGGACGGCCGGGCGACACCCTGCTCGGCGCGACGCCGGAAACCCTGGTGTCGCGGCACGGCCGCGCCGTCTCCCTGCGCCCGCTGGCGGGCACCCTGCCCCGGCTCGCCGATCCGGCCGCCGACGCCGAGCAAGCCCGGGATTTGCTGGCCAGCAGCAAGAATCGCGACGAGCACGCGTACGTGATCGACTGGATCCGAGAACGGCTGACCCCCGTCTGCACCGAGCTATCCATCCCCGACGCCCCCGAACTGCTCTCCACCCCCGAGGTCTGGCACCTGGCCACCCCCATCCGCGGCGTCCTGCGCGACCCGGCCACCACCGCCCTGGACCTGGCCGTTCTCCTGCACCCCACCCCCGCGGTCTGCGGCACCCCCACCGACCTGGCCCTGGACGCCATCACCGCGCTCGAGGGCGACCGCGGCTTCTACGGCGGCGCGGTCGGCTGGTGCGACGCCGCGGGCGACGGCGACTGGTTCGTGGCGATCCGCTGCGCCGAACTCGCCGCCGACGCCCGCACCCTGCACGCTTCCGCCGGCGGTGGCATCGTCGCGGCTTCCGACCCGGTCGCCGAACTCCACGAGACCACCGCCAAACTCCGCACCTTCCTGGGCGGATTGCACTGCGTGATGCCCGAGTAGCGGCAGCGCTGACACCACCTGTCGCGGGGGTTCGGGGGCGCGGCCCCCGGGATTCATTTCGACCGGCGGTGTGGGGGCGGGCAGCCCCCACGTCAAAACCTGCTAGGTTGGCCGGGTTACGCATGCGTCCGATGTTGGGAGTACCGCGATGAAGTTTGCCGTTCCTGGTGCAGCGAGTGCTGTCGGTGGAGCCCTCGTCGGCCTGGCGGCGGTCCTGGTCATCACAATGGCGGCCTCGCAGGACAAGCGGCCCGATATCGACCGCAGCGGTGACGCCTCGTCGTCGCTGCTGAACAACGTTGAGTACGGCTCGCGCTGACCGGACGACCTCCGAACCAGACCACACCGAAGACTCACAGTCCGCGACCGGTCCGGACGAGGACCGGTCGCCGACTACCGCGCCGCTGGGCCGCCGCTGGCTGCTCGGCAGCGTCATCGCAGCATTCCTGCTGACCTTTCTGCAGGCCCCCGGGCAAACCGTCGCCGATACCAAGTACGACCTGGCGCAGAATCCGCTCGGCTTCCTGTCCCGCGCCTCGCATCTGTGGAGTAGCCAGGCCCCGATGGGCCAGGTGCAGAACCAGGCGTACGGCTACTTCTTCCCGCACGGGGCGTTCTTCTCGCTCGGGCACGTGCTCGGACTGCCCGCCTGGGTGACCCAGCGCATCTGGTGGGCGCTGCTGCTGCTCGCCGGATTCTGGGGCATTGTCCGGCTCTGCGAGACCCTCGGCATCGGCAGCCGCGGGTCGCGGGTGATCGCCGCGGTCGCGTTCGCCCTGTCTCCCCGCGTGCTCACCACCCTCGGCTCGATCTCCTCGGAGACGCTGCCGATGATGCTGGCCCCCTGGGTGCTGCTGGCCCCGGCCGCGCTGGGCGTGGCGATGCGGCGGGACCGGAACACCGAACCACCGCGGCGCGGGATGGCGACGCCCGCCGGCAGCGCCGCGGCCCTTGCCCTGATGGGTTCGGTCAACGCCGTGGCCACGGCGGCGGCCTTCCTGCCCGCGGCCCTGTGGTGGTTGTCCTACAAACCGAATCGGGCGTGGTGGCGGTTCACCCGCGCCTGGATCCCGCTGCTGGCGCTGGGCACCTTCTGGTGGGTCGTGCCACTGTTGTTGCTGGGCAAGGTGAGTCCGCCGTTCCTGGACTACATCGAGTCCTCGGGCGTCACCACGCAGTGGGCGTCGCTGGGCGAGGTGCTGCGTGGCACCGACAGCTGGACGCCGTTCGTGTCGCCGGAGCGCATCGCGGGGGCGGTGCTGGTCACCCAGCCCGCCGCGGTGCTGGCCACGGGTCTGCTGGCGGCGGCGGGCATGGCGGGCCTGGCCATGCGGGCCATGCCGAATCGCGGTCGGCTGGTGCTGATCCTGATCGTCGGCCTCACCGGCATCTGCGCGGGCTACGCGGGCGCGCTGGGCGGGCCATTCGCCGAGCAGGTGCGCCTGTTCCTGGATTCCGGCGGCGCGCCCCTGCGGAACGTGCACAAGCTGGAACCGCTGATCCGACTACCTCTGGTGCTCGGGCTCGCGCACCTGCTGGCCCGGGTCCCGCTGCCCGCCTCGGTGCCGATGCCGGTGTGGCGCAGGGCGTTCGCGCATCCGGAACGCGATCGCATGGTGGCGGTGGGGGCGCTCATCCTGACCGCGCTGGCCCTGTCCACCTCGCTGGCCTGGACCGGCAAACTCGCACCGCGCGGCAGCTACGACGAGGTCCCGGCCTACTGGCGGCAGACGGCGGACTGGCTGGCGCACAACGCCTCCGACACCCGCGCGCTCATCGTGCCGGGCGCGCCGTTCGCCTCCCAGGTGTGGGGCCTGACCCGCGACGAGCCGATGCAGGCGCTGGCGAGCACCCCGTGGGCGGTGCGCGACGCGGTGCCGCTCAACCCGCCCGGCGCGATCCGCGCCATGGATTCGGTGCAGCGGCTCATCGCCGACGGGCGGCCGTCGGCGGGCCTGGCGACGACGCTGGCCGGACAGGGCATCGGAGTCCTGGTGCTGCGCAACGACCTCGACCCGGAGACCTCCCGATCGACCCGGCCGATGCTGGCGCACCGCGCCATCGAAGGATCACCGGGGATCCGGAAGGTCACCGAGTTCGGGGATACCATCGAGACCGGCAAGGTGGAGGGCCTGGTCTCGGACGGGGATCTGCGGCCCGGCTACCCGGCGGTCGAGATCTACCGCGTCGAGGCGCTCGCGCCCGGCACGCCCACCAGCGTGCGCGGCGGTGTCGGCGCGCCGGATTCGTTCCCGGGCGCGTTCACGGTCCCGCTCGCGAATCTCCCTGTCGTGCAGGGCGGACCCGAAGCCGTGGAACGACTGCGGCGCAATCCGGCCGTACCGGCCGGACCGGTCCTGCTGTCCGCCGACGCGAACACCGCCGGACTGCTGCAGCACGGCGTCACCATCACCGACACCCCGATGGACCGCGAAGCCGACTTCGGGCGCGTCGACAACCACAACTCGGCGCTGCGCGCGCCCGGCGACGCCCGCCGCACCCACAATCTGGTCCCCGACTATCCGGTGCCCGGCGCGCCGCTGGTGGAGGGCGAATGGTCTGGCGCCACCGTCACCGCCTCCAGCGCCGCGGGCGACGCCACCCAGCTGGGCGGGGCCGCGCCCGGCAGCTCCACCGCGGCCGTGGTGGACGGCGACCCGGCCACCGCGTGGATCAGCAATGGCGCCGAACACGCGGTCGGCCAATGGCTTCGACTCGACCTGGACAAGCCGGTGAGTTCGGCGGTACTGCGGCTGACCACCAGCCCGGCCGCCATCGGCAGCCCGATCAAATGGGTCGAGGTCGAGACCGCCAAGGGCACCGTCGCGGGCCGCATCACCGAACCCGGTGCGCCCGTGTCGATCTCACTGCCGCCGGGGCGCACCGACTGGATCAAGATCACCGCCGTGCACACCGAGGACGGCAGCGCCGGCGGACAGTTCGGGATCGCCGAACTGAGCCTGGACGACTACGCCGACCGCGAGAACCCTGTCACCGTCGACATCCGGCATCGCACCGTGCTCCCGCCCGCCCCCACCGGCGCCACCGTCGCGGGCTGGGACCTGGGACAGGAATTCCCCGGCCGCAGCGCCTGTTTCGACTCCCCCGACCGGATCCGGTGCAGCAAGGGCCTGGCGCTGGCCGCCGAGGAACCGAGCCTGTTCGAACGCACCCTCCAGGTGCCGGAACCCGTCACCGTGGCCCCGGACCTGATCGTGCACACCCGCCCCGGCCCCGCCCTGGAGGCCCTGCTCACCGATCCGGAGCGGCCCATCGCCCGCGGCCGGGCCGATGTCGCGGACCCGCGCGGCTCGGCGCTCGCCGCCACCGACGGCGACCCGCTCACCAGCTGGACCGCGCCCGAGACCACGGTGCGCAACCCCGCCGGGCCCAAACCCACGCTCACCATCGAACTTCCGGCCCCCACCCTGGTGACCGGGCTGACCGTGACACCCTCGCGCGGCGACCTCCCCGCGCACCCGACGGCCGTCACCGTGAACCTGGGCGACGGTCCACAGGTGCGGGAGGTGCGGCCGGACTCCGGCAGCACCACCCGCCTGGAGCTGCACCCGACCGTCACCAGCCGCATCGAGATCTCGCTGCAGAGCTGGGACGGCGTGCTGGACCGCACCGCACTGGGTTTCGCGCAGGAACAGCCGCCGGGCCTGGCCGAGGTGACCGTGCTCGGCCCGGACTATCCGGCTCCCGCCGATTCGAATCGGCCCATCACCATCGACTGCGCGCACGGGCCCACCATCGTGGCGGCCGGTCGCACCCTGCACACCACGGTCACCGGGACCGCCGCCGAATTGCGTTCCGGCGCACCGCTGTCCGCCACCGTGTGCGGGGTGGACGACAATGGCGGCGGCGCGTCGGAAGAGCACTCCTTCGAATTCCTCTCCGGGCGTGTGGATGTCGCGGTCGCGCCGACCGATCTGTTCACCGTCGACGAGCTGCGCCTCGACCGCACCCCTCCCCTGCCCGCCGCGACGGAGGGGACCGAGGCGACCGGCGACCGGGTGCTGGTGCTGCCGCTGTCGACGAATGTCGGCTGGCAGGCCACGACGGCCGACGGCACCGCGCTGAAACCCGTGGTGATCAATGGCTGGCAGCAGGCGTGGCTGGTGCCGGCCGGCGCGCACGGCCCGATCACCGTGTCCTTCCCCACCGACCGCTGGTACCGGCTGGCCATCTTCGGCGGTCTGGTGCTGCTGATTCCGTTGCTGGCGCTGGCCTTCCGGGGCGCACGGTCGCCGGTTCGCTCGGACGGTGCGCCGCCGCGCGCCTGGCGCAGCCGGACCGTCGCCGGGCTCGGCTTGGCCGCCGGGGCCGGCCTGATCGCGGGCCCGGTCGCGTTGGTGCTCACCGTGTTCGGCTTGATCGGCGATCATCTGCGGCCACGCGGGTGGTCGCGCATCCTGATCGCGCTCGCGGGCGGCGGCACCGCCGTGTGCGCCGCCGCGCTGTCCACCGGACCGTGGCGGTCGTTCGAGGGCTATGTCGGCGGTTCGCTGTGGGTCCAGTTCCCGGCGCTGGTCGCGATCATCGCGGTCGGGATCGCGGCCCTCCCGCCGCGGCGCTGAATCACGCTGCCGCTCAGCCGAAGCGGCGGCGCGTCCACTTCCGGACCGGCTCCTCGACGAGGGCGAAACTGGCGGCCGCCAGAGGCAGCGTGAAGACGACGGTCAACAGGTAGACCATCACGAAATGCCCGCGGAACGGCACCACGCCGAACACCGGGAACACGATCGACAGCACCGCCAGGTGCCAGATGAAGATGCCGTAGGACCAGCGGCCGAGGGTGGCCGCGACCCGGCTCTCCAGCCACCGGTGCGGCAGGTCCGGCCGGAGCACCAGCGGGGCGATCAGCCCGAAGCCGACGATCGCGCCGAGCGCCATCTTGGCGGCGTACTGCCAAGGCTGGCCGTGCACCAGCCCGCGCGGCCCGGCCAGGTCGGTGGTCGCCAGGACCATGGCCGCCACGGCGAGCGGCCACATCAGCCACCGGTTGCCCGCCACCCGCCGCCACGTCGGCGCGGGCTGGTCGGCGAGTTCGGCGAGCAGCATGCCGACCGCGAACCAGGGCAGGTAGCCGGGCAGCCAGTTGTCGGAGTGGATGCCGTCGGGGGTGGGGACGGGGAGGAAGTTCCAGCCGAGACCGATCAGGGCGAGGCCGAGCACCACCGGCACCCGCAGTCGCGCCCGCTGCCCGCGCAACCACACCAGCGCGAACGCCAGCAGCGGCAGCACCAGATAGAAGGCGACCTCCACCGAGAGGCTCCACATCTGGGTGAGCCCGTCGGTCAGCGTGAACGGCACGAAGACCTGCAGCAGGCCCAGATTCGACAGCCACACCCGCAATCCGGCGGTATGCGCCGCGCTCGGCAGCAGGATCAGCACCGCGCACACGACCACCCAGTAGGCGGGCAGGATGCGGGCCGCGCGGTGCAGCAGATAACGTCCGGCGCTCGGTGCCACCCCGTGGCCGCGGGCCGCCGCGGCGTGCGGCCGCCACAGCAGGAATCCGGACAGTGCGAAGAACACCGCGACCGCGAGGTCGAAGCGCTCCCAGACCCGGCCGAGCACCGGCTGACCGGTGGCGCCGGTCTGGAAGGCGACGTGGGTGAGCACGACCCCCAGGGCGGCGAGCGCGCGCATGCCCTCGAGTGCGGGAACGAAGCGGCCGGGACGGACCGGCGCCGGGTCCAGGCCGGGCGTCTCCGCGGTGGTGAGGGTGGTCGTCGTCATCGGGTCCCAGTGTGCCTTGCGGGTGTTCCGCGGATCATCCGGCTTTTGACTTGGGGGCGTTTCGGGGTGTTTTCCTGCCTCGGCCACACTCAGGGACCGCTCGGACTGTTAGTGTCTGGGCTCACGAGTGCTGCGCGGCGACCGCAGTACTGGAAGAAACACGCGTTCGACGACGAGGAGAACCTGCATGGCACTCAGTGCCGGTACCAGAAGGACGGTTGCCTGCGTACTCGTGGGGCTCGGCGCGATGCTGCTTGTCGCCGCCATCATGATTCCCACGTACACGGTGAGCCGCCTCGCGAAGACGCCGTTGGACCTGGAGATCACGACCGTCGCGACCAACCCGCAGACCGGGGCGCCCAGTGAGGTGCTGGACTCGAAGTCGCTGACTTCGACGACCGGTTCGGCGAAGGTGGACCAGAACGTCCCGCTCGTCTCGCAGCGCTTCCTCACCGTCGAAAACCCGTCCGACGCTTCGGAAATGACCATTCAGGCCGGTCAGACCCTGCGCCGCACGGACAAGCAGGGCGACACCGGCCTGCTGACCGCAAGCATCGACCGCGTCACGGTGGACCGCAAGACCGGTGAGCCCGTCGAGTCCGTGGACGGCGGCCCCAACGGCGCGATCGCCGTGACGGTCGACAAGAAGGGCGAGTCGGTCATGGACCCGGTGCAGCACGTCGGTCTGCAGTACCGCTTCCCGATCGGCACCGAGAAGAAGACGTACCCGTACTTCGATCTCAACACTCGCAAGACCTACGACGCCGCGTATGTCGAGGAATCCGAGATCAACAGCCTGAAGGTCTACCACTTCCAGATGACGGCGCCGGTCACCGACCTGTCCACCGTCGCGAACTCGCCGACCAACAAGCTGACGCTGCCCGCCGCCAAGTGGGGCGTGGAGGGCGACGGCGACGTCACCATGGCGCGCTTCTACACCAACGTCCGCGACCTGTGGGTCGAGCCGGACACCGGCACCGTCATCAAGGGCCAGGAGCAGATTCACCTGTTCTACGCCCGCACCGGTGACAAGCCCGAGGTGACCGCGCTCAAGTCGACCCTGGTGTTCGACGAGAACACCATCGAGTCGCAGATCTCGGTGGCCAAGGAGAACATCGACAAGCTGTCGCTCTACGGCCGCACCCTGCCGATCATCCTGGGCGTCGTCGGCCTGCTGTTCCTGATCGCCGGCATCGTCCTCGGCCTGCTCGGCAAGAACGGCGACGGCCGGACCCCGGCCCGCCGCGTCCCCGCCCCCGCGGGCGGCCCGGCCCCCTCGTTCGACGCGCCGACCCAGCAGATCGACATGAACAAGCGCCCCTGACGGCACCCGTTCCCGGCGGCCCAGCACCTTTCGCAGGTGCTGGGCCGCTGTCGTTGGCGGACACACGTCCGGGTTGCGCGGGGTGGCGGGCCGGAACCCGGACCCCGGATGGGAGCATTGCGGGCGTGTCTGTTGTACGCCGTCTGCCCGTGGTCAAGGACCTGACCTTGGTGACGGCGGGGGCCATGACCGCGAATGTCGCGGGGTATCTGCTGCAATTGCTCGCCAGCCGCTGGCTGGGGGTGTCGGGCTACAGCTCCTTCGCGAGCCTGCTCGCGATCCAGGTGCTGTGCGCCGTGCCCGCGCTGGCTTTGCAGAACGTGGTCGCGCGCGAAGTGGTCCGCGGCGCACCCGTGACGGCCGTACGCGGACTCGCGCTGCGCTGTGCCGCGCTGGTCGCGGCGGCCGCGGTCGTGCTGGTGCCGATCGTCGCCCTCGTATTGAAGGTGAGTGTCGCGGCCGCGGCGGGCGCACTCTGCTCCGCTCCCCTGCTGGTCCTGCTCGCGGGCGAACAAGGGATTCTCCAGGGTGGCAGCCGATTCCGGCCGCTGGCGTGGGTGCTGGGCGGCGCGGCGATCCTCCGGGTGACTCCGGCCCTGGTCGCGCTCGCGGTCGGCGGCGGGCCCGCGCCCGCACTCTGGGCGGGTGCCGCCGGGGCCGCCGTCGCGGCCGTCGCTGCCCGGCGCGTCGCCGACACAGTCGGCACCCCGCACCCCGAATCCCCGGTCACGCAGCGGGGATCCTCGGGGCGCACGGCGGCGGGCGGCTCCGAGAACGCGGCACAGGCTGTTGCCGCCGAGGCGGCGGCTCCGGTCCCTTCCGTCGGCGAACGCACGCGCGACGTGGCCCTCGGGGTGGTTCCGGTCTTCCGGGCGGCGCAGGTGCAGGCGGCATTGATGGCGTTGTCGTCGGCCGATCTGCTCATCTCACGAATCGTGCTCAGCGAGAACGATGCCGGGCGGTACGCGCTGGGGGCGATCGCGGCCAAGATCGCGTTCTGGCTGCCGCAGGCCGTCGGCGTGGTGCTGTATCCACAGATGGCGCAGCCCAAGCATTCCGCGCGGGCCATGCGGTCCGCGCTGGCGGTGCTGATGGGGATCGGCGCGGTCACGGTGCTCGGGGCCGCGCTGGCCGCCCCGCTGGCCCCCTTGTTCGCGGGACGCGACTACGCGCCGATCCAAGGGCTGCTGTGGCTGTTCGCGCTCGACGGTGCCCTGCTGGCGGTTCTGCAAGCGGTGCTGTTGTCGGCGATCGCGGCCGACCGCACCGCGCCCGCGGCGATCACCTGGGTCGGGCTGGGCATCGGGGTCACGGTCATGCTGACCTGCGCCCACTCGGTGCTCACCCTGATTCTCATCGCCACGGTCACCGCGGCCGTCACCACCCTGGTCCTGACAGCGGTCACCCTGCGCACCGCCCGCGACGACGCCGAGACCCCTTCGCGGGTCCCCGATCTCGGGCCGACCGGAACGTAGGGTGCCGGTGTGAACGCGGTCGGTGGAGAACGGCGGTGGCGCGGGCTGATCCCGGCCGGGTACAGCCTGCTGCTGTCCGTGATCGTCCTGGGCCCGCTGCTCGGCCCCGGCTACCTGCTCCTGCGCGACGCCGTCAGCACCCCGCGCTCGTATCTCACCGACTCCGCGCTCGGGCTCGGTGACGCCGCACCTCGCGCGGTGCCGCAGGACGCGCTGATCGCCACCCTGTCCGCGGTCGTCGACGGCGGACTGATCGTCAAAGCGATTCTCCTGATGGCCCTCTGGCTGTCCGGCTGGGGCGCGGCGGTCCTGGCCCGCGACCTGTTGCGGGTCTCGCTGGGCCCGCGGCTGGTCGCGACGACCGTCGCCGTCTGGAATCCGTACGTGGCCGAACGTCTGCTCCAAGGACATTGGAGCCTGCTCACGGGCTACGCCGCCCTGCCCTGGATCGCGCTGCTCGCCTGGCGGTTACGCGCGGGACCGGACCCAGCCCGAGCAAGCGCGGACGTGGCGTCACGCCACCCGCGACGCCTCAGCTCCGTAGGCGGGTGGGCCGGGCTGGCGGGCTGTCTGGCCGCGGCGGGGCTCACGCCCACCGGATCCCTGCTCGCCGGTACGTTGGCGCTCGTGCTGGTGGGCCGCCGGAATCTGGTGGGCGCGGCGTTGCTCTGGATCATCTCCGCTGCCCCGTGGCTCACCGCGACCGCGCTCTCCTCCGCCGCGGCGGAGCCCTCCGATCCGGCGGGCGTCGCGGCCTTCGCGGCCCGCGCGGAACCCTGGCTCGGCACCCTGGGCAGCCTCGCCGGACTGGGCGGCATCTGGAACGGCACGGCTGTTCCCGGCTCACGCACCACCTTTTTCGCCCTGGTGGGGACTCTGCTGTTGCTCGCCCTGGTGGCGACGGGCGTGCGTACGGTGGTGAGCCGAGCCCCGGAAGAGGCTGCGACCGTGCCGAATACGGGGACCGACCACGGACTGGTCGTCCGTCGCCGACTGGTGTGGTTGGGGCTCGCGGCGATCGTGTTGCCCGCGCTCGGGGCGACCGGGTGGGGGCTGTCGGCGGGCGAGTTCCTGGTGCGTGAGGTGCCGGGGACCGGGCTGTTGCGTGATACTCAGAAGTATGTGGCGCTGGCGGTTCCGGCGTACGCGTTGTGCGCCGCGGCGGGGTGCCTGGTGGTGGGACGCTGGATCTCCCACGTGGGGGCGGACGAGGCGAGCGACCTGCCCCGGCGGGCCCGAACCGCCGGGGCCGCAGCGCTTTTCCTCGCGATCCTGTTCCTGACGCTGCCGGATATGGCGTGGGGTGTCGGTGGCGCATTACGACCGGTGCACTATCCGGACGGGTGGCGGAAGGTCGCGGCCGAGGTGAGCGCGCCCGGCGATGTGGCGGTGCTGCCGGGCGGGATGTTCCGCAAGTTCCGGTTTTCGGGGAGCGCGCCGGTACTGGATCCCGCACCGCGCATGTTGCCGCGAGATGTGCTGCAGACCGGGGAACTTCCGGTGCGCGGCGGCAGTGTCGCCGGTGAGGGCGCACGCGCCCGGAAGGTGGAGAGCCTGCTGCTGCGCGGTGGGTCCGTGCGCGAACTGGCGGGCCTCGGCGTTGGATGGGTGCTGGTCGAGGGTGGTACGCCCGGACCGTTGGGTGATTCGAAAACCGTTCTGGCCCAGCTGACTCCGGTCTACGCGGATCGAGATGTACAGCTGTACGAGGTGCCGGGCGAGATCGCCACGCACGAGGCTTCCGCGAGCAGCCGCCGGATCGCCGGGGCCGCACACCTGCTGTGGGTCGCGCTGCTGGCCGGCGGATTCCTCACCGCCGCAGTCCTTTCGGTGCGGCGCGGGTCAGTCCTTCGGGAAGCCGCGCGCGAATCCCGCACCGATCACGACAACGCTGATTAGCGCGATGACGACGATGATCCGCATGCCTCGATGCCGGGAATCATGACCGCGTCGCGGCGGGACTTCGGCGAATCAGACGCGCGCGGGCGCGATCAGCCCGCTCACCCGCTGACCGCGGGTCACCGCGGACAGCACCTCGTAGACGCCGTTTCCGGTTTGCTCCCAGGAGAATTCACGCGCCCGCGCCCGCGCTTTCTCCCCCAGCACGGTGCGGGCCTCGCTGTCGCGGAGCAGTTCGCCGACGGCCGCGGTGAGCTGGGCGGAGTCGTCGACCAGTAGCCCGGTGACGCCGTCCACGACGGAATCGGTGAGCCCGCGCGAACTCCGGTAGCCGACGGTCGGCACCCCGTGCTGGGCGGCTTCGATGACGGCCAGTCCCCAGCCCTCCTTGCGGGAGGGCAGCACGTGCACCCAGGCGCGGGCCAGCAGGCGATGCTTCTCGTCCTCGTCGACGTGCCCGTGGAAGGTGACCGCGTCGGCGATGCCGAGCTCGTGGGCGTGCGCGCGCAGATTCTCGTCCCACCAGCCGCCGCCGACCACATCCAGGTGCAGGCCGGGGATGCTGTCGCGCAGTCCGGCGACCGCCGCCATGGCGTCCTCGATCTGCTTGTGCGGCACCAGCCGCGAGAGCACCACGATGCTCGGATGCGGGGTGCGGGCGGATTCGTCACCGGCGGGCACGCATTCGGGGATGGGCTCCGCGCCATTGCGCACCACCGCGATCCGCGGCGCGTCCACGCCGAGCGCGGTGAGCTCTTCGGCGGACGGCAGCGACACCGTGAGGTACTGGTCGCCCCGATGCACGCGCGGCGAGAGCCGCGATTCGATCCACCACCCGATCCGGCCGACCAGCTTCCCGGCCACCGGCCACTGCTCCCGATGCCCGTGGTGCACCAGCACCACGGTCGGCGCGGCCGTCACGGTGCGAGCGAAGAAGGGGATCCCGTTCTGGGTGTCGATGACCGCGTCGGGCCGCAGCCCCTTCAGCGGTCCGAGCCCGACACGCCCGAGCGCGATGGCGGCCAGCGCCCGCGGGTACACGGTGAACCGCCCGCCGCCGCGACTGATCTCGATCCCGTTGACCGATTCCCGCCGCGCCGCACCCGGATATCCGGCGGTCCGCAGCGTCACCTTCACACCGCGCGCGGCCAGCTGCGCGCCGACCTGCTCCAGATACCGCTCACTCCCGCCGCCCTGCGGATGCCCGGTGTCGCGCCAGCACAGCAGCAGCACTTCACGCACGGGCGAATCTCCAGGACAGAGTAGGTGGGCGGACAGACAATGGGCTCAACCGTACCGGTTCACCCGAACTTCAGTGGACAGCCTGGAGCATTCATCGGATCGCATCCGCTACTCGCGCGACGGAACGACTGGTTTGGCGAGGTGAGGGCACCCCTGGGGTAACCCCGGAATCGGGTTGGCTCCGAACCGCCGGCACGGGTGCCGGGCGGTGAGCGGAGTCCAGGCCGCCCGCTGAAGTCGCGGAGAGGCGGGTTAGCCTTGCCGCCGTGCTTCGAGCCGATCAGACCACAGTGCGCCGTCCGCGATTCGCCCGCCGGGCGACGCTGCGACGCTCGCTGCGGCTGCTGGGGAGCTTCCGGTTCGAGCAGACCGATCCCGCCGTGTTCTACGGCGGTGTGGCCACCGATACGGCCGAGCTGGTGTCGGACTTCTACCGGGATCTGACCGGGCAGTCGCTGCGCGGCACCGTGGTGCTGGACGTGGGCGGCGGGCCCGGCTATTTCGCGGACGAGTTCGGTCGCGCGGGCGCGCGCTATCTACCGGTCGAACCGGACCCCTCGGAAATGCACGCGGCCGGGTTGCGGGTCGCGGGCGCGGTGCGCGGGTCGGGCATGGCCTTGCCGTTCCGCGACGACGCGGTGGAGGTGTGCGTCTCCTCGAATGTGGCCGAGCACGTGCCGCAGCCGTGGGTGATGGCGGCCGAGATGCTGCGGGTGACGAAACCCGATGGCCTCATGGTGTTTTCGTACACGGTGTGGCACGGCCCGTTCGGCGGGCACGAGACCGGGCCGTGGCATTACCTGGGTGGGGAATACGCGGCCAGTCGGTATCGCCGCAAGCACGGGCGGGAGCCGAAGAACCGCTTCGGGCGTTCGCTGTTCGCGGTCAGCGCGGCCGAGGGCGTGCGCTGGGCCGCGGCGACACCGGACGACATCGAGATCCTGGCGGTGTTCCCGCGCTACCACCCGCGCTGGGCATGGTGGGTCGTTCGGGTTCCCGTGCTGCGGGAGCTGCTGGTCAGCAACCTGGTGGTGGTGGCCGCCAAGCGGCCGCGCTAGCCCACCCGGGCGCGCTCAGCGGAGGGAGAAGCCGCGCCGCCACACGCGGCGGAAGCCGGTGCAGGCCTCGGATTCGCCCCACGGTGACTCCTGGGTTGCCAACCCCACGGTCTCCATAGCGGTCAGGCCGACCTGACTGGCGAGGTCGTTCACGGCGGCAACCGCCTCGGCCGCCAGTAATGCGGCGGTGGCTTGCGCTGTGGTGAGGGTCCGGCCGGGTAGGAAGGACACCACCCATCCGCCCGCGCCGACGCTTTTCGCCTGATGCGGCGTGAGATCGCTGGTCATCAGCGCTCTGCCGACCACTTGCACCGCCATGACTCGGACTCCCCTGTGCGGTAACGGTTCATGTTACGTGCGAGCTATCCACGGTAGCTACAAAGCATGCTCGCTATGGCTTCCGAATGCAATAGTGCGTTCGGCGAAAATCGAACCGACAGGTCGGGATTCGATTATTCGGAGCGCTCACGATTTGCCACAAGAATGCGGAAGCGCTTGCGCCACTACGCGTCCGACGCGGATCAGTCCTCCGGCATCAGAAGTCGCAGCGCCGGTTGCCCTTTCCGGACAGTCGGATAGGTCGCCTCCACCACCTCCACCCGCCACCCTGGCGGCAGCACCCGCCGCAATTGGCCCGCCGCACGCTGCATGGGGGTGCTGGTCACCGAAGAGTCGGTATCGGACAACTCATTCACCAGGAAGTCATCGAGCCGCGTATCAGCCATGCGGGGATCTACCTTTCGAAGAGCTATGGAATAGCGACCGACCGAAGTGGTGGAGAAAGGTGTTCTGACCCGAGCATAGGCCACCGCCGGGCAACCGAGATTTCAAACCGCGTATTGCCTCGCCGGTAACAAGGGTGCTTAGAAACTGAGGGGTCCAATTTCAAAGAAAATCCCGGCCAGCGGGACGATTGCCCACCGGGACGCGGACAAGTCAGGGCGCAAAACTGTAACGTGTTCTCATGGAGTACCAGAGTCTGTTCATCGGTGGCCGCTGGACCGCGCCGGCCGGCCCCGACACCCTGCCCGTCGTCTCGCCCGCAACCTTGGAAACCGTCGGCAGCGTGCCTGTCGTCACCCGCGCCGACGTGGACGCCGCGGTCGCCGCCGCCCGCCGGGCCTTCGACAGCGGACCCTGGCCCGCCACCCCGCCGGAGGAACGCGCCGCCCTGCTCTCCCGCGCCGTCGCGCTGCTGGACCAGAAGTCCGGGGACATCGCCAACGCGCTCTCCGCCGAGACCGGTGCGCCGCCGATGGCCGCCAGCACCCTCAACTACGTCTCCGGCCGCGCCACCCTCGACTACTACGCCGGCCTCGGGAAGTCCTTCCCCTGGACCGAGACCCGCACCGGCCTGTTCGGCACCACCCGCGTCTCGCGCGAACCGGTCGGCGTGGTCGCCGCCGTCATCGCCTGGAACGTGCCCATCTTCCTGGCCATCAACAAGCTCGCCCCCGCCCTGCTCGCCGGGTGCAGCGTGGTCCTCAAGCCCGCGCCGCTGACCCCGCTGGCCGCCAACCTGCTGGCCGACATCTTCGCCGAGGCCGGACTGCCCGAAGGCGTGCTCTCGGTGCTGCCCGCCGAGGCCGACGCCTCCGAGTACCTGGTCTCGCACCCCGGCGTCGACAAGGTGACCTTCACCGGCAGCTCCGCCGTCGGCCGCAAGATCGCGAGCATCGCGGGCAGCCAGCTCAAGCGGTGTTCGCTGGAACTCGGCGGCAAGTCGGCCGCCATCCTGCTGCCCGACATGAACATCGAGGACATGCCGAAGCTGGCCTTCTCCGGCCTGATGAACAGCGGCCAGGCCTGCGTGGCCCAGACCCGCATCCTCGCCCCCCGCGGCCGCTACGACGAGATCCTCGAGGCCCTCACCGCATCGGTGGACCTGTTCCCGATGGGCCTGCCCGACGATCCGGCCGCCCAGCTCGGCCCGCTCATCTCGAAGGCGCAGCGCGAACGCGTCGAGGGCTACATCGCCAAGGGCAAGGACGAGGGCGCGCGCCTGATCCGCGGCGGCGGCCGCCCCGACGACCTGCCCGGCTGGTACGTCCAGCCCACCGTCTTCGCCGACGTGGACAACGCCATGACCATCGCCCGTGAAGAGATCTTCGGCCCGGTCCTGTCGGTCCTCCCGTACGACACCGAGGAGGAGGCCATCGCGATCGCCAACGACAGCGACTACGGCCTCGCCGGTTCGGTGTGGACCGCCGACGTCGAGCACGGCGCGACCGTCGCCGCGAAGGTCCGCACCGGCACCTACGCCATCAACTGGTACGCCTTCGACGCGTGCGCGCCCTTCGGCGGCTACAAGACCTCCGGCATCGGCCGCGAGAACGGCCCCGAGGGCCTCGACGCCTATTGCGAGACCAAGTCCCTGCTCCTGCCCATGGGGTACGGCGCGTAACCAGCCGAACAAGAAACGGCTCGCCCGCACAATCCGTGCGGGCGAGCCGTTTTCGCTTATCGGGGGCGTGGGAGGTGAGATCCCCGCCCCATGGTGTGGGTGTGGGGGGCGGAGCCCCCACGACCGGCTGTCACGCCAAGCGCTGCTTGAGCGCCTCGAACTCGTCGCGCAGGCCCGAAGGCAGCTTGTCACCGATGAACTGGAACCACTCCTCGATCGAGGGCAGCTCGTTCCGCCACTCCTCGACGTTGACCGCGAGGGCCTCGTCGACGTCGGCGGCGGTCACGTCGAGGCCCTCGAGGTCGAGGTTCGCCGCGACCGGCACATTGCCGATCGGGGTGGCGATGGCCTCGGAGCGGCCCTCGATGCGGCCGACGATCCACTCCAGCACACGGGAGTTCTCACCGAATCCGGGCCACAGGAAGCGGCCGTCGTCGCCACGGCGGAACCAGTTGACGTAGAAGATCTTCGGCAGCGCCTGGGCGTCGGCGTTCTTGCCGAGGGTGATCCAGTGGTTCAGGTAGTCACCCACGTGGTAGCCCATGAACGGCAGCATGGCCATCGGGTCGCGGCGGACGGTGCCGACCTTGCCCTCGGCGGCGGCGGTCTGCTCGGAGCCCACGGTCGAGCCCATGAACACGCCGTGCTGCCAGTCGAAGGACTCGGTCACCAGCGGGATGGTGGTCTTGCGGCGACCGCCGAACAGGATGGCCGAGATCGGCACGCCCTGCGGGTCGTCCCACTCGGGGGCCAGGGTCGGGCACTGCGACATCGGGGTGCAGTAGCGCGAGTTCGGGTGCGCGGCGAGGGTTTCCGACTCGCGCTCGTACCAGTCGTTGCCCTTCCAGTCGACGAGGTGGTCCGGAGTGCCCTCGAGGCCCTCCCACCACACGTCGTTGTCGTCGGTGAGGGCGACGTTGGTGTAGACGGTGTTGCCGGCCTCCATGGTGGCCATGGCGTTCGGGTTCGAGCTGCGGTTGGTGCCGGGGGCGACACCGAAGAAGCCGAACTCCGGGTTGACGGCATATAGTCGGCCGTCCGCGCCGAAGCGCATCCACGCGATGTCGTCACCGAGGGTCTCGGCGCGCCAGCCCGGGATGGTCGGCTGGATCATGGCGAGGTTGGTCTTGCCACAGGCCGACGGGAACGCCGCGGCGATGTAGTAGGCCTTGTTCTCGGGCGAGATCAGCTTGAGGATCAGCATGTGCTCGGCCAGCCAGCCCTCGTCGTGCGCCATGGCCGAGGCGATGCGCAGCGAGTAGCACTTCTTGCCCAGCAGCGCGTTGCCGCCGTAACCCGAACCGTAGGACCAGATCTCGCGGTCCTCGGGGAAGTGGGTGATGTACTTGGTGTCGTTGCACGGCCACGGCACGTCGGCCTGGCCCTCGGCGAGCGGCGCGCCGACGGAGTGCAGGGCCTTCACGAAGGGGCGGTCGGTGCCCAGCTTCTCGAGGGCGGCCTGGCCGGCGCGGGTCATCACGCGCATGGAGACCACGACGTACTCGGAGTCGGTGATCTCGACGCCCAGCTTGGGGTCCTCGGCGCCGAGCGGGCCCATGCAGAAGGGCACCACATACATGGTGCGGCCCTTCATGGAGCCGCGGTACAGCTCGGTCATGGTGGCGCGCATCTCGGCCGGGTCGACCCAGTTGTTGGTCGGACCGGCGTCGGCCTCGTTCTTGGAGCAGATGTAGGTGCGCGATTCGACGCGGGCCACATCGGAGGGGTCGGAGAGCGCCAGGTACGAGTTGGGCTTCTTCGACTCGTTCAGCTTCTTGAAGGTGCCGGCGGCGACCAGCTGCTCGGAGAGACGGGCCGCTTCCTCTTCGGACCCATCCGACCAGACCACGCGGTCGGGCTGGGTGAGTTCTGCGACCTCCTGTACCCAGGCAAGCAGTTCCTTGTGCTCGGTGGGCGCGGTGCCATCGTGAAGACCAGGAATGGTCGCTGAGGTCATGAAAACTCTCCTGAGATGGGCGGCCCCGATGAACATCGAGCCGAGGAGCGCGGCTCGCGACACCGAGTGCCACCAATTGCGGCAAGGCTCCCGTCGGTCCCGCACGCGTGCCCATACCGGCTGGACGCACGTACAGGAACTCGGCGGATGCCCTGGTTCCTGCCATAGAGGTTAACGCCATATATCGCGCTGTACGGAATCGGGTTGTCCAGTCGGTACCGGGTCGAAACCTCCGACCAGCCGCTATACGAATTCGAGTGCGACCAGGTCACGTTCGCATGCCTGCACGAGCGCGGGTCGCCGCTGCGCCGCGTGCCGCAATTGCGCCTCCAATTCACCAACCCGCAAATCGGTTTCGACCATGCGGGCGGCGGCGCTGCCGAGCACCTCGTCGGTGAGCCGTTCCTCGGCGTCCACCAGGGCGGTGGCGACCCGCTGTTCCAGTCCCGCGCGGGCGTCGACCAGTGCGTCGGCGACCCATTGCCGCAGGTGAGCGCCCTCGGCGAGGCGTCGGCGGGCGCGCACCACCCAGCCCGCGCCCGCGGCACCCAGGACCAGACTGATCGGCATGATCGCGTAGTCGAAGGCCTGCAACAGGGCCAGCGGCGTCACCAGCAGCCGCCCCAGCCCGAACCCCGCCGAGGCCCCCAGCACCAGCACCAGGTGGTCTTCCACGCCCCGCAGCCGCGGTCCCGGCGTCGGCGCGGCGCGCGACACCCGGTCCGCAGGGGCGGGAAAAGATATATGCCATTCCTCCGCGACGGATTCCTCGACCTGACGGCACAATTCGCCGATCCGGGACCGAATCGACCGATCCATCTCCTGTGTGAGTTTTTCCACACATTCGCCGACGCGCCGCGGAAATTCTGCGAGCGCATTCCGCGCCAACCCGTCGATCTCATCGCGCAACTCGCCGTGCAGCCCCCGAATCCGCGCCCCGACCTCGTGCAACAGCTCCACCCGAGCCAACTGCGCCCGATTCCGCACCACGCTCATCGCCGCCCCGCGACCCCCGTCCCCCACCGCCAGCAACCGCGCCCTCTCCTCCCGCAACCCCGCCACGTCCCCACCGTCCCGCACCTTCCCCAACTGCCCCCGAATCCGGCGCCGCGTCTCTTCCAGCACCCGCTCGCGCACGATCGCCACCTGATCCCCGACCGCGCCCGCCCCGGCCGCCGCCACCAACCGCGCGTGCAACAACCCCACCCCCGACCGATCCACCAGCGCCGCGTCCCCCGCCGCGCGCCCCACCGCCGCCATCCGCGCCGACACCGGCACGATCTCCTCCCCGCCGCCGCCCGCCTCGGCCAGCAGCTCCACATCCAGCTTCCGCACCTCCCGCCACTCCCGATGCGCGTGAATACCGTCGAGCGCGAACACGATCCGCGTCCCGTCGGCCCGCAACCCTCGCACTCTCCCGATCAGCTCCGCACCGATCAGGGCACCGGCATCGAGCACGACCAGCGCCACCGGGTGCGGTCCGGCCTCCGGCCCGCGGCCGCCATCGCCCGCCGCGCCGACAACGGTGAGGTCGACGCGCGGCCGATACCGGGCCAGTTCCACCCGCAATGCCGCCGCGTGTGATTCGTCACCGCCGATGAGCGCGACCACTTCGGACTCCCGCGGCTGCGGCGTCGCCATCCCGCGCAGCAAGGCCAGCCCGTGCGGATTCCACCGCATGACAACGGCTTCCACGGCCTCCGGCAACACCGCTGCCGCGGCCGCGGTCGGCGGGGCCGCCACCGACCCGCTCGCCTCGGCCGAGTCGTCCACCCGCTCGCGGGTGTCCGCGGGATCCGGACCGGACGGCGAGCAGGAAGTTTCGGAGCCCGGCTGGTCGGCGGGGGCCGTCCGGTCCAGCGGAGGCAGGTCGAGCCGGCCACCGGGAGCGGGGTCCGCCCGTGGAGCGGTCCGAGTCGTGGCCGCCCCCTGATCCGGGTTCGTGGAAACGCGAACCGGTGGCGGCAATGCGAGGCTGCCGACCGCGGCTGCCGACTGGTCCGCACCCGTGAGCTGGATGTCGGCTCGCGCCGCAATGGATTCCGGCTCCGGCGCGACGGAATCGGGACGCGCGGGCGCCGGCTTCCGCTCAGGAAGCGAGGGGTCGGCGGAGCGGTGTGCGGGCATCACCACCGCTGATTCGTTTCCGGCGGTGGGTTCGGCTCGGTGGCCGGCGGATCAGTCGTGGATGCCCGCGGCGACGGCTTCGTAGCGGCGGTGGATTTCGCGGTGGAGGCGGTCGATTCCGCTGGCGCAGTGCAGGATCTGGAGCAGTCGCTGGGCGGGGAGCCCGGGATCGTGACGCAAGGCGGTCAGGGCGCAGGAGACGCCGAAGAGCTCCCAGCGGTCGAGGAGGGCACGCCGGGCTTCGAAGTCGGGGGCGAGGCCCGGGGTGAGGAAGAGGTCGTGGGAGAGGGCCAAGGGCGGGTCCGGGCGGTCGCGGTGGCGGCGCAGGGCGGTCAGGTCGGCGTCGTCGAGCGTGCCCGCCCGGGTGCGCGCGGCCAATGCCGCGACCACGGGGAAGACCGGACGACCGAGGTCGGCGGTGAGCGCCTCCGCGGTGGTGGCGGCGTCGGACCAGCGGACACCGATGGCGTCGGCCTTGTTCAGCGCGATGAGGGTCCGGTCCGTCGGGAGGGTGGCGAGGATGCGCCGGTCGGCGGCGTCGGCCAGACCGGGCAGGACATAGAGGAGAAGGTCGGCGTCGAGGGTGGGGTTCGGGCGGCCGGGGCGGTCGAGCGGGCCGGTTTCCTCGGCGGTGAGCAGGGACAAGGCGCGGCAGAGCGTGGTCTTCCCGGCGCGGGCGCGGCCGGTGACCTGGATGCGCGGCGTTCGCCGGGGCGGCACGCGGGCAGCGTAGCGGGCGGATGCGGAGGTGGGGGCGGAAAACTCTCACGGAACTCACAATCAAGACCGCGCGGTCGGGGACGCGGGCTCGGGAGCACCCCGCGACAGGTGGTGGAAATGGCAACTACCGCAAGGTGAGTCACCGTGCGGTCGTCATCGCGCGTGGTCGCGTCGGCGTGTCCGGTGTGGCGTCCGGCCTGGCAGCCGGATTGATCTTGGCCGTCGGAACCCGTGGTCGATTGCTGCGCCAAGGATCGAATACTGGACAATGGACGCCGTGAACGACGCCGCGAACCCCTCTGCCGAGCCAGCTCCCGGGCCGCGGTCCGCCGACCCCGCCGGTGACCCCGGTCACTCGGAGAACCCCGCCGCCGAGTCGGAGCAGACCGCCGGCCGCGAGCGCCCCGTCGGCGGCAACCGGCTCTATCCCCGGGTCACCAGCTTCCGCGCCCGCCGCGGCGCGGTGTCGCCCACCCGCCAGGATGCCTGGGATCGGGTGTGGCCGGTGATCGGCAAGGACGTGTCCGACGAAAAGCTGGACGCCGACGCCTGGTTCGGCCGTTCGGCCCCGCTGATCATCGAGATCGGCTGCGGCACCGGCACGGCCACCGCGGCCATGGCGCAGGCCGAGCCGGAGTTCAACCTGATCGGCATCGAGGTCTACAAGCCGGGTCTGGCGCAGCTGGTGCAGCGGGTGGAGCGGGAGGGGATCGACAATCTCCGACTGCTGCGCGGCGATGCCGTGGATGTCCTGGAAAATATGATTGCTCCCGAATCGCTGACGGGCGTGCGCGTGTTCTTTCCGGACCCGTGGCCTAAGGCCCGCCATCACAAGCGGCGGCTGTTGCAGCCGGAAACCTTCGCACTCATCGCAAGTCGGCTGATTCCGGGCGGCGTGTTGCACGTCGCGACCGACCACGCGGACTACGCGGAGTGGATCGGCCTGCACGGCAATGCGGAACCCCAGCTCATCGGCATGAACGAGCCCACCGGTGGGGACCCTGACGCGTATCGAAACAAGGCACCGATTGGTTTCGAACGTCCGATTACCAAGTTCGAAAACAAAGGACTCCGCGCGGGTAGCGCCATCACCGAGTTCATCTGGGGGAAGATCGAATCATGAGCGTCAGTGAGATGACCCCGGAGGTCGCGGAAGTTGCCGGAATAATGCACGGCGGCGACTCGACCGGACTACAGGGCACCACCGGGCTCCACGGCAACGCAGCCGTAGCCATTGGCGGCACCGCCACCGACGTACGCCGCGTGCTGTTGGTCTGGGATGCACCGAATCTCGATATGGGCCTGGGCGCCATCCTCGGCGGCCGCCCCACCGCCGCCTACCGCCCGCGCTTCGACGCGCTGGGCCGCTGGCTGCTGGCCCGCACCGCCGAACTGTCGGTGGGCAGCACCACCCGGGTGGAGCCCGAGGCCACCGTCTTCACCAATATCGCCCCCGGCACCGCCGATGTGGTGCGGCCCTGGGTCGAGGCGCTGCGCAATGTCGGCTACGCCGTCTTCGCCAAACCCAAGATCGACGAAGACTCCGACGTGGACAGCGACATGCTCGGCCACATCGAGCTACGCCGCCGCGGCGCCGGACTGGCGGGGATCATGGTGGCCTCCGCCGACGGGCAGGCGTTCCGCGCGCCCCTCGAGGAGATCGCCGCTTCCGGCGTGCCTGTTCAGGTGTTGGGTTTCCGCGAGCACGCGAGTTGGGCCGTCACGTCGGATATTCTCGAATTCATCGACCTCGAGGACATCCCGGGCGTGTTCCGTGAACCGCTGCCCAGGGTCAGCCTCGACTCGCTGCCCGACGAGGGTGCGTGGCTGCAGCCGTTCCGGCCGCTGTCGGCCCTGCTCACCTCCCGCCCCGCTCAAGGAGTCGCTTAGTGTTCACCCGCTGGGGCGACCTGGTCTACAAGCTGCGCTACACCGTCCTGGGTGTGGTCGTCGCCGCACTGCTCTCATTGGGAGCGTTCGGGTTCGGGCTGGAGGACCATCTCAGCTCCAGCGGATGGGACGACCCGACCTCGGAGTCGACCGCGGCCGCGCAGCTCAAGGACAAGGTTTACAACCGCGACCACAACAGCGATGTGGTGCTGCTGTACACCGCGCCCGACGGCGGGACCATCGATGACCCGGCCTGGAATCAGAAGGTCATCGAGTCCCTGAACAACCTGCCCAAGCAGCATCCGGAGATCACGCAGGTCAACGCGTCTCCGTGGCGGACCGAGACCGGTCAGCAGCTGGCGCAGGCCGCGAGCCCGGATCGCAAGCATGCCTTCGCGACCGTCGCCATCAAGGGCGACAACGACACCGAGATCATGCGCAACTACCGGAATGTCAAGAACGCCTTCGACGTTCCGGGCGTGACGGTCGAGGTCGGCGGTATGCAGCCGATCGCGGGCACCCTGAACGACACCATGGCGCAGGACCAGAAGCGCATGGAGATCATCGCGATTCCGGTGGTCGCCGTCCTGCTGTTCTTCATCTTCGGCGGCGTCGTCGCGGCCGCACTGCCGCTGATCATCGGTGGCCTCACCGTGCTCGGCGCGAACGGCATCGTCATGGGGATCACGAAGTTCACCGAGGTGAATTCGTTCGTCTCCCCGGTGGTTTCGATGATCGGCCTGGGCCTGGCCATCGACTACGGCCTGTTCATAGTCAGCCGCTTCCGGGAGGAAGTGGCCGACGGCTACGACACCAAATCGGCGGTGCGGCGCACGGTGCAGACCGCCGGCCGCACGGTCATCTTCTCGGCGACCATGATCATCGCCGCCAGCGCCGGCATGCTGCTGTTCCCGCAGGGCTTCCTGAAGTCCGTGGCCTACGGCACCATCGCGACCGTCGCACTGGCCGCGATCTCCGCGATCACCGTCCTGCCGGCGCTGTTGTCCATTCTCGGGCCGCGCGTGGATGCCCTGGGCCTCAAGCGTTTCCGCAAGGAGAAGACCACCGAGCAGATCGAGAACGGCTTCTGGGGCCGGATGACCGCGTGGGTCATGAAGCACCCGCTGAAGGTGGCCATCCCGATCACCATCGGCCTGCTGCTGCTCATCATCCCGGTGAAGAACCTGCAGTTCGGCGGCATCTCGGAAACCTATCTCCCGCCGGACAATTCGACCCGTCTGGCGCAGCAGCACTTCGACGAAGTGTTCCCGATGCGCAAGTCCGATCCGCTGCAGCTGGTCATCATCACCGACGACTCGCGCAGTGTCGGACCGCTCATCAGCGCGGCCAACGCGGATACGCCCGGCCTGCTGTCCAACGGCAAGTTCCAGATCCCGTCGAAGCCGCCGAACGGCTCCAACGTGTGGGTCTCGGAAGGCCGCCTGGAGAAGGGCGCGGACAAGGCCGCCGCCATCGAGGTGCTGCGCGCCATGGAGGTGCCCGAGGGCGTCGACATGATGGTCACCGGCCAGCCCGCCATCGAACAGGATTCGATCAGCGCGCTGCTGGACCGCATGCCATTGATGATCGCGCTGGTGGTGCTGGTGACCACCATCCTGATGTTCCTCACCTTCGGCTCGCTGGTGCTGCCCATCAAGGCGGCGCTGATGAGCGCGCTCGGCCTGGGGTCCACGCTCGGCATCCTGACCTGGATCTTCATCGACGGTCACGGCGCGGGTCTGTTGAACTTCACGCCGCAGCCGATCATGTCGCCGGTGCTGGTGCTGATCATCTCCGTGGTCTACGGCCTGTCCATCGACTACGAGGTGTTCCTGCTCTCCCGCATGGTGGAGTCGCGCACGCAAGGCGCGAGCACCACCGAGGCGGTGCGCGCGGGCACCGCGCAGACCGGCCGCATCATCACCGCGGCCGCGCTCATCCTGCTGGTCGTCACGGGCGCGTTCGCGTTCTCCGACCTGGTGATGATGCAGTACATCGCCTACGGCATGGTGTCGGCGCTGTTCATCGACGCGACCGTGCTGCGCATGCTGCTGGTCCCGGCCACCATGAAACTGCTCGGCGACGACTGCTGGTGGGCGCCCAAGTGGATGAAGAAGGTTCAGCAGAAGATCGGCCTGGGCGAGCCCATCCTCGACGATGAGCGGCCCGGCGGCGGCGAGGTGGTGGACCTGGTCAAGACCACCCCGATCACCGACCCGGTCACCATGCAGATCCCGATCGTCTCCGACGGTTCCACGCCCGCGCGCCCGCGCAAGCCGCGCCCGCGCCGCACCGTCGACGTGGACAGCGAGGCCCCGACCCAGCGCATCGACACGGTGACGCCGGCCGAGTCCACGCCGCCCGCCGACAACACGCCGCAGCCGCCGGAGAACACCGCGCAGCAGGTGGAGAACGCCGCGCCCGCGCCGGAACCGGAGCGCCCCCGGACCGGATTCCCGTCCGCCACCACGCGTCCCGGCTTCGGCGTCACGCCGTCGACCACCGCGCCCCCAGCCTTCGCCAAGCCCACCGGAATCACCGAACCCAGCACCGAGGCGACCTTCAGCCCGCCGGTGGAGACCTTCGGGACCGCGTCGGAGAGCTATGGCGCGCCCGCGGAGTCGGTTCCGCCGCTGGCCCCACGCCGGGTGATCAGTGCGGCCGCCGCGGAAGCGCCGACCACCGAACTCGGTTCCGTCCCGCCGGTCGCCCCGGCCGGACCCGCCGAGTCCGCCGCGCCCCGCGGTCCGGTGACCCCGATCGGCGACTTCGCCTCGCCCGCACGCGGTTCCGCCCCCGGTCTGCCGCAGCGCAAGCCCGAACAGCCCGCCGCGCCCACCGAGAGCCAGGCGTACGGCCAGGACGTGAGTGTCACGCCCCCGCCCGCCCCGGTCACGCCGGCCAGTTCGGTGCCGTCGATCTCGCAGCCCGCACCGCCGGTCACCCCGGTGCCGCAGCCCGAGGCGACACCACCCGCGTCCACGGTCGGGTCGGAGCGGGTGCTGCCGCCGCCCGTGCCGAAGATCGCGCCGCATCCGGCCACCCGGGCCCAGCTGTACCAGCCGCAGCCGGAGGGCGAGCAGCCCGCGCCGGAAGCCGCTCCCGCGGAACATCATCCGGCGCATCACGCGGCCGGTGAGCAGCCCGAGGACGGCGGCGGGCGCAGCAGCATCGAGCAGTGGATGTCGGATCTGCGCACCTCCCGTCGTCGTCCCGGCAAGCCGGAGGAGGACGACGCCAAGCACCGCGGTGGTGAGGGGCAGCAGGTGAGCGTCAACGAACTGCTGCGTCGCCAGAACAACGACTGACGCGATACGACGCGGGAGGCCCGGCCGAATCCTCGGCCGGGCCTTCGTTTTCCACCGCTCTAGGTGCGTGCGTTCAGATCGGCGAAGGCCCGCGCGTAGCGGGTGCCGACCATCAGCAGCAGCACACCCACCACCAGGAACGCCGCCGCGCGCAGCAGGCCCGCCAGGGTCGCCAGGTCGAACAGGAACAGCTTGGCCAGGGCCGCGCCGGTGAGCAGCAGGCCCGCCACCAGCGCCACCTTCGCCTGCGGCGACCTGCGCGAGAGACGGCGCAGACCGAACAGCAGGGCTGCGGTGGCCGCGGCCATCCAGATCACCGTGGCGATGCCGTGTCCGGCGAGGAACCCGTCGCGGCTGCCGGTGGCGACGCCGAGCGAGACGGTCAGGGCGGTCACCGCGTACAGCCCGCCGATCCCGGCGAACACCGACAGGACGGTGGCGTCGGACTCCCGGTCGAGCAGACCCAGACGACGCGCGGTCCAGGCCGCGACCGCCAGCACCGCGAGCAGGAACACCGCCGACAGCGCGGTCGAAATACCCAGGTGCGCTTCGGCTTCCGCCTGCCCCGCCAGCGTGGCCGGGTCGGCGCGGAACAGGAACACGAGCGCCCCCAGCCCGCCGTAGGCCGCGCCGAGCGCCGCCGCGAACCGCGACCGCTGCTGTCCGGCCACCGCCAGGAAGCCCATGGCGACCACGAACAGCGCCGTCGGCAGCGTCCGCACCTCGGTCACGCCGACACACGCCTCGAGCAGCGCGACCGCGCCGGCCAGCGCGGACACCGCCGCCAGGTGCCCCGGAATACGCGCGGCAGCACCGAGTTTCGGCACCCACGGCACCGCCGCGACCAGCAGCAGCACCGCCGCGACCGCACCGGCCACCACCGTCGGCCCGGTACGCCCGGAGAACAGCACGGGCGCGGCCAGCATGGGTACGGTCGCCGCCCCGAAGCTCAGGCTCGCGGTCACGTCACCCGCCCGCAGCCGCCCGGCGAGCACCGCACCGGCCAGCCCGGTCACCGCGATGACGATCGCGGCGGCCAGCGCCTGATACCGGTCCGGGCCCGCGCCCGCATCGAGGGCCGTGCCGACCACCGCGAGCAGGGTCACCAGCACCGCCGGAATCGTCCGAATCACGTGCAGCCACGGCCAATCCCGCACCAACTGCACCGGCAGGGCGGCGATCTGCAACACGATCAGGAAGCCGACGAGAAGCATCAACTCGGTCGACACGAACGGCGCGAGCACCGCCGCCCCGGCGGTGACCAGCACGGCCAGACCCTGGGAGTTCCACCGCATGGCGAGCGCCATGCCCCCGGCCGCGATCCCGAATGCCACCACGTACCCGACAATGGGATCCAGCCACCGGTACATCGTGGTCATGGCGACGACATCCAGATATCCCCCGGCGATACCGGTGGCCGCCAATGCGATTCCCCCGACCCGGCCCCCCGGCTCGGCGAACACTCGCGCCCCGACCCCCACCAGAGCGGCCGAGAACAGTCCACCGGCAACAACTCTCGGCACCGGCCCGAAGAACCCGGCCTGCGCCGCCAGCACCAGCAGCATGACCACGCCGATCAACGTGACCGCCACCCCGGCCACGGCCAGCACCCGGCTGATCACACCTTCCCGCTGCCACCACGGCTCCCGCACCGGCCGCCCGGCCACCACGCGCCGCTGCTGCGGTAACCCGGGCATCGGCGACAGCGGCTGCGCACCCGGACCGGCCCAGCCCGGCCCAGCCGCGCCTACCGGACCTGGGACAGGCTGCGCCCCAGGCATTCCCATCGGACCCGACGGCGGGATCCAACCGGAGGCGGGTGGGATCGGCGCACCCGGCACCCCGGGCATTCCGATACCTGACGAGGGCGGCTGCCCCCACCCGGCCGCCGGACCAGCGCCGGGCGCTCCCGGGGTCGGAACCCCCTGCTGCGCAGGCCATCCCGGCACGCCCACGGGTGACTGCCCCCATATGGGCGCGGCCCCGGCCGGGCCGGACCCCGGCGCACTCCAGGCCAGAACCTCCTGCCCCGTCGGAACCGTCCCCTGAACCGGCAGTCCGCCCTGCTCAGCAGCGGCAACTTCATCGAGTGTGCCCGGAACGCCCTGGTCCGTCCGCCGTTCCGTGACCGAGACGGTCGAAGGGGCCTCAGAACTGCCCGCTCCGGCAACGCCCGTACCGGTCGCGGTCTGTGCCGCGGTGCGCATGGTTTCGGCGAGAACCTGCGTGTGCAGGGTGTCGAGGTCGCGGCCGAGGATGTTCAGGTGCTCGCCGAGCGAGGTGAATTCGGTCGACAGCCGCGCGATCAGGCGGGGATCGATGGCGGGATTCATGCCCGCAATGCTCCCGACCTGGAGGTTCTGCCACATGAGTAGAAACACCCGGGTGCCGGGCGATTACTACGCGAGTCGCAGTCGAGCGGTCAAGCGGAGTGGGCGGCCGCGCGCGCGATGGTCGCGGTGATCTCGGCGGTGATCAGGTCGGGCGCTTCCAGCATGGGGACGTGGCCCAGGTCCGGCAGCGGCCGGATCTGCACGGCCGCGGTGGGGGTGAGGGGCGCGTAGACGTGCGGCGGCAGCACCCGGTCGTGTTCGGGCAGCAGGATCGTGGTGGGGACGTCGAGCTCGGCGAGGCCGGTGAAGCCCACCGGCAGCTCGGGGTCGGTCGCGAGGTCGTCGACGATGGCGCATTCGGTGATGGCCGCGGTCATGGCCTTGGCGAGCGGGTTCGGCACGGCGGCGGGCCGGTAGGCGAGCAGCGGCAACAGCAGGCTGCGCAGCAGGGACGGCATGGTCGGCTGCTGGCCGGGGCCCAGCCCGATGAGCGGCCCGAAGGCACGGAACCGGCGCAGCAGCGAATCCGCGGCGGCCGGGGTGCGCCACAGTCCGGCGGGCGCGATGGCGGTGCAGGAGCGGGCCCGGCCGCGGGCGGCGAGTTCCAGGGCGATCCAGCCGCCCAGCGAGTTGCCCGCGATATGGACGGTGTCCCAACCGGATTCGTCGAGCAGCCGTTCGCAGTGGTCGACCAGGGCGGTCACGGTGGCGGGACGCGCCGCCTCGGGTCCGCCCCAGTGCCCGGGCAGGGTGGGGGCGAGCACGGTGTGGCTCGCGGCCAGGTCGTCGAGCACGCCGCCCCAGGACTGCCAGGTGAGCAGGACGCCGTGCAACAGCAGCAGCGGTTCGCCGCGGCCGGTTCGATGCACTGCCTCGGGGGCCGGGACGCCTTCCACCATGGGCGTGACCCTACCGTCCGGCTCCGGCTCCCGCCGACCGGTTCACGCCCCGTTGAGGAAGCGCTTCCAGTTGGTCCCGAACGGGTGCTTGGCGGTGACGGAGCTGAATCGCAGGCTCCCGCGCACGATGATGTGCAACGGACCCATCGGCGGCCCGCTGCGCACCTTGGTGTTGGCGCTGGACCCGATCAGGTCGATGGCATTGAGATCCACGGTCGCCTCGGCGGGCAGGATGAGTTCCAGCGAGCTGCAGGTGTCGTTCACGTGGATCTCCACCACCTGGGTGGACATGACGGCCTGGGTGAAGTCCAGGTGCACGCTGCCCATCATGCTGTTCAGCACGAGGCTGGGCGGCACGTGCCAGACGCCCCTGCGATGCACGCTCGACATGCGCGCGCGAATCACATTGCCGGGCATGGGTTGCGGCAGACGCGGCGGCCCGCTCACGAATCGGGGCTGCGGCGCCACGTAATGCGGCGCGGCGGGGGCGGGCTGCCCGACCAGCCGGACCCCCGGCAGATCGATCAGCACCGCGTTGAGTTCGCCGCGGGTCTTGGCCGCGAGCGCGGTGTCCATGCGCTCGGTGAATTCCCCCAGCGACAGCATGCCCAGCCCGACCGCTCGCTGCAGCAGCCGGCCGACATGTTCGCGTTCTACATCAGATACCCGTAGATCCCGGTCGCCGATCACGGTGCCGGTCTCGAGCGCGGAAACCGCTTCAGGACCTCCCATGTCTTCGAGGCTAGCGAGCCCGGACCGGTCACCGCATCAGGGCAATCCCTGAACCGCTCCCCTACTCGAGGCCCTGTTCGATGGCGTACCGGGTCAGTTCGACGCGATTGCCGAGCTGGAGTTTGCGCAGCGTGGACTGCACGTGGTTCTCGACGGTGCGGTGGCTCAGCCCCAGCCGGGTGGCGATCTGCCTGGCGGACAAGCCTTTCGCCACCATCCGCAGCACTTCGGTCTCGCGGTCGGTGAGCGCGGGCCGGTGGGGTTCGTCGCGGTCGGCGGGGGTGCTGGCGATGCGGCGGAATTCGCCGAGGACCAGTCCGGCGAGGCCGGGGGTGAATACCGCCTGGCCGGCGGCGGTGGCGTGCACCGCGTCGAGGAGTTCGGTGGCCGAGGCGCTCTTGACCAGGTAGCCGGTGGCCCCGGCCTTGATGGCGTCGAGCACGTCGTCGCGTTCGGCCGACGCGGACAGCACCAGCACCCGGGTGCGCGGGGAGACCCGCAGCACCTCGGCGGTGGCGTCGGCGCCGTTGCCGTCGGGGAGCTGCATGTCCATCAGCACGACGGCCGGGCGGACGGCGGCGGCGCGGGCTCCGGCCGAGCGCACGCCGTCGGCGGTGGCGACCACGTCGAACCCGGCCTCGGCCAGGTCGCGGGCGACGCCGTCGCGCCAGATCGGGTGGTCGTCGACCACCATCACGGTGATCCGGTCCGCCACTTCGCTCATGTCCGCCTCCGCTCTCATTGTGGCCGTTCGACGGGAATCCGGAACTCCCATTCCGCGCCCGCCCCCTCGTCGCCGTCCTCGGGTACCGCCTCGAACAGCAGCTGCGCGGTGCCGCCGAGCGCGGCGACCCGGCCGATGATGGAGCGCGAAACACCCATGCGCCCTTGCCCTTCGGCCTCCGCGAGCCGCCCGGGCGGAATACCCGGACCGTCGTCGCGCACGCTCACGACGATCTCGTCACCCATATCCTCCAGCAGCACATAGGCTTTCGCGCCCGGTCCGGCGTGCTGGACCACATTCGCCAAGGCGGCGGCGACGGCCGCGGCGACCTCGCGGGCCGCCCAGTGCCCGAGCAGCACCGGATCGCCGGGCGTGGAGACGAAGACGGACGGCGTGGTCTGCGCGGTGAGCAGCGGCCGCAGGTCCTCGTCCACCCCGCTGACGTCGGCGGGTTCGCCCTGTTCGGAGATGAGCACCCGCAGCGCGACCTCCTGCTCCCCCGCCCGCTGCGCCAGTTCCGCTGTCGGCCCGCCGATCTCGTTCCCGCGCCGCTTGATGTAGCTGAGCACCTGGAGGACGCCGTCGTGCACCTGGCGGGCCAGCCGTTCGCGTTCCTGGGCGGCGGCGGTGAGCCGGATGGCCCGCTGGAGCTGCGCGTGGGCGCGGCGGGCGGTGTTGGAGGCCAGGCCCAGGGCCAGGCCCACCGAGATCAGCACCGGCAGCGTGGCGTCGCGCCAGACATCGACATCCCATTGGGCGCGGGCGGTGATGACGGCGGCGGAGACCAGCAGCCCCGAGCAGATGCCGCCGAACGGTCCCCACAGGATCGCCGCGGAGACCACGGCATTGGCGGCCCACAGCGTGGTGGGCAGGGTCTGGTGGCCGTGGTACCAGTCGTACGGCGCGACCAGCCGGGTGGCGAAGATGAGGGCGATCACCACCACGTGGTCGCCGATCACCACACCGGTGCGCACCCGCGGCTCGTGGCGGATCCGCCACTGCGACAACAGGATCGCGGAAATGCCCGACCACACCGCCATGACGGCGATCAGCGCCCAGCTCAGCCGCTGATTGGTGTAGTGCGGCACCGAGGCGATCTGCTGGCCGACCGCGTACAGCAGGGTGACCAGCCGGAACGCCTGCACCGCCCGCCACAGCGGCGCGGTCGCCCCCCAGGCGGGATCGGGTTCAGGCCCCGGTGTCACCCTCGGTCCCCGGTGTCGCCGTTCCGCCCGCGGGCTTCGGAGCGGGGATCGCCGGGCGCTCGTCGGCGGCCGCCGGCAGCGGGATCTTGTACCGGTCGGGGTCGGGCCGGTCGGGTTCGGCGCTGAACATCGGTTTGTCCGGGTCGCCGCTGTGCAGCTCCTGATAGAGCTCCTGCGGCGAATCGGCGAGCAGCGAGCGGATGGCGGTATTGAGCACCGCTACGAACGGGACCGCCAGCAGGCCGCCCGCCAGCCCGGCCAGCACCACGCCCGCCGCGATGGCCAGCACCACGGCCAGCGGGTGGATGCGCACCGCGCGGCCCATCAGCAACGGTTGCAGCACATGGCCTTCCAGCTGCATGACCGCCACCGTGATGCCCAGCACGATGAGCGCGGTGACCAGGCCCTTGGTCATGAGGGCGATGAACACCGCCACCGAGCCGGCGATGAACGAACCCACGATGGGGATGAACGCGCCGATGAAGACCAGCGAGGCCAGCGGAAGCGCCAGCGGCACATTGAGAATGGCCAGGCCGGCGCCGATGCCGATGGCGTCCACGGCCGCCACCAGCACGGTGGCGCGGACGAAGCCGGTGAGGGTGCCGAAGCCGAGCCGTCCGGCAGCCCGCACCCGCGCCCGGTGCGCGGTCGGGACGATGCGGGTGCAGAACTCCCAGATCTGGTCGCCGCCGTAGAGGAAGAAGATGAGGATGAACAGCGTCAGGAACGCGCCGGTGAAGAATTCGCCGATGACGGTGGCGGTGGTGAGCGCCCCGCTGGTGAGCGCGTCCTTGTTGGATTCGACGGTCTTGACGATGGTGTCGCCGGCGTTGCGGATCTGATCGTTGCTCAGGTGCAGCGGCCCGTTGATCAGCCAGTCCTGCACCTGGTGCACGGAGGTCTTGAACTCGTCGGACAGCTGCGGCACACCGGAGACGAACTGTTCCACGACGAAGGTCATGATCCCGGCCAGGATCCCGAGCGACCCGATCAGCGCGACCAGCACCCCGATGGCCCGCGGCACCCCGAACCGCTGCATCCAATTGACCAGCGGCGCCATCAGAGCCGCGCCCAGCAGCGCGATGGAAATCGGAATCGTCACCGTGGACAGCCGCCGTGCCAGATACGCGACCGCGACCACCGCCGCGAGAATGAGGAGCAGCCGCCAGCTCCATTCCGCGGTCTGCCGGACGAGCGGGTGCACAGCCTCCGCGTCGCGCCGCCGTACTCCGCCGGGCTCGTCGGATCTGCTGGACAGTGCCTGCTCCTCGCTCACACCGGCGAGCCTACTGTGCCCGCACGGCTCCCGGTCCTAGGCGCGTGTCGGGAAACACCGTTCCGACCTGCCTATCTCAGGCGATTCCATGGAGGTTCGCGGCGCGTCTCGTTCTGGACCGACGAGACCTCCAGCGCCGCGAACCCGCCCGCAGCGAAGCGGAGGGCAATCGAGCACCGCTAGATTGGAGCTCGTGTCAGCGCCCCTGGAAGCGGTCAAACAGACCATGCATACCCGCTGGCCGCTGTACTTAGCTTCGATGCTCGCGGCCAACGCGTTCGGCGCTGTCCTGGTGTGGGCGTTCATCGAGTACGGGTTGCCGGTGCCGGAGGGCGGCACCAGCGCGACCCGCGAGACCGGGCTGCTGGTGCCCGCGCTGGTCTTCGTGATCGGCGGATTCCTGAGCGTGACGGCGTCGGCGCTGATGCTGCGGCCGGTGATGCGGTGGCAGATGCGGGGCGGGCCGCCGTCGCGGCAAGAGCAGATGGCGGCGCTGCACGCCCCGTTGCGGCAGGCCATCGTGCATCTGGTGTTGTGGCTGATCGGCGGCGCGGTGCTGGCCTCGCTGATCATCGTGCGCACCCCGGAGCTGGCGGCGGCGGTGATCGTCACCGAATGTATGGCCGCCACCATCGTTTTCGGCTTCACCTACATGCTGGGGGAACGGATTCTGCGGCCGGTCGCGGCCGAGGCGCTGACCGTGGGGGCCTTCGACCACACCCTGACCGCGGGTGTCGGCACCCGGATGGCCATGACCTGGGGGATGGGCACCTTCGCGCCGACCATCGCCATCGTGCTGCTGTGCGTCACCCAGATTTCTTCTCGCGTCCAATTTTCCGCGCAGTCGCTGGCGGTCTCGATTCTCTTGCTGTGCGGCGTGGTGATCATGCAGGCGCTGGCGCTTTCCATGCTCACCGGCTCGTCCATTTCCGATCCGATCCGCCAGCTCAGCCAGGCCATCGACCGGGTGCAGGAAGGCGCCCGGGATGTGCAGGTGGAAGTTTTCGACGGCTCCGAGATAGGGCTGCTGCAGGTTGGCTTCAACCGAATGATGGGCGAGGCCGCGAAACGCCGGGAACTGCAGGAATTATTCGGTCAGCATGTCGGCGAGGATGTGGCCCGGCGCGCCCTGGAGTACGGCACCGAACTCGGCGGTGAAACCCGATTCGTGGCGGTCCTGTTCGTGGACATGGTCGGCTCGACCGCGACCGCGGCGGAACGCCCGCCGACCGAAGTGGTCAGCCTGCTCAACGAGTTCTTCCGGGTCGTGGTCGATGTCATCGACCGCCATCACGGGCTCATCAACAAATTCATGGGCGACGCCGCGCTGGCCATCTTCGGTGCGCCGCTGGATCGCCCCGACGCGCCGACCGCGGCCCTGGCCGCGGCCCGTGAACTGCGTGAAGCCCTGCGCGAGGTGGTCGGCCTGGATATCGGGATCGGCGTCTCGGCCGGGCTCGCGGTGGCTGGGAATATCGGCGGTGCAAATCGTTTCGAATACACCGTGATCGGCGATCCGGTGAACGAGGCGTCGCGTCTGACCGAACTCGCGAAAGATCGGCCCGAACGCGTCCTGACCTCGTCGAGTGCCCTGTTCTTCGCCGATGAGAACGAACAGCGGCATTGGCAGACCGGAGAAGAAGTGCAACTGCGTGGCCGCCGCCGGAAAACCCGGCTGGCGTGGCCGCGGGAAAGCACCGACCCCGCTGCTGCAGACGAGGCGGCGGCGAGTTCGTTAGGCTGACGACGTGACGGCCCATGGTGAGCTGGACGGCGAACCCACGCCGCCCGCGGACAACGCGCGCCGTGGCAGATTCTGGTGGGCCAAATGGGTGCTGGGCGCCGCGCTCGTGGGACTGCTGATTTCCGAGGGCATTTACCTATATCCCCGCCTGCACGAATCCTGGAAGAACCTCACCGAAATACATGGGGGCTGGGTCGCCGCCTGCATCCTCATGCAGGCGGTTTCCATGTCCGGGTTCGGTCGCATCCAGAAACAGCTGCTGCACGCCGGCGGCGTGGAGGTGAGTCAGCGCAAGTCGGTGTCGGTGGTGTACGGCTCCACCGGTATGTCGCTGACCTTGCCCGCCGGTCAGGTGTTCTCGACCGCCTTCACCTACCGCCAGACCCGCCGCTGGGGAGCGAGCCCGATCGTGGCGTCCTGGCAGCTGGTGATGTCGGGCGTGGTGGCGGCGGCGGGGCTGGCGCTACTGGGCCTGTTCGGCACGGTGCTGGCCGGGGACCGGGTGGGTCCGGCCAAGGTGATCTTGACGCTGGGCACGGTCGCGCTGCTGATCTGGGCGGTGAACTACGTGTCCCGGCACCCGGACGGGGTGCAGGGCCTGCTGCAGCGAATCCTGCACCTGGTCAACCGGATCAGACGCAGACCCGCGGACGACGGCATGGACAAGATCGAGGAGATCATGTCCCAGCTGGAATCGGTGGACCTGGGCAAACGCGATGGCGCGTGGGTGGTGGCCTGGGCACTGGTACACCGGCTCGCCGACGTCGCCTGCCTGGGATTCGCCTGCTACGCGGTGGGCGCGGACCCGCGCTGGGCGGCGCTCATGCTGGCTTTCGCGGCCGGAAAGGCCGTGGGCACCATTCCTTTGGCTCCCGGCGGCATCGTCTACGTGGACGCCACCCTCATCTACTCGCTGACCGCCGCGGCCGGGCTGCCCGCCGCGCAGGCCGTGGCCGCCGCCTTCCTCTACCGGCTGGTGAGCTTCATCCTGGTGGCGATCGTCGGCTGGATCGTCTTCCTGTTCCTGTTCCGCAAGCCGCAGGCCGGTGACGCCGAACTGGAGAAGGAGTTCGAGGAGCGCGGCAATTCGCTGGTCACGGACCGCCGCCGCGCCGCGCCTCCCGCGGACCCGGGCTCCCCCGCCGCCCCGGATCTTTAGCGTGGTGTCCCTGCACGAGCGTTCGCGGGCGGCCCGATAGCCTGTCCCGCGTGAAGAAACTCGTGCCCTTCGTCGTGGATGTCGCCCTGGTGATCGTGTTCTGCGCGATCGGGCGGCGCAGTCACGACGAGGCGATCGCCGCGGGCCTGCTGCGCACGTTCTGGCCGTTCGGCACCGGGCTGCTGCTGGGCTGGGTGCTCGCGGCGGCGGTGGCGGCGGGCCGGGAAGGCGTCTCGGCGGCACGGCGTTTCGACGGCCGCACGGTGTGGCCGACCGGCGTGATCGTGTGGCTGAGCACGCTGGCGGGCGGCATGCTGCTGCGCGCGGTGTCGGGTCAGGGCGTCGCGGTCAGCTTCGTCATCGTGGCCGCGACCGTCCTCGGGCTGTTCCTGGTCGGCTGGCGCGCGGCCGCGCAGGCGGTGTCCTCCCGCTGAACCGCCGCTAGTCCGGGGTGGCCAGCGACTGCAACAGCCGGGCGGCCACCCGAGCGGTGAGGTCGCCGCTGTCGGGATCCTCGATGTGGATGGCGAAGGCCAGATCCCCGAGGGTCGCGACCAGCCACCCGTTGTTGCCGGTGGTGGCGCTGTAGACCTGGACATCGCGATACCGGCCGAGGGCGGCCATCTCCGGCGCGCCGCCACCGTCGTGCAGCATGGCGCGCAAGCGGTCGGTGGCCTCCGGCGGCAGCGCGGCCAGGTCGGCCTCGGTGGTGGCCGGCTGGCCGATGGCGATCATCGGCTTGGGCACCTGCCCGCGCGCGACCGCGGCCGCCGCGATGGCCATGCCCCAGGGGCTGGCCAGCAGTGAGTCGGCGGCATTGCCGCGGCCGACGTTCTCGGCGGTGTTCTTCCCGGTGGGCAGACGGCCGGTGGTCTCGTCGAGGCCGGGCACCCGGAAGTCGATGCCGATGCCGAGCAGGCTGGCCGCGTCGGCGGCGTCGCCGACCGAGACATCTTGCGGCGCTTTGTGTTTGGTGACCGCGGCGACATTCTTGAACAGCTCGATCATGCCGCCGACCGGGTACAGCCCGGTGAAGGCGATATTGCCGCGCTCACTGGCCTGACTGTTCTGGGCGACCGCGACCAGGGCCCCACTCGAGGGCTGGATGGCGACGATGGAGGTCGGCGAGCCGGTGCTCACCGCGGCGTCCTCGGCGGCGCGCTGCAGGTGCTGGTCCATGGTGCCCGGAACGTCGGGTCCTGGCGGGCCCTGCTCCCCGGCGAGCTGGGTGACCATGGCCCCATCGGGCTCGAACAGCTGCACGCCCCAGCCGGAGTGGCTGTCGCGGTTCTCGTCCCACACCTTGGTGAGCGCGTCGAGCATGGGCGACCACACCCGGCGGTCGGCGGAGATGAGCTTGGGCTGCTTCTCCAGCACCACGCCCGGGATCGGGGCCATGCGCGGTTCGAGGATGGCGAAGTCGCCGTCGCGCAGGTTGACCGCGGTGATGGGTTTGCCCTGCGCGGCCGAAAGCTGTTGCATCAGGGCCGGTCCGTCGATGAGCGGGGCGACGGGGGCGATGGCGGCGGCGAGCGCGTTGGTCGAGGCGACCGGGTCGGCGATCTTGGCCGGGTCCAGCTTGACCACATTGATGGTCTGCTCGGTCATGAGCGGCTGGCCGACGATGTCGTTCACCCGCGGGGAGGGGTGGGCCTCGGTGCGGACCAGTTTGGCGGTCCGCTTGGCGTCGAGCTGCGGCATGACCAGGGCGGGATCCCACGAAATGCGCCAGCCCACACTGAGTTTGCGGACGGTGCCGTTGAGGTCGTACTTCCAGTTCCGGTTCTCGCCGAAGTTCCAGGCGCCGGTCATGGAGAAGAGGCCAGTCGTACCGTCCAGTTTGATGAACTGGGTCACGCGGTAGTCGGGCTTACCCGACCCCAGGCCCTCGAAAACTTGCTTCAGCGTTGCCGAAGCGCCCGCCGGATAGGAGGTCAGTCGCGACGCTCCGTCGTAGTCCTTCTTGTCGATCAGCGAGGTGAACTGTTCGACCACGTTCTCCGCGCCCGTCGATTTGTCCCGAAACCCACACGACCCCATCGCGATCGCGACGGCCGCCACACCCGCGAGTGCGATCGCACCCCGAACTCGGAAGCGGCGGGATCCCCACACATCCATATCGCCCACTCTTCACTCTGGCCACATCAGCATCAGGTCCACGGTACCGCGCTCCGAACGCCGCGGCGCCACCTTCTCCACCAGGTGCGCACATACTGAGCATCACCATAGTGCCGAAATCGTTCAGCAGGGACCAGTTACATGATCACCGGTCGGTTACAGCACTGGCGTGTTCGAGACTCGGCAGACCATTCGGTTCTCACTGGTGACAGCCCCGCGCGCGATTCGTGACCATGCCTCGAGACCCCGTTCTCCCAGAGCGGAACCCACGCCCTCAATTTCGACGTAACGTTGTAATCAGCATTACAACTCCATGCCGTAAGTGAGTGTGACCAACATGAGACACGGACATCGTGGACCCGGCTTCGGACGCACCGGCGGTTGGCAGCAGGCCGACCTCCCTGACGTCTCGGACGCCCCCGACTGGTTCGCTGGCAGATTGCCAGCCGACTGGTTCACCGGTCCCGCAACCCTCGAGGTCGATCGCGACGAAATCGTCGTCCTCGGCGAACTCCCCCTCCCCCCAGCCGAATCCGCCCCCGCCGCCGAACCCGGCGCGGACGCCCCCGCCGCCGACGCGGCCCCGGCCGGCGTCCCGCAGGCCACCCGCGAGGGCCTGCTCGCCCGCTTCCGGGAGTCCACCCGGCCCGCCCGCATGCAGATCGCCCAGGAGGCGCAGGCCCGCTACGGCCGCAATGTCGCCTGGGGCGTGCTCGTGGACGGCGAGCGAATCATGTTCACCCATCTGGCCGTACCGGTCATGACCCGATTGCGCCAGCCCGAGCGCAAGGTGCTCGACACCCTCGTCGACGCCGGGGTCGCCCGCTCCCGCTCCGACGCGCTGGCCTGGACGGTCAAACTGGCCGGCAAGCACGCCGAGGAGTGGCTCGGGGAATTGCGCACGGCCATGCGCAAAGTCGACGATCTGCGGACGGAGGGACCGCGCGGCCTGTGATCGCCGGACCGGCCGATAGAGTGGGCGCATGCCTGCTACCGGTCCGATCCTGGTGCTCAACGGCCCCAATCTGAACATGCTGGGCACCCGTCAGCCCGAGGTGTACGGGGCCGACACGCTCGACGATGTGGTCGAACTGTGCCGCAAGACCGCGGCCCGGTTCGATCGCGAGATCGTGGCGTTCCAGTCCAATCACGAGGGCGCGCTGATCGACCGCATCCACGCCGCCCGCGGTGTGGAGTCCGGCATCGTCATCAACCCGGGCGGGCTCACCCACACCTCGGTGGCGCTGCGGGACGCGCTGGTGATCCCGGAGGTGCCGATCGTCGAGGTGCACATCAGCAATGTGCACGCCCGCGAGGAGTTTCGGCACCACTCGTTCGTGTCCCCGATCGCGACCGCGGTGATCGCGGGCATGGGCATCCAGGGCTACGCGGCTGCCATCGAGTTCCTCAGCACGCGCTGACCGGTTCCCCAGCACGCGCCGATCGGCGCGAATCCTTCGACGAAGGGCCCGGCTCTCCCCAGAGCCGGGCCCTTTTTCACGTTCTGGACACATAGCTTGAGCACCTCAAAATGTAGTAGTTATGCTACATACGATCCGTCTTCTACTACCGAGGGGTGTCATGACGGTCGGCGAGGACGTCGTACTCGACGTCGAGAATCTGCGCATGCGCTACGGCACGCGCGACGTGCTGCACGAGGTCGGTTTCCAGGCGCATCGCGGCGAGGTGCTGGCCCTGCTCGGTCCCAACGGCGCGGGCAAGACCACCACCATCGAGATCCTCGAGGGCTTCCGCATGCGCTCGGCGGGCCGGGTCGAGGTGCTCGGCACCGACCCCGCGCACGGCGGCGAAGCCTGGCGGGCGCGCCTGGGCGTGGTGCTGCAATCGTGGCGCGACCACGGCAAATGGCGGGTGCGCGAACTCCTCGACTACCTGGGCATGTTCTACGCGCCCTACTCCACCCCCGCCATCCGACGGCCCTGGGACACAGACGAACTGATCGCCGCCGTCGGCCTCACCGAGCACGCGGACGCCAAGGTGATGACCCTGTCCGGTGGCCAGCGTCGCCGCCTGGACGTGGCCATCGGCATCGTCGGCCGCCCCGAACTACTGTTCCTGGACGAGCCGACCGCGGGCTTCGATCCGCAGGCGCGCCGTGAATTCCACGACCTGGTGCACCGTCTCGCCGACGACGACCACACCACCATCCTGCTCACCACCCACGATCTGGACGAGGCCGAGAAGCTGGCCGACCGCATCCTGATCCTGGCGGGCGGCCGCATCATCGCCGACGGCTCCGCCGATCAGCTCTCCCGCCGCATCGCGGGTGAGGCCGAGGTGAAGTGGACCCGCGACGGGCAGCGCTTCGTGCACACCACCACCGAGTCCACCAAGTTCGTCCACGAGCTGTTCAAGCAGTTCGGCGAGGCCGTGGAGGAGCTCGAGGTGCGCCGCGCCTCGCTCGAGGACACCTACATGACCCTGGTCCAGCGGTTCGAATCCGGCCAGGGCGACATCGAATTGCACAGTTTGGAAGAGGTGGCCCGATGAACCCGACGACCATGGCGATCCGGGCCGGGCTCCGGCGCGGGCGCATCGAAGTGGTGCAGACCCTCACCAACGGGATGGACATCTTCTCGCAGTTCTTCTGGCCGGTGGCCACCATGGTCGCGGTGTTCTTCATGCGGCACGGCGACTTCGAGGGCACCGGCGTCGGCCTGGGCGCGCTGGCGCTGCCCAGCGTGCTCGGCATGCTGGTCGCCTTCACCGGCATGTTCGGCATCGCCCAGGGCCTGGCCATGGATCGCGAGGACGGGACCCTGTTGCGCGCCAAGGCCACTCCCAACGGGATGCTGGGCTATCTGATCGGCAAGGTCACCGCGGTCTCCGGCGTCACCGTGGTGCAGGTGGCGCTGATCCTCGGTTTCGGCCTGTTCGCCATCGGCGGGGTGAGCCTGGACAGCGTCGGCGCGTGGGCCACCCTGATCGGCATCCTGGCGCTCGGTCTGCTGGCGTGCCTGCCGCTGGGCGCGATCATCGGCTCGGCGTTCGACAGCCCGCGCAGCATCGGCTTCGTCTCGTTCCCCATCATGGGTCTCGTGGCGATCTCCGGAATCTTCTACCCCATCACCGGCCTGCCCGGCTGGCTGCAAGCGGTGGCGCAGGTGTTCCCCATCTACTGGATGGGCCTGGGCATGCGCTCGGCCATGCTGCCCGACAGTGCTTCGGTGGTGGAGCTGACCCACTCCTGGCGGCACCTGGAGACCGTCGCGGTGCTGGGCGCGTGGGCAGTCGCGGGCATCCTGATCGCGCCGATGGTGTTGCGCCGCATGGCCCGCCGCGAATCGGGTGCGGCGGTGGCGGCCCGCCGCGAGAGGGCCATGGCGCGTGCCTACTAACAGCGAGGTCATCTACAACCGGATCGCCATGTTGCGGGCCGAGCGCGGTATCTCGCGGCGGGAACTGGCCGAGGCCCTGGGCGTGCACTATCAGACGGTCGGCTATCTGGAGCGCGGCGAGTACAGCCCGAGCCTGCACCTGGCGCTGCGGCTGGCGACCTATTTCGAGGTGCCGGTGGAGATCATCTTCTCCACCGCCCCGTTCCCGCGCATCGGCTCCGAAACCGCCTGAGCCATCAGCTCATAGGTCGACACCGGGTTCCCGGCCGCCAGGCTGGCGGCCACCGCCCGGCGCCAGAACTCCTGGGCGGTGTGCGAGAGCGTGGCGTCCACGCCGGCCTCCTCGCTGGCGTCGATGACGTGCTGGGCGCCCGCGTCCATCATGCGCAGCCCCGCCAGGTCGGCCCAGCCGCCGCTCGCGTTCCGCACCGAGAACTGCTCCATGAAGTACGGGAAGGCGGCATTGGAGCGCACCGCGAACGGCACGAACTGCGCGATGTCGTGGCCTGCCCGGGCGATCATGGCCGTGGCCTGGTCGAAGGCCAGCAGCCAGGGATGGAAGATGGTGAGCAGGCCCTGGTAGAAGACCTGGGCCAGACCGTCATCCGCGCCCAGGTATTCCTGCGGGCCGAGTGGGCGCAGCAGCTCGGCGTGCGGGTCGAAGACCGCGCGCGGGCCGCTGTAGAAGATGTACGACGCCGGGTGCTCGATATTGTTGCCCGCCGACATGACGCCGCCGGACAGGAATTCGGCGCCGCGCTCCCGCACCCACGCCGCGCCCCGGCGCGCCTGCTCGGGTGAATCCGAGGACAGGTTGGCGATCACCTTGCCGCTCAGGCGATCCGCGTCCGGCCCGAGAACGTCGTACATGGCCGCGTAGTGGGTGAGGCTGAGCACCGTCACCTCGTTGGCGTCGAGCGCCTCGGCGACGGTGCCCGCCCGCTTCGCCCCGAGCTCGACCATGGCGTCCGCCTTCTCGGGGCTGCGGTTCCAGACCGTCACCTCGACCCCGGCCTTCAGGAATGCCTTCACCATCGCCCGGCCCATCGGGCCCAGGCCGATGACGGTGACGGAATTGCGCTGATCGGACATGCTGTACCCCTTCGATTTCGGCTGTTCTGTGGTGGCGCGCCGGAATCGATGGTGGCCCGGGATCGGTAGCCTCGGGAAGACCGCACCCGCGGGTGCGGTTGCTTACCTGGAAGTTGGCGATCTGGTCAGGAGGGCGCGATGAGTACCGGTGGTGACGGGGATCACGAGGTGTGCGGCATGTCCATCGCCATCGGCGCGGTCGGCGGCAAATGGAAACTGCACCTGATGTGGGTGCTGGCCGAGGGCACGCAGCGCTTCGGGCAGATCCGGCAACTGCTGACCGGCGTGAGCGAGAAGGTGCTCACCGAGAACCTGCGGCAGATGGAGGCGAGCGGTCTGGTGCACCGGGAGATCTTCCCGGAAATCCCACCGCGCGTGGAGTATTCGCTGACCGAGCTGGGCCAGGAGCTCAGCGCGGCCCTGCGACCGCTGGAGGAGTGGGGCGACCGCAATCGGAACCGGATTCCCGGCCGCGCGCTCACCCCGTCCGCCTAGGCTCCGCCGATCCGCTCACCGATCCGTTCCAGTAGATCCGCGGCATCCGCCATGCTGCGGGCCGGGTCGGGCTCCAATTCCGACAGCGCGTAGGCCGCCTCGAATCCGGCGCCCCGCACCTGGTCCGGGGTCAGCCGCACCCGGCCCGCGACCGCGATGACCGGCAGGCTCGCCGCCCGGGCCGCGCGGCAGACCCCGATCGGGGCCTTGCCGGACAGGCTCTGCGCGTCCAGTGAGCCCTCCCCGGTGACGACCAGGTCGGCGTCCTTCAGCTGGGCCGGGAAGTCGATGAGGTCGAGGATCAGCTCGATGCCCGGGCGCAGTCGCGCGCCGAGAGCGGCCAGCGCCCCGAATCCGGTGCCGCCCGCCGCGCCCGCACCCGCCCGGTCCGCCCATTCCGGCCCGAGCACGGCGGCCCAATTCTTCAGTGCTGCTTCGAGAGTGGTGACCTGCTCGGGGTCCGCGCCCTTCTGCGGGGCGTAGATGGCGGCCGCGCCGTCCGGTCCGAGCAGCGGGTTGTCCACATCGCTGGCCAGGGTCACGGTCGCATCGGCCAGGCCGGGATGCAGATCGCTGCGGTCCACGCGTACGGCGCGCGCGAGAGCCGCTCCCCCGCAGGGCAATTCGTGGCCGTCGACATCGAGGATGCGCAGGCCGAGGGCTTGCAGCAGGCCCGCGCCGCCGTCGGTGGAGGCGCTGCCGCCCAATCCGAGCACGATGTCGCGCGCACCCCGGTCGAGCGCGTCACCGATCACGTCGCCCACGCCGTAGGTGCTGGCGTGCAGGGGATCCGGTTGCCTGTCCGGCAGTTTCGCGAACCCGCTCACCGCGGCCAGCTCCACCACGGCGGACCGACCGCGCACCGCGTAGGAGGTGGTCACCGGCGCGAGGGTGGGCCCGAAGCTGTCGACCTCGATCCGCTCCCAGCCCGCCGCCACGAAGGCGTCCACGGTCCCGTCGCCGCCGTCGGCCACCGGTGAGCGCCGCACCTCGGCGCCCGGGTCGGCGCGGGTGATTCCCGCCGCGAGTGCGTCCGCCACCTGTGCGGCGGTCAGTGAGCCCTTGAATTTGTCCGGGGCGAGCAGCACCCGGCGCGGCCGTGGGTCCGTCATGCGTCCAGTGTGATCGCTGCGGCGGAAAGCGACACGCCAGGCGACACGGTTCGACCAAACGGACAAATTGCCAGGGCCGGGGAACTAGCGTCGCACGCATGCCGAGTCAGTCGATCGAGGTCCGTAAGAATTCCGCGCTGGAGCGGTTCGAGTTGTATATCGACGATTACCTCGCCGGGGTCGCGGCGTATCAGGACACCGCCAATGAGCGGGCCTTCGTGCACACCGAGATCTATCCCCAGTTCGAGGGGCAGGGGTACGGGCGCAAGCTGGTGCAGGGCGCGCTCGATCAGACCCGGGACGCCGGGTTCGGGATCCTGCCGCTGTGCCCGATGGTGCACCACTTCGTCGAATCCCGGCCCGAATACCTGGCTTTGGTGCCGCACTGGTCCCGGGAACGGCTCAATCTGCCGCAGCACTGACGCCTAGTACTCCTTCACCGCTCCGTCCAGCGCGACCTGCAGTTCGTCGCGGACCACCCGGGTGATCTCGGCCGGTTTGGCGGGCAGCCCGGCGACCGGCACCCCGAAGTAGAAGCTGGCCGAGTACGCCTCCTCCTTGGTGGGCTCCACCGCCGGATCCAGGCGCGGTCCGTAGCTGAGCCCGAGGCTCACCAGCGCCGGTTCGGCGCCGAGCTTCTTGGCTCGGAAGGCGATGTGCCCGATGCCGCTTCCGATGGTCTGCACCTGGGTGGGGTCGACATCGTTGCAGGTCCCCTCCGGGAACACCGCGATCCCGTCCCCGCGGGCCATGCGCTCGGCGCAGATGTCGATCATGCGCTGCCCAGCCGCGTTGACCGCGCGCAGCCCGTGGTCCTTGCCGCGGAACACCGGGATCCCGCCCATCATGTCGATGCGTTCGCGCAGCTTGGGCTCGGTGAACAGCTCGTCCTTGGCCAGCACCCGGGTGCGTCCGATGACCGGCCGCAAGGCGCTGCGCCAGGCCGCGGCGGCGACCGTGTACGGATCCAGCTGGGAGAGGTGGTTCACCGCGATGAGCAGCGGACGCCGCTGGGAGATCAACTCGCGCAACTTCTCCCGCGCCCCGGCCGCATAGGTCACGCGGGGCCGGTAGCGACGACCCAGCAGCCAGTAGGCCGCCTTCGCCTTCAGCAGGTTCTGCTGATGGTCACGGTAGAAGTCGTACACGATATCGGCGTTCTCGAGGATGACCTCGGGGCGTTCCATAGCGCCCACCCTAGCTACCAACCGCAAGGTATGCGGGACAAGTTCTTCCGCCCCCCGACGGCACAAAAGGGTAACCGGCAAATTAAGCAACGCAATTACCCAGTCTCAGTGCGATGATGACTGAGTGGCACGTGCAGAGGAACACGGTGACCGATCTCGACGCGAATTCCGGCATGAGGACCAAGTGGTTCGGCCAGGAACTCTGCTGGTGTCGGCAACCGATCTGACCGAGCCGTCCTTCCGGCGCTCGGTGGTCTACATCCTCGAGCACAATGACGGCGGCACCTGGGGCGTGGTGCTCAACAAGCCCAGCGACACCGCCCTGCACGATGTGCTCCCCAACTGGTCCGAACTCGCTGCCGGGCCGCGCGCCCTCTACATCGGCGGCCCCGTGAAACGCGATGCGGCACTCTGCCTGGCCACCATCAAGGTGGGCGCGTCCATCGCCGGGGTGGCCGGCGTGCGGCGGGTCGACGGCCGGGTGGCCCTGGTGGACCTGGATTCCGACCCCGACCAGATCGACGGTCTGGTCGACGGCATCCGGGTCTTCGCGGGCTACGCGGGCTGGACCTTCGGCCAGCTGCAAGGCGAATTGGACCGCGGCGACTGGATCGTGCTCTCGGCTCTGCCCACCGACCCCCTGGCGGGCCGCGTCGACCTCTGGGCCCACGTCCTGCGCCGCCAACCCCTCCCCCTCTCCCTCCTCGCGACGCACCCGATCGAACTGGAACGCAACTAGGATCGTGGATCCGGTATGGCACCCACTGCCGTCCCGAACGCGACAACTGATCTGGTGATCCATGGGTAACTCACCGGGTACGCCCAGAACGCCAGCTTCACACCGCCGGTCCGGTGCGCGACCGATGTGGCACCCCGCCGTCGGCGAGAGTCGCGGAGAGGCGGGTTAGCGCGATGCCGGAGGACCAGGCCGCCCTGCTCCGGGCGCTCTACGAGGAGCACGCGGGCGCACTGTGGCGCTACACCTACGGGTTGGTCGGAGATCCGGGCCGGGCCGAGGACATCGTGCAGGAGACCCTGCTACGCGCCTGGCAGCGGCCCACTGTGCTGGATCAGTCCACCAGTTCCGCGCGGGCGTGGCTGTTCACCGTCGCCCGTAACCTGGCGGTGGACGAGCATCGCAGCGCGCGCAGCCGGCGCGAGTTCCGCACCGATCGCCCCCCGGAGGTGCCCGAACCGGACAAGACGGATCGGGCGCTGGACGGGTGGCTGGTGGCGGACGCGCTGGCGCGACTGAGCGTCGATCACCGCGAGGTGATCGTCCGCGCCTACTACCGGGGCCTGTCCACGCATCAGATCGCGGGGGAACTGGAGATTCCGGAGGGCACGGTCAAATCGCGCATGCACTACGGCATGCGGGCGTTGCGATTGGTGCTGCAGGAGATGGGGGTGACGAGATGACCGAGGGCCATGAGCTGTGCGATGGCTACACCACGTGGGATGGCGCATATGTGCTCGGCGCTCTCACCCGGGACGACCGCCGCGAGTACGAGGAGCATCTGACCGGATGCGACACCTGCCGCGCGGCCGTGTCGAAACTGGCGGGACTGCCCGGCCTGCTGGCCCTGGTGGACCCGGAGACCGCGCTGTCGATTGCGGCGCAGGAGGATCCGGCCGCGAGCGTGCCGCCGCCGCCCGAACGCCTGCTGCCCGCCCTGGCGAACCGGGCGCTGGCGAGCCGCCGGCGCGGCCGCCGGCGGTCGATCGGCGCGGCGGTGGCGGCGGCGGCCGCGGCGGTGGCCGTGGCGGTGCCGGTGACCGCGACCGTCGACCGATCCGACCGTCCGGCGGTGGTGCAGCAGGTGGTGGCGCAGGGACCGCTGAAGCCGCAGACCGACACCCCGATGCAGGCCACCTTCAAGGTGGTGTCGATCAACGGCCAGACCCGGGTGGACATGTGGTGCGCCTACCCGCCGTCCGACGAGAAGGACGAGGTGTACGCGTGGACGCTGACGATGTGGGTAACCCGCGTCGACGGCGTGCAGTCCAAACTCGCCGAGTGGACGGTCAAGTCGGGCCAGAGCCTGACCCTGGACGGCACCGCGTCGGCCTCGCCGGAGCAGTTGAAGACGGTGGAGATCCGCAACCTGTCCGGCAAGGTCCTGATGGCGGCCGGGCTCTAGGCGGTCTTGCGACGGAAAGTCGTGGTGGCCCAGAAGTATCCGGCGACGGTGATCACCACGCACCAGCCGATGGCGAGCGCCCCGTTGTGCCCGATCGGCCCGCCCATCAGCAGCCCGCGCAGGGTTTCGGTGATCGGCGTGAACGGCTGGTACTCGGCGAACTGCTTCACCCCGGCGGGCATGGTGTCGGTGGGCACCAGCCCGCTGCCGAGGAAGGGCAGCAGCATGATCGGCATGGGCAGGTTGGAGGCGCTCTCCGGAGTCTGGGCGACCAGGCCGAAGCCCGCGCCGAGCCAGTTCACCGCGAACACCATCAGCCCGAGCAGTCCGAACGCCGCCAGCCATTCCAGCGCGTTCGCGTGCGGCCGGAAGCCGATGGCGACCGCGGCCAGCGTCATCACGACCACCCCGGCCATGCCCTGGATCCAGGTGCCCACCACGTGCCCGGTCAGCACCGACGGATGCGAGAAGTGCATGGTGCGAAAGCGATTGATGATGCCCTTGGTCATATCGGTGGACACCCCGACGGCGATGCCCGCGACCATGTAGGCCGGGATCAGCAGCATCATGCCGGGCGTCAGATAGTCGATGTACCGGCCGCCGGTGGCGGACTTCAGCGCGCCGCCGAATACGAAGTTGAACAACAGCAGCAGCACCACCGGCATGATGACCAGCGCGAAGGTCATGCCCGGATACCGCTTGGCGTGCACCAGATTCCGCCGCAGCATCGTCTTGGAATCGGCGAACGACGTGGTGAGAGTGCTCATTTCAGGTTCTCCTCGATGGAAGCGTGGCCGCCGGTGAGGGCCAGGAAGACATCGTCGAGGTCGGGGGTGTGCACGGACAGTCCCGCGGGCTCCACCCGCGCCGCGTCCAGCCGGTCGAGCACCTCGCGGACCGAGCGCACCGCGCCGTCGCTCGGAATGGCCAGCGTGAGATCACCGTTGACCCGCGCCGCGTCGCCGAACAACTGTGCGACGGAGTCGAATTCACCGCGTTCGAGGAAGTCGAGCCGGATATATCCGCCCGGCACCATGCGCTTGAGCTGATCCGCCGTGCCCTCGGCCACCAGCCGCCCCTGATGCAGCACGGCGATGCGATCGGCCAGCTGATCGGCTTCTTCGAGGTACTGGGTGGTGAGGAAGATGGTGACGCCCCGCGCGGTGAGGTCGCGAATGATGTCCCACATGGCCCGGCGGCTGCGCGGATCCAATCCGACGGTGGGTTCGTCGAGGAAGATGATGCGCGGATCGCCGACCAGCGTCATGGCCAGATCGAGTCGCCGCGTCATACCGCCGGAGTAGCTGGACGCGATCTTGTCGGCGGATTCCTCGAGATCGAAGGTGGCCAGCAGTTCCGCTGCGAGCCTGCGGTTCTCGGCGCGCGGCAGCTGGTGCAGGTCCCCCATCAGCAGGAGATTCTCCCGCCCGGTGAGCAGTTCGTCGACGGCCGAGAACTGGCCGGTGACCCCGATGACCGACCGCACCCCGCCGGGATCGGTGACCGGATCGTGCCCGCCGACGCTGATCTCGCCGCCGTCGGGCCGCTTCAGCGTGGACAAGATCTCCACGGTGGTGGTCTTGCCCGCGCCATTGGGCCCGAGCAGCGAGAACACGCTGCCCGCGGGCACGGTGAAGTCGATGCGGTCTAGCACGATCTGCTCGCCGAAGGATTTGCACAGGCCGGTGACGCTGATGGCCGCCGGACCGGGTTCGAGGTTCATGTCTCCCTCTCATCAATTAATAGGCATGAATGCATGCGTCATCTACGCCGTGACCGCCGAGGCTTGCGGTCAAGGTTGTCGGTTACAGCTGTTCGGTTGTGTTACACGGATTGTCGAATCAGATGTCGAGGTCCTCGACGTTCGGATGTTCGGTGGCGTCGATAACGCGGGCGTAGAGCCGATCCGGGATCTTGCCCCTCAGCTCCTGCACGGTGTCGAAGACCTCGAGGGTGAAGTCTCCCCAATTCTGTTCCCCCACACCGAGGAAGCGCCGCCATTGCCGCCAGTCCTTGAGGATGTTGGTGTCGGCCGGGAACTCCGACCAGTTGGAGAAGTGGCTGTGCACCGCGTACGCGCCTTTGCGTGTGCGGTACACCCGAATGTCCTCGATGCGCTCATTGGTCACCTGGTGCCAGTCGGTCAGCAGGGTGGCGGAGAATCGAACCTGCCGGATCCCGTCCTTGCCGACCTTGAGGACCACCTCGTCGTAGCCCTGCTGGCGGCCCTCCTCGAGCTCGATGAAGCGCCGCAACGCCGTCACGATCGCCCCCGAGAGATTGCCCCCGACCAACTCCTGAGCCCGCTGAAAGAGTGTGAGGTCGTCATCGGAAACGTAGATCGTCTTGTTCGGCATGACCCAACTATACGTAGACGTATACATACACGGCAAGAGTTGATCCAACTCTCGGAACTCTCAGGGACTTCACCCCTGAAACCCCACGAACACCGGCAGTCGAGCAGCAGGATTGAACCGCTGGCTACCCGGATTTCGTATCCCGAGTGAGCGGTACTCGGTCACCGGTGGCGACCACCGAAAGGAATCGCCCATGCATAGCGGTACACGGGTCGCGGACCGGCTGGTCCAGGCGATCTCGACGCTGGGCGTACGGCACCTGTTCGGGGTCGGCGGCGCCAATATCGAGGACCTGTACGACGCGGCCTACGAACAGCGCGACCTGATCACCGCGGTCGTCGCCAAGCACGAGTTCGGCGCGGCCACCATGGCCGACGGCTACGCGCGCTCCACCTCGGGTCTCGGGGTGGTCTGCGCGACGTCCGGCGGCGGGGCCGTGAACCTGGTCGCGGGGCTCGCCGAATCCTTCGCTTCCCGGGTGCCGGTGCTGGCCCTGATCGGCCAGCCCCCGACCGCGCTGGAGGGCCGGGGCGCGTTCCAGGACTCCAGCGGGCAGGCGGGCAGCTTCGACGCGGTCGCGCTGTACTCGCCGATCTCGCAGTACTGCGCGCGGGTGGAGGCTCCCGCCGACCTGCCCGCGCACCTCGCCCACGCCGTCACCGCCGCCCGCCGCGGTGGCCCCGCGGTCCTGTTGCTGCCCAAAGATATTCAGCAGGCCGACCTGGTCATCCCGGATTTCGTGCCGCCCTCGCGCGACTACCGCCGGGAGATCGAGAGCCTGTGGCGGGTGGTGCACATCGTGCGCGGCGCCCGGGCCCTCGGCAAGATCGTGATCATCGCCGGGGACCAGGTGGCCCGCGACGACGCCCGCGACGAACTGGCCCGCTTCGCCGCCCGGCTGGACGCGGCCGTCGGGGTCGCGCCCGACGCCAAGGACGTCTACCACCACGCCGACCCGGGGTTCTGCGGCGTCTCCGGCAGCATGGGCAATCCGGAACTGCTCGACGCGCTGCAGGGCGCCGCCCTGTGCCTGCTGATCGGCACCCGTATGCCGGTCACCGCCCGGGCGGGTATGGAGGACGCGCTGGCGGCCGTGCCGCTGGCGAGCGTCGGCGCGCTGCCGCCGTACCTGCCCGCCGCCCACGCGCACAGCAATTACCTGTCCAAGACGCTCAACGAGCTGATCGCCGAATTGGATTCCGCCCCGGCCGAGAACACCGCCCGGATCATTCCGCTGCGACCCCATCCGCACCGCGAGCCCGCCCTCACGCCGCTGCCCGTCCCGCCCGCACACGGTCCCGGACTGCGGTATCGCGAGGTGGTCGAGATCATCAACGACGCCCTGCCGCCAGGCGCGGACGTGTTCGCCGATGCGGGCAATACCGGTGCGGCCGTGGTGCATCACCTGCGGCTGCCGCGCGGCGGCCGGTTCACGGTGGCGCTCGGCATGGGCGGCATGGGGTACGCGTTCGGGGCCGGCATCGGATCCGCGTTCGCCCGCCACCACCGCCCCGACGGCGGCCCGCGGCGCACCTTCGTGATCGCCGGGGACGGGGCGTTCTTCATGCACGGCATGGAGATTCACACCGCCGTCGAGCACCGGCTGCCGATCACCTTCATCGTCCTCAACAACAACGCGCACGCCATGTGCGTCACCCGCGAACAGCTGTACTACGGGGATCGGTACAGCTTCAACCGATTTCGTCCCGCGTATCCGGGCGCGGGGATGGCCGCCATGTTCCCGGATCTGTGCACCCACGCACCGGAGAACCGGGCCGAGCTCGCCGCGGCGCTGCGGCACTGCCTCGACCGCCCGGGTCCGTCGTTCGTCGCGATCGACTGCGATCCCGACGAAATCCCGCCGTTCACACCGTTCCTGACGCCACCCAGGAGGTAATCCGTGACCACCCGTGCCCTGCCCGCCCTCAGTGACATTCCGGACGCGGTCGTGCCCGGCGTGCTGCGGATCGAGAACTCCGATCGCGACGCCACCACCCCGATCATCCTGGACATGCTCCGCTCGGTGTACCCCCACGACCAGATCTTCGGCGACTTCTGCCCGGTCCAGGGCTATATCGACGCCCCGCCCCGGGACCTGTACGAGTACCTCGCCGACACCCGGTGCCTGGAGGAGTGGACCTACAGCCTGCGCGGATTCACCGAGACCGAGGAACCCGGACTGTGGGAGTCCTACGACCGGCTGGGCGACAACACCCGGATCTACACCCGCACGGTGGCCAATCCCGAAGCCATGACCGTGGACTACCACTGCGCCTGGGATCAGCGCGAGCACCTGTGGATGGTCTATCTGATGCGGGTGGTCGACGCCCAGGTGGTGTTCGACAAGCCGGGCTCGGTGGTGCTGTGGACGAACTGCCATCACCCGTTCTACGACAAGAACCCCTGCAAGGACACCGCGCCCGACAAGCGCAAGGTGTGGGTGGGCGACTTCTGGGAGATGTTCTCCGCCGGGCACCAATTGGAGCTCGACAACCTCCGGGGCATCGCGGAGTACCGGGCCTCGCACGGGCTACCCATCAAGCCCGCCTGGATGAAATGAGGACGCGCCATGGACTTCACCGATCCCGCCCTGCGGATGCCGCCCGCGGTCAGTCTGGTCGATGTCGCCGGGTACCTGCCCGGTGATCCGGTCGGCACCGAGTACTTCACGCAGTTCTCGCGCTCGGACCGGATGGCCAAGAACGTCATGTTCCGCGCTCCCCAGGGCCGTCACCATGTGGGTCGCGACGAGACCGCCGTGGACATGGTCGAGCAGGCCGTCGCCCCGCTCATCGAACGCCATGGGGCACAGGAGATCTCGAACATCGACGTGCTGCTCACCCACACCCAGCTGCCCGACAACCCAGTGCTGGGGGCCGGCCCGGAAGTGGCGCGGCGGCTGAACATGAAGCCGCGCTGGGTTTTCGACATCCACAACGGCGGCTGCGCGGCGTTCGTGCACATGATGTGGACCGCCCGCATGATCCTGCAGACCACCGACGCGCGCACCGCGCTCATCGCCTGCACCCAGAACTGCGCGGGCCCGGTGTTCACCCAGCCCGATATCCGCGGGCTCGCGCAGGCCCCCGTCCCCGGCGACGGCTGCGGGGTCGGGCTGCTGGTGAAGGACGGTTCCGCGCCGATCCTCGACATCGAATGCCGCACCTATCCGGAGTTCGCGGGCGATATGGAATTCAGCACCAACGGCGACCGCAAGTACTGGGAGCCGGGCGAAGGCCAGGGCTGTGTCAGCTTCACCGAATCCAAAGTGGCCAAGGTGATGACGCGCGGCAATCGGCTGGTGCCGGAGGTCGCGCAGGCGGTGTGCAAGCGGATCGGCGTGAAGTCCAGCGATCTCGACACCTTCGTCACCAACCAGCCCAACCGGCTGTTCCTGCGCAATTGGAACGAGGCCATGGAACTGCCGCCCGAACGGCATCCCGACACCTTCGACAGCTGCGGAAACCTGTTCGCCGCGGGCATTCCGGTGACCCTCGACGCCGAGAACCGGGCGGGGCGGCTGCGCAACGGATCGGTGGTGCTGATGGCCGCCTTCGCGCACGCGGGCGACTTCGCGGGTGCGGCGGCCGTGCGCTGGGGAGCCGCCCGATGACCCGCCCCGTGCCGTGGCCGACGGGGCTGCGCGCCGACTCGGGCGCCGTCCGCTTCGACCTGAGCCTGAGCGAGAATCCTTTTCCGCCGCTGCCTTCCGTCATCGCCGCGATCGACACCAGTCTCGGCGGGGTCAACCGGTACCCGGAATTCCTGCCGCAGCGGCTGCCCCGGCTGATCGGCGAGCACCTCGGGGTGGACGCCGACCGGATCGTGGTGGGGGCGGGCGCGACCGGGGTCACCATGCAGATCATGCAGACCCTCCCTCGCCCCGGATCCGAATTCGTCTACGCCACACCGACCTTCGATGGCTATCCGATCATGGCGAACATGGCGGGACTGCGGCCGGTGGCGGTGCCGCTGGACGGCAACGGCAACCAGGACCTGTGGGGCATGGCGCGTGCGGTCGGCGACCGCACCGGACTGATCGCGGTGTGCCGCCCGCACAATCCGACCGGCACCGTCGTCGGGGCCAGCGAGTTGAAGGCGTTCCTGTGCTCGGTTCCGGCGCGGGTGCCGGTGATCCTGGACGAGGCGTACGTCGAATTCCTCGGCGCGGCCGACGCACTGGACCCGCTCGAACTTATCCACAGGCATCCCAATGTGCTGGTCCTGCGCACTTTCTCGAAGGCGTACGGGCTGGCCGGGCTGCGGATCGGCTACGCCTTCGGCGCGGCGGAGCCGGTGCGGCGGGTGCGGCGGCTGCAACTGCCGTTCGGGGTGCCAGGCCCGGCGGTGGCCGCGGTGCGCGCCTCCTATGCCGCGGAAGCCGAACTGGGCGAACGGATTCTGCGCATCGCCACCGAACGCGAGCTACTCCGGACAGACCTGCGCCGCGCGGGCATCCGGGTGCCGCGCTCGAGCGCCAACTTCCTGTACCTGCCCGGCCGCGACATCGCGCCCGCGCTGGCCCGGGCCGGGATCGCGGCCAAGCGCTACCCGGACGGCAGCGCCCGCATCGCGGTGGGTCATCCGGGTGCGCACCGCGCCGTGCTGCACGCCCTGGCCGACCGGCCCTCCGCCGGACTGCGCCGCGCGCTGCGGCGCGAGGACAGCCGGCTGCTGTCACTCACGGCGCGGTACGAGCCCAGCGTCCTGCGAGAGCGGCACAGGTGATCAGCTGAATCTGGTGGAACATCATGAGCGGCAGCACGACCAGGCCCACCGAGTGACCGGCGAACAGCACCGTCGCCATGGGCAGCCCGGTGGCCAGGCTCTTCTTGGAACCGCAGAACACCACCACGATCCGGTCGGCGCGATCGAACCGCACCGCCTCGCCGAGGAAACCGGTGGCCGCCAGCACGATCGCCAGGATCACGCAGCACACCACCGCCAGCCCCAGAATCCGCCACGGCGACATGGCGTGCCAGATGCCCTCCACCATGCCCGCGCTGAAGGCGCTGTAGACCACCAGCAGGATGGACCCGCGATCCACCAGCTTGGTCGGCTCGGCGTAGCGGGACAGGAAGCCCTTCACCTTGGGCCGGATCAACTGGCCCACGAAGAACGGCACCAGCAGCTGGAGCACGATGTCCACCACCGCGGACGGATCCACGCTCGCCTGGCCGGTGGTGTTCATGAGCAGGATCACCAGCGCGGGGGTCAGGAACACGCCCAGCAGGTTCGACACCGTGGCGCTCACGATCGCGCCCGCCACATTGCCCTTGGCGATGGAGGTGAACGCGATCGAGGACTGCACCGTCGACGGCACCAGGCACAGGAACAGCACGCCGGTGTAGAGGTCGGGGGTGAGGATGTGCGGCACCAGCACCCGCGCGGCCAGGCCGATCAGCGGGAAGACGATGAACGTGCAGGACAGCACCGTCAAGTGGAGTCGCCAGTGCTTGAGGCCCTCGATCGCCTCGTGCGGCGCCAGGCGGGTGCCGTAGAGCAGGAACAGCAGCGCGATGGCTATCTTCGTCAGCCAGTTCACGACCTCGGCGGCGTCGCCCCGGGCCGGGAAGATGCTGGCCAGGACGACCATCCCGAGGATCGACAGAATGAAGCCGTCGATGTAGAACTTGCTGAGAAATCGCACCGGATCAGGCTAATCACCGAAAGTTTCTTCGGATGACCACCCCGAGGTCGCTCGGATAACACGGCACCCGCGCAGCCGCGATACTGGAGTTGATCGACTGTCACGACGACTCCCGAGGGGAATCGCCATGGTCCATGGGACCGTCGCGGCCGCCGCCGCGACCAACACCTGGGGGATATCCGGCCCGGCCTTCCTCTTGTTCTATGTCCTCGCCGGGTTGCTGGCGATCGCTGCCGGATACGCGATCCGCGCGAGCGTGCTGCGGCGGATCGACCCGGCCTGGCCGCCCGCGGGACCGCTGACGCCGAGCGAGACCGCCCTGCTCGTCGACGACCGGCGGCCGGTGCTGGCGGCGCTCGCACAGCTGCGCGGCCACGGGATCATCGATTCCAGCGGCAGACCGGTCCGGCCCTACAGCGCCGGCGAGGCCTCGGAGCTGGATCAGATCTCCCGCACCCTGTGGGCGAGCCTGAGCCGATCGGACCAGCTCAACATGACGTCGATGCTGGTCGCGACCGCCGGCGTCACCGATCGGATGCGCAAGGACCTCAGCTACCGCGGCTACCTCTTCGGCGACCAGCAGCGAAAATCTCTGCGGACGGCCCGGTTTCCGCTCTTCGCCGTGCTGCTGCTCGGACTTGCCCGGCTGATCGCTGGTGTGGCAAGCCATCATTCGGTGGGCTTCCTGGTGATCGTCATGATCGTGCTGAGCGTCGTCACCGTCGTGGTGGGTCGCGCGCCGCGGCTGACCCGACGCGGCCGCGACACCATCGAGCACGCCCGCAACAACAACCTGCATCTGAGACCCGCCAACGCGCCCGCCTACGCGGCGTACGGCGCCGGTAGCGCCGCCCTCGCGGTCGCGCTCTACGGCTCGCTCGTGTTGTGGACCCTGGACCCGGCCCTCGCCGGGGCCGCCGATCTCGCGGCCGGAACCAGTGGCGGCGGAAGCAGCTCGTGCGGCAGCGGATCCAGCTGCGGCACCAGCGACAGCGGAGGCGGCAGCAGCTGCGGAAGTAGCAGCAGCTGCGGCAGCAGCTGTGGCGGAGGAGGCTGCGGCGGATGACCGGATCACCGCTTCCCGAGGGCGCGCTGGGCATCGGCTGGCGGCGCGAGATCTGCGGCATGGTCGCCGCGCTGGACGGCATCGGCTTCTGCGAGGTCATCGCGGAGACGTTGGCGCCGAGCGGTTCCGGGCGCAGGCGCGGGCGGGGCGCCGGGGCCGTGGTGCCGGAGGAACTCGCCGCGCTGGTGGCGCGCGGGATACCGGCGGTGCCGCACGGTGTTTCACTATCCCTGGGCGGTGCGGAAGGGGTGGACGACCGGCGGGTCGCGCATCTCGCCGACTGCGCGCGGGCCCTGGGCTCGCCGCTGGTGAGCGAGCACATCGCCTTCGTGCGCGCGGGCGGACTGGAAGCCGGTCACCTGCTGCCGGTCCCGCGCACCCGCGAGGCGCTGGATGCCTTGGAGCGCAATATCTTCCGCGCCAGCAGACAGCTGGACGTACCGTTGGCGGTGGAGAATATCGCGGCGCTGTTCGAATGGCCGGACGCCGACTACACCGAGGCCGAGTTCCTGCAGGAACTGGTGGAACGCACCGGCGTCTATCTGCTGCTCGATATCGCGAATGTCTATGCCAATGCCCGCAATACGTCACGTGACCCGCTGACCGAGCTGTTGCGGCTACCCGCCGAACGGGTCGCCTACTGCCATGTGGCGGGCGGCCACGAGTCGGACGGACGCTACATCGACACGCATGTGCACAGCGTCCCCGCCGAGGTCCTGGACCTGGTGGCCGAGTTCACCACCGGGCGATCGGTCCCGCTCATGCTGGAACGCGACGGAAACTACCCGCCCGCAACCGAACTCGCCGCCGAGCTGAACGCCATCGCCGCGGCGTCCGGCCGCGCGCCCGTCACCCTGCACCCGGAGGCGATTCCGGCATGACCATCGAATCGGAGCGCGCCGCGGGCACACTCGCCGAACAGCAGGCCGCGATCGTGCGCGCCCTGGTCGCCGGGGACAGTCCGCCGCCCGGCTTCGACACCGGTGACCTGGCGGCCACCGCCCACGGCCTGCTGCACAAGCGGGCCGACGAGGTGGCGCGGCGCTTCCCGGGACTGGCCGTCGCCGCCGGTCCCGACTTCCGCACCCGGTATCTCGAGTGGGCGCGCACCCGCCCGAAGACCAGCACCCCCGAGGACGCGGCCGCCTTCGCCGCGTCGGTCGGCCTGCCCGACCCGCGCCCGCGCCGCGGCCTGCGTGCGCGACTGCTCGGCCGCGGTCGGCACTGAGGCCACCCGGATCGGCAATGATGGATCGTGGTCTTCTCCAGGCGTGATCCGCGACACGGCTTCCGGCCCAATCCCGCACCGGCGGCCGGGACGGCCAGCCGGGTGCTGTTCCGATTCGGTGTGGCGCGATGGGAATTCGTACTGCGGCAGACGATCCTCGAGCCGGGCGGCCGCACCGGCTGGCACTACCACGACGGAACCCTGTTCGTGCTGGTCACCGGTGGTGCGCTCGATCATCCGCGAGCGGATTGCACGCCTGTCACCGTGCGGCCGTGGCGAGTCTTCCGCGAGCCCAGCGGTCCCCGGCACGCACATCTGGCGCGCAACAGCGGCGGACGGCCCATCATGCTGACCGTGTTCTACGTGAATCCGAAGGGCAGCCCGCTCTCGCGGGGCATTCCGACCCCGCCGTGCGCGGGCGAACCCTCGGCGAGTGATCCGGCGCACTGAGGCATGCTGAGTTCATGATCGAGGTCGTCACCGTCAGCACCGAGCGGGAACTCGCCGACGCCTACGCCGTGCGGTTGAAGGTCTTCGTCGCCGAGCAGGGCGTGCCGGAGGAGATCGAGATCGACGAGCTCGACGAGGTCGCCGATCATTTCCTGGGACTGCTGGACGGCAGGCCCGCGGGGGCCGGGCGGCTCATCGTGCGGGACGGGATCGGGATTCTCGGGCGGCTGGCCGTGCTGGCCGAGTCCCGCGGCACCGGACTCGGCGCGGCCCTGGTCCGGGCCATCGAGGAGCGGGCGCGGGCCCGTGGACTGGTCGCGATCGAACTGCACTCGCAGACCCACGCCACCGGCTTCTACGAGAAGCTGGGCTACGTGCGGTTCGGGGAGATCGGCATGGACGCGGGCATCCCGCACATCTGGATGCGGCGCTCGCTCACCGAGTGAGTCAGGCGGTCTCGCAGGTGTCGCGCAGCGAGCACCCGCCGCATGCGCTGCCGCACCCGCCGACCTTCTCCTCCGGGAAGGCGTTCGCGATGGCCTTCTCCGCCGCCGCCGCGCCCGCACCCATGGTGAACAGCGCGATCACCACGGCGACCACCGCGAGCGCCAAGGCCGGGACGCCCCCGGCCACCAGCGCCACCGCGCCGCTCGCCGCGAGCAGCAGACCCGCCACGATGGAGGTCGGGCCGGCCACCTTGTTGGCCAGCTTGAAGGCCTCCTCGGTCTTCAGCGCCGCGTCGGAGTGCACCCCGAAATAGCGATTGCCGGGCAGGGTGCCGGTGAGTCCGAGCACGCCCGTGACCACGGCCACAGCCGCGAGGACAAAGAGGATCAGCGCCACGACGAACACCCCGCCACGGTACCTGTCAGGCCGGTGCGGACCCGCCGCGGGCCTGCTCCGGACACCGTCGGCGGGAGCAGCCTCGACCCTTTTTGGGGCCCGAGGTACCGACGTTTTACCCTGGTGAGCGACCTTAATCGGGGATTGGCTGGACAAGCGAAGGCAGGACCGTGCAGGACACCCGTGCAACCGAAACACCCACCGCGACCGCGGCGGGGGGCGGCGACGTTCCCGCACACCGCTACAACGCCGACCTCGCCGGCCGCGTCGAGCGCAAGTGGCAGCGCAACTGGGAGGAGCGCGGCACCTTCTTCGCGCCCAACCCGGTCGGCCCGCTGGCCGCCGGCGTTCCCGCCGACAAGCTGTTCATCCAGGACATGTTCCCGTACCCGTCGGGCGCGGGCCTGCATGTCGGACACCCGCTGGGCTACATCGCCACCGACGTGTTCGCCCGCTACCACCGCATGCACGGCCGGAATGTGCTGCACGCGCTGGGCTATGACGCCTTCGGCCTGCCCGCCGAGCAGTACGCGGTGCAGACCGGCGCGCACCCGCGCGACACCACCATGTCGAACATCGCGACCATGCAGCGGCAGCTGGACCGGCTGGGCCTGGGCCACGACCGCCGCCGGTCGTTCGCGACCACCGACCCCGAGTACTACAAGTGGACGCAGTGGATCTTCCTGCGCATCTACAACGCCTGGTACGACGAGGGCCTGAACAAGGCGCGCCCGATCACCGAGCTGATCGCCGAATTCGATTCCGGCAAGCGGTCTCCCGCCGACGGCCGGGCCTGGGCCGGCCTGTCGCCGGTCGAGCGCAATGCCGTGGTCGACTCCTATCGCCTGGTGTACCAGACCGATTCGATGGTCAACTGGTGCCCGGGCCTGGGCACCGTGCTGTCCAACGAGGAGGTCACCGCCGACGGCCGCTCCGAGCGCGGCAACTTCCCGGTGTTCCGCAAGCGCCTGTGGCAGTGGATGATGCGCATCACCGCCTACTCCGATCGCCTGGTCGACGACCTGGACGAGCTGGACTGGCCGGAGAACGTGAAGTCCATGCAGCGCAACTGGATCGGCCGCTCGCGAGGCGCGCAGGTCAGGTTCGAGGCCGGCTCGGACATCATCGAGGTCTTCACCACCCGCCCCGACACCCTGTTCGGCGCCACCTACGTGGTGGTCGCGCCCGAGCACGAGCTGGTGGACCGGCTGACCGGCAGCACCTGGCCGTCCGGCACCGAGGCCCGCTGGACCTTCGGCAATGCCGACACCCCGGCGGAAGCCGTTGCGGAGTACCGCAAGTCGATCGCGGCCAAGTCGGATCTGGAGCGTCAGGAGAACAAGGAGAAGACCGGCGTCTTCCTGGGCACCTACGCCACCAACCCGGTGAACGGCGCCCGCGTGCCGATCTTCATCGCCGACTACGTGCTGTCCGGCTACGGCACCGGCGCCATCATGGCCGTCCCCGGCCACGATCCGCGCGACTGGGAGTTCGCCACCGCCTTCGGCCTGCCCATCGTGGAAGTCGTGGCGGGCGGCGACATCTCGCAGGCCGCCTACACCGGTGACGGCACCCTGGTGAACTCCGGATACCTGGACGGCCTGGACATCGACACCGCCAAGGCCAAGGTGATCACCCAGCTGGAGTCCGACGGCCACGGCAAGGGCACCGTCCAGTACAAGCTGCGCGACTGGCTGTTCGCCCGCCAGCGCTACTGGGGCGAGCCCTTCCCGATCGTCTACGACGAGGACGGCGCGCCGCACGCGCTGCCGGAATCCATGCTGCCGGTGACGCTGCCGGAGATGGAGGACTTCGCGCCGGTCACCTTCGACGCGGACGACGCCACCTCCGAGCCGTCCCCGCCGCTGGCCAAGGCCACCGACTGGGTGCACGTCGAACTGGATCTGGGCGACGGCCCCAAGAAGTACCGCCGCGACACCAATGTCATGCCCAACTGGGCGGGCAGCTCCTGGTACCAGCTGCGCTACGCGGACCCGACCAACACCGACGCCTTCTGCGCCCCCGAGAACGAGAAGTACTGGCTGGGCCCCCGGACCGCCGAGCACGGTCCGAAGGATCCGGGCGGCGTGGACCTGTACGTCGGCGGCGTGGAGCACGCGGTGCTGCACCTGCTGTACGCGCGCTTCTGGCAGAAGGTGCTGTTCGACCTGGGTGACGTGTCCGGCTTCGAGCCGTACCGCCGCCTGTTCAACCAGGGCTACATCCAGGGCTTCGCCTACACCGACGCGCGCGGCGCCTACGTGCCCGCCGCCGAGGTCGTGGAGCGGGACGGAAAGTTCTTCTGGACCAACGCCTCCGGCGTCGAGGAAGAGGTCTTCCAGGAGTACGGCAAGATCGGCAAGTCGCTGAAGAACGCCATCTCCCCCGACGAGATGTGCGACCTGTACGGCGCGGACACCTTCCGCTTCTACGAGATGTCGATGGGTCCGCTGGACACCTCGCGCCCGTGGGCGACCAAGGACGTCGTGGGCGCGCACCGCTTCCTGCAGCGCGTGTGGCGCCTGACCGTGGACGAGGAGACCGGCGCGCTGAAGGTCACCGACACCGAGCCCTCGGCCGAGGCGCTGCGCCTGCTGCACAAGACCATCGCCGGGGTCGACGACGACTACGCCAACCTGCGCGACAACACCGCGGGCGCGAAGCTGATCGAGCTGACCAACTACCTGACCAAGAACTACGGCGACGGCGCGCCCCGCGCCCTGGTCGAGCCGCTGGTCCTGATGCTGGCCCCGATGTCCCCGCACGTGGCCGAGGAACTGTGGGAACGCCTGGGCCACCACACCGCCCTGGCGCACGGCCCCTTCCCGAAGGCGGATCCCGCACTGCTGGTGGAGGATTCGGTCGAGTACCCGATCCAGGTCAACGGCAAGGTCCGCAGCCGGATCAGCGTGCCCGCCGACGCCGATCAGGCCGCGGTCGAGGCCGCCGCCCTGGCCGACGAGAAGATCGCCGAGCTGCTGGGCGGCAAACCGCCGCGCAAGATCATCGTGGTGCCCGGCCGCCTGGTGAACATCGTCGCGTAGCCGACAGCCGAATCGGTCCCGGCGTGCAGTGCACGCCGGGACCGATTTCCTTTTGTCCCAGGCTTTACCGCGGCGGGATGAGCACGTCGTTGAGGGTGACCAGTTGCAGGTTGCGTTCGCGGACGATGTCCATGAGCTGGTCGTAGATGTGGGTGACGGTGGGGCGGTTGGCGTGGCCGATGACGATGGACTGGGCTCGGAACCATTGGCGGGCGGCGTCGAGCAGGATGCCTTCGTTGATCACCGTGTTGGTGTCGCTGAGGCTGCCGTACCACATGGTCGGGACGGTGTAACCGCAGTCGGCGGCCACCGCGTCGACACCGGCATTGTGCCTGCCGAAGGGCGGGCGGTAGTACGGCGTGGTGTCGACGCCGTACTGGTCCCAGAGGAAGTCCTTGCAGCGGTTCAGCTGGTCGGCGATCGCGCCGCCGGACAGCCGGGTCAGGTCCGGATGGTCCCAGGTGTGGTTGCCGAGCTGAATCTGCCCGGAATCGACCATGGGGCGCAACGCATCCCGGTGATCGAGCCAGCCCGGGTAGTAGGCGGTGACGAAGAAAGTGAGACGCGCACCGGTAGTGCGCGCGAAATCGATGAACCCGCCGATGGTTTCGGAGCTGGCGCCGTCATCGATGGTGAGCGCCATATGGTTTCCGTCGCCGGGCAGCCCCTGGATGGTGCCCGGCCCGATCGGCGTCTTGGGCCCGAAATCCGGTGTCACCCCGGGCACTGGCGGAACGATCCCGGAAGACCCGGTATCGAAGGGGAATTCGGCGCGGGCTTCCCCCGCTCCCAGCAATCCGGCGACCCCACCCGCAGCCAGCAACGTCAACAGCCGACGTCTGTCCATCTCGACCTTCAATCACTCTTCCGAACGAAACTCCCGCGCCCCCCGGCGCAGCCGTCAGGCCGGTGACACCAGCACGTCGTTGAGGGTCACCAGCGAGAGGTTGCGCGCACGGATGATCTCGACCAGACGGTCGTAGCAGTGCGTCACGGCGGGGGCGTTGGCGTGGCCGATCACGATGGCCTGCGCGTTGAAGTACTTCTGCGCGCACTCGATCAGATAGTCCTCGGTGATGACACCGGAGTCGGACAGCGAGCCGTACCACATGGTGGGGACGGTGTAACCGAGATCGGCTGCCACCTTGTCGACGGTAGCATCGTGGCGGCCGAAGGGGGGCCGGAAATACGGGGTCCCGTCCACGCCGAAGTTGTTGTGCAGGAAGGTCTTCGCCTTGGTCAGCTGGGCGGCGATCTCGGTGGTGGACAGCTTGGTCAGGTCCGGGTGATCCCAGGTGTGATTGCCCAGCTGGATCTGCCCGGATTCCACCAGCGGCCGCAGAGCGGCCTTGTGCGTGGTCCACGAGTCGTAGTACGCGGTGACGAAGAAGGTGAAGCGGGCCCCGGTGTCCTTGGCGAACTTCACGTAGGCCCCGACCACCTCGGGGCTGGCGCCGTCGTCGACGGTGAGGGCCAGGTTATTGCCGTGTCCGGGCAGCGCCGTGATCGTGCCCGCGGGAATCGCGGACTTCTGCGCGGGCGGCGCGGCGATCGACTTCGGCGCCGCGGACGGCGCAGGCGTCGCGACGGGTCCACTGATCCGCGGGGTCACCTTGGGGGTGGGGCCCTCCGAAGAGCACCCGGTCAAGGCGGCCGCAGTGCCCGCCGCGAGCATCGCGAGCAACTGTCGTCTATCCATCGCGTTCGTTATATCCATACGGCGTGAACCGGGCACCAATTCTGTGCGAAATGATCGCAATTCAGCACGGAAATTCAGGTTCCTCTCAGCGGGCGATGGGACGCAGCACGATCTCGGTCGGATGGGCGTCACGCGGCGTCTCCACCGCATTGCGGACCGCCCGCGCCACCGTCTCCGCGGTGAGGAACTCGTTCGGGTCGTAGTCGCGGCCCTCCCCCGCGATGATCTCGCGCTGCATGTCGGTGTCGATCCGGCCCGGATGCACCGAGGTCACCCGCAGCGCCGGTTCCTCCAGCCGCAGCGCGTCACCGAAGGCCCGCAACCCGAACTTGCTGGCCGCGTACACGCCCCAGCCCGGATTCGCCCGCAGTCCGGCGCCCGAATTGATCAGCACCACATGGCCATTGGCGGCGCGCAGCGCGGGCAGCAACAGTCTGGTCAACTCCGCGACCGCGATCAGGTTGGCTTCCAACGTATTCCGCCACTGCGCAACCGACGAATCGGCTATCGTTCCCAGGTCGGCGATCCCGGCATTGTGCACCAGGACATCCAGCCGTTCGATACCGTCCACCGCGCGCGCCACCGCCGCGTAATCGGTGAGATCGACCGGCCATCCGGCGCTGCCGGGCAGCTCGCGCAGCACCGGTTCCAGGGCCTGCCGCGTGCGCGCGCCCAGCAACAATCGATGTGCCGGAGCCAGTTCCCGCGCAATCGCCGCCCCCAGCCCCCGGCTGGCCCCGGTGATCAACGCGGTCGGCCGGTCGGATTCGGGCCTCGCGGAATTCGCCATGTGATCACCGTAACCGGCCCCGCCGGTCCGGCGATGCTCCGGACGGGCACACCACCGCTAGCTGATTCACGAGAAGGCGAACGAAGTGCAATCTGGCGATCAGGAGTCGTCCACAGGCGATCAGGAGTCGTCCACGGGCGACCCAGCGCAGTCCACTGTCCACGCGTCATCCCCGATCCACCGAGCGTCGAGCCACACCTCCTCGCCCTACCGCGCATACCTCCGGGTACCGGCGCAGAATAGGGCGATGACACACCCGGGATTCACGCCCACCCAGCTCGCGGCCCGCGCGGCCTACCTGCTGCGCGGCAACGACCTGGGCACCATGACCAGCGCCGCGCCCAAGCTCTATCCACACATGTGGAGCTGGGACGCGGCATTCGTAGCGGTTGGTTTGGCGCCGCTCAGCGTCGAACGCGCGGCCCTGGAACTGGACACCCTGCTGTCGGCGCAGTGGCGCAACGGGATGATCCCGCACATCGTGTTCGCCAATGGGGTGGACGGCTACTTCCCCGGGCCCGCCCGATGGGAATGCCGCCGCCTCGCCGCCGACGCGCCCGACGGGCCCGACACGTCGGGAATCACGCAGCCGCCCGTGCATGCCATTGCGGTGCAACGGATTCTGGACCACTCGCGCCGGCACGGGCGCAGCACCCGCGCGGTCGCCGAGGACTTCCTGAACCGGCGCTGGCCCGACCTGATGCGCTGGCACCGCTGGCTGGCCTACGCGCGAGATCCCAAGCAGCACGGGCGGATCACGCTCTACCACGGCTGGGAATCCGGCATGGACAACTCGCCGCGCTGGGATCGGGCCTACGAGAACGTGATTCCCGGTCCGGACCTGCCGCCGTACCAGCGCGCCGACACCCAGGTGGTGGGCGATCCCACGCAGCGCCCCTCCGACCGCGAGTACGACCGCTACCTGTGGCTGGTCGAGCAGATGCGCCGCGCCGGGTACGACGACTACCAGCTGGCCTCCACCATGAGCTTCGCGGTCGAGGACGTGTTCGTGACCGCCATCTTCGCGCTGGCCTGCGATGTGCTCGCCAATATCGGCGAGGACTACAAGCAGCCGCACGCGGACGTGCGCGAACTCTACGAGTGGGCCGACTACTTCCGCGCGGGCGTGATCGCCACCACCGACGCGCGCACCGGCGTGGCCCGGGACTTCGACGTGCGCGCCGACAAATGGATCGAGACCGAGACGCTCGCGTCCTTCGCGCCGCTGCTCAGCGGCGGACTCCCCCGCGACGCCGAACGGCGGCTGCTGCGGCTGTTCGAGGGCCCGCGCTGGTGCGGGCACCCGGATCTGCGCTACGCGCTGCCGCCGTCGACCTCCCCGGTGGCGCGGGACTTCCGCTCCCGCGAGTACTGGCGCGGACCGGTGTGGCCGGTGATCAGCTGGCTGTTCTCCTGGGTGTTCGCCCGCCGCGGCTGGGCCGAGCGCTCGTTCATGCTGCGCGCGGAAGGACTGCGCCAGGCCAGTGACGGCAGCTTCGCCGAGTACTACGAGCCGTTCACCGGTGAACCCCTGGGCAGCATGCAGCAGTCCTGGACCGCGGCGTCGGTGCTGGACTGGCTCGGCTGACGGCCGGACAGATCGGCTAACGATTGGCGAATTAGACAGTCGCGCCTTCGCCGCTCCGGCGGCGGTTCGGCCTAGCGTTTTTGTGCATGACCGGACGCACACTGATGAAAGTGCTAACTGTCGCGGCTACAGGCATCCTCATGGCTACCCCAGCCGGGGTGGCTGCCGCCGATATCGAGGGCCCGGACGTGGCCTCGTGGCAGCACCCCGGCGGCGGCAGCATCAACTGGTTCGGCGTACGCGCCGCCGGATACTCGTTCGCCATGCTCAAGGCGACCGAGGGCCTCAACTACGTGAACCCGTACTTCGTGCAGGACAGCCTGTCCATGCGAGTGGCCGGCGTCGCGCGCGGCACCTACCACTTCGCGCGCCCGAACCTGCTCCCCGAGGCGCAGGCCGCGTTCTACTCGGCCATGGTGCTGGGCCAGAACGGGCCCATGGACCTGCCGCCGGTGCTGGACCTCGAGGACTCCGGCGGACTGCCCCCGGCCGCCCTCATCGACTGGACCCACCGGTACCTGAACACGGTCCGCGCGCTGACCGGCCGGATGCCGATCATCTACACCTATCCCCGCTTCTGGCAGACGGCCATGGCCGACTCCAACGAGTTCACCGCCTACCCGCTGTGGATCGCCGACTACCGCGGCAACGACCAGCCCGAGGTCCCGGGCGGCTGGCCGCACTGGACGTTCTGGCAGACCACCGACGCCGGCCGGATCCCCGGCATCGCCGCGGGCGTGGATCTGAACATCTACAGCGGCGCGCAAGGCGACTTCGGCCGCTACGCGAACCTGCCCTTCGCGGGCAGCAGCTGACCCGCTCGCCGAGAGTCGGTCACAGCACCTGGGAGAGGAACTGGCGCAGCCGAGGGGTTTCCGCGTTCTCGAAGAGCGCCTCGGGTGCGCCGGTTTCCACCACCCGGCCGTGATCCATGAACACGACCCGATCGGATACCGAACGGGCGAAGCTCATCTCGTGAGTGACCACGATCATCGACATGCCGCCGCTCGCCAGCTCCGACATGAGCGCGAGCACGCCCTTGACCAGCTCCGGATCCAGCGCCGAGGTGGCCTCGTCGAAGAACATGATGTCCGGCTTCATGGCCAATGCCCGGGCGATGGCGACGCGCTGCTGCTGACCGCCGGACAGTGACGAGGGGCGCACGTCCGCCTTCCCCGCCAGTCCGACCGCCTCCAGCTGCTGCAGCGCCAGCGTCCGCGCCTGCTCCTTGGACAGCCCGTGCAGTTTGCGGGGACCGAGCGCCACATTGTCGGCGACGGTCCGGTGCGGGAACAGGTTGAAGTGCTGGAACACCATCCCGATCCGCTGCCGCAGCCGGTCCGGGTTCTCGCCCAGCACCGACGCGCCGTCCAGCAGGATGTCGCCGGAGTCGGGTTCGTGCAGCCGGTTCAGCACCCGCAGCAGTGTCGACTTGCCGGACCCGGACGGCCCGATCACCGTGGTGGTCTTGCCCGCGTCCACGTGCACGTCCACGCCGCGCAGGATCTCGGTGCGGCCCAGCGTCAATCGCAGGCCGGTGCCGGTGAGGGAGGCACTCATGCTCCACGCCCTTCCGTGATGACGGCCCGTTCGACGGGTTCGGCGGGATCGCCGGCGGCGGAGCGGCCGTCACGCATGCGCTTGTCGATGTAGTTGACCAGGTGCGTGAGCGGCACCGTCAGCAGCAGGTACACCAGGCCGGCCGCCACCAGCGGCGACAGATTGCCGGTCTGCGCGTTGAGATCCCGGCCCACCGCGAACAGTTCGCGTTGCGAGGCCAGCAGACCCAGGAAGTAGATCAGCGAGGAGTCCTTGATCAATGCGATGAACTGGTTCATCAGCGCGGGCAGCACCCGGCGCACGCCCTGCGGGATCACCACCAGCGTCATGGCCTGCCGGTAGCCGAATCCGATGGCGCGGGCCGCCTCCAGCTGCCCGGCCTCCACCGACTGGATGCCGGACCGGAAGATCTCACCGATGTACGCCGAGGCCAGCAGCGCCAGCGCCACCGCGCCCAGCCAGTACGGGTTGTTGCCGGTGATGCCCTTGACCACCGGTCCCACGCCGAGACCGATGAGCAGGATGATCACCACGGCGGGCAGACCTCGGAAGATGTCGGTGTACACCCGTGCGGGCCAGCGCAACCAGCGGGTGCGGGAGATGCCCGCCACCGCGAGCAACATGCCGAGCACGGTGCCCAGCAGGCCCGAAACCAGCGCCAGGATCAGGGTATTGGGCAGACCCGTCTTGATCAGATCCGGGAAGGCCTTGCGGTACAACGACCAGTCGAAGAACGTGTCCTTCAACCGCCGCAGCGTCGACTTCGGCTGCGCCGTGCCCGCCCCGGACCGGTCGCCCGCGTGTTCGGCTGCGATCTTCGCGAAGTCCGGAAGCTGTGGTGCCGCCGCGGCTTTGGAGCCCGGCTTCCAGCCCGGCGGCAGTTCGCGTGGCACCCAGTTCTCGTACAGCTTGGCGTAGGTGCCGTCCGCGATCACCGCGTCCAGGCCCGCGTTGAGCGCGTCGGTGAGCGGCTGATGGCCCTTGCGCACCGCCCAGGCGGTGAAGTTGTTGACGCTGAACGTGTTCTGCGTGATCGAGGTCGGATCGCCAGGCTTGATCGCGCCGATGGCCTGCTGCGACGGCGCCACCCAGGCGTCGATCTGTCCGGACTTCAGGTTCGCGTAGGCGGTGTTGTAGTCGGGGAACTTCACCGGATCCAGGTGCAGTTCGTTGACCACATACTCGTCCTGCACGGTGCCCTGCACCACGCCGATCCGCTTGCCCCGGTTCAGGTCCCCGAAACCGTGGATGGCGCTGCCGTTCGGCACCACCAGGGAGAAGTAGCCGAAGTCGTAGCCGTTGGTGAAGTCGACCAGCTGCCGCCGGGCGTCGGTGGTGGTGATGCTGGACGAGCCGATGTCGAAGCGGCCGTTGGCGACCTGGGCCAGCAGGCCCGCGAACTCGGTGCCGGTGAACTCCACCTGCAGGCCGAGTTTCGCGCCGATCGCCTTCAACAGCTCGTTGTCGAAGCCGGTGAACGTGCCCTTGGAGTTCACGCAGATGCTCGGCGGGGCGTCCGACAGGGTTCCGACGCTCAGTTTGCCGGGCGTGAGCAGCCCCAGCTTGGTGATGTCGATCGTGTTCAGCGGCACCGTGGTGGGCGTCGTGAACCGGTCCGCGCTCTGGTTCTGCCGCCCCGAGGCCAGGTTGGTCGGCGCCGCGCTGGCCGCCGCCGGACCGGGCGGCGAACACAGATCACGGTCGTCGGCCGCCGCGCCGCCCACGCCGAGCGTGGCGACGCCGACCAGCCCTACCAGCAGGACACCCGCCAGGTGCCGCAAGGAAACCATGGCAAATCACCCTAGTGCCGGATGTTTGCCACTCCAGGTTTAGCCTCACGCCGATTCGGAAGCGTCACCTTCCCGAACCCGATCGACCCGGTCTACCCCTGATTGACGCGATCGCGCCAGGTCACCGCCTCCTGGATCCGGGCGGTGTCGTAGTCGGGTCCGCCGGAGCTCACCGTGAACAGGGTCACGCCCGCCGCGTGATAGTCGTCGGCCGCGTCCAGGCCCGGCCAGGCCACCGACTTCTCGATCGCCGCGGCGTCGGTGCCGACCTCGGCGCAGTGCTCGCCCAGGATGCCGATCTTGCGCTGCAGCACGTCGATGTCGGAGAAGCTGTGCCAGATGTCGGCGTACTGGGCGACCAGTCGCAGCGTCTTCTTCTCCCCGCCGCCGCCGATCAGGATGGGGATGTCGCGCACCGGCTGCGGGTTCAGCTTGGCCAGCCGGTCGGTGATCCGGGCCATCGATTCCTTGAACAGCGCGAGACGGCTTCCGGCCGTACCGAATTCGTACCCGTACTGGTCGTAGTCCTTCTCGAACCAGCCCGCGCCGACACCGAGCACGAGCCGCCCGTTGCTGATGTGGTCGACGGTGCGCGCCATATCGGCCAGCAGGTCCGGATTGCGGTAGCCGCCGCCGGTGACCAGCGCGCCGAGCTCCACCCGCTCGGTCTGCTCGGCGATCGCGCCCAGCATGGTCCAGCACTCGAAGTGCGCGCCCTCGGGATCGCCGTACAGCGGATAGAAGTGGTCCCAGTTGAAGACGATGTCCACCCCGATGTCCTCACATCGCCGCACCGCGTCCCGGATCAACCCGTAGCCGGGCGCGTGCTGCGGCTGAAGCTGGACTCCGATACGAACCGGTTTGCTCATGACGTACTCCTCGTCGCGGGGCGGAGATCGATTCGAGGCTACCGAGGTAGGGCGACCCGGGTGCGCCTACCATGTCCCCGGAACCGCTCCCGGGGGTTCGGGGGCGCAGCCCCTGAGAGTCCCGAGAGTTGGGTCCATCCCCTCTACTACGGATCGTCCGGCACGTTCCTGCCGGTGAAGGGAAGTGCTAACCGTGGCAACGGTGACTTTCGACCAGGCCACCCGGCTGTACCCCGGCTCGGGCAAGCCCGCCGTCGACGCGTTGAACCTGGAGATCGCCGACGGCGAGTTCCTGGTGCTCGTCGGCCCCTCGGGCTGCGGCAAATCCACCTCGCTGCGCATGCTCGCGGGGCTCGAGGAGGTGAGCGACGGCCGAATCCTGATCGGGGACAAGGACGTCACGCACGCCGAGCCCAAGGAACGCGATATCGCCATGGTGTTCCAGAACTACGCGCTGTACCCGCACATGAGCGTGGCCGAGAACATGGGCTTCGCGCTGAAGATGGCCAAGGTCTCCAAGGAGGAGCGGCAGCAGCGCGTGCTCGAGGCCGCCAAACTGCTGGACCTGGAGCCCTACCTGGACCGCAAGCCCAAGGCCCTGTCCGGCGGTCAGCGCCAGCGTGTCGCCATGGGTCGCGCCATCGTGCGGTCCCCGCAGGTGTTCCTGATGGACGAGCCGCTGTCGAACCTGGACGCCAAGCTGCGCGTGCAGACCCGCACCCAGATCGCCCAGTTGCAGCGCCGGCTCGGCACCACCACCGTCTACGTCACCCACGACCAGGTCGAGGCGATGACCATGGGCGACCGGGTGGCGGTACTCAAGGACGGGCTGCTGCAGCAGTGCGCGTCCCCGCGTGACCTGTACCGGGATCCGGCCAACCTGTTCGTCGCGGGCTTCATGGGCTCGCCCGCCATGAACCTGTTCACGCTGCCGGTCGGCAACGGCTCGGTGACGCTCGGCGGCTGCCCGCTGCCGCTGCCGCGCTCGGTGGCGGCGGCCACCGGCGAGCGGGTCGTGGTCGGCGTCCGGCCCGAGCACCTGGACTTGGTCGGCACCGGGGCGGGCATCGCCATGGAGGTGGACGTGGTCGAGGAGCTGGGCTCCGACGCCTACATCTACGGCCGCACTTTCGGTGAGGGGGAATCGATTGTGGCGCGCGCGGATTGGCGCAACCCGCCGACCAAGGGCGCGCAGCTCTCGCTGGTCGCGGACCCGGCGCACACCTACTTCTTCCACCCGGAGGACGGCAGCCGGCTGCACTGACGGGTCAGGTTCGCACTGACGGTTCAGGTTTCAGGAATGGCGGCGGGCTTTCCGCCGCCATTCGTCGTTCACCCGGATGCGCAGATTCTCCAGTGGAACCTCGTTGCCCGAGGCGCTGCGCAGTTCGGCGCGGACCGGCTCGCCGCTGGAGTCCTCCAGCCGTTCCAGCGGCGCGGGCCCGTCCTGCAGATATTTGTCACCCCACTGCCAGAGCGCGACCACGGCGGGCAGCAGGTCCCGCCCCATCTGAGTGAGCACGTATTCGTTGCGGGTGCGCTTGCCCTCCTCCTGGTAGGGCCGCTTGGCCAGCAGTCCGGCGTCGACGAGTTTGCGCAGTGCGCTGGAGGCCGCCGCGTCGGTGATCCCCACCCGCGCCGCGAAGCCGTCGAACCGCGTGGTGCCGTAGTACGACTCCCGCAGAATGAGCACGGCCGAGCGGGTGCCGACGATGTCCATCGCCTTGGCGATCGAACACTCCTCGGGCTTCCACGAGCTCAGGTCGCTGAGTTTTCCCTCCAGTACGGCCGACATGGCGTACATCATACCTTGCTGACTTGCCCTAACTATGGCCAGCTTCTACCCTGACTTTAGAGACATCTAGTCAGATGCCCGCTCGGAAGGGAACGTCAATGAGAGACGCAGTCATCGTCGAAGCCGTCCGCACTCCCATCGGCAAGGGCAAGGCCACCGGCGCACTGCACGGCGTGCACCCCGCCGACCTGCTCGCGCACAGCCTGCGGGAAGTGGTACGACGCTCCGAGATCGATCCGGCGCTGATCGACGATGTGATCGGCGGCGTGGTCACCCAGGTCGGCGAACAGGGCTCCAACCTGACCCGCCGCGCCGCCCTGGCCGCCGGATATCCCGAATCGGTTCCGGCCACCACCGTGGACCGGCAGTGCGGCAGCAGCCAGCAGGCCATCCACTTCGCCGCCCAGGGCGTGATCGCCGGGGCCTACGACATCGTGGTGGCCGCGGGCGTGGAATCCATGAGCCGGGTTCCCATGGGGGCCAACCTGATCGGGGCCGAGGATATCGCCGGGGTCGGCTTCGCCGAACGCTATCCGGACGGCCTGGTACCGCAGGGCATCAGCGCCGAACTCATCGCCGCCAAGTGGGGGCTGACCCGCACCCAGCTCGACGAATTCGCCCTCGCCAGCCACGAGAAGGCCGCCGCCGCAACCAAGAACGGGGCCTTCGAGGCCCAGCTGTCGCCCTTCGACGGACTCGCCGAGGACGAGGGCATCCGCCTGGGCAGCACCCTCGAGACCCTGGCCGCCTTGCGCCCCGCCTACTACAGCGAGGAGATGGCTGCCCGGTTCCCGCAGATCGGCTGGAACATCACCGCCGCCAACGCCAGCCAGATCAACGACGGCAGTGCCGCCACCCTCATCATGACCAGTGAACGCGCCGCCCAGCTGGGCCTGCGTCCGCTGGCCCGGGTGCACAGCTTCGCCGTCGCGGGCGACGACCCGCTGCTCATGCTCACCGCGGTCATCCCCGCGACCCGGAAGGTGTTGCAGCGCTCCGGACTCGACCTCGCCGACATCGACCTGTTCGAGGTCAACGAGGCCTTCTCCTCCGTCGTCCTGGCCTGGGCCCGGGAGACCGGGGCCGACCTGTCCAAGGTCAACGTGAACGGCGGCGCCATCGCCCTCGGCCACCCCCTGGGCGCCTCCGGAGCCCGCCTGGCCACCACCCTCGTCCACGCCATGCACGACCGCGGCGCCCGCTACGGCCTGCAAACCATGTGCGAGGCGGGCGGTCTCGCCAACGCCACCATCTACGAACGCCTCTGAAACCGAACGCCGCCCCGGCAACCACCGGGGCGGCGACTCACCACATCGCGAGACGCTCCTCAGCTGATGGCCGTGGCCACCAGTACATGCCCCGCACCGCCCGCGACGACGATCACCGGCAGCGCGATGGCCGTCCAGATCCACGCGCGACGACCGGTCATGGCCGCTACCGAGGCCAGCACCATGGCCCCCACCAGCGCCAGGAACATGCCGCCCCCGCCGATCAGCAAGCCCCACAGGGCCGAGGCGGGCGGGCGGATCACGATGCACTGCACCGAGAAGTCCTTTTTCGCGGTGCAGCGGTTGTGGACCAGATCGAACAGTTTCGCGAACAGATCGTAGGCCCAGCCGAACGCCGCGACCACGCCGAGCAGATACAAGCCGGCCGCGAGCGCGATATCCCTGCGGGCCAGCGGCTTCCGCTCCGGCGCGGCCGCCGCCTCGACCCCTGACGGCCGCAGCGGCGCGGGCATGGTCCGATCGTCCACTTGCGGCGCTTCGGCATGCGGCGCCGGACCGGGAGCCGGGGCAAAGCTCGTGTCCGGGTTGGGGAGTGACTGTTGCGGCGGCCCGGGCGGCCACGCCGGACCGCCCGGCTGACCGGGACCGACGGGACCGGCCGCGGGCGGGCGCGCGCCCGGCGCCATACCGGCCGGACCGCCCGATCGCGGTGGGACACCGACTACTTCGGGAGCCTGCGGCGGCACTCGCGGCGGCGGGTTCTGCCGGCCGCCCTTGGGAAGAGTGGGCGCGGCCTGATCGACAGCACCGGCCCGCGGCCCGCCGGGCGGCTGTGGGGGTGGGGGCGGCGGCGCCTGCCCACGCGGTCCGGGCAGCGTCGGCCCCTCCGGGCCGGCCAGGTGGGCGGCGTCCTTCGCCCCCGGTCCACCGGAGCCGGGTAGCGAGCGCGGCGATCCGGCGGCGCGCTGGCCGGGACCGGCCTGGTGCCGGCGGCCGTCCGGTCCGCCGGGCCCGGGCGGGGGAAAGTTCTCCGGCGCTGGACGTCGGGGATCGTTGGGCGGGTTCATGATTGCGGTCTCCCCCACGGCGCAGGTCTGCGAAGCCGGACATGGCTCCATTTCGCATTGTCGCCGGGGGCGGGCCGCGCCGCCACCTCGGGTCCGCGCGGGCGGTCGGTAGGGTGCGACGGATGAGCGACAGTGCGGTGGATTTCGAGTCGGCGGTGGTCTACGCGATTCCCATGCGAACCCGATTCCGGGGGATCACTGTTCGCGAGGGCATGCTGATTCCCGGGGCCTCGGGATGGGGAGAATTCTGCGCGTTTCCCGAGTACGACGACCGGGAAGCGGCGTCCTGGCTGGCCACGGCGGTGGAACAGGCGACGATGGGATGGCCGGAGCCGGTGCGGGATCGGGTGCCGGTGAACTGCATCGTGCCCGCGGTGGGGCCGGAACGGGCGTACGAGATCGTGGCCGGGTCCGGCTGCCGCACCGCGAAGGTGAAGGTCGCCGACCACCCCGACTCGCTGGGCGAGGATCTGGAGCGGGTGGCGGCCGTGCGCGACGCGCTCGGGCCGGACGGCGCGGTGCGGGTCGATGCCAATGGGCTCTGGGATGTGGACACCGCCATCGACCGGATCGGGCGAATCGACCGGGCCGCAGGCGGTTTGGAATATGTCGAGCAGCCGTGCCGGACGATCGAGGAATTGGCGGCCGTGCGCAAACGGGTGAATGTGCGCATCGCCGCCGACGAGTCGATTCGGCGGGCCGAGGATCCGCTGCGCGTGGCCGTGGCGGGCGCAGCCGATGTCGCGGTCCTGAAATGCACTCCGCTGGGCGGGGTCCGGCGCGCACTCGAGGTCGCGGCGGCCGCGGGGCTGCCGTGCCTGGTGTCCTCGGCGCTGGAGACCAGCGTCGGACTGGCCGCGCAGGTCGCGCTGGCCGGCGCACTCCCCCACCTCGATTTCGCCTGTGGCCTGGACACTTTGTCACTGCTCACCGGCGATGTGGTCACCGCGCCACTGCGCCCGGTCGACGGCCGGCTGGAGGTGCCGCGCACTCCCCCGGCCCCGGATCCCGAACTCCTGGACCGGTACCGCCACCCCGACGCCGAGCGCACCGAGTGGTGGCGTCAGCGCCTGGCCCGGGTCCGGAAATTGCTGCCCTAGCACGCTACTCAGGCGATGCGAACGCCGCACGAATACATCGTGGTGCGCAACAGCAGTGCGGCTTCGGGCCCGATGACGCCGTCCACCAACTCCACATACCGGGCGCAGAACTCGGGGCCGTGCGGCGCGGCCTCGGTCAGCTCCGGGTCCAGATGGTGCGCCAGCTCGTGCAGGATCACCAATTCGCGTAGCGCCCAGGCACTTCCACCGGCGTGCAGCGGCACCGCGAGCACGGCCCCCGCCGACTCGTAGTGCGCGGCCTTGGTCCCGGCCCGGGCGCGCACCGTCACCGGGACCCCCGCCCGATCCCACTGGGCACGCACCCAGTTCAGCGCCAGCACCCGGTCCGCGTAGCTCTGCACCGATTCCACCGACCCGAACCGCCGCTCGATGGGCAGCGTCAGATGCGATCCGTGCACTTCGACCGTCCGCGTGTCGAATTCGTCGGCGCGGTCGAACATTCCGCGCACCAGACCCTCGGCGTCGTACACCCGGGACCGCTGCGCATCCCGGGCAGCCATGCGCGCGTTCGCTATTCGCCCGAACCGCGCGGCAGCTGCCCGCGCGCGCCACCGAGTTCGGCGGCGCCGCCCAGCCGCGCGGCCTTGCCCGCCCGGTCCCCGGCCCGCCGGGCGGCCGCCGAGTACCCGGCCGAGGCCTGCGGGCCCCGCCAGGTGCCGCGCGCTTCCGAGGTGCGGGAGTAGTAGTCGGTGAGCTCGAGTTCCTTGTCGCGCAACGCGAGCGCGGTGCCCGTGGGCGCGGCCCCGGCGGCATCGGCCCGCACGGCTTCCTTCTCGACCTCCGCCTTCACCTCGCCGAGGCGGCGGCCGATCCGCGCGGCGAAGGCCATCTGAAAGTTCAGGCGCGCCGTCACCGCTGCGACCGGCACCTCCACCGGATGGTGGTAGACGCGGCCGTATTTTCGCTCGACGACGACCTTCTGCGCGGTGGCCGTCTTGTACGCGCCCGATTTGATGTAGTGGTCGGAGGCACGCACCATCTGCACCAGCAGGCTGGTGTACAGCGCCGAACAGGTGTCGATATCGGTGTCGAAACCGTAGGCGTACACCGTCGTCGAACTGCGGGCCACATCACAGCGCACGTCATTGGCGGCGGCGATGGCCACGAACAGCTGGACATATGTGCGTAGACCACGTTTTCCGGGTTCCCCGATCGGGATCACCCGCTGCGTCGGAGCAGGGCGTCGTTCCCGGTTGGCGATATGCGCCCGCGCCACCGCCAGATCCACCGACGAGCCCGTCGCGAGCCGTTGCGCGGCGGCGAGGAAGGCTTCGGCCTCGTGCTCGTTATCGGTCGATTCGGCCTGCCGCAACAGGCCCCCGATCCGGGTGAGCATCTTGTCCTGAGAAGACATCGCGGCCCAGCCTAGCGGCAGCGGTGATCGCCGGGGTCACCCACGCGGAGACCAGGTACTCCCCGCGCACGGTAGCGTCACCATGTATCTTGCCTTGTGCAGCCCCGGCTGAGTGTGCCACTGGTCACTCATCGACCCTGGAGTATTCGCAATGGCTTTGAAGAAGGTGTCCTCTCTACGCTCGACGTTGGTGCCGCGTGCCGTGCTGGCCGTCACCTCCGCGGCTCTGCTGACCGCGACATTCGCCGCGGGCTGCTCGAGCAGCAACGGCGGGAACAGCTCGACCGGTGAGAACCTCACCGGCCGTGGCCCGATCACCTATGTGGAGGGCAAGGACACCACCGAGACCGGTGCGGTGAAGCAGCTGGTCGAGCGCTGGAACGCCGCCCACCCGGACGAGAAGGTGACGTTCAAGGAGCAGTCCAACGACGCCTCCCAGCAGTACGACGACCTCAAGCAGCACATGCAGGCCAAGGCGTCGGACTACGACGTGGTCGCGCTGGACGTGCCGTGGACCGCGGAGTTCGCCGCCAAGGGCTGGATCCAGCCGCTGAAGGACTCCTTCCAGATCGACACCTCCACCCTGCTGTCGCCGCCGGTCGCCTCGGCCACCTACAACGGCACCCTGTACGCGGCTCCCCGCAACACCAACGGCGGCCTGCTGTTCTACCGCAAGGACCTGACGCCGGAGCCGCCCAAGACCTGGGCCGAGATGATCTCCCTGTGCCCGAAGGCCCGCGACGCCGGAATCGGTTGCTACGCAGGCCAGCTGGCCCCCTACGAGGGTCTGACCGTGAACACCGCCGAGGTCATCAACGCCTTCGGCGGCAGCTTCGTCGGCGCCGACGGCAAGACCCCGACCGTGAACAGCGCGCAGTCCAAGGCCGGTCTGCAGACCCTGGTCGACGCCTACAAGAACGGCGACATCCCGAAGGAGGGCATCTCCTTCAAGGAGCCGGAGTCGCAGAACGCCTTCGTCACCGGCAAGCTCATGTTCATGCGCGGCTGGCCGTCCACCTTCGGTGACGCCGGGTCCGACGCCTCCGCGGTGAAGGACAAGTTCGGCGTCGCCCCGCTGCCCGGCAAGGACGGCGTCGGCGCCTCCACCCTCGGTGGCTACAACGCCGCGATCAGCGCCTTCTCCAAGAACAAGGCCACCGCGCTGGACTTCCTGCGTTTCCTGATCAGCGAGGACGCCCAGCACATCGTGGCCTCCGGCGCGCTGCCGTCGGTCCGCGCCTCGGTCTACGACGACCCGGCGCTGATCGCCAAGATGCCGTATCTTCCCGCACTGAAGGAATCCATCGCCTCCGCGGTGCCGCGCCCGGTGACCCCCTTCTACCCCGCGGTGTCGAAGGCCATCCAGGACAACGCCTATGCTGCGTTGACCGGAAACAAGTCGGTCGACGATGCCATCGCGGGCATGCAGAAGGGCATCGAGACCGCCGGATCGTAGGGCGTGCTCGACGGCGAAGCCCCGGAGAACGATCAAGGGCTGAGTCCCGTAGGAGAAGAGAACAGGTGTCACGTCCTTCGGGAGCGACCGATATCGAGTCGCCCGACCGTACGGAGCCGAGCGTGAAATCCGTAGCGCCACAGAACAACGCGCCGCAGACCAAACGCCGGGGTGATCGGCTGGGCGTCTCGGCCCGGGCATGGATGTTCGTCACCCCGGTGCTGCTCGCCCTCGCCGTGGTCATCGGCTATCCGGTGGTCCGGGCCCTGATCATGTCCTTCCAGAAGGACTCCGGCCTGGACAAGTCCACCGGCATGTTCGTCGAGGGCGGCGGCGCGGGCTTCAGCAACTACACGCACTGGCTGCTGCAGCAGTGCACCAACTCGCTCGGCGAGACGGTGGACTGCCCGACCGGCAACCTGGGCTCACAGTTCTGGGCCGCCATCGGCGTCACCCTGCTGTTCACCGTCGTGACCGTCGCGCTGGAGGCCACCATCGGCCTCGGCATGGCGGTCATCATGGGCAAGACCTTCAAGGGCCGCGCCCTGCTGCGCGCCGCCGTGCTCATCCCGTGGGCCATCCCGACCGCCATCACGGCGCGGTTGTGGGAGTTCATGTTCCAGTACGACGGCGTGGTGAACCGCATCTTCGGCACCCACATCCTGTGGACCGCCGACCCGTGGCCCGCCCGCTTCGCGGTCATCGCCGCCGACGTATGGAAGACCACCCCCTTCATGGCGCTGCTGATTCTCGCGGGCCTGCAGGTGATTCCGGAGGACGTGTACGAGGCCGCGCGCGTGGACGGCGCGTCCGCGTGGCAGCGGTTCCGGCACATCACCCTGCCGCTGCTGAAGCCGGCGCTGCTGGTGGCGGTGCTGTTCCGCACCATGGACGCGCTGCGCATGTACGACCTGCCCGCGATCATGACCCAGTCCAACCCGGCCACCCGCACCATCTCCATGCTGGTGGTGGACCAGGTGCGCCAAGGCCCGAACAGCGCGTCGGCGCTGTCGGTGATCACCTTCCTGCTCATCTTCACCGTGGCGTTCTTCCTGGTGAAGGTGTTGGGCGCGAACGCCGTTCGCACCCAGGAAGAACAGCGGGAGGCCCACTGATGAGCACCAACGTCGTCGAGCGGGCCGCGAACAAGCCCGCGCCGCAAGCGGTTCCGTGGAGCAAGCGGCTCGCATCCGGCCGCGTCTACCTGGGCGCGCTGATCGTGCTGGTGTGGGGTCTGGGACCGTTCTACTGGATGGTCGTGACCGCGCTCCGCGATCCCGCCTACACCTTCGACAACACGCCGTGGCCCACCCACGTCACGTTCGAGAACTTCCGCAACGCCTTCGACACCAGCCGCGGCAACAACTTCGGCCGGGCGCTGGGCAACAGCGTGATCATCGGCGCGGCCACCACGGTGGTGGCGCTGCTGATCGGCATCATGGCCGCCTACGCGCTCGCGCGGCTCACCTTCAAGGGCAAGTACCTGGTGTCCGGACTCATCCTGTCCGCCTCCATGTTCCCCGTGGTGGTGCTGGTGACGCCGCTGTTCCAGCTGTTCACCGACCTCGGCTGGATCGGCCACTACCAGGCCATGATCATCCCGAACATCTCGTTCGTACTGCCCATGACCGTGTACATCCTGGCGTCCTTCTTCGCCGAACTCCCCTGGGAGCTCGAAGAAGCCGCACGGATCGACGGCGCGTCGCGGTTCCAGGCGTTCCGGCTGATCATGCTGCCGCTGGCCGCCCCCGCGGTGTTCACCACCGCCATCCTCGCGTTCATCGCGGCGGTCAACGAATACCTGCTGGCGCGACTGCTCTCCAGCGACAAGACCGAACCGGTGACGGTCGCGGTGGCCCGCTTCTCGGGCAACAACCCGCTGGTCCAGCCGTACACGGCGATCATGGCGGCGGGCACCATCGTCACCATTCCGCTGGTCATCATGGTGCTGCTCTTCCAGCGCCGCATCATCTCCGGCCTCACCGCGGGCGGCGTCAAGAGCTGAGCTGATTGCCTCCGCTTCGCTCCGGCGGGGTTCGCGGCGCTGGAGGTCTCGTTCTTCCCTCCCTCCGCTGCCCCGCTTCGCTCCTCCGCTCCACTCGGTCCAGAACGAGCGCTCCGCCACCCCGCGCTTGCGCCGCGAACCACCGGGTCTTCCGAGCCCGGTGGCGTAGCCTCCGGCCCCGTCAATTGCGCCGAGTGGCCGGAGCGTCGATTAGCATGGGGCGAGCCGCGGCCGGCGTCACGGGGTTTCAGTGTGCCCCCACCCCGGTGGGGTCGAACCGCGCTTTGTCGACGCTCCGGAAGGAGATGCTCGTGAGCTCGTCCCGCGACCGGCACGGAGGAGAACCGGAAGCGTCCGCCACCAGGGCGGAGTGGAACGAGCTGGCGGCCAGCGCATCCCATCGGCAGCGGCATCCCTCGCCGAGCCGCCCACGGCGGCGGGCCAAGCCGCCCGTCAACCCTGATCACCCGGGTACTCCACCGGCGCACACCCGCGGACAGCAGATCCGGCGACTGGTCCTCGCACTGTTCCTGGTGCTGGTGGTCATGCCGACCACCCTGCTGGGCGTCGCCTATTGGAGCGCCGAGATCCCGGACCCGAACGCGGTGCAGACCAACCAGATCGCCACCATCTTCACCTCCGACGGCGCCACCGTGATCGCGAAGGTCGTTCCGCCGCATGGCAATCGGGTGCCGGTGCCGCTCACCGACGTGCCGCTGCCGGTGCGCCAGGCCGTGCTGTCGGCGGAGGACCGCAACTTCTACTCCAATCCGGGCTACTCCACGTCGGCGTTCCTGCGCGCGGCCCGCGACAACCTGCTCGGCCGCGACGACGCCGGCGGCGGCTCCACCATCACCCAGCAATACGTGAAGAACGCCTTCCTGAGTTCGGAACGAACGCTGAGCCGGAAGATGCGCGAGCTCATCATCTCCGCCAAGATGGCCCGCGAATGGAGCAAGGACGAGATCCTCGCCGCCTACCTCAACACCATCTACTACGGTCGCGGCGCGTACGGCATCTCCGCCGCGGCCCACGCCTACTTCGGCAAGTCGGCCCCCGAGCTCACCCTGGCCGAGGGCGCGGTACTGGCCTCGGTCATCCGCACCCCGTCGCTGCTGGACCCGGAAACCCACCTCGACCAGCTACGCGCCCGCTGGGCCTACGTGCTCGACGGCATGGTCGAGATGGGCACGCTGACCCGTGACGACCGCGCCGCCACCCAGTTCCCGCTCATCATCCCGGGCACGGCGTCGGACGACGGCACCCCGCGCGGCCCCGAGGGCCTGATCCGCGCCCAGGTGCTGCGCGAACTGCGCGCCTCCGGGATCAGCGAGCGCGAACTGAATACCGGTGCGCTGCAGATCATCACGACCATCGACGCCAAGGCCCAACAGGGCGCGCAGACCGCGGTCGGCAACGCGCTGTCCGGGCAGCCGAGCGAACTGCGCTCGGCGGTGGTGTCGGTCGACCCGCGCTCGGGCGCGGTGCGCGCCTACTACGGCGGACCCGACGGCATCGGCTTCGATTTCGCGCAGGCCCCGCTGCAAACCGGTTCCGCCTTCAAGACTTTCGCGGTGGTCGCCGCGCTGGAACAGGGAATTCCGCTGACCTACCAGCTCGACAGCGCGCCACTCACCGTCAACGGCGAGAAGATCCAGAACGTCGGCGGCGAGTCCTGCGGCACCTGCTCGCTCGGGGAGGCGTTCAAGCGCTCGCTCAACACCAGCTTCTACCGGCTGTCCGGAACCCTGTTCGAGGGCCCGAAGGCGATCGCCGACGCGGCCCACCAGGCCGGTATCCCCGACCAGATCCCGGGCGTACGCGGCAAGACCCTGACCGAGGACGGCGGCGGCCCGCCGCTGCCCGCCATCGTGCTGGGCGCCTACTCGGTGCGCCCGATCGACATGGCCTCGGCCTACGCCACCCTGGCCGCCTCCGGCGCCTACCGCGCACCCTATTTCGTGCAGAAGGTCGTGACCGGCGACGGCCGGGTGCTGCTCGACCGCGGCGCCGCGCCCGGCGGATCCGAGCAGCGTATCCAGGCCGACGTCGCCGACTCCGTCGCCCAGGCCATGCTCCCCATCGCCGCCTACTCCAACGGCCATGGCCTGGCCGGCCGGCCGTCCGCGGCCAAGACCGGCACCACCCAGCTCGGCACGACCGGCCAGAACAAGGATGCCTGGATGGTCGGCTTCACCCCGGCTTTGTCCACCGCGGTCTGGGTGGGAACCGAACAGCCCCAACCCATCCGGACTGCCCGCGGCGCCGCCATCTACGGTTCCGGCATGCCGTCCGACATCTGGAAGCAGACCATGGACGCCGCGCTGGCCGGAACACCGGTCGACCAGTTCCCCGGTCCGGCGCCGGTCGCCGGGAATCCCCCGGCCAACAGCAATTACGACATCCTGAACCCGCCGACCCCGGCCCCCGCGCAGGAACCGGTCCTGGTCATCCCGCCCGCTCCCGCGCCTCGCGAGGTCGAGATCTTCCCCGGCCTCAGCGTCCCCGTCCCCGGGTAGCGTTCATAACATTCATGTCCTGTTGATCATGTTTCGTGCCTACCGCTCCATCCGCGCGCGGCCGCGGATATTGTGGAACCCGCTACCGGATTCAGCGACTCCGAATGCCGGTGGCAGGATGCGGGTTGGGAGCAGGGTGGGGTCGGAGACAGCACGAGACTTAGGGGCGACGCCGGTGGAATTCAATGTTGTTGAACGCCACGAAACGCTGGTAGCCGGAACGGTGCTACGCAGCCCGGCACTCGCGGTCGAAGGGCCGCGCCGCGCGAAGGTCGAGGAGGCCTGGAAAAGAACGATCGCACGCGATCTGCCGGGCCCGCCCGCGACCGCGTACGTGGATCACGCGCCCGAGATCGGTTCGTATCTGACCCATATCGTCGGCTACGAATGCAAGAATCCGGACGACCTATTGCCCGGCGATGTACTGGCGCGTATCCCGGGCGGCGTTTTCGCCCGCTTCATTCGCAGCGGCGACAATCTCGGCGACGTGATCGTGTCGATCTGGCGGACGGTCTGGGATCTCGAGGCGGCCGGCAGCCTGGTGCGCGCCTACACCGGGGATTTCGAGCACTATCCGGACAACCGGACGGTGGAGGTTTTCGTCGCGCTGGATCCGAGCGCGGAGGGGTAGGGGAGCAGTGGACTTCGAAATCGTCACCCTGGAGGAATTCCTGGTCGGCGGGCTGACCATCCCTCTGGCGGGCCGTGAGGTCACCGCCCGCGACCTGGACCTGGTGAACTTCACCTGGGACCGCTATCTGGCCCGGGAGAAGAAGGCCGAACGCGTCGCCGCCTACATCGGCCAGAACGATCACGCGGTAGCCGTTCTCGGATACCAGCTTTCGGGCCTGCCCGACCTGGACACCGGCGACGTCATGACCCGCATCCCCTCGGGCCGCTACGCGAAATTCGTTGTCTCGGACAAGCCTTACGATCTGCTCCGCACCGCCTGGGCCCAGGTCGCCAAGGCCGAGAACGCGGGCACCATCACCCGCTCCCACGCCGCGGAGATCGAGCGATACACCGGTCCCACATCCGTCGAGGTCTACGTCTCCCTCGACTGACGTCGAAAAACCGATAAAGGGCGGCATCGCGATTGCGATGCCGCCCTTCGTGTTCGGTGCGTCGGGGCGGAGCCCCCACGTCTCCCATCGAGGGTTCGGAGGTGCAGCCCCCGAGAGCGATGCGAGTTATTCGGCGTCGATGATGAAGGCCTCGAGCTGGGCGCGGGCCACGTCGTCGGCCAGCTGCTTGGGCGGCGACTTCATCAGGTAGGCCGAGGCCGGGAGGACGGGTCCGCCGATGCCGCGATCCTTGGCGATCTTGGCGGCGCGGACGGCGTCGATGATGATGCCGGCCGAGTTCGGCGAGTCCCACACCTCGAGCTTGTACTCCAGGTTCAGCGGCACGTCACCGAAGGCGCGACCCTCGAGCCGGACGTAGGCCCACTTGCGGTCGTCGAGCCACTCGACGTAGTCCGACGGGCCGATGTGCACGTTGCGGTCGTACACCTTGCCCGAGAGCGGGCCCTCGAGGTTGGAGGTCACGGCCTGGGTCTTGGAGACCTTCTTCGACTCCAGGCGCTCACGCTCGAGCATGTTCTTGAAGTCCATGTTGCCACCGACGTTGAGCTGGTAGGTGCGGTCCAGCACGACGCCGCGGTCCTCGAACAGCTTGGCCATCACGCGGTGGGTGATGGTCGCGCCGACCTGGGACTTGATGTCGTCGCCGACGATCGGCACGCCGGCGTCGGTGAACTTCTGGGCCCAGACCGGGTCGGAGGCGATGAACACCGGCAGCGCGTTGACGAAGGCCACGCCCGCGTCGATGGCGCACTGCGCGTAGAACTTGTCGGCCTCTTCCGAACCGACCGGGAGGTAGGAGACGAGGACGTCGACCTTGGCATCCTTCAACGCCTGGACGACGTCGACCGGCTCGGCCTCGGACAGCTCGATGGTCTGCGCGTAGTACTTGCCGATGCCGTCCAGCGTCGGTCCACGCTGCACGGTCAGACCCGACGGCGGCACGTCGGAGATCTTGATGGTGTTGTTCTCGCTGGCGAAGATAGCGTCGGACAGGTCGAAACCGACCTTCTTGGCGTCGACGTCGAACGCGGCAACGAACTTCACATCACGGACGTGGTACGGACCGAACTTCACGTGCATGAGTCCGGGGACGGTCGAATTCTCGTCGGCGTCCTTGTAGTACTGCACGCCCTGAACCAGGGAAGATGCGCAGTTACCCACGCCGACGATGGCCACCCGAACTTCGGTGTTGATCTCACTCATGGCCGATATTTCCCTCTTTCTGTGGTGCCGCCTTCGTCGATTGCTCCGCAGCAATCAACTCGTTGAGCCAGCGCACTTCGCGCTCGCTTGATTCGAGACCGAGTTGATGGAGCTGGCGGGTATAGCGGTCCAGTTGCCCACTGGCTCGCTTTATCGCTTCCCGCAGTCCTTCTCGGCGCTCCTCGACCTGCCTCCGCCGCCCCTCCAGGATTCGCATCCGCGCTTCCGCGGGGGTGCGGCCGAAGAAGGCCAGATGAACGCCGAAGCCGTCGTCGGTGTAGTTCTGGGGTCCGGTGTCGGCGAGCAGTTCGGCGAACCGCTCCCGCCCCGGGTCAGTCAGGTTGTAGACACGCCGCGCACGGCGCGTTGCAGAGCTCGACCACGAGGCTGTCGCAGGGCCCTGCGGACTCTCCTCCGCGATGAGGCCGTCGGCCTGCATGCGCCGCAGGGTCGGATACAGCGACCCGTAGGAGAAGGCCCGGAACGGGCCCAGCAGACCGGTGAGCCGCTTGCGCAGCTCGTAGCCGTGCATCGGCGACTCGAGGAGCAGCCCGAGGATTGCCAACTCCAGCACCGGGCTTCACCCCCTGACTGTTGTGTTCAGACCTAACCGATGGATGCAGTTACAAACTATATCGCGCCGATATAAACGGCGCACCGAACCACCGCGACCCGGCGTGTGGCGACCCGCGTTACGCCGTGTGGCGAATTGATCAGAGTCCGTCCGGGGCGTGCGGGCCGAGGGCCACCGCAAGTACTCTGGGTCGCGTGCGAATACAGCGGCAGGTAGTGGACTATGCGCTCCGGCGCCGGTCCCTGCTGGCCGACGTCTACGCGGGGCGGGTGGACGTCGCGGATGTGTGCGATGCCAATCCGTACCTCCTGCGGGCGGCGAAGTTCCACGGGCGGGGAAGCGAGGTCACGTGCCCTATCTGCAGGAAAGAGCAGTTGACACTCGTCTCGTGGGTCTACGGCGACGGCTTGGGCGCCGTCGCGGGCTCCGCTCGCGCGCCGGAGGAACTGGTCCGGTTGGCCGAGACTCGGGAGGAGTTCTCGGTGCATGTGGTCGAGGTGTGCCGGACCTGCAGTTGGAACCATCTGGTGCAGTCCTATGTGCTGGGCCTAGCCCCGGCGCCGACGGGCCGACGCCGCGCCGGCACCCGTCGTACGGCCGCCGAGTGAGAGGCCACGTCGACTGCTGATCCGCGGGCACGCATGCCCGCCGCGGTACACCGACAGTGACCGCATCGAGCCCTGCCCGGGGACCCGGACCGTATCGAGAAGTAATTGGAGAGCCAGGCTGTGACATCGCCCTATGACGACGGACCGCACGGCGGCCGCCCCCGTGGCGGTTCGCAACCCGGCCCCGGTGGTTACCCGCCGCCGGCCCAGGGGGGACGGCCCGCGGGGCCGCCGCCCGGGGCGCGTCAGCCCATGGGGCCTGGTGGCCCGCAGCGCGGCAACGGCGGTGGTCCCGGCGGGATGCCGCCGCGCGGACCGAACGGCCAGCCGCAGCGCGGGGGCGCGCCGCAGGGCGGACAGCCGGCCCGTCGGCCCGGACCGCCCGGGTCGCCGCCCAGACCCGGCAATCCGGATGCGACCCGCAAGCTTCCCAACCCCGCCGCCGATCAACGCGTGAACACCGGCGCACGACAGGCGGTTCCGAATCACGTCTCCCGGACGGCCGCCTCGGACCGCCCCCAGCGGGTCGCCGATCGCGGGATGCGCGCGGGCGCCGCGGCGGGCGCGGGCGCGGCGACGCGGACCCGCCCGGCCGAGGGCAACCGGCCGCCGACCGGTGGCCAGCCCGCCACCCGGCGTCCCCAGGGCGGCACCCCTCCCGGCCCGCCGCCGCGGCGGCCGGGCGGCAACGGTTCCGGAGGCGGCAAGGGCGGCGGCAAGGGCGCCCCCCGCAAGACCTCCATCTGGCGGATCATCCGCCGGACCATCTACGTGGGCATGGCGCTGGTGCTCGGCCTGGGCAGCACGGTCTTCCTGTACGCCTATTCGACGGTCAACGTGCCGCAGCCCGGCGACCTGAAGAACAACCAGGTGGCCACCATCTACCTGGCCGACGGCAATTCGGTGCTGGCGAAGATCATTCCGCCCGAGGGCAACCGGACCGATGTGACGATCGATCAGATCCCGCCGCACGTCCGCAACGCGGTCATCGCGGCCGAGGACCGGTCGTTCTACACCAACCCGGGCTTCTCGATCCAGGGCTTCGGCCGCGCGTTCGTCGGTCAGCTGACCGGCAATTCGAGCGCCGGTGGTGGTTCGACGATCACGCAGCAGTACGTGAAGAACGCGATGGTCGGCAACGAGCACTCGCTCACCCGAAAGCTGCGTGAGCTGGTGATCTCGGCCAAGATGGCCAAGCAGTGGTCCAAGGACCAGATCCTGGCCGCCTACCTGAACACCATCTACTTCGGCCGCGGCGCGTACGGCATCGACGCGGCGGCCAAGGCGTACTTCAACAAGCCGGTGCAGGATCTGAGCGTGGCCGAGGGCGCGGTCCTGGCGGCCACCATTCAGCAGCCGTCGAACCTGGATCCGGAGAAGAACCCGCAGGGCGCGCAGACCCGCTGGAAGTACGTGCTGGACGGCATGGTCGACGGCGGCAACCTGCCCGCCGCGGACCGCGCGAACATGCAGTACCCGGCGGTGATCTCGGCCGCCGAGGCACAGCACGACAAGACCCTGGACGCGGGCCCGGAGGGCCTGATCAAGACCCAGGTGCTCAAGGAGCTGGAAGCCGCGGGCATCTCCGAGCACGACCTGAACACCCAGGGCCTGCAGATCACCACCACGATCGATCAGAAGGCCCAGGACGCCGCCGTCAACGCGGTGAACAAGGTGATGGACGGCGAGCCGGAGAAGCTGAAGGCCGCGGTGGTGTCGGTGGATCCCAAGACCGGTGCGGTGCGCGCCTACTACGGCGGTTCCGACGGCCAGGGCTTCGACTTCGCCAATGCCGGTCTGCAGCCGGGCTCCTCGTTCAAGGTGTTCGGCCTGGCCGAGAACCTGGAACTGGGCAAGCCGCTCTCGACCATGTACGACAGCTCCTCGCCGTTCAAGGTCAACGGCATCGAGATCCACAATGTCGCCGACGAGAACTGCGGCATGTGCACCATCGCCGAGGCCACCAAGCGGTCCTACAACACCAGCTTCTACCGGATGATGCTGGACATGCCGGGCAACGGCCCGCAGAAGATCGCCGACATGGCGCACCGGCTCGGCATCCCCGCGAACGTCGACGGCATCGGCAAGACGCTGGTGGAGCCGGACGGCTCGTCGCCGAACAACGGTATCGTGCTGGGCCAGTACAACGTTCGCGTGCTGGACATGGCCTCGGCGTACGCCACGCTGGCCGCGTCGGGCATGTACCACGCGCCGCACTTCGTGACCAAGGTGGTCGCCTCCGACGGCACCGTGCTGATGGATCGCGGCGACGTGGCCGGTGAGCGCAAGATCTCTGCGGCGGTGGCCGACAACGTGACCGACGCGATGAAGCCGATCGCGCAGTACTCGAACAAGCATCAGCTCGCGGGTGACCGCCAGTCCGCGTCCAAGACCGGTACCGCCCAGCTGGGCGACACCATCGAGAACAAGGACGCCTGGATGGTCGGCTACACGCCGTCGCTGTCCACCGCGGTGTGGATCGGCACGGCCGCCGGAAACGAGAAGCTGCGCAACGTCAATGGCGGCATGATCTACGGTTCGGGCCTGCCGTCCGACATCTGGAAGTCGACCATGGACGGCGCCCTCAAGGGCACGACGAACGAGTCCTTCCCGAAGCCGGGCAATATCGGTAGCTCGCAGGGTGGTGTGCCGTCCTGGTCGGCCCCGTACACCGCGCCCTCGACCACCGAGGCGCCGCTGCCCCCGGTCGTCACCACCAGCCAGATGCCGATCCCGGGTCTGCCCGGGTTCTCCATCCCGGTGCCGGGCCTGGCGCCGAATCCGCAGAACCAGCGGCAGCAGACCCAGCCCGAACCCACCCAGGAGCAGCAGGGCGGCGGCACGGGTCCGATGTCCGGGCAACCGGTCGCGCCCGCGGACGGGGGCGCCACGACCACGGCTCCGAACAGCGGTGGCGGTACCGGCAACGGCAATGGGCGGCCGAATCGGTAGCCTGCTGGCGTGATCGAGCAGCAACTGGCGCACCGGTCGGCCGCCGCGAGCGGACCGGCCGGCGCGGCGCCGGAGCCGGGGGAGGCAGCAGGAGTGGAACAGGCTCGTGCGCAGCGTGATACACCGGTCGGCTACGAGTCGCCGGCGCCGCTGGCGGCCGATCTGCGATCGGCCGACGACCGGGACAAGCCGAGTCGCACCGACACGCTGACCGCGCAGCTGTGCGATCCGCTCGGCGGCCCGGTCGGCGACCACGCGGTGATCGGCCGGGTCCGCTTCTGGACCCCGATGCGGGTGCTGATGGCGTTCGCGGTGCTGTTCCTCGCGTTCGGCTGGTTCGGCAAGGCGGCCTGCATCCAGCAGCGGCCGGACTCCTCGGGAGTCATGGGCCTGGACTGGAACAACGGCCGCCAGTACCTGGCCATGTGCTACTCGGACACGGTGCCGCTGTACGGCGCCGAGCATCTCAACGAGGGCGCGTTCCCGTACAAGAAGCAGTGGGTCGAGTTCAGCGACGGCAAGCCTCAGGTCCGCTACATGGAGTACCCGGTGCTGTCCGGGATGTACCAGTACATCTCCATGGGAATCGCCAAGGCGTGGAAGGTCTCTCCGCTGCCGGGCAGCGGCGCGCTCGAGGTGGTCATCTACTTCAATGTGGTGGCGATCGGCCTGGCGCTGGCCTGGCTGGTGACGATCTGGGCGACCGCGCGATCGGCCGGGCGGCGGATCTGGGATGCCGCGCTGGTGGCGCTGTCGCCGCTGGTGGCGGTGCACGCGTTCACCAACTTCGATTTGCTGGCAACGGCTTTCGCGGCGGGCGGCCTGCTGGCCTGGGGCCGCCGCCGTCCGGTGCTGGCGGGCATCCTGCTGGGCTTGGGCGGGGCGGCGAAGCTGTATCCGCTGCTGCTCCTGGGACCGATCCTGATCCTGTGCGTCCGCGCCGAACGGCACGATGAGGACGACGCGGCCTTCGGCGGCCTGACGCCGATGCGGGCCGCGGGTGCGGCGGTGGCGTCGGCGGCGATCACCTGGCTGGCGGTGAACGCGCCGATCGCGGCGCTGTACCCGAACGGCTGGTGGGAGTTCTTCCGGCTCAACACCGAACGGCACGCGGACCCGGATTCGATCTACAACGTGATCACCTCGTTCACCGGCTGGGCCGGATTCGACGGGGTGCTCGGCTCACAGGATGTGCCGACCGTGCTGAACACGGTGTCGCTGCTGCTGTTCATCGCGGCGTGCGCGGGCATCGGCTGGATCGGCCTGACCGCCGCGCGGCGGCCACGGCTGGCGCAGCTGGCCTTCCTGGTGGTGGCGGCGTTCCTGCTGACCAACAAGGTGTGGAGCCCGCAGTATTCGATCTGGCTGGTGCCGCTGGCCGTGCTGGCGCTGCCGCACCGGCGGATCCTGTTGGCCTGGATGACGATCGACGCCCTGGTGTGGGTGCCGCGCATGTACTACTACCTGGGCCCGGATCACAAGGGCCTGCCCGAGCAGTGGTTCACCGGCACCGTGGTGGTGCGCGATCTGGCGGTGATCGCGTTGTGCGTCCTGGTGATCCGCCAGATCTACCGTCCCGCCGAGGATCCGGTGCGCCGCGACGGCGCCGACGATCCGGGCGGCGGTGTGCTCGACCGCGCCCCGGATCCTCAGCATCCGTGGCTGCCGTCCTGGCTGTGGCCGCGCCGGCCGGAACCCGTGCCCTGAGCCGACGCTCAGGGCCGGGACCCGCTCACCGCCTCAGAGAAAGCGGGCCAGCTGCGGAACGGCCTCGCCCGGGTGCTTGGCCTGGAAACCCTCACCGAGGGCCTGGAACTTCCAGTCCCCGCCGGGAGCCGGGCGGAACATCTTGCCCATGGCCATGCCGGTGAACGGCATGCCGCCGGTGAGGGTGAAGCGTGCCATCTCGGCATTGGTGGCGCTGTCCACCAGACGGCAGTAGGCATTGGCGAGCTGTTCGAAGGTGTGGCCCTTGTAGGAGGTCACGATGAACAGCAGGGTGGTGACCGACGGCGAGATGCGCGACAGGTCGACGCTGATCTCCTCGTCGTCGCCCTCGCCCTCACCGGTCAGGTTGTCGCCCTGATGGCGGATCGACCCGTCCTTGGAGGTGAGGCTGCCGTAGTACACGACGTCGACCGGGCCGTGTCCGGCGAACATCACCACCGAGGCGTCCAGGTCCACGTCCACGGCCTTGTTGCCGAAGATGCCGCCGCGCTTGACCGGGTCCCAGCCCAGACCCATCTTCACGTAACTCAGTGCGGCGCCGCCCTCTTTGCGCAGGTTGATGCGCTGGCCCTTGACCAGGCTGACGACGTGGCCGGTGGGCAGATCGCGATCGGCCTGCGGCGCGGGCGGCGGCGGAGGCGGTGGCGGCGGGAAGCCGCCGGTGGGCGCGGGGGGCGGCGGGAAGCCGCCGGTCGGCGCGGGGGGCGGCGGGTAACCGCCCGTGGGCTCGAATTGCGCGGGCGGGGGCGGATATCCGCCCGTGGCCGGGGCGAACTGCTCGGGAGCGGGTGCGGACACGGGCGCGGGCTGCGGCGTGTCGTCGACGCGCACGCCGTGGTCGGTGACCAGCGCGGCGAAGCCGCCCGCGTACCCCTGCCCGACCGCGCGGGCCTTCCAGCTGCCCTGGCGGCGGTACAACTCCAGTGCGATGACGATGGATTCGGTGCTCAGGCCCTCGATCCGGTACTCGTACAGCGAGTTTCCGGCGGCGTCGGAGACCCGGGCCACGGGCGCGGACAGTTGCCCGAAACTGCCGTTGGCGTCGTCGAGGGTGATGACGGCCCGAAGCTGTTCGATATCAGCGGGAATCGCGTCCAGCGACACCGCCAGCACGGCGGGCGTGCCCGGCGCGCCGGGGCGCAGTGTCACCCCCGGCCCGGAGGGCTGGTTGAAGAACACGAAATCGGCGTCGGTGCGCACCGTGCCCGCCGGGGTGACGAGTAGCGCGGACAGGTCGGCCGGTGCGGCCACCTCCACGCTGATCACCAGTTCGTGGACACTCAGCGGACCGTTCTGGCCCTTCACCAAAACTGCGGACACGATCGACCCTTCGCTTGACGGTGCGGTCGCTGCCACTCTACGAGAATGTGGCGACACGGGCCGGAGGCGTGGTGGCCGAGTATGCCGGGAACGCGTGGCAGTATCGGCACCGTGAGCGACGGTGAGGTGGAACCCGCGGAAGCGCACGAACAGTACCTACGCGCCTTCCGGCACCCGGCCGTGTCCCGCGACCAGCTGCGCGACCTGCTCGACGCGGTGAACGCCTTCCTGGACACCATCACGCCCAAGGAGGGCGAGGTCACGCCGCGCGGCGGCTGGGCCCCGGAGTCCACGGCCATGGCATTCCAGATCGGGCGCGCGGTCGAGCAGGTGCTCTCCGAGCGCGAGGACGCCGATCGGGAGCTGGTGCGCCGCCGCGATATTCGGGACCGCCTGGTGGCGGCGCTGGACGCGGTGCTGGACTGCCTGCGCACCCTGCCGGAGCTGGCCGAGGCCGAGGTGTCGCTGGGCACCCTCTGCGTGAACGAGGGCTTCCAGGTCTACGACGACGGTTCGGTCCGCACCACCCCGGAACAGGAGGCCACAGCGGACGCGGGTCTGCTGGAGCGCCGCCGGATCGAGTTGGACGAGCAGATGACGGCCGCGGTGGCCGCGCGCACCGCCCTGGTGGAGGACACCACCGATCTGATCCGGGAACGGCTCGGCGTGGCCGAGGTGGGGATTCCGTGGGTGATCCTGGCCGCCACCCAGGGCGGCCTGGATGTCTCCGAGCCGTTCGAATTCGCCGCCGACCATCTGCCCGACGGTGAACTGCGGGATCTGATGGTGCAGCTGGTCACCGATATCGAGCTGGCCCGCACCCTCGAGGAACCCGCGCAACCGCTGGCTTAGCCCGAATCCCGTCGCAAAAGCCCGAAACCACATCGCCGCCGCACCGGCGGTGCGAGTCTGACTCGCAGGGACCCGAACCGGCCTTCCGACGGGAGATTTCGGTGAAGAAGCTCATCAACGATCCGGCCGATGTGGTGGACGCCGCCCTGGCCGGGATGGCCGCGGCGCATCCGGAACTGCGGGTGGACACCGAACGACGCATCGTGGTGCGCGCCGACGCACCGCGCCCGGGCAAGGTCGGCCTGGTCTCGGGCGGCGGCTCCGGACACGAACCTCTGCACGGCGGCTTCGTCGGCCTCGGCATGCTGGACGCGGCCTGTCCCGGCGAGATCTTCACTTCCCCGGTGCCCGATCAGATCCAGGCCGCCACCGCGGCCGTGGACTCCGGGGCGGGCGTGCTGCACATCGTGAAGAACTACACCGGCGACGTGATGAATTTCGAGATGGCCGCCGAACTGGCCGCCGCCGAATCCGGTGCGGAGGTCCGCGCGGTCGTGGTGAACGACGATGTGGCGGTGCAGGACAGCACCTACACCGCCGGACGGCGCGGCGTCGGGGCGACGGTGATCCTCGAGAAGATGGCGGGCGCGGCCGCCGAACAGGGCCGGCCGCTCGACGAGGTGGTGCGTGTCGCGGAGGTGGTGAACGCGTGCTCGCGCAGCATGGGGATGGCGCTGACCTCCTGCACCGTCCCCGCCGTCGGGCACCCCACTTTCGAGCTGGGCGACGCCGAGATGGAGATCGGCATCGGCATCCATGGCGAGCCCGGCCGGGAGCGGGTGCCGCTGGCCTCGGCCCGCGATGTGGCGGGGATGCTGCTGGAGCCGATTCTCGCGGATCTGCCGTTCGCAGCGGAGGATCGGGCGCTGTGCTTCGTCAACGGCATGGGCGGGACGCCGCTCATCGAGCTGTACCTGATGTTCGACGAGGTGTCGCGGATCCTGCGCGGGCGGGGGATCCGCGTCGAGCGCTCGCTGGTGGGACCGTACATCACGTCACTCGACATGGCGGGCTGCTCGGTCACCGTGACTCGCCTGGACGAGGAGCTGACGGCGCTGTGGGACGCGCCGGTGCGGACTCCGGCGCTGCGGTGGGGCATCTGATGGCGGCGGTCGACGTGTCCGCGTGGGTGCGCGGATTCGCGGCGCTGGTGGACGAACACGCCACGGAGTTGACCGCACTGGACGCCGCCATCGGTGATGCCGATCACGGGACGAATATGCGGCGGGGTATGACAGCGGCCGTTGCGGCACTGGATGATTCGTCGTCACCGGCCGACACCATGAAGCAGACCGCGCTCGTGCTGATCCGCACCATCGGCGGCGCCGGCGGGGCGCTGTTCGGCACGTTCTTCCTGCGCTTCGCCGGCTCCATCGACAGCGGTTCGGACATGGTCGATTTCGCGCGGGCGTTCCGGACGGGCCTGGACGGTGTCATCGCGCGCGGAAAGGCCGAGCTCGGGGACAAGACCATGGTGGATGCCCTCGCTCCCGCCGCCGATGCCTTGGACAGGGAAGTCGCGGGTGGCGCCTCGGCCGAGGTGGCCCTGGATGCCGCGGTCGCTGCGGCGCAGGGCGGCCGGGATGCCACGACGCCGCTGGTGGCGCGCAAGGGCAGGGCGTCGTATCTGGGTGAACGCAGTGCGGGACACCAGGATCCGGGCGCGACCAGTGCCACGCTGCTGGTCCGGGCGGCGCGGCGGGCATTGCGATGATCGGACTGGTGGTGGTCTCGCACAGCCGGGCGCTGGCCGAGGCCGCGGTGGCGCTGGCCGCCGGGCTGCTGCCCGATCAGGGTGTGGCGGTGCGGATCGCGGCGGGCCTGTCCGCGGCGGAATTCGGCACCGACGCGGTCGCGGTCGCCGACGCGGTCCGGGAGGCCGATTCCGGGGACGGCGTGCTGGTGTTGATGGATCTGGGGAGCGCCGTGCTGTCCGCCGAGACCGCGCTCGATCTGCTCGAATCCCCAGTGCGGGTGCGTCTCTCCGCGGCACCGCTGGTCGAGGGTCTGGTGGTGGCGCTGGCCGTGGCGGGTGGGGGCGCTGATCTCGAGACCGTCGCCCGCGAGGCCGAGGGCGCGCTCACCGCGAAGCGGTCGCAGCTCGGTTCATCCGTGGAACCGGGGGGCGCGATCGATCCACATCTATCCACAGGTAGTGCACCTGTGGATAACTCCGCCGTCATCGAGATATTCGAGGTGACCGGTCGGCACGGATTGCATGCCCGCCCCGCTGCCGAGTTGGTCTCGGCCCTGCGGGATTTCGACGCACACGTCGAACTCCGCAATGACACCACCGGCATCGGACCGGTGCGCGGCGACAGCCTGACCAGCGTCCTCACCCTCGGCGTACTTCCCGGTCATCGGCTGGAAGTGCGCGCGACCGGTCCCGATGCGGCCCTGGCCGTCGCGAAGGTTCGCGCCCTGACCGTGAATTGACGCCTAGCGCGGTACCGCCGCGCCCAGGAAGAAGTCGACGATCTCCTCGGACGCCTGGATACCGGACGCCGCGGTGATCGCCACCCGGGGATGAGTCCAGTTCCGCTGTTCCAGCTCACCGTGGCGGGGCCGGATGGCGGCGTCGGCGGTGATCAGCATCTCCGCGTCGAGCGAGCCGTCGCCCGCGGCCAGCAGCGGCGACCCGGCGCGCAGTTCACCCGAGTCCAGCATGCGGTGTCGAACCTCGTGCACCGCATGGCTTTTGCACACCGGGGTCGGCATGGCATAGATCTTGCGGCCCTGCTGCGAGGCCGACCAGCCGCGCGGGCGGCACCAGGCGTCCCAGTCGGCGAGGAATCCGGCGGGCAGCCGGGCCTGGTCCACGACCAGGTAGCAGAACAGGTCGTCGGCCTCGCGCAGTCGCAGCGCGAACGATTCGTCCACGCGGGCCCGCAGTTCCGCGCGCACCTCGACGAGGGTGGCGCATTCGGCGCGCACCCGGGCGTCGAGGGCGGAACGCCAGCGCCGGTCCGGCAGGCCGTTGCGCAGGATGCTGCCGCCATTGCTGGTGACGGCGTAGGGCCACGGCCCGCCGGGCAGGCGGATGCGCTGGAACTGTTCGATGGTGCGGGTGGTGACCGGTACCACCGCCGAGGTCTCGGCCAGGATCTCGAGCCGTTCGGCCGCCGTCACCGTCATGTACGAGAGCGGCTGTCCCTCATACTCTTCCACGCACACCTTGTCGGGGTCCGCGTTCCCGAAGGCCGCTCGCGTATAGATCAGCGTCCGATCGAGATCGGTCGCCACCATCACCTCGCGCTGCTGCACCCGCTACCCCTTCACTTCCTTGATCAAGCCCATACAGGCGTACGCCAAATCCGGCACGACTTCGACCGGCACGCCGCGCGCCGCGGCGAGCAGCCGGATGTGCGCGTGCTCGCCCGCGTCGGGATCTCGCACCAGCACCCGCCACGGCACCCGCCGCAGCAGCACCCGGGTGGTCTCTCCCACACCGGGTTTCACGAAGTTGACGCTCGAGATCCCGTACTCGGCCCGCACCCGCTCCACCGAGGCCCAGCCGGCCCAGGTGGGGGTCCGGTCGGCGGTCAGCAGCTCGCGCACCCGCGCGTCCACCCGCGGGCGCACCCGGTCGAAGCAGCCGCTCACGGCGTCCAGCAGGCGGTTGGACTGGTCCTCGCCCGCGAGGTCGCGGTAGAACTTGGCGCCGTGGAACTGTCCGGGTGCGAGCAGCCGGTCATTGAGTACCGTGCGCGAAATCAGCCCCGACACGGTCGAATTCAAGCACGCGGAGGCGATCAGGAAGTCGTCGCGCGTGCCGAAGGTCCGCGCGCAGCCGCCCGGATCGGCCAGTACCGCCAGGTCCGGGTCGAACCGGGCCCCGCCCGCCGCGTGATACGCCGCCAGCGCCGAGTCGAGTTCGCGGGTGATGGCGCCCTTGCCGGTCCAGCCGTCCACGAACACCACCCGCGCCGGATCGTGGTTGCGCGCGAGGTGATCCAGTGCGGCCGCGTCGATTCCGCGATCCCGCACGATCGACACCGCGTAGTGCGGCACCTCGATTCCCCGGCCGCCCAGCCACCGGCGCATGAGCACCCCGACGGGCGTCCCGGCCCGCGCCAGGGACGCCAGCACGATGTCGTCCCCGCGTTCGGCGACCACCAGCTCCGCGACGGTCGCCACCGCCAGCGCCAGCCGCTCGGCGCTCTGCTCGAGCACCCGGTCGAACAGCTCCCGATACTCGGCATCCGGCTGATATTCCACCGGCAGCGACTCCGCGTAGTGCGCCGCCCCCGATTGGATCCGCCGCTCGCGTTCGGCGACATCGGCTTCCAGGGCGACGCCGGACAGATCGGTGAGCAGCCACGCCACCTCGTCGCGCGCGTACGACCCGAACTCCGGCCCGTACAACGGTTCCGGCGGCGCCGAACGCGTCGCGGCGAGCGCGCGCGGGTCCGATTCGGTCAGCACGGCCAGCAGCACATCGGAACCTGACGCGGTGAGCACGTCGACGAGTCCGCCTGCGGCCGTGAGCCGTTCGGTGTCCGCCGGAGTATCGACGACGACCAGCAGGATCGGATCGACCGCCGCACGATCCTCGCCCGGCCACCGGGCGTTGTACAGGTATCGCGGAGCGTCCTCGCCGGTCTCGGGCGCGGTGAAGCGGAATCCGCGGCGCAGCGGGTACCCCGGCTCGTCGAGAACATAGGCCGGTGAACGCGTCGTCGTCTGGTAGCGAGCGGGAATCCCGTTGTCCGCCAACCCCGCCGCGATGCGCAGCGGCAGGTACATGAGTTCCTCGTGGGCGATGACGATGACCGGCCGCGGTTCGGCCAGTTCGGCGGAGAGGGCCTTGGTGGCGCGGGCGAGCGCCGCCTCGAAGGGTTCGGTGTCCGAGTCGAGGAAGCCGTGGCGACCGCCCTCGGGAACATCGTGGGGCCAGGGGATCTCGACCCGGGTGCAGGCGCCCCGGAGTTCGGCGACCGGGTTCAGCACGGGATCGGGCAGTGCGGCGACCGCGTCGATCAGGTCCGCGGGCAGCACCGTGCTGCCGCCCGCCAGACAGACGGTGTCGATGCGCGCGCCGAGGTCGGCGGCCGCCTGCTCGAAGGCGCGGCGGTCGGCGTCGGTCCGCATGTCCACCAGGGATGCCAGGATGTAGTGCGTGCGCGGGGTCAGGGTGTGCAGGGCGCGGACGGCGTCCAGTGCCGTTGCGCCGGTGGAGATCTCGTCGTCGACGAGCACCATGGGCAGGTCGTTGTGGAAGACCGCGGCGGGCATGGGTTGCAGCAGGTGGGAGGTGGCGTGCGAGTGGCCCTCCTCGAAGCCCGCGAGGGTGTCGGCGGTCGGCACGTCGCGGCGGGTGGAGTGCAGGTAGCACCGGGCGCCGATGCGGGCCGCCACGGTGTGGCCGAGTCCGGTCGCGGTTTCGGCGAAGCCGAGCACGACCGCGCTGCCGGGCCGGTCGCCGGACGCGGCGAGTACGTCGAGCACCAGGTCGCCGAGCCGGTCGCCCGCCTCGAGCACCCGGTGCGGGTCGGTGGGCAGATGCTTGCCGAGCACCGTCGAGACCAGCAGGTGGGCGCGGCGCGGATTGCGGCGCAGCCCGGGTTCGACGAGCGTCTCCACGCGCCAGTCCGGACCGGGCAGGCGGGTACCGGTGTGGTGCAGGGTGAGGCCGAGTTCCCTGGTGGCCCAGGGGAGTTCGCGGGTGGCCGAGGGTAGGGCGGGGTCGGCGGTCACGATTCGACCAGGGCCTTGAGCAGGTCCACGAAGGAGACTCCTTTGTTGGCGACGCCGAAGACCCGGGCGCGCAGCATGATCTGGTGGGCCCAGCTGCGGTGCGGGCGCATCTCGTTCATCTTGTTGCGGTATTCGGAGGCGGCGACCCCGCCCGCGCCGGTGCTGAGAATGTCGGCGGCGTCGGCGTATTCCTCGTGGGTCACGATGGACAGCGCGTGCACGACCGCGACGTGGGTGGGGTGGATGACGGTCTTGCCCTGGATGCCGTTGGCGCGGTCCAGGGTGATCTCCCGCAGCAGCCCGTCCATGTCGCGGCTGACCAGCGACTGCCGGAACGGGACGGCGTCCACCTCGGCGAAGGGCGCGGTGCGCAGCAGCGGCCGGAACATACGGGTGTGGTCGGCGAAGTACTCCCAGACCGGTCCGGTGATGGTGAATCCGGTGCCGTCGGCGCGGCCCAGATAGTTGACGATGTCGGCGATGACGTCGGCGACCACGCGCACGTCGTAGATGGTGAGGTCGCGGTCGCGGCGAATCCCGAAGGTGGAGCACATGTCCGTGGCCCCGATGCGGACGGCGAGGATGCGGTCGCGGTGCGCGGTGAGCAGCTCACCGATGCGCCCGAGTTCCCGATCGCGGGTCTCGCGGTGTACCAGCGCGGGAGATTCCAGCACCGGCATACCGAGGACGGTGCGGCCCAGCCGTTCCGAGGCGAGTTCCAGCGCGTGCAGGTAGTCGGCGGCGCAGGCGCTGTCGAACTTGGGCAGCACGAATCCGGTGAGCGCCGTCGCGCCCGCCCCGAGTCGTGCGGCGATCTCGCCGATGCTCTGCGGGTCGCGTACCCGCACGAACAGCAGCGGGTAGGCCTCGCCGCTGGCCGCCAGTTCGTCGAGGGTGGCGGCGGCCTGCCACTTCCCGTACTCGACGGCGTGGTCGGCGACCGCGTCCTCGAGGTCGATGACCATCGAGCAGACGCCGCGTTCGGCGCGGCGCAGGATGGTGGCGGTGAGGTCGGCGCGGGTGGCGGGCACGTACAGGGTCGCGCCCAGTGCCATGGCCAGCAGGTCGCGATCGCGGGAACCGCCGAAGGCCTCGGGCAGGCGGTGGAACAGCCGCCGCAGCTCCGGGCCCGGCACCTGCCGGAAATGCCGCAGCGGGAAGCGCTTCCGCAAGGAGACCGGTGCGACGTCCGAGTCGCTGGTGATCATCGCGGTCATCGTCGCGGACGTCCTCCTGGTGACTGTCGTTCTATCTGTCGGTATTTCGCATGCGTTCGACGACTCCGGCGACGAACGCGGTGATCGCGTCGAGTTCGGACACGTACGCCCAATAGTCGGGATGGCGGCCGGTCAGGCCCGCGGTGGCCCGGTCCAGGCGTTCGGCCTGGGCGTCGAGCACCGAACCCCATTGCGGGACGACGCCTTTGTTGACCGCCAGCATCTGCGCGTCGCGCAGTTTGAAGCGAACGGCCTTGGCGCGCTCGGCGGGTTGTTCCCGGACCGCGCGTAGCTGGGCGAGCCGGTCGGTGACGGCCTCGGCGCTCTCCTCGGCGGCGGCGAGGCGGGCGCGGGCGGTGGTAGTCAGGTCGAGCGCGTCCTCCGGGTCGTGGGCGGCCAGGGCGGCCCGGGCGCGGGTCAGGTCCGCGTCGGCGGCCTCGACGGCCTCCCGGGCTTGTCGCTCATTGTTGGCCAAATCGTTCGATGACGCAGCCGCGAATTCCCGCAGCAGCGCGGACATGGCCGGGGCGACGCGGTCCAGACGATTACGGGCGGCGTCGAGCCGGGTGGCCGCCGATGCCAGCGCCGTGGTGGCCGAATGCTGTTTGCCGGGAGCGGCTTCCAGGGCGCTGGACAACTCCCGGGTGCGGGACTCGAGCCGGGTCGCGGCGTCGCGGGCGGGGCCCCCGGCGCCGCCGATCGCGGCGGCCTCGAGTGTGAGCAGCGCCTCATCCAGAGCCGCCGCGCATTGCCGGACCGAGGGGTAGGCGGCGTACGGGGAGGCGTCGGCCTGCTGCCGGACCCGCTGCGCGTCGGCGCGGGTCTGCGAGACCAGTTGCGGCACCGAGCCGAACACCGCGACCGCGTGCTCGAGGTGGGCCTGATCCCCGCGGTAGAAGTCGTCGACCGCCCGCGCGGCGTCGGTGAGCCGACGGACCACGCCGTCGATCTCGGGCTGCGGAATCACCCCCGTGCCCTCGCGTTCGACCTGCTCGAGGCGCTCGTCGAGGGCGAGGTAGGCGCCGGACGCGTCGTAGCAGCGGGCACGCACCGGTTCCCAGCGCGCGGCCGCGCCACGTTCGGGGAACAGCGCGGCGGACGCGGCGACGGCGGCCTCGGCGATGCTCTGCCGCCGATCCATATCGAGGAAGGCCGCCGTCAGCATCGACCGGGCCTGTTGCACCCATTCGTTGTCCCGGGGTGCCCGGAACCATCCGCTTCGACGGCCTGCCACGCCACGATCGTAGGCAACCCTGGACGATCACGGCGACCGTGCGTCGGCGAACATCTCGGCCACGCGTTGACGATTGCCGCGACCGCGGCGATGGAGTGTGTGACCCTGTCCTGTGACAGGCTGTCGTCGCACAATGTTCTTGACCCATTCCTACCCATGGCTTGGGGAAACCATTACTGTCGACGACGGCGGAACCTGGACAGTGGGCGAAGCCGTTAGACAAGAAACGCTTCGAACGCTAAACAACGGAAGGATCCCCGCAATGGGTGTCAGTTTGTCCAAGGGCGGTAACGTTTCACTGACCAAGCAGGCGCCGAACCTGACCCAGGTCGCGGTCGGCCTGGGCTGGGACGTGCGCACCACCACCGGCACCGACTTCGACCTGGACGCCAGCGCCATCGCGACCGGCGGCGACAAGAAGGCGCTGTCGGACAAGCACTTCGTGTTCTTCAACAACCTGCAGTCCCCGGAGGGCACCATCGTGCACGCCGGCGACAACCTCACCGGTGAGGGCGAGGGCGACGACGAGGTCATCAACATCGACCTGGCCAACACCCCGCCGGCCGTGGAGTCCATCTTCTTCCCGGTCTCGATCTACGACGCCGACTCGCGCGGCCAGAGCTTCGGCCAGGTCCGCAACGCCTACATCCGGGTCGTGGACCGCGCCAACGGAACCGAGCTGGCCCGCTACGACCTGTCCGAGGACGCGTCCACCGAAACCGCCATGGTGTTCGGTGAGCTCTACCGCAACAATGGTGAGTGGAAGTTCCGGGCCGTCGGCCAGGGCTACGCCTCGGGCCTCTCGGGCATCGCCCGGGACTTCGGCGTCAACGTCTGACGCGACCAGCTCGCGACCGACGCGAAGTACCAGCGTCTCAATAGAACACACGGCGACACGTCGAGGGCTCGGTCGCACGAGCCCTCTTCGTGTGTCCGCTCGACCGGCATGTCACCCGACCCCGGCACAACGAAAGGCCCACTGCGGTGCGAATATTCGGCCTCTCCATCATCGTCACCGTACTGTCGCTGATCGCGGCGCTGGTGTACGGCGGACCCACGGCCCTGGTGCTGTGCGCCATCCTGGGCATCCTCGAGGTGTCCCTATCCTTCGACAACGCGGTCATCAACGCCAGCATCCTGCAGCGGATGAGCGAGTTCTGGCAGCGCATCTTCCTGACCATCGGCGTGGTCATCGCCGTGTTCGGTATGCGCCTGGTGTTTCCGCTGGCCATCGTGTGGATCACGGCCGGGCTCAGCCCCGTTCGCGCGTTCGACCTGGCCATGAACCCGCCCGCCGACGGCGCGCTCACCTTCCCCGACGGCAGCGCCTCCTACGAGAAGCTGCTCACCGACGCGCACCCGCAGATCGCGGCCTTCGGCGGCGCGTTCCTGCTGCTGCTGTTCTTCAACTTCATCCTCGAGGAGCACGAGGTCACCTGGCTGGGCTGGATCGAACGCCCGCTGGCCAAGCTCGGCAAGCTGGACATGCTCGCGGTGGTGCTCACCCTGGCGGGCATCGTCATCGCGGCGGAGTTCATCGCCCATGACGACGACCGCGGCACCGTGCTGCTGGCCGGCATCCTCGGCACCATCACCTACATCGTGGTCGACGGACTCGGATCGCTCTTCCACACCGAGGAACACACGGGCGAAGGCGGACCCTCGGAGGTCGTGAAGGCCACCGGTAAGGCGGCGTTCTTCCTGTTCCTGTACCTGGAAGTGCTCGACGCCTCGTTCTCCTTCGACGGCGTGATCGGCGCGTTCGCCATCACCTCCGACCCGATCCTGATCGCCCTGGGCCTCGGCCTGATCGGCGCCATGTTCGTCCGCTCGATCACCGTGTACCTGGTGCGCAAGGGCACCCTCTCGGAGTACGTGTACCTCGAGCACGGCGCGTTCTGGGCCATCGGCGCCCTGGCGGTCATCCTGCTCATCACCATCGGCGTGCACGTCAACGAGGTGATCAGCGGTCTGGTCGGCGTGGCGTTCATCGGCGCGGCGTTCATCACCAGCATCATTCGCAACCGGCGCGAGGAAGCGGAAGCCGACGATGCGGAACCCGAACTGGAGAAGTCGCCCAGCCTGAGCTGACCCGCACACGAAACACGAAGCCCGCCGTCCGATTCCGGACGGCGGGCTTTTCTGTTCACACCGCGGCTCGCGCGTTCACACCATGCGGCGCGGGATGGCGTGGTGTTTGGCCCGCCGCACCGATACCTGCGACCACAGCACATGTTGCAACCACAGGGTCAACCAGCCCGCGACCGCCATTCCGACGATGTTCACCAACAGCTGCGCGAGACTGCCCCAGACCGTCGCACCGTCGGCGACGGCCACGCCGAGCGCGATATTGCCGGCCGCGGGCACCGTGGTCACCGAGATGAAAACACCCGCCAGGCCGAGCGATTTGGCCGAGGTGATGGACAGCACGCCCGCGGCACCCGCCACCACGGCCACGATGAACGACCACTTGTCAGGCGTGTAGATGAAATGGGTGGCCGGACGGGGGCCGGTCACCTGCGCGACCGTGATCCAGCCCAGTGCCCGTCCGATCAGCGCCAGAACGATGGTGACGCCGATCGCGGCCACGAAGCCGAACACCAAGGTGCGCAAGGCCAGTCGAAACAGGACGAAACGCCGCCGCACCAGGGCTACCCCCAGCGCGGCGATGGGGCCGAACTCCGGACCCAGCACCATCGCACCGACGGTGAGGATCTGCGAATCGGTGATGATGGCGATACTCGCGATGACGATGGCCAACGTCAGGAAACTCAGGTAAGTCCAGTTCAACTCGGTTTCGTCGTAGGCTCGCTGCGCCACCTGCGCCCAGACCACCGAATCCGTACTGCTGCCCGGGGTACGCACCTCGGCCTCGAACCCGCTGCGCGACAGCCAGGTACCCACCTGGTCGATCTCGATGCTGCCCTCTTGGTGCACCCGCATCTCACGCAGCCGCGCCACCAGATCGTTGGCGGCCTCACGGGCGATCTGCGCGGTGATCAAGTCGCCGGGCGGACGCAGTGCCGCCCCGCGGACCAGGACCAATCCGGTCACCGCGTCATCGGATTCGAGGACCTCGAGCACGTCGTCGGTCATGGCGGCCGGGGAGAGTATCCGCAGGTGCAGCATGTGGACAGTCTGCCCGTCGCGGGGCCTGGATCGTGTGCCGGCAATACGAAACGGGCGGGATGTCAGCGAATTCGCGCCCCACGACCCTGCCGCGCGGGTTCACACCCGCTGCACATGCGGGCCGACCTCGATGCGGTGGGGCGCGGCGGCGGGTTCCAACTCATGTTCCGGGCCGGGCGCCGCGGCGGCGCGCCGGGAGGCGAGGACCAGGCCCAACAGCCCGACCGCCAGCCCGGCAATCGTCAACGGGCGCAACGGCTGACCGATGACCAACCAAGCCATGACGGCGGTGACGGCCGGGATGGCGAAGAAGAAGCGGCTGACGCGGGTGGTGTCCCAGCGCTGCAGCATGGTGTTCAGCAGCAGGAACGCGCCGATGGAGTTCACCAGCACCATCCACACCATGGAACCGGCGAAGCGGGCGGGCCCGGCGATGTGGAAATCGCCGCCCGCCCAGGCCATCGCGCCCGCGAACGGAGCGCTCACCGCAATGTGCAGTGCGGTGCCGGTGCGCGGATCGATCTCCGGCGTGAAGCGCTTCTGGTAGACCGTGCCGAGGCTGAGTCCGAGCAGACCGACGACGCACAGCAACAGGCCCGGCAGCGAGAAGCTGGACTGATCCGTCACGGCCAGCCCGACACCCAGGCCGCCGACCCCGAAGCCCAGCCACTGCCGCGCGCTCACGGATTCGCCCAGGGCCCCGGCGAATACCGCGATCACCACCGGGCTCAGGCCCTGAACCAGGGAGATCACCGCGGCGGTGACGTGCTCGTGCATGGCGGTGTAGAAGGCGCCGAACTGGACCATCTGCATGAGCAGGCCCGCCACCAGGGTGTGCGCGAGCACCCGGCCGCGCGGCCAGACCGCACGGGTCAGCAGCGCGAACACGATGAGCAGCGCGCCCGCGATGCCGAATCGGGCGAAGAGCACCAGCATCGGCGGAGCCGCGCCGACGCCGATGATCCCGGCGATGAAGGCGCTGCTCCACATGAGGATCAGGGCCGGTGGGCCCGCGACGTCCAAGAGCCGGTTCTCCATGATCCCTCCAAGCGCTAACCCGTTCAGGTGGTTATCACCGTCGCACCACGTCACATAACCTGTCAAGGGGGTTATGATCGGGACATGTCATCGTTCGCCGACCCGCACCTGTTCGTCAGCGGCAATCTCGCGCTGAACTTCATCGGCACGGCGCAGGAACGGCGCACCGCCTTCATCGAACGCCTCACCAGCGCCGAAGACCTGGGCGAATGGACCGTCGCGGCCGGAATCCTCGACACCGCGCCCGACTGCGCGGACGCCCTCGAACCCGCGCTCGCGCTACGCGAGGCGGCCTGGCGGCTCATGCAGGCCACCCTGCACGGCGAACCCCTCGCCGACGCCGACCGCACGCTGCTCAACCGGCACGCGCACGCCGGCCTGCCCGAACTCACGCTGCGCGCGGACGGTTCGGTCACCCGCGGCGGGACCATCGAAACGGCGCTCACCGCCATCGCCCGCTCCGCCGTCGAACTACTCGGCGGCCCGGAACGCGAACGGCTCAAGGAATGCGGGCGAGACGCCTGCACCCGCCTCTACCTGGACACCTCACGCGGCGGTTCGCGCCGGTGGTGCGATATGGCGGTCTGCGGAAACCGAGCCAAGGGCAAGGCTTTCCGCGCCCGGAACGCCGATACGGAAGGGTGACCGCTCCGAGGCGGACACGAACACGAAGAAGAACACCAGCAGCAGCACCGCCCGGCCCCACACGCCGATCTGCACCAGGTACTGCTCCACCTCGTACGGGTGACCCGACCCGAGCTCGTAGAAGTAGCGGAAGACGCCGACGCCGATACACAGATCCGCCAGCAGATACGCGATCACCAGGCTCCACGGCACCCGCAACAGCACCAGGAACGGGATCAGCCACAGCGTGTACTGCGGCGAATGCACCTTGTGGAACAACAGGAATCCACACAGCATGGCGCCGCTGACCCCGATCCACGGATACACCCCGGCCAGCCGATACCGGCGCACCCCCAGCCAGCAGGCCAGCACGAACGACGCCACCACCAGCGTCGGCGAGAGCACCGACACCACGTGCTGGAAGGCCGATTCCGACTCCTGCGACGGACCGAACAGCGGGCGCAATCCCCAGTACCAGATGGAATTCGTGGTGATATCGGCCTGCCGCAATTGCTGGAAGGTGATCGACGCGCGCCAGCCGTCGTAACCCGCGAGCGCGAACGGCAGATTGATCGCGACCACCGTGCCGATCGCGGTCGCGGCCACCATCAGCGCGCCGCGCACATCGAATCGTTTCTCCCGCAAGGGATGTTCACCGAGCAGCACGTAGATCAGCAACGGCAGCACGAAGATGCCCGGATACAACTTGAAACAGAAGCCGATCGCCAGGAACACCGCCGCGGCGATCGCGCGATCCCGCAGGGAATACCGGGTCAGCGTCGTCATCACGTAGAACGCGGCGACCGCGGTCGCGACCACCGGCAGTTCCCAATTGTGAAAGGCGTAGAGCACCAACGGCGGTGCGGCCGCCCACAACAATGCCGCCGGACCGGCCATACGGGCCAGCAGGTACGCGGTCAACAAAGCGAACGGGGCCAGCAGCAGCGCCGAATGCCACAGGAAGGCCGCGTCGGTATGCGCGCCGATACCGCCGATCCACATGAACAGGCCGCTGAGCACCGGATACTCCACCGCGCCGCCGGTCAGCTGACCGTCCGGGGTGATGCCGCCGGTTATATAAGGAAAGACGTGGTGATCGATGCCGCGACCCAGCCACAAGTACTGGATGTCGGAATAACAGACGTCCGAATCCTTGATCACGTCGAAGAGCGCGCTGCGCCCGGATTCGTCATACGGGCCGACCGCGCAGCGCGCCTTGTTCACGAACGCGATCAGCAAGGTGAGCCCGCACACCAGCGTCGAGACGACCGCGATCATCGACCCGCGCGCATCGCCACGGCGGGGCGCGGCCGCAACGCTGACGACGGGTCGATTCGGCATGGGCATCACCCTAGGTGGCTGGTCGGCGTGTTCGCCTGTTCAAAATCTGGACTGGCCCGATTTCGCAGGCCACGCCTTGGTTATCTACCCCGGATCCGGCGCCGTGAACGCCGTCCGGACCCCTTTTCCGTTCATCGCGGCCGCTCATGTAGCCTTGTCGGGTTGCTGACGCAACGAACCCTCCTGCCCACGGACAGTCCGTGGGCCGTTCACAGTCCACAGGAGGTGATGAGGTCCGTGCGTCATTATGAAGTGATGGTTATTCTCGATCCAGCGATGGATGAGCGCACCGTCGGCCCGAACCTGAACAACATGTTGGGTGTTGTCGGGTCCGAGGGCGGCAAGGTCGACAACGTCGACATATGGGGTCGCCGTCGTCTCGCCTACGAGATCGCCAAGCAGGCCGAGGGCATCTACGCGGTCGTCACCCTGACCGCCAAGTCCGAGACCGTCAGCGAGCTCGATCGCCAGCTGGGCCTGAACGAGTCGGTGCTGCGCACCAAGGTGCTGCGCCTCGACAAGAAGTAAGACCAGTCCTCCCGCGACGTCGCTCGTAACCGTCGGTGCCAATCTCTAGGCTGACCGGTGAACGCGAGCGCATTGCGGACTGCACCGGAAAGCAGGAGGAACCATGGCCCAGGGCGACACGGTCATCACCGTCATCGGCAATTTGACGGCTGACCCCGAGCTTCGATTCACGCCCGCGGGAGCGGCCGTCGCGAACTTCACGGTCGCGTCGACTCCCCGTGTGTTCGACCGTAATACCAATGAATGGAAAGACGGCGAAGCGCTTTTCTTGCGCTGCAACATCTGGCGTGAAGCTGCGGAGAACGTTGCCGAGAGCCTGACCCGTGGCTCGCGAGTGATCGTGAGCGGACGACTGAAGCAGCGCTCCTACGAAACCCGCGAGGGTGAGAAGCGCACGGTCGTCGAACTCGAAGTCGACGAGGTGGGTCCCTCCCTGCGGTACGCGACCGCGAAGGTCAACAAGACCACCCGTGGCGGTGGTGGCGGCGGCTTCGGCGGTGGCGGACAGGGCGGCGGCGGCCAGCAAGGCGGCGGCGGCTTCTCCGGTGGTGGCAGTGGTGGGGGTCGTGGCGGCCAGAGCGCCGGCGACGACCCGTGGGGCAGCGCCCCCGCGGCCGGCTCCTTCGGGGGCGGGCCCATGGACGACGAACCGCCGTTCTAGACAACGGCTTTCCCCGGAATCCGCTTCGGCGGGATTCCCAAAATTACGGAGTTGAAAGACCATGGCCAAAGCACCGGCACGCGAAAAGGTGCTGAAGAAGAAGGCTTGCACCTTCTGCAAGGAAGACAAGGCCGGCAAGAAGAACAACACGGCCGGCGCGAAGATCGACTACAAGGACACCGCGCTGCTGCGCAAGTACGTGTCCGACCGTGGCAAGATCCGCGCGCGCCGGGTGACGGGCAACTGCGTCCAGCACCAGCGCGATATCGCTGTCGCCGTGAAGAACTCGCGTGAGGTCGCTCTGCTGCCTTACGTGTCCACCGCTCGCTGAGAAAGGAAGACACAGCTATGAAGCTCATCCTCACCGCTGATGTCGACAACCTCGGTGCGCCCGGCGACACCGTGGAAGTCAAGGACGGCTACGGCCGTAACTTCCTGCTCCCGCGCGGCCTGGCGATTGTCGCCACCCGTGGCGCGGAGAAGCAGGTCGAGGGCATTCGCCGGGCACAGGATGCCCGCCGCGTGCGCGACCTGGACCACGCCAACGAGCTGAAGCAGGCCATCGAGGGCCTGACCGGCGTGTCGCTCGCGGTCAAGACCGCCGGCACCGGCAAGCTCTTCGGTTCGGTCACCGCGGCCGACGTCGCCTCGGCGATCAAGACCGCCGGCGGCCCGGTCGTCGACAAGCGCAGCATCGAGCTGCCGAAGGCCCACATCAAGAGCACCGGCAAGCACGGTGTCGTGGTGCATCTGCACCCGGATGTGGTCGCCAAGGTCGACCTGCAGGTCACTGCCGCCGAGTAATTCGGTTGATCGGAGGCCGCCTCACCCGTGGGGGCGGCCTCCGATTTCTTTTGTTTGCTCAGGAATCGCCAGATTTCGGATCGGTTGTGGATTGCCCAGCAAACCAACCGTTTTCGTTGTGCGACCAGTCACACCCGTGTGACCGTTCGTTAACCCAACACGCCCGGCCGTTGCCGTCCAGCGACACGCCGCACGAAATTGATCCACAGCTGCGAACAATGAGAATTACGCCACTACCAGCGCTTTGAGCAGCGCAATCGACTGTTGTCCCCAAGTTTTCCACAGGGGGTGCACAACAGGCGGTGAACAATACCCACGTTATCCACAGGTGTGTACACAGCTCGGTTTGGCGGGTCACCGTCCGGTCGCCTAGGTTCGCCTTCGAGGTCGTGACCACGGCTCGAGCGTGGCGGTCCCAACATGTCGGTGCGCTGGCGTACAACGGGTCTTGCACGCCGTTGCGGCGCGAGCAGAGAGGACGGTCGAGCCCATGGCAGTCGTCGATGATCGCGGCCACGACGATCACGGGCACTCCGACTATCCCGACGCTCCCGGTGAGGATTTCGGCCGTCAGCCGCCTCACGACATGGCGGCGGAACAATCCGTTCTCGGTGGCATGCTGCTGTCCAAGGACGCCATCGCCGACGTCGTCGAAGTCATCCGCCCCGGCGACTTCTACCGCCCCGCGCACCAGGCCGTCTACGACGCCATCCTCGACCTCTACGGCCGCGGCGAACCCGCCGACCCGGTCACCGTCGCCGCCACCTTGGACCGCAAAGGCGAACTCAAACGCATCGGCGGCGCACCGTATCTCGTCACCCTGACCCAAACGGTCCCCACCGCCGCCAACGCCGGCTACTACGCCGAGATCGTCGCGGAGAAGTCGGTGCTACGCCGCCTCGTCGAAGCGGGCACCCGCATCGTCCAATACGGCTACGCCGGCGCCGACGGCCAGGACGTGGCCGAGGTCGTGGACCGCGCCCAGGCCGAGCTCTACGACGTCACCGAACGCCGCTCCAGCGAGGACTTCGCACCCCTCACCGACATCCTCCAGCCGACGATGGACGAACTCGACTCCATCGCCTCCCGAGGTGGCATCTCCCTCGGCGTCCCCACCGGCTTCACCGAACTCGACGAGATCACCAACGGCCTCCACCCGGGCCAGATGGTCATCGTCGCGGCCCGACCCGGCGTGGGCAAGGCTCTCGCGCTCGATACCCCGCTGCCGACACCGGGCGGCTGGACCACTATGGGCGAGGTCAAGGTCGGCGACGAGTTGCTGGACGCACAGGGCCGACCCACACGTGTGGTTGCCGCCACCGAAGTGATGCTGGACCGCCCTTGCTACGAGGTCGAATTCTCGGACGGCACAGTCATAGTCGCGGACGAACAACATCAGTGGCTCACCGAGACACGATCCTCGCGCCGGTCGGCGCAGCAGGCCGCCACCGGCCAGAACCGGCATCGGAATCAGAAGACCTTCGCGGAAGTGCGGACGACTGCCGAAATCGCGGCCACTGTGCGCTGCACGACCGCCGATCGACGGCTCAACCACTCGGTGGTGAACACCGAGGCATTGCAACTGCCCGAGCGCGACCTGCTCTTGCCCCCGTACACATTGGGCGCTTGGCTCGGCGACGGTAGTTCGGCGTGTGCGCAGCTGACCACGGCCGACCCCGAGATCGTGTATCGGATCGAGAACGAGGGCATCGTGGCGACGCACTCGGATTCCGCACCGCTGCGCTACAGCCTCCGGCTACCCGAGGACGCGCCGATCGATCCGCGCGACTGCATCGTCTGCGGTACGGAGTTCATCCCATTCACCAGTGAGGTCCGCACCTGCGGCCGATCCTGCGGTGGTAAAGCTCGTTTCGTCTCCGGTCCGGCGCCCAGCCCGACCTGCCCGCAGTGCGGCGGCCCGTCCATCGGACTGCGTCTGTGCCAGTCCTGCCGCAATTCCGTCGGCAGCGTGCAAGCTCGTCTGCGCACCATCGGGGTGCTCAACGACAAGCACATTCCTGCCGAGTACCTGCGCGCTTCCGAGACGCAACGACGCGCCCTGCTCGCCGGCCTGCTCGACACCGACGGGACCGTCACCAAGGGCGGCTCGGTCCAGTTCGCAGTGACCAACGAGCAGCTTGCCCGGGATACCGAAGAGCTGATCGTGAGCCTCGGCTACCGCTGCCAGCTGTCGACCAAGCGAGTCCGAGGCCGTACCGAAGCGAGTTCGACCGCCTACACCCTGACCTTCGCCACCGAGGACGAGGTCTTCGGTCTGAGCCGAAAAGAGCTGCTGCACAAGCAACGACGTGGCGCGGCCACTACATCACGCTCCAGCTCGCGCTTCATCGTGGATGTCCGTCCGATCGCATCGGTCCCGGTCCGCTGTGTGGAGGTGGACAACGCGGATCATCTCTACCTCGCGAGCCGAGCGATGATCCCGACTCACAATTCCACCCTGGGCATGGATTTCATGCGCAGCTGCTCCATCAAGCACGGCATGGCCAGCGTCATCTTCTCCCTGGAAATGAGCCGCACCGAAATCGTCATGCGCCTCCTATCCGCGGAAGCGAAAATCAAACTGGGCGATATGCGTTCGGGGCGTATGAGCGACGACGACTGGACCAAGCTGGCGCGGCGCATGAGCGAAATCAGCGAAGCGCCGCTGTTCGTGGATGATTCGCCGAACCTGACGATGATGGAAATTCGGGCGAAGGCCCGACGGCTCAAGCAGAGGCACGATCTGCGCCTTATCGTGGTGGACTATCTCCAGCTGATGAGTTCAGGTAAAAAGGTTGAATCGCGACAGCAGGAAGTTTCTGAATTTTCGCGAAGCCTGAAGCTCATGGCGAAGGAACTGGAGGTGCCTGTGATCGCGATTTCGCAGCTCAACCGTGGTCCTGAGCAGCGGACGGATAAGCGGCCCATGGTGTCCGATTTGCGCGAGTCGGGATCGCTTGAACAGGATGCCGACATGGTTATTCTGTTGCATCGCCCTGATGCATTCGAACGAGATGACCCTCGCGGCGGCGAAGCGGATTTAATTTTGGGTAAGCACCGAAACGGCCCTACTGCGACGATTACCGTTGCTCACCAATTGCACCTGAGTCGCTTCGTCGATATGGCACGAGGTTAGCATAATTCGCTGCCGTCGAACACGGATTCGAGATACATTGAGTTCGTGCAGACAAACCATGCTCCCGAGGAGTCATCCGGTAGACGCACCAAAACCTTTGGGTCCTGCAGACTGGGCGGTCTAGCAGAATCGGCACAAGTCTTCCGCGCCGATAATGGGACTTCTATATCACTGAAGAAACTTCTGGAATCGCGGACGGCAGTGATACCGAAGTGGGAGGCAGCCGCTGTCACGGCAGCCAGATTCTCCTCGTCGATGCTGGCGTAGCGGATGGGCTGGCGCTTCACGCAGGACCCATCACCGATCATGTGAGCCAACAGGATCACCTCGGGATCGGGCATTTCGATGGCGCTCACGGGCTGCGGGATCCAACGTGGGATGGCAACCCGGTCGTTGACTCCGAGTGCCTCTGCCGGTCGCCAGCCGCTCACAGTCAATAGCTGTGAATCGGCTGCCATCTCCAGCGAACGGCCGGACGCCACGTGAAGGCGCACGACCCAACGATGTGTTCTGGGATCGGATCGCCGACGTGACCGATCTTGGAGAACAGGACGTCTTCTCGGCATCCGTTCCAGGTACTGAGAACCTTGTTGCACAGGGGGTTTCCGTCTACGCCGGAAACTAGCCTGTCCATCCGAGGGGGTCCTATTCGTCGGTTCGGTCGAACCTGCGAAAGGACCTACCGTGGATATCACCGACAAGACGGCGGCTACTGGGCGGCGGGAGTGGCTGGGGCTGGGTGTGCTGGCCTTGCCTATTCTGTTTGAGCGATTGTCGGCCGGTGGGGGTGGGCGCGGCGTTACCGTCGATTCATGACCCGGAGTGGGCGACGGCGTGGCCGGATCGCACAGGTGGGAGCGGTGGTCGCGCTGATCGCCGCCGGGTGCGGGAGCGGCGGCGGGTCGGGGCCGCAGGACGCGGGGAGCTGGCCGCCCGCGGGTGGGCGTGGGGCGTGCGCGGTGGACAAGCAGGAGGACGTACCCGCGACCATGCGGGACGGGGTGGTGTTGAAGTCCGATGTGTATCGGCCGAGGACCGGTGATGCGGTGCCGGTGGTGCTGATGCGGACGCAGTACGGGAAGGCGGCGGCGCAGATCCAGCCGTACCGGTATCGGACGCCGGAGTGGTTCGCTTCGCACTGCTATCTCGTTGTGGTGCAGGATATTCGCGGACAGGGTCGGTCGGCGGGGGTGTTCACCGAGTTCGGGAACGACATGACCGACGGCTACGACTCGGTGGAGTGGGCGGCCGCGCTGCCGGGGACGAATGGCAAGGTCGGGATGTACGGGTCGTCCTATGTCGGTGCGACGCAATGGCTTGCGGCGATCAGCACGCCGCCGCATCTGACCACGATCGTTCCGGCCAATACCGCCTCGGATTACTACGACGGGTGGACTTACGAGGGCGGAGCGTTCCGGTTGGGGTTCGTCGAGCCGTGGGCCATGGAGACGATCGGGGCGAGCGCGGCCGCCAATCGCGGCGATACCGGCACCGCCAAGCAGCTGGCGGCCGACGGCGCGAACTACACCCGGTGGCTGGGTTTCCGCCCGTATCAGCAGTTTCCGCCGCTGCACCCGGGGGATCCGGTGATCGCGCCGTGGTTCTACGACTGGGTGCGGCATTCGACCCGCGACGACTATTGGAAGCAGTGGAGCATTCGGGACCGGTACGCGAGTGTCACAGTCCCCGTCTTGAATTTCGAGGGCTGGTACGACGCGTTCCTGGCCGGTGGCGTGGAGAACTTCACGGGGATGGTGGCCGGGGGCGGTTCGCCGGAGGCACGGGCAGGGCAGCGGCTGGTGCTGGGGCCCTGGGATCACCTGGGATGGGGTCGGCCCGGAAGCGGGGTGACGACGCCCCTGCTGGCCGCGACCGGGGCGGCGGGCGACAGTCCGATCAATGAGCTGATGCTGGCCTGGTTCGACCATTTCCTGAAGGGCGAGGACAACAAGGTTTCCGGGCGGCCGGTGGTCGACTATTTCGTGATGGGCGCGAACAAGTGGAAGTCGGCGTCGGCGTGGCCGTTGCCGAATACCCGCTGGACCACCTACTACCTGTCCGGGAACGGCGGCAATTCGATGCTGGGGCGGACGGGCGCGCTGACCGCCGAGGCGCCGAAGGATCCGCAGCAGCCGGATCGGTTCGAGTACGACCCGTTGAATCCGGTGCCGAGCGCGGGCGGGCATTCGTGTTGCGGGGCGTCGTCGGGCCCGCAGGGGCCGGTGGATCAGTTTGTCGTGGAGCAGCGGTCGGATGTGCTCACCTATACGACCGCGCCGATGCCGGGGGATACGGAGATCACCGGTCCGGTTCGAATGACGTTGTGGGCGGCCTCGAGTGCGCCGGATACCGATTTCACGGCGAAGCTGGTGGCGGTGGCGCCGGACGGGTCCACGGTGAACCTCAACAATGGGATCATTCGGGCGACGTTCCGGGATTCGCTGGAGCATCCGACGCCGATCGTGCCGGGGCAGCCGTACAAGTACTCGATCGATATCTGGCCGACGAGTTATCTGGTGAAAGCGGGATACAGGATCCGGGTGGAGGTGTCGAGCAGCGATTTTCCGCAGTTCGCGCCGAATCCGAATACCGGTGATCCGTTCGGGGAGAACACGAATACGCAGGTCGCGACGCAAACCGTCTATCACGACCCGGACCATCCGTCGGCGCTGGTGCTGCCGATCATTCCGGCGGGCGACGCGGGAAGTTCGCGATTCCCGACCGAGCATTGAAGACCGTGGCCGGGCTTCCCGTGAGTTGTCCGCCCCGTGGGAAGCGCCGGCCGCTTACATAATAGTCGCGGCCGCGTAGTTTCCCGACATGGCCGGGCCGGGGTTAGTGTCGCGAGGTGGGATTCGAGGTACGGGTCGATATCGCGGGTGCGGTCGAGATCGTCGGTGCGGCCGCGGGGTTCGGCTGGCGTTGGGGTTCCGGGAATGCCGCGGAATTCGCCCGACTGGTCGGTTGGACCGGGCCGCAACCGGTCGGCACCCTCCGCAACGGTCCGGTCTTCTCGCGCACCGGGCTGCCGGTGTGGTGGGACTCGGCCATGTTCTGGGGCAGTGACCGCGGCCTGGACCATGTGCGCGTGGCCATCTCCGATTGCCCGGATCCCGCGGACGCCCGCAGCCGGGACCTGCTCGCCGCCGCCATGGCCCGCGCCGCCGCGGAGTTCACCACCCGCTGGGGCGATCCGGAGACCACCGCCGCGGGTCCCGCCGAGGGCCTGGCCTGGCGTTTCCCGAATGTCTTCGCGGGTCTGACGATCGGCGCGGACACCGTGGACCTGCTGCTGGTGAACCCGACCGCGCAACGGTATTGGATGGAGCGCCGCCACGAGGCCGCCCGCCGTCGCGCCGCCGTGGGCCCCTGGATCCGGTTCGCCGAGAGCCTGGCGGGATTCCTGGAGACGCTGCCGCTCGACGGGCGACTGCTGGTGACCGCGCCCGGTGGGCGCTTCGTGCAGTTCGAGTCCGGGCCGGAGCAGCTGGCGGGCGAGCTGGCCCGCAGCGAATTCATCGATCCCGCCTGGTATTACGGCCCCGAACTGGAACGACAGCTCATCGAGCTGGGCTGGACGCCGCCTCGCGAGGGCAATTGGACGCGCGGCCTCTCCCGGCGCGCGGGCACCGTCGCCATGAGCGGGCTGGCCCTGCGCACCACCGACACGCTGCGCGCGGTCGGGGTCGCCGCACCGACCGAACTGGTGGCCGACGCCTGGGTGGAGGGCGGCACCGACCTGGAGGTGAGCACGCTCGGCATTCCGCCGCACCCGACCTCCCGCACCCAGCGCGCGGAATTCCTGCGCCGCCACGCCGTCTCCGAATTCGATGCCGGGCCGCTGCGCGTGGATGTGCCCGCCGGCGTCGAGATCGCCCGCGCCGCCCGCGCCTTCGAGTGGACCTGGACCCGCGCCGACCTGGACGGTTTCGCCGCCGCCGTGGGCTGGAAACCGGTGTACGACACCGATGTCGGGGAGCGCACGGTGTGGGCCGACACCGCGCTCCACGTGGACGATCCGCGCGCCCGCTTCTGCTTCGACGGCGACCGGCTCGAGGCGGTCTGCGTCACGCTCAGCGACAGCATCGAATCCTTCCTCTACGACGAGGGCCTGCCCGCCGAGGTCGCGGCGCAGCGCACCGCCGCTCGGGCCCGTGCGCTGGACGGGTTCCGTGCCGAGTTCGGGGCGCCCCGGCACGCGGTGCTGGGCCAGGCGTACGGACCGGCCTGGCCGGAGGGCCGCCTCACCTTGGGCCTGGTTCCGGAGGCCGACACGGTGGAGCTGTATCTGGTGCGGCCGGGCGAACGCGACCGCCGCCTCATCATCGAGCAGCAGCGGGCCGCGTATCGCGCGCACGATCGCGAATGGGAGCAGTGCTACGAGGAATTGGCCGCTCTCATCACCGATCTGGCGGACTCCGGCCAGCTCACCGTCGATGCCGGCGACCCGCATCGGGCCCGGGTCGACCGGGACGGCGACCTGCTGCGCCTGGAACTGGCCACCGCCACCGCCCGCGAATTGTCGCCGCGCGTGTTGAAGTTCATGCTGCGCGACGGCTGGCAGCATCCCGATCACCGCTATCCGCTGTGGCACATCGACCTTCAGCTGCCCGCGCTGCCGCGGGACCTGCGCCGTCTGGCCCGGCTGGCGATCCTGCCGCTGCGCACCCTGATGCCGCCGCAGGCCCGGTTGCGGGTGCTGTTGAACGGCGAGTACCTGCCGGTTCGGGCACCGTCCACGGGCGCGATCGGGGCACTGCCGACGGAGGCCTAGAGTCGAAACATGGTGGACAGTGCGGACATAAGGGTTACCCGGGACGCGTACGACGAGGTCGCGGAGCTGTACACCGATATGTTCCGGCGGCAGTTGCAGGACAACCCGTTCGACGCCGTGATGCTCGACGCGTTCGCCCACACGGTGCGGGAGCACGGGGCGGGACCGGTCGCCGATATCGGCTGCGGTCCGGGCCGGATCACCACGCATCTGGCGGCGGCCGGACTGGAGGTGTCCGGAATCGACCTGTCGCCGGAGATGATCCGGATCGCCCGCGAGCAGTACCCGGACCTGTCCTTCAAGGTCGGCCCGATGGAGCGGCTGCGGTTCGAGGACGAGTCGCTGGCCGGAATCGTGGCCTGGTACTCCATCATTCACACCCCGCCGACCCGGATTCCCGATGTGCTGACCGAATTCGCCCGGGTGCTGCGACCCGGCGGGCACGCGCTGTTCGGCTTCCAGGCCGCCGACGAACCGACCGGCGTGCACGACTACGACCACAAGGTCGCCCCCGCCTACCGCTGGGCTCCGGTCACGTTCGCCGAAGCGCTGGCCGCGCACGGCTTTCGCGCCACCGCGACGCTGGCCCGGGAGGCCCGCCCCGACGAGCGCACCCCGCAGGCCACCGTGCTGGCGGTCAAGGTGTGAGCGAACCCGGGTTCAGGAGCTGACCGGTTCTGGCTCGCGGGCCGCCCGTTCGTCGAAAGCGGCTCGGGCGACGGCGATCTCATCGGCGTGCCGCAGCGCCCACTGTCCCATGGCGTGCGTGATGTGCCCGAGATCCGCGCCGAGTTCGGTCAGCGCGTACTCGACCCGGGGCGGCACGGTCGGGTACACGGTCCGCCGGACCAGCCCGTCACGTTCCAGGTCTCGCAGCGTGCGGGTGAGCACCTTCTGGGTGATGCCGTCGAGGCGGCGGCGCAGTTCGTTGAACCGGATCGGGCCGCCCTCCTTGCGCAGCGTGCCCAGCACCAGCAGCACCCATTTGTCGGCGAGCACCGCGAGCACATCGCGGGCGGGGCAGCGCCGCAGGTAGCTGTCGACCAGATTTCCGGATGGCTCCCAGTCGGAGACGGTATCCATGAGGTACCTCGGGATCAAAAGAGTGCCTTCTTCCCGATGGAGACTATCCCGCGCAGGATCGAGATCATGAAAGCGATCAGTCAGCGCACCCTCGGCGGACCCGGCGTTCTGGAGACAGTGGAGGTCGAACGGCCGCGCCCCGGCGCACGTGAGGTGCTGGTGCGGGTGGAGGCCACCTCGATCAATGCCGCCGATTGGAAACTGCGCTCCGGCGCGATCACCAAACTGGGCCCGCCGCCGTTCACCCTGGGCCTGGACCTGTCGGGCGTGGTCGCCGAAGTCGGGGCGAAGGTCACCGAATTCCGGCCCGGGGACGAGGTTTTCGGCAATGTCGTCAGCCGTTCGGGCGCGAACGCCGAATACACGGTGACCCCTGCGGAATTCCTCGCCGACAAGCCCGCCGGACTCGATCACGTCCGAGCCGCCGCGCTGCCCACCGCGGCACTCACGGCGTGGCAGGCTCTCGCCGACGTCGAACCGGGACAGCGGGTTCTGGTACACGCGGCAGCGGGTGGCGTCGGCCATCTGGCGGTGCAGATCGCGAAGGAGCGCGGCGCGTACGTGATCGGCACGGCCCGCACCGCCAACCACGAATTCCTGCGCGACCTGGGCGCCGACGAGCTGATCGATTACACGACAACCGATTTCACCACCGCCGTGCGCGACGTGGACCTGGCCTTCGATTTGGTCGGCGGCGATTACGCGGCCCGATCTCTGCGCGTGCTCACCCCGCGCGGCCGGGTGATCGACGCCCAGGGCGAGGAAGCGCTCGACGATCCCCGCTACCACCGTCACTACTTCACCCCGTCCGGCGCGGACCTCGCCCGGGTGGCCGAGCTGGTGGTGGCCGGTCGCCTGCGCGCGGTGATCGACCGGGTGCTGCCGCTCGCCGACGCGGCCGCGGCGCACGCGCTGGGCGAGTCCGGGCGGGTGCGCGGCAAAATCGTGCTGACCTCCTGGAACCGATCGGCTATCCGGCCATTGGGATAGTTGATGCGCCGGGCGCGCCCGCCCGCATACCGTCGCGCGGAGAGACCGCGTCGATCAGGGAGCAAACGGTGACGGACTGGAACGAAGAAGTCGATGTCCTGGTGGCAGGGTCGGGCGGCGGCCTGGCCGGGGCCTATACGGCCGCCCGCGAGGGGCTGAGCGTGGCGGTGGTCGAGGCCACCGAGAAGTTCGGCGGCACCACCTCGTTCTCCGGTGGCGGCGGCGTCTGGTTCCCCTGCAACCCGGTGCTGCGGCGCGAGGGCGTGGACGACACCGTCGAGGACGCGCTCACCTACTTCCGCGCGGTGGTCGGCGACCGCACCCCGGCGGACCTGCAGGAGACCTACATCCGCAATGGCGCGAAGGTCATCGAGTACCTGGAGCAGGACGACGCGTTCACGTTCCAGATGTTCCCGTGGCTGGACTACTTCGGCAAGGCCCCGAAGGCGCGTCTGGACGGCAAGCGGCACATCGTGCCCGCGCCGCTGAAGGCCGCCAAGCTGGGTGAGCTGAGCGAGTCCGTGCGCGGACCGCTGGCCACCGAACGGCACGGCGACCCGCAGCCGGACTATCTGATCGGTGGGCGCGCCCTGGTCGGCCGCTTCCTGCTGGGCCTGTCGAAGTACCCGAACGTGGCGCTGCACCTGAACACCGCGCTGGTCGAGCTGGTGACCGAGGACGGCGCGGTGACCGGTGCGATCGTGGAGCGCGACGGTCAGCGCATCGCCATCCGGGCCCGCAAGGGCGTGCTGCTGGCGGCCGGTGGTTTCGAGGGCAACGACGAGTTGCGCCGGCGCTACGGCGTGCCGGGCGTGGCCCGGGACACCATGGGGCCGTGGGGCAATCAGGGCAAGGCGCACGTGGCGGGCATCGCGGCGGGTGCGGACACCGACCTGATGGATCAGGCGTGGTGGTCGCCGGGCCTCATCCATCCCGACGGGCGCGCGGCGTTCGCGCTGTGGTTCACCGGCGGCATCTTCGTCAACCAGGCCGGTGAGCGGTTCGTCAACGAGTCCGCGCCCTACGACCGGCTCGGCCGCGACATCATCGAGCACCTCGACGACGGCTCGGTGACCCTCCCGTTCTGGATGATCTACGACGACGCCGAGGGCGTGGTGCCGCCGATCAAGGCCAGCAATGTGCCGATGGTCGAGGCGGAACGCTTCATCGAGGCGGGCCTGTGGAAGACCGCCGACACGCTGGAGGGTCTGGCCGTGGAGATCGGCGTGCCCGCCGACGCGCTGATCGCCACCGTGGCCCGCTTCAACGAATTCGTGACCGCGGGCGTCGATCCGGACTTCGGCCGCGGCGACGAGGCCTACGACCGCGCCTTCTCCAATGGCGAACCGCCGCTGGCCCCGATCGTGCGGGGCCCGTTCCACGCGGCCGCCTTCGGCATCTCCGACCTGGGCACCAAGGGCGGTCTGCGCACCGACACCGCCGCCCGCGTCCTGAACGAGGCGGGCGAACCCATCCCGGGTCTGTACGCCGCGGGCAACACCATGGCCGCGGTCAGCGGCACCGTCTACCCAGGTGGCGGCAACCCGATCGGCGCGTCGGTGCTGTTCAGCCACCTCGCCGCGCTCGACATGAGCTCCCGCTAGAACACCCCGGAGAACACCCCGGAGGTTCGCGGCGCAAGCGCGGGGTGGCGGAGCGCTCGTTCTGGACCGAGTGGAGCGGGGGAGCGCAGCGGAGGAGCGGAGGGAGGGAGGGAGGGAAGAACGAGACCTCCAGCACGCCGCGAACCCGCCCCGGAGCGAAGCGGAGGGGCAAATCGAGCACAGTGTGATGCGATGGAGGCATGACGCAGGCGGGATACGACGTGATCGTGGTCGGCGGCGGCCACAACGGGTTGGTGGCCGCCGCCTACCTGGCCCGGGCCGGGAAGTCGGTGCTGGTGCTGGAACGCGCGGACCATACCGGCGGCGCGGCCGTTTCCGAGCGGGTGTTCCCCGGCTTCGACGCGCGGCTGTCGCGGTACTCGTATCTGGTGAGCCTGCTGCCCGAACGGATCGTCCGAGACCTGGATCTGAGTTTCGAGACCCGCAAGCGCCGTATCTCCTCGTACACGCCGATCGGCGATGCGGGGCTGCTGGTGGACAACGGCTCCGAGGCGGCGACCCGCGCGAGTTTCGCGCAGGTCACTGGGTCGGAGCGGGATTACGAAGCGTGGCAGCGGTTCTACGCCATGACCGGGCGGCTGGCCGAGCGGGTGTTCCCGACTCTCACCCATCCGCTGCCCACCCGCGCCGAATTGCAGCGCACGGTAGATGATTCCGCCGCCTGGGAGGCGATCTTCGAACGGCCCCTGGGGGAATCGGTGGAGTCCGCCTTCACCGACGACACCGTGCGCGGCGTGGTGCTCACCGACGCGTTGATCGGCACCTTCACCCACGCCCACGATCCGTCGCTGCTGCAGAACCGTTGCTTCCTCTATCACGTGATCGGCGGCGGCACCGGCGACTGGAACGTGCCGGTCGGCGGCATGGGCGCGCTCACCGACGCGCTCGCGGCGGCGGCCCGCCGGGCAGGAGCGGAGATCCGGACCGGCCGCACCGTCATCGGCATCGACACCGACGGCGACACCGCGGAAGTCCGCTTCACCCACGGCGATCGCACGGGCACGGCCGGCGCCCGGCACGTGCTGGTGAACGCCGCGCCGTACACACTGGCGGGCCTGCTGGGCGAGTCGGCCGACAAACCCGAAGGCGCGCAGCTGAAGATCAATATGCTGCTGCGGCGGCTGCCGAAACTCCGTGACCCACGCGTGGATCCGCGCACCGCCTTCGCCGGGACCTTCCACGTCTCCGAGTCCGCGGCCCAGCTCGACCGCGCCTATCGGGAGGCCGCGGCGGGCGGGCTGCCCTCGGCACCGCCGTCGGAGATCTACTGTCACACCCTCACCGACCCGTCGATCCTCGCGCCGGAGCTGATCGAGAACGGCTTCCACACCCTCACCCTGTTCGGACTCCATACGCCCGCACGGCTTTTCGCCGATGATCCGCGCGGCGCGAAGCGGCGCTTGGTGGACGCCACTCTGGCGCAGCTGGATTCGGTGCTGGCCGAACCCATCGGTGACTGCCTGGCATTGGATGGTGAGGGCAATCCGTGCATCGAGGCCCGCACCCCGGTCGAACTCGAACGCGAGGTGGGCCTGCCCGGCGGACATATCTTCCACGCGGACTTGACTTTTCCCTATCGCACCGGCTCCGCCGACAGCCCGGCGGAGCGTTGGGGCGTCGCGACCGGGCATCGCAATGTCCTGCTGTGCGGGGCCGGCGCGGTGCGCGGCGGCGGGGTCAGCGGCATCGGCGGGCACAATGCCGCCATGGCGGTCCTGGAACAGGACTGAGCGGGTCCCGTCACCGCGAGGGCAGCAGCTGGGTGACCCGCCACAGCCGCCGCGGCAGCTCGCCCTCCTCGAACGCGTGCCGGTCGCGCAGTTCCCAGCCCGCGGCCAGGCTGTCCACCAGCGCCTCGGAGAAGAAGTGCACCGCGAACCCGCCGTGCTCGTAGATGTCGTCGCCCAGCGCCTTACCGGTGCCGAAGTGCGCGTCGTCGGTATTGCGGACGGTGTAGACGAACGCCCCGCCGGGCTTGAGCACCCGGCGGATCTCCGCGACCAGGTCCCGCAGTTCCTGGGTGCTGAGGTTCATGCACAGCAGCATGTGCGCGTAGACCGCGTCCACGCTGCGGTACGGCAGCGGAATCGGCTGGCGGACATCGTGTTCCAGGGTGGTCACCCGCGCGCTCAGCCCGGCCGCGTCCGACCACTCCCGCAACTGGGCCAGCCCGACGGCGCTGAAATCGGTGGCCGTGACCCGAAAACCGCGGCGCGCCAGATAGATCGCGTCGCGGCCGTGGCCCGCGCCCAGTTCCAGCACCTCGACGGCGCCCTGCTCGCGGAACAGGTCGGCCGCGTACACCGCGGCCTCCGAGGGCTGCTCGCCGTACATGCCCGGATGCGTGCGGTAGGTGCGCTGCCAGTGTTCGTGCTGGTCGCTCATGCTGTGTCCTTTCGAGCATGAGCGGAGCGCTGCGTGGTTACGCTGCGCTGCCGCCTCCGCGCTTGACCGCTCATGCTGCGTCCTTTCGAGCATGAGCGGAGCGCTGCGTGGTTACGCTGCGCTGCCGCCTCCGCGCTTGACCGCTCATGCCCCCATCATGTCCGACCGGCGGCTGCCCGGGGGCTAGGACGTGCGGCGGCCGTCCGCGCCGTGCTGGCCGCCCATGATGTCGGAGCAGCAGCGAATGAAGTAGCGCACCACCGGATCGGCCTCGGAGGCGTCGGGCCACACCACCGCGACCCGGGTGGGGCCGATGCCGTGCACGGGCCGGAACACCACGCCCGGGAATTCGGTGCGGGAGGTGGAGGCGGGGGTGAAGCTCACCCCGAAGCCGTTGGCGATGGCGCGCAGCCATTCGTCGGTATTGCGGGCGATGGCGCCGATGATGGCGGTGTCCGCGGGCCGCGAGTCCAGGCCCATCCAATAGTCTCGCCACCAACCGGTTTCGGCGGGCGAGGCGACGTAGGGCTCGTCCCACAGTTCCCGGAACGCGATGTCGTGGCGGTCCGCGAGCGGATGGTCCTCGGGCAGCGCGATCCAGCGCGGTTCGGCGAACAGTTCTCGCAGGTGGTATTCGTCCTGACCGGGAAAGGGCAAGCGCAGCAGGGCGACATCCACATCGCCCTCGTCGAGTCCGGCGGTCGGGTCGGTCCAGCCGCCCTGGTGCAGATCGACCTGCCAGTCCGGGTGCAGCCGATGGAAGACCCGGATGATTTCCGGGATGTGGCCGTCGGCCGCGCTGTTCACGCAGCCCAGCCGCAGTACCCGGGAGGCGCGGCTGGAGTCGCTCTTGGTGGCGCGCAGGATCCGGTCCCAGGACGCGAGCAGCGCGGGCAGCTGCTCGGCGAGCACCTTGCCGGCCGCGGTCAGGGTCCAGCCCGCCCGGGACCGGATGAACAGCTCCACACCCAGCTGCTGTTCGAGCTGTTTGATCTGGGTCGCCAGCGCGGGTTGCGCGACATGCAGTCGCTGCGCCGCCCGCGGCAGGTTCTCCGCATCCGCGACTGCCAGGAAGTAACGCAGTAGTCGCGTGTCGATATCCATGCCACCAGGTTAGGAACAGGGCAATGCCACCAGGTTAGGAACCAAGGCAACCGGTAGGCATACCGTTCACGGCAGGTGTTGTCTAGTTCCGTGACCTGCGAGATTGCTCCGGCAGGGTTGGCCCGCAACCGCAGTTTCGGGTCTTCCCGTGGCGATACCACCGCCCTGCGAGCCGGGTCTTACACGGTTTCCAGCGGGCATCTTTACCGTCCCGACGCAACTCGCCGAGGACACCAACGCCGCCAAATTACGGGCAGCGTTCACATCACGATCCAACACCAGACCGCAATGATCACAACGGAATACGCGCTCACCCAAAGCCAGCTTGGTTTTCACTGTCTTGCAGGAAGAGCACGTTTTGGAACTGGGGTACCAGCGGTCGGCGGTCACCAACCGCCCGCCGTACCAGCGGGACTTATATTCGAGCTGGTGGCGCAGTGTGGAGAACCCGGCCGACCAGATCGCCTTGGCCAGGGACCGATTGCGCAGCATCCCCGCAACATTCAAGTCCTCCACCACGATCGTCCCGTAGGTGCGGGTCAGGCGGGTGGTGAGCTTGTGGAGCCCGTCACGGCGCATCGCGGTCACACGATGCTCGAGGCGGTTGGCATTGGCGTTGGCCTTCTCCCACCGCCGCGACGGCCCCACGCCGTGCTTGTGGTCGGGGCCTCGGCGGCGAGACCGCACCCGCCCAAGCCGGCGACGCCGCTGCTGGGTCTTCTGGTAATGCTTCGGGTCCGGGACAATCTCGCCCGTGGACAGGACGGCCAGGGACTTCACGCCGACATCCAACCCAACCCCGGCGTCAGGCCGCGCGGGTTTCGGATCGTTGCGCTGGACCCGGACGGTGAACGACACCCACCAGCGGCCACCGCGCCACGACAGGGTCATGCCGCCCAGTTTCGCGGTCCCGTTGCGCAGCCGCCTGGCGAGCTTGCGCGTCGATTCACCGGTCCGGACGACCCCGATACGGGGAATCTTGACCTGCCGCGACCCGTCGCCGAGACCGTAACTACCGGTGGTGACGGTGAACGACTGGTGCGAGTGCTTCTTCTTCCGGGCCGGGACGCCCATCCTCGGGCCGGTGCGGGTGCCGCGTTTGGACTTCGAGTGGTTGGCGAACGCATCAGCAACGCGCGCAAGCCCGCACGAGTACGCCTCTTTACTGTTCTCCACCCACCACGGCGCGACCGTATCTTTCTCGGCGTTCCAGGCTTTGCGGAGACTGTACGCGGATTGGTTGACCCACGGTGTCAGGTCTTCGTCGGGGATGCCGTAGGTGGCTTCGGCCTGCCGCTGCGCCCAGTTGGCGAGGACCTTGCGGCGGCCCCAGTTGTAAGCGAACCGGGTTGCCCCGCAATGGGAACGCAAGGCTTGTGCCTGGTCGTGAGTCGGTTCCAACGCGAACCGGTACGCCTGAATCTGCCTCACCCCAGCCTCTCCGGGGCGATCGTTCGACGACGATGGTTCGCTCACCTGTTCGACATTAGAGAAGCCGGACCAGACACGACAACATCGAAACCGAAGACACGCCAATCGAATTACAGCCACCGCACCGAAGCCCGACCGTCCCACCGCAACGCGCAACGCGCAACGGCACGAAACGTCACAAACCACCCAACAGTTTGACTATCCCCTGGCTTGGAGGATGGGATTCGGGCGGCATGCTACCGGCGGTTCCGGGTCGGGAGGGGCGGCGCGCGGGGAGTGACGGTGGTCGCGTCCGGCGATTCGTGGACCAATGGCTGGGCCCCGGCGAGAATCAGCGCACGACAGGCAGTTCCGACCCCGGATCGGCGAGCCAGAGCAGCCAGTGAGGGGCGAGCAGGGCGGCGAACTCCTCGTATCCGGTCGCGCTCGGGTGGTAGCCGTCACCGGCGGCGATGTCGCGCATCCAGATCTGGTTCTCACGTAAGGGCTGATGGGCCCGCAGGTAGGGCGCCTGCGCCTCCTCGCACAGCTCGGCGTAGCGGACGTCGAGGTCCAGCAGCCGGGCATTGTGCTCATCGTCGACATTCGGGGGCGGCGCGACCACCATTGCCTGCCAACCCTTTTCCCGCGCCCGGCGCAGGATCTCGGCCAGATTGCGCACCGACTCCGCGGAATCGACTCGGGGACGCCCGTTCTCGAACTGGGTGTCGTTGACGCCGGTGGAGATCACCACCCGGCAGTCCGCGCCCGCGGGCAGCCGGGGCGCGCATTCGGCCTCCCACCGCCCCCGTAGCTCGGTGCTGTTCTCCCGACGGATCCCCAGGTTGTAATAGGTCAGGGGCTGCCGGGCCGCGGCGGCGCGGGCCGCCAGCCGCCCCGCCCACCCCAGGCATTTCTGATCACCGACCCCGGCGACGAACGACTCCCCCAGAAAGCAGACACGCAGATCGAGCACCACGGGCAGATCCTCGCACGCCGGTCGAACCGCCGCCCGATGCTCGGGACAAGCCGGAAAAACCGATACCCGGAACCGGGCGCGGCGGACGCTTCGGGCCAGGCTTGTCGGGCAGTGTCCGGCGCACGGGTTACGGTTAGCGGCGTCAGCCGACCCTGGGACCACAGCCGTTCCCACGATCCGAAAGCGCGAATAGGACATGCGAGTCGACGGGCGGGAGATTCCCGTCTCCGGCAGCCTGCTGCAGCCGCGGATCCGCCGGACCAGTGACATTCTGCGCGTCGTGCTGTCCGCGCTGTCGGTGGCCGTGGTCATCGCGGGATCGTTGATCACCAGGCCGCAGTGGGAGGATTTGGAGCGGTCGGTATCCACCATCGTGGGTTTCCTGACCCCGGAACAGTCCAACCTGGTCTACATCGTCTACGGCATCGCCGTGCTGGTGCTGCCCTTCGCCATCCTGGTGCGGCTGGTGCTGCGCCGGCAGTGGAAGCTGCTGGCGGGTTTCATCTCCGCGGGCCTGATCGCGGTGGCGCTGTTCTCCATCACGGACAGCGGGTTCTCCGCGCCCCGCTGGCATCTGTCCGAACCCGACCAGGTCAACACCTTCCTGTCGCAGTTCCTCGACGACCCGCGCTGGATCGCCATGCTGGCCGCGACGCTCACCGTGGCCAGCCCGTGGCTGCCCGCCCGGGCCCGGCGCTGGTGGTGGACGCTGCTGCTGGCGTTCGTGCCGATCCACCTGTTCGTCTCGCTGGTGGTGCCCGCCCGCGCGGCTCTGGGTCTGGTGGTGGGCTGGCTGGTGGGCGCGGTGATCGTGCTGGTGGTCGGCACCCCCGCGCTGGAGGTGCCGCTGGCCGCGACGGTGCGGGTGCTGGCCCAGCGCGGCTTCCGCGTCACCGCGTTCACGGTGCTGCGCCCGGCCGCCCGCGGGCCGCTGGTGCTGTCGGCCTCGACGACGCCGCAGCCCGAGCTCAGCGCCTCGCCCAACGGTCCGTCCGGTACGGCCGAGACCGGCGAATCCCATTCGCCGGACGATGAATTGATCATCGAGCTGTACGGCGCGAACCAGCGCAGCCGGGGAATGCTGCAGCAGCTGCGGCGCTGGCTGACCATTCGCAGCGGCGAGTATCCGGCCCCGTTCGCGTCCATGCGCCGCGCGGTCGAGCACAAGGCGCTGATGGGTTTCGCCATCGCGGATCTGGGCCTGGCCAGCTACAAACCGCTCACCGTCGCGGCGCTGGACCGCGGCTGGACGCTGTACGCGCACACCGTGCCCCAGGGCCGTCCGCTCGCGGCCGCCGACGGGGAACCGGCGCTGACCCGGGTGTGGCAGGCGCTGCACCGCATGCACCAGGCCCAGATGTCGCACGGGGACCTGCGCACCGACGAGATCCGCATCCTCGACGACGCCGTGCTGTTCGGCGGCTTCGTGCAATCGGAATTCGGCGCCTACCAGGTGCGTTTCGACTCCGACGTGGCCCAGCTGCTGCTCGGCTCGTCCGCGTTGTTCGGCACCGGCCCGGCGGTGCGGACCGCGCTCGAGGTGCTGGACAAGCAGGCCGTGCTCGACGCCTCGGCGCGACTCACCAAGACCGCCATGCCCACTCACGTCCGCCAGGCGGTGCCCGACGCCGGCGAGCTGATGAAGTCCATCCGCGAGGAAGTGGCCGCGCAGACCGGGCAGGACAAGATCGAGGCCGCGCAGATCAACCGCTTCTCGCGCAACCAGATCATCCAGCTGGTCCTGCTGATCGGCCTGGTGTACGTGGCCTACCCGTACATCAGCGCGGTGCCGACCTTCGCCTCCGAACTGGGCAACCTGAACTGGGGGTGGGCGCTGCTCGGCCTGACCGTGTCCGCGCTGACCTACGTGGGCGCGGCGATGGCGTTGTGGGCGTGCGCCTCCGAGGCGGTGAAGTTCGGCAACCTGCTGCTCATGCAGATCGCCAACACCTTCGCCGCGACCACCACCCCGGCCGGTGTCGGCGGTCTGGCGTTGAGCGTGCGCTTCCTGCAGAAGGGCGGGCTCGGCGCGGTGCGGGCCACCGCGGCGGTCGCGTTGCAGCAGACCGTTCAGGTGGTGACCCACGTGGTGTTGCTGCTGATCTTCGGCGCGCTGGCCGGAACCTCCACCGACCTCTCGCATTTCGTGCCCAGCGCCACCGTGCTGTACCTCGTGGCCGGCGCCCTGCTGGGCCTGCTGGGCGTGACCATGTTCGTCCCCAAGGTGCGCAAGTGGCTGCTCAACGAGGTGCGCCCGCAGCTGGCGGACGTGGTCGGCCAGCTGAAGGACCTGGCGCGGCGACCGGGGCGGCTGGCCATGATCGTGGGCGGCTGCGCCACCACCACCCTCGGCATGGCGCTGGCGCTGTGGGCCAGTATCGAAGCCTTCGGCGGCAGTACGACTTTCGTGACCGTCACCATCGTCACCATGATCGGCGGCACGCTGGCCTCGGCCGCGCCGACACCCGGCGGTGTGGGCGCGGTGGAGGCCGCGCTCATCGGTGGTCTGGCCGCGTTCGGAGTGTCGGCGGGGATCGCGGTCCCCGCCGTGCTCCTCTACCGCGTGCTGACCTGCTGGCTGCCGGTGTTCTGCGGCTGGCCGATCATGCGCTGGCTCACCGCGAAGGACATGATTTGACAGTCGCGCCCGGTGCGGGAGCAACGGGCGCGGGCGGCTAGAGCACAGCTGTCGGGTCAGGCCGAATACTGGTCGCGCAGTGTGACCTTCACGACCTTGCCGCTGGCATTGCGGGGCAGCTCGGGCACCACCACCAGATGCTTGGGGTGCTTGTAGCGGGCCAGGGACTCGTTCAGGAACGGCTCCAACTCCTCGAGGGTCAGCTCGTCGATGCCCGCGGCCAGCGCGACCACCGCCACCAGCACCTCGCCCCACTTCTCGTGGGCGCGGCCGACCACGGCGGCCTCATGGATCTTGGGGTGCGCGAAGAGCACGTTCTCGACCTCGGCGCAGTAGATGTTCTCGCCGCCGGAGATGATCATGTCCTTCTTGCGGTCCACCACGTAGACGAAGCCCTCCTCGTCGCGGCGCACGAGGTCACCGGAGTGGAACCAGCCGCCGTGAAAGGCCTCCGCGGTGGCCTCGGGCTTGTTCCAGTAGCGCTGCATGAGAGTCGGTCCGCGGTAGACGATCTCGCCGATCTCACCCTGGGCGACATCGTTCATCTCGTCGTCGACGACCCGGACCTGCAGGGTCGGGATGGGCAGGCCGACCGAGCCGAGCTTGCGCAGCGCGTCCTTGCCCTCGAGCACACAGGTGATGGGCGACAGCTCGGTCTGACCGAAGACCGCCACGTTGAAGGCGTCCGGGAAGCAGTCGGCCATGGCCCGCAGCACCGTGTCCGAGGCGGGGGCCGCGCCCCACGACAGCGCCCGCAGAGCCAGCTTGCGCTGCTTGACGGTGGGTTCCTCGCAGATGAGCTGCCACTGCGCCGGGACGCAGAACGCGGTGGTGGCCTGCTCGGCCTCGATGGCGTCGAGGAATTCGGTGGCGTCGAACGCGCCCAGCGGGTGCAGCACGGTGGTGCCGCCGAGCATGAAATACGGTGCGAGACTACCCAATCCGGCGATGTGGAACAGCGGGGAGGTGCAGAAGCCGATCGAATCGGGGGTGATCTCCAGGGCCCGGATACAGGTCAGCGCCTGCGCGTTCATGTTCGCGTGGGTGAGCACCGCGCCCTTGGGGCTGCCGGTGGTGCCCGAGGTGTACATGATCAGGCAGGGCGTGTCCTCCGGAATGTCCAGCGGCGCATGGGGTTCGCCCGGCTCGGCGAGCAGCTCGTCGTAGCCGAGCACGCCCTCGCCGGTCCGCCCGTTGATCACGACCACGGTGGACAGCTCCGCGGCCTGCCCGGCCACGCCCACCGCGAGCGGCTGCAGCACCGAGTCGGTGACGATCGCCTTCGCGCCGGAGTCGGCCACGATGTAGGCGACCTCGGGCGGGGTGAGCCGGAAGTTCACCGGCACCGCGATGGCGCCGAGGGCGTTGATGCCCATGACCGCCTCGATGTACTCGGTGTAGTTCAGCGCCAGGATGAGCACGCGATCGCCGAACCCGACCCCTCGACGGGACAGCGCGTCGGCGAACTTCTCCGACCGCTCGTGCAGCTGCTTCCAGGTGGTCTCCGCGCCCTTGAACGTGAAGGCCACGTGGCCGGGCCGCATGGCCGCGTGCGTGGCGATCTGGTTCACCCAGTGGTTGCGAACCGATCGAATCGGCTCGTCTAGCGGCTGGAAGGTCATGCGGTGTCCTTTCACGCTGATCGACCGTGAGAATACCGCTTAACTTTCTGACGTGACAAGGGTTACAGAGAAGGATTAATCGATACGTTCTCACCCAGTCATACAGCAGTTCAGAGGCTGTATTCGGGGGTGCACCACCCTGTTGTCCGCAGGCAACCATCCACAGACCCACAGGTGACGGCACTGCGTTTATGCAAACTCTGACTCACATCAGGGTTGTCGCCCCATATGCAACTATGCGAGTATCGGGGCAGTTGCGAGAGGCAGGGAGAGGACAGCGCCCATGGCACTGAAGACCAGATTCACCGAGACCTTCGGGGTGGAGCACCCGATCGTGCAGGGCGGCATGATGTGGGTCGGCCGCGCCGAGCTCGCCGCGGCCGTCTCCGAGGCGGGCGGCCTCGGCATCATCACCGCGCTGACCCAGCCCACGCCCGACGACCTGCGCCGCGAGATCGACCGCGCGCGGGAGCTGACCGACAAGCCCTTCGGCGTGAACGTCACCATCCTGCCGTCGATCAACCCGCCGCCGTACCAGGAGTACGCGCAGGCCATCATCGACTCCGGCGTGAAGATCGTGGAGACCGCCGGGTCCAACCCCGAGCCGTTCCTGCCGTACTACAAGGACGCCGGGATCAAGGTGCTGCATAAATGCACCAGCGTCCGGCACGCGCTCAAGGCCCAGAAGATCGGCGTCGACGGCGTGTCCATCGACGGCTTCGAATGCGCCGGCCACCCCGGCGAGGACGACGTGCCCGGTCTGATCCTGATCCCGGCCGCCACCCAGGCGCTCGACATCCCGGTCATCGCCTCCGGCGGTATCGCCGACGCCCGCGGCCTGGTCGCGGCGCTGGCGCTGGGCGCGGACGGCGTGAACATGGGCACCCGCTTCATGTGCACCCAGGAGTCGGCCATCCACCAGACGGTCAAGGAGCAGATCGTCGCCAACTCCGAGCGGGCCACCCAGCTCATCTTCCGCACCATGCACAACACCGCGCGGGTGGCCGACAACGAGATCAGCCGCAAGGTCGTCGAGATCGAAAAGGCGGGCGGCAAGTTCGAGGACGTCCGGGACCTGGTCGCGGGCGCCCGCGGTCGCCGGGTGTTCGAGGAGGGCGACCTGGACGCCGGCATCTGGTCGGCCGGTCAGGTGCAGGGCCTCATCGACGACATCCCGACCTGCGGCGAGCTGGTGTCGCGCATGGTCGCCGAGGCCGAGGCGCTGATCGGGCAGCGGCTGGCGGACATGCTCGGCTGAGCCCTTCGGGATGTCCGGCGAAAGTCGGTACGTCCCAGACAATTACGACAAGAGCCCTTGGCACTCGTGCCGAGGGCTCTCGTCATTCGGGGTATCCCCGGACGCTGGATCCGTCATGCTTTTCAGTAACGACGGATGCGGCGGAGGTGCCTGAAATGGCAATCACTCGAATCTATCTCGACGACGACGCGCTGCGCCGGACCATGGCCATCTCCGGTGTGTACACCGAACAGGACGCGGTGAACCTAGCACTGCGGTTCTTCAGTACCCACGCCACGGCCGAGGATTTCGACCAGCCCTTTCACTCTCGCACCGCCTCGTAATCCCAGGTGGCGGTGAGCCTCGCGCCGGTCGCGGGGCCGTGCCTGCTCGAAAGGTCTTCAGACCGCGAGGAAATCTTGGCAGAATCGCCGGAGTACCTCGACGGCCGACAGCGCGCGGACACGGGAGGGCATTCCTGTGCACCACAGTACGAGAGCGACCACCGATCCCACCCCGGCGACGAGGGTGTCGATCGTCGGTGTCGGTTGCCGGGCCACCGGCACCGACTTCGACCACGCGTGGTTCGGGCTGGACCGGCTCGCCGCCGTCGGCCTGACCCCGCGCCAGCGCACCACCCTCGAGGCGGCCGTCGAAGCCCTCGACGACTCCGGATTGGGTTGCCTGGCAACCGGTTCCCGGGCGGCGGTCGTGTTCGGCACGATCGGCGGCACCAACACGGCACACCACCTGTCGCGGGCGCTCGACCTGCGCGGGCCCAGCCTGACCGTGGACAGCCAGCGGGCCTCACCGCTGGTGGCGGTGGACATGGGCGTCCGGCTGCTGGCCGACGAATCCGTGCCGTTCGTCCTCGCCGGGGGCGTGGATCTCACGCTGCTCCCGGACATCTCGGACCTGCGCCTGCCGCTGCCACGAGGCGCGGGACTCGAGGGCGGCGACCGCGCGGGCGGTGGCGCCGGGGTGTGCACCGTCCTGGTGCTGCAACGCACCGGCGACGCGTTGCGCACCCGGACCCGCCGGTACGCCGAAATCGGCGGCCCCGGAATCGGTTTCCGTGAGGCGCGCGGTGTGGACGCGCACATCGCCCTCGACGATCCGCGCCGGGGCGGATCGTCCGACGCCGACCGCGGCGAGGAACCGCCCGTCCTCATCCCGGTCTCCGGACCCGACGCCGTCACCATCCGCCACCTGGCCCTGCGCTGGGCCGTCGCGCTCGGCTCGTACCGATCCCTGCGCGAATTCGCCGCCGCCACGGCCAGACTCGTGCCCGAACCGGCGCGCGCCGCCGTTCTCGCACGGGACGGCATCGAGGCCGCCGCCCAGTTGCGCGCGCTCGCCCGCCGGATCGAGGCGAGCACCGCGACGGATCACGCACGGGCACCGCTGGCGACGCCCGGCACCGGCTCCCTGACAGCCGCTCCCTTCGTGACGGTCTCCGGGCCCGATGTCTTCACCCCGGTCCGCGAACGTGCCAACGGCGGTGTGCTTTTCCTGTTCCCCGGGACCGGAGACCATCCGCGCATGGGACGCGCCCTCGCCGCGCGCTACCCGGTCTTCGCCGCGGCCCTCACCAGGGCTGTCGACGTGGTCGTCGCGGTGGGCGGCCCGCGAGTATGGACGCCGCGCTATGGATTCGGGCGGAACGGGCACGTCGCGGTGTCGGCCTCGACCCCGCACCCGGCGTCGGACCATTCACCGCCGTCCACGGCCACCGCCGCCTCGAGTCGCGGCGATGACCGAGCAGACGCTGCGGAGCTCGACGAGACACCGTGCGCGGGTGCCCCTCCCGATAACCAGACCGGCAGTGGGATCCACGGCGATCTCCGAGACTCCAGTAGGCACGACGGGGGAGTCACGGGCATCCCGGATGGCCGCGATGGGATCGTTGCCCGGCAGATTTCGCTGTTCGTCTTCCAGTACGCGCTGACGGAATTACTGGAGTCGTGGGGGATTCACGCGGACGGGGTCGCCGGGCACGGTGCCGGCGAGGTCGCGGCGGCGGTCGGGTGCGGCGCGTTGTCGCTCGAGGACGGGGCGCGCGTCGCGGTGGCGCGAGCGCGGCTGGTGGCCCGGGCCGGTGGCGGCGGGACCGCGGCGGTGCTGGAAGCGACCCCCGCCGAGGTGAATCAGCTGGTCACGCCGATGAGCGCGGAGGTCGCGGTGGCAGCCGTGGACGGCCTGGCGATCACCGTGTCAGGTGAGCCACGGTATGTCGATGCGCTGGTCCGGCGAGCCCATCGGCGCGCCATCTTCGCACAGCGGGTACCCGCCGGATCGGACCACGAGCCGCCACACCTGCCGATGGTCCGCGGCCGCGCCCACGAATTGCGCGGCGAGCTCGCTGATCTCGCGCCCCGGCACCCGTGGTGGCCGCTCTATTCGACCACCCGACGCGGCGCCGTGTTGCGCCCCGACAGCCCGGATTGCTCGCCCCTGATGGACGGCGAGTATTGGACCGCGAACGTCTCGCAGGCGGTCGAGCTCGCGGCGGCGTTGGACGGTGTTGTCGCGGACGGCTTTTCGACCGTGCTCGAGGTCGGTCCCACCTCGGTGCTGACCTCCGCGGTGAGGGAGCGGATCGCGCTGCGGGACGGCGCGTGGCCCGTGCTGGCGGCGGATGACGAGGCGGGGAGTCTGTTGCGCACGATCGCGCGGTTGTATCTGGAGGGGCGGACCGTGGATTGGACCGCACTGGGTCCGCACACGACCGCACCGCCGCAACGGCAGTGGCGGCGACCGGATTCCGGTGATTCGGGCAGTTGGCCGCGGCCCGGGTTCGCCGCGGACGGACATCCGCCCGGTCCGGTGTTCCCCGATGTGGAGATCCGTCCCGAGGGGACATATGTGGTAGCGGGCGGGCTGGGGCCGCAGGGCGAAGCCGCGGTGCGGTGGCTGCTGGCGGCCGGTGCGCGGGACGTGGTGGTGTTGACTCGCACACCGCGGCCGCTGCCCGCCCGATTGACCGGCATGGAGGATCGGATCGTCATGATGCGGTGCGACTGCGCCGATCGCGCCGACCTCGCGACAGCCCTGCAGGACATACGCGAATGCGGGTCGGCGGTACGGGGTGTGGTGCACGCGTCCGGCGCGACGCGACTGGTGGCGGCGACCAATCTGCTGGAGCTGACCGCGGCCGATCCCACGGACTTCACCGTGCTGCTGACCTCGGCGCCCGGCGCGGGCGGGCCGGAGGCGGTGCGGGAACTCGCGGACGCGCAGGCGGATCGGCGGGTCATCTGCGTGGAGTGGGAGGTCGGGCCCGCAGCCTGAACGAGGATCGGCGCCGGCTGAGGCATGATGACTGGATGACGGATCCCGAGATCACGGTCGAGTGGAAGAAGGAGCCGGACGAGCACGATTACCCGGCCGCCGCGGACTACCTCGAGATGCTGGCGGAGCCGGACGTCATCGAGCAGGTCGTCCAGTCGCTGCGCGACGCGCCGGTGACCCACAAGAAGGCCAAGGACCTGTTGCGGGCATCGCACCTGGAGATCCTGCCCAGCTACAACCCCTACGTGCGGCGTGACCTGGCCAAGATCACGGCCGGGAAGGCGCTGTCGCCGATCCTGGTGGTGCGCGGCGACTTCCGCAAGGGCGTGCCCATGCAGATCGTCGACGGCTACCACCGGGTGTGCGCCATCTATTACACCGACGAGAACATCGCGATCCCGGTGAAGATCGCCCCGCTGCCGTGAGCTCGGCGTGAACTTCCAGACCCTCACCCTGATCACCGTCCTCGGACTGGCCGGGCCCTGGCTGGCCTGGCGGCAGTCCTGGCATCTGCCGGTGATCCTGGGCGAGCTGCTGGCCGGAATCGTCTTCGGCACCACCGGCTTCGGCCTGCTGCACCCGGCCGACCCGACCTTCACCTTCCTGGCCGACGTCGGCTTCGCGGTGGTCATGTTCGTGGCGGGCACCCACGTTCCGGTGCGCGACGCGGCGATCCGCTCGGCGCTCGGGCGCGGCGCGGTGCGCGCGGTGGCGGTGGGCGTGCTGGCCATGAGCGCGGGGCAGGGCATCGCGGTCTGGTTCGACACCGGGCACGGGCTGCTCTACGCGGTGCTCATCGCCTCGTCGTCGGCGGCCATCGTGCTGCCGATCATCGATTCGCAGGGCCTGGGCGGAAAGCCGGTCCTGGAGTTGACCGCTCAGGTCGCCCTCGCCGACGCGGCCGCGGTGATCGCGTTGCCGCTGGTGATCGATACGGGCAATGCGGGCCGGGCGGCCATCGGCGCGCTGCTGGTCGCGGCGGCCGCGCTGATCGTCTACTTCTTCCTGCGCTGGCTCGAGGAATCCGGTATCCGGCACCGGCTGCACACGGTGTCCGAGGATCGGAAGTTCGCTCTCGAATTGCGGGTCAGCCTGGCGCTGCTGTTCGCCCTCGGCGCGCTGGCCACCCGCAGTCACGTGTCGATCATGTTGGCGGGCTTCGCCCTCGGTCTGGCGGTGGCGGCGGTCGGCGAACCGCGCCGGGTGGCCAGGCAGCTGTTCGCCCTGAGCGACGGATTCCTCGCGCCCTTGTTCTTCGTCTGGCTGGGTGCGCGTCTGAACCTGCGCGAGTTCGGCGACCACCCGTACCTGATCCTGCTCGGCCTGGCCCTCGGGGCGGGCGCGGTGCTGGCCCACGCGCTCATGCGGGTGCTGGGTCAGCCGGTTCCGTTGGGCGCCATCGCCTCGGCGCAGATCGGGGTCCCGGTCGCGGCGGTCACGGTGGGCACCCAACTGCATGCGCTGAAACCGGGCGAACCGGCCGCCCTCATGCTGGGCGCACTGGTGACCATTGCCGCGGCCGCGTGGGGAGCCCGGTCGGCCGCGGCGACGCAATCGGGGAATCTCGCTCCGGCGCAGGGCGATAAGAAGTCCTGAGCGTCCCGATCAGTCGGATTCGCGACCGAGGAGTTTGTCGGTCTCGCGGCGCTCCCGCTTGGTGGGGCGTCCCGCACCGCGATCCCGGCGCGGTATCAGCGCGGTCAGTTGCGGATCGGGCGGCGGCGGGCTCTTGTCGATCATGCACTGTACGGCCACGGCCGCGCCCACCCGTTTGGTGATGAGCTGCTCGACGATGACGATGCGTTCGGTCCCGTTGACGCGCACCCGGATCTCGTCACCGGGTTTCAGCGAGTGCGCGGGTTTCACCGGCACGCCGTTCACCCGGACATGCCCGGACCGGCAGGCCGCCGCGGCCGCCGAGCGGGTCTTGAAAATGCGGACGGCCCAGGTCCAAGAATCAACTCGGGCCTGGGCCGTAGTGCTCAGTGGAGCAGGGGTCACGCTCTAAAGATTACGTGTCACGCGTTGACGACGCGGCGGGCGGTGACCACCTGGCTGGCGTGCAGCGGGGTGTAGGAGACCGGGGTGCCGGACTGCACGGCGTTCAGCAGCTTGCCGTCGCCGGCGTAGATGCCGACGTGGCCGCCACCGTTGGTGATGACGATGTCGCCGGGCTGCAGGTCGTCGAAGGCGACCGGGGCGCCGACATTGGACTGCTCGAAGCTGGTGCGGGGCAGCTCGATTCCGGCCTGCTTGTAGGCCCACTGGACCAGGCCGGAGCAGTCGAAGCTGTAGGGACCGGTCGCACCCCAGGAGTACTGGGCGCCGACCTTGGTCTCGGCCGCGTGCAGGGCGATGTCACCCACGGAGCTCGGCTTGTTGAAGATGGTCGGCAGCTGGAACTGCGGAGCGGGCGCGACCGCCGGAGCGCCGACCTGGGCGCCGCCGCCCAGAGCGCCGGGGGTCTGCAGCGCCGTCGCGGCGTCCTTGACCGTCTGGTTGAACTGCTGCACCTGGGGCGTGAATTCGTCCGGCACATCGAAGTTTCCGATGCCGGGGATCTCGACGGTGGCGGCCGTGGCGGTGATCGCCGGGAAGACACCAGTAGTCGTCGCCGCCATCGCACCCATGACGATGGCACCCTTCACGGAAGCCGGAAGCTTCGATTCCTGCTGCAAGCTGTGCTTACCCACTGAGACGCATCTCCGATCGTGCTGCTTGTAACTTCGCGGGCTGCCTCTCCGATGAAGCAACAGACTCCGCTAAGTCACGAGAAGATTACGACTCGGTCGCCCGGTTGTCCACCCGACACAGGCGGCGCGTCCAATGTTTCCGAAAACGTCCCGCTAAGCGGTCATTTCGGTGTAAAGAGCCGTGGATCACGAGACGGTATAGGCGATCGTTCCGGCCGTTATCAACCCTTCGCCTGAGCGCCCCGCTCCAGTTCGGCAATCCGCCGGCGCGCGTCGGCGAGGTCCACTTCCAACTGGCCCAGGGCCATCACCAGCGGTCCCACCGCGAGGTCGGCCACCAGCTGCGGATCGTCGTACCCGCGCTCGATGGCGACCAGGATGTTGTTGCGGATGCGCGCGGCGACCACCGCCTCGGCGGGGACGTTCCAGGACTCGACCACCTCCGCGACGGTGGGGGGTACGACTTCTTCCGACATGAACCCTCCTGCCCTGGATCCCAACGAATCAGGCATAAGGGTAGAGACCCCGGGCGACACCGCGGGCACATGTGCCACATGCCGGTCGATAGCTGCGTCTAGGGCCCGCCATAGATACCCGGATAATCCGTGATTCCCGCGCTACGGTTGGGCCGCATGGACCCCGTCAAGAATCCGTACGCACCCGGCGCGGGGCAGCGGCCACCGGAACTCGCGGGCCGGGGCCGGCAGCTCGCGGCCTTCGACATCGTGCTGGAACGGGTGGCGAAGGGCAGGCCGGAGCGCAGCGTCATGCTCACCGGACTGCGCGGGGTCGGAAAGACGGTGCTGCTCAACCAGCTTCGCTCCGCCGCCCGCACCCGCGGATGGGGCACCGGCAAGCTGGAGGCGCGGCCGGATCAGGAACTGCGGCGGCCGCTGGCCTCGGCGCTGCACATGGCGGTGCGTTCCCTGGCCGTGGGACACCGCAATCCGGAGCAGGTGGACGATTTCCTGGGGATTCTCAAGGCTTTCGCGCTGCGCTCCACCGCCGACAAGGGCATGCGGGACCGCTGGAACCCGGGCATCGACGTGCCCGCGGTGACCGGGCGCGCCGACTCCGGCGATATCGAGATCGACCTCGTCGAGCTGCTCGTGGAGGCCGCGGCGCTGGTGCGCGATCACGGCATCGGGATCGCGGTGTTCATCGACGAGATGCAGGATCTCGGGGCCGCCGACATCTCCGCCATCTGCGGGGCCTGCCACGAATTGAGCCAGGACGCCGCGCCTTTGATCGTGGTCGGGGCGGGGCTGCCGCACCTGCCCGCGGTGCTGACCGCGTCCAAGAGCTACTCCGAGCGGTTGTTCTCCTATCACCGGATCGATCGGCTGGATCGGGAGTCGGCGGATCAGGCGTTGATCGCGCCCGCCGAGCGGGAGAGCGTGGAGTACTCGGCGGAGGCGCTGGACGCGCTCTACAAGAAGGCCGACGGGTATCCGTATTTCGTGCAGGCGTACGGCAAGGCGGTGTGGGACGCGGCGGCGCGGAGTCCGATCTCGGCCGAGGACGTGGCGGTGGCGTCACCCGCCGCCGAAGAAGAATTGGCGGTCGGTTTCTTCGGTTCCCGCTACGAACGCGCTACGCCCGCCGAGCGTGAATACATGCGCGCTATGGCCGATCTGTCCGGAGACGACGGACCGGTCGCGACCTCGGCGGTCGCCAACGAACTGGGGCGAAAACCCGCATCTCTGTCCCCGGCCCGGGACGGGCTGATCAAGAAGGGACTCATCTATTCGGCCGAGCGCGGCACCATCGGTTTCACGGTTCCGCATTTCGGCCGCTATCTCCGTGGTGTGCAATAGGAATGGTGAACGATCGATATACCCCTACCGGTGGGTAACAAAGGCTCCTACACTCGAATGTGATTCTCATCACGGTCGAGGAGGACATCATGGCGACTGTCGCCAAAGTCGACGCCACCGAAGAACAGGCCCGGGCACTCGTCGAGGAATCCCGCGAAACCACCTGGGCAAAGCCATCCTTCGCCAAGGAGATGTTCCTCGGCCGATTCCGGCTCGACCTCATCCATCCCTTCCCCCGCCCCAGCGCCGCCGACGAGGCCGCGATCGAGGCCTACCTGACCCGGCTGCGCGCGTTCTGCGAGACCATCGACGGCCTCCGCATCGAGGCCGAGGGCCGCATCCCCGACGAGTACGTGCGCGGGCTGGCCGAGCTCGGCTGCTTCGGGCTCAAGATTCCCGCGGAGTACGGCGGGGTCGGACTCTCCCAGGTCGGCTACAACCGCGCGCTCATGCTGGTCGGCTCCGCGCACGCCAGCCTCGGCGTGCTGCTCTCGGCGCACCAGTCCATCGGCGTGCCGGAACCGCTGAAGCTGGCGGGCACCCCGGAACAGAAGCGGGAGTTCCTGCCGCGCTGCGCCCAGGGCGCGGTCAGCGCGTTCCTGCTCACCGAACCCGATGTCGGCTCCGATCCGGCGCGCATGGCCTCCACCGCCACCCCCACCGCCGACGGCGAGGCCTACGAACTCAACGGCGTGAAGCTGTGGACCACCAACGGCGTGGTGGCCGAACTGCTGGTGGTGATGGCGCGGGTGCCCAGGAGCGAGGGGCACCGCGGCGGCATCTCCGCGTTCATCGTGGAGGCCGACAGCCCCGGCATCACCGTGGAACGCCGCAACGGGTTCATGGGTCTGCGCGGCATCGAGAACGGCGTCACCCGCATGCACAATGTGCGGGTCCCGAAGCGAAACCTGGTGGGGCGTGAAGGCGACGGGCTGAAGATCGCGCTGACCACCCTCAATGCCGGTCGCCTGGCGATTCCGGCCATGTGCACCGCGGCGGCCAAGTGGTCGCTGAAGATCGCGCGGGAATGGTCGGCCACCCGTGTGCAGTGGGGCCGCCCGGTCGGCGAGCACGGCGCCGTCGGCACCAAGCTGTCCTTCATCGCCGCAACGACTTTCGCGCTGGAGTCGGTGCTCGACCTGTCCGCCACCATGTGCGACGAGAACCGCAACGACATCCGCATCGAGGCCGCGCTGGCCAAACTGTGGGCTTCGGAGATGGCCTGTCAGATCGCCGACGAGCTGGTGCAGATCCGCGGCGGCCGCGGCTACGAGACCGCGGCATCGCTGCAGGCCCGCGGCGAAAGGGCGGTCGCCGCCGAGCAATTGGTGCGGGATCTGCGGATCAACCGCATCTTCGAGGGCTCCAGCGAGATCATGCGCCTGCTCATCGCCCGCGAGATGGCCGACGCCCACATGGCCGCCGCCGGCGCCCTGGTCGACCGCAATGCCGAACTGAAGGACAAGGCCAAGGCGGCGGTCGGCGCGAGCGGCTTCTACGCCAAGTGGTTCCCGCAACTGGCCGTCGGCGCGGGCACCGCCCCGGTGAGTTACGGCGAATTCGGCCCCCTCGCACGCCACATGCGCTACGTCGAACGCATGTCCCGCAAGCAGGCCCGCGCCCTCATGTACGGCATGGCCCGCTGGCAGGCCAAGCTCGAATACAAACAGGGCTTCCTCGGCCGCATCGTCGACATCGGCGCCGAACTGTTCGCCATGGCCGCCGCCTGCGTCCGCGCCCAGTCCCTCCGCGTCGCGGGCGGCCCCGACGGCGAAGCCGCCGAGGAGCTGGCCGAAGTCTTCTGCCGCCAGTCCCGTCTCCGCATCGAGCGCCTCTTCGACGCCCTCTGGTCCAACACCGACGACGCCGACACCGACCTGACCCGCGGCATCCTCGACGGCCGCTATCGATGGATCGAGGGCGGCGCCCTGGACCCGAGCGAAGGCACCGGCCCCTGGATCGCCGAATGGCAGTTCGGCCCGTCGGTGGAGAAGAACCTGATCCGCCCGTTCCTGCCGTCCACGAAAACGGAGGCCGCGACCTAGCCGACGGCGCGCGCGATAAAACTCTGCCGCTATCTAGCGAATTGCCTAGATAGCGGCAGATTCTCAGGACGAGGGGTGGGGCGCCAAGGCGCGGGCCCAGATCTCGCGGAGGGCGATGGCGACGAGGACGATCGGCAGGGCGGGGAGGACGGCGGAGGTGCCGCGGCCGCCGCAGCCGGTCGGATTTACCGACCAGAGCACGATGGCCGCGACGAACGGGGTGCCGACGGTCATCAGGCCCGGGGCGAGGCGGCCGACCGCGGCCGCTTCCACCGCGGCGGCGATGATCAGGACCAGGAAGGCTACGACCGCGATCGGGCCGGCCATGCAGAAGCCGTCGGAGGGGAGGTAGTCGGCGTATCCGCGGGGCAGGTCGACGTCGCCGGTCCAGCTGAAATCGGCGCTGCCCGGCCACAGGGTCGCGACGACGAAGACCCACCAGCACGCGTGGCCGGTGACATGGACGAACCGGAACAATCGGTCTCGTGTCACCGGGTCAACTTTAGTCGTGGACTATCTAGGGGTTTCTATTGTTTTTGATAGATACAAGTAGATATTCATGAGGTGCAAGTTGCCGAGGCGGGGGAGGATCCGTCGGCAGGCTGTATAGATCAGCGGAGACAGTTGGACAACTTGTGCATAACGCCTGGTGTGGGGGGTTAACGCCGGGGGCATCCATTCCGACAACCGGGCAAGAAGGCGCACTCTTCAGGAGGACGTCATGTCCACGCTCAACTCTCGCGCGGCCGATTTCGACGGCCGCCACATCACCGTCACGGCGGATGACGGCGTGCCGCTCGCGGTTCGCGAGTTCGGCGCCACCGATGCCCCGGTCACCGTGGTGTTCGTGCACGGACACTGTCTGCGCGCGGAATCGTGGGCGTTCATGCGCGGGCATCTGATGGAGACCTGGGGCGAGGACACCCACATGGTGTTCTACGACCATCGCGGACACGGGGATTCGGGCAATGCGGACCCCTCGACCTACACCATCGAGCAGCTGGCCAAGGATCTGGACGCGGTGTTGCGGGCCGTGGTGCCGACCGGACCCGTTGTGCTGGTGGGGCATTCGATGGGCGCCATGACGGTGCTGGCGTACGCGCGGCTGCACCCGATGGCCATCGGCACCCGGATCGTGGGCGTCGGCCTGATCTCCAGCGCCGCCAATGGCGTGACCCGGGTGGGGCTGGGACGGCTGCTGAGCCCGCCCGCGGTGAGCTCGCTGCGCGCTGCGGTGAAGCGCGCGCCGCGGGCCATGCAGGCCTCGAAGCATCTGAGCCGCAGGATCTTCGAGCCGATCATGCGTGACGCCACCCTGGGCACCCGGAAGGTGAGTCCGCGCATGCTGGCGGTGGCGACGGCCATGCTCAACGACACCTCGCTGCTGACCATGGCCAGCTTCCTGGAGTCGTTGATCCAGTTCGACGAGTCCGCGACCCTGCACCGGCTGGGCGAGATTCCGGTGCTGGTGCTGGCCGGGTCCGCGGACATCATGATCCCGTTCGCGCATTCGGTGGTGCTGGCCTCCCAGGTCGCCGATGCCGAGCTGGTGCGCCTGGACGGGGCCGGGCACAGCGTGATCCTGGAGCGGGCCGAGGAGGTGGCCGCGGCGGTGGTCGGGCTGGTGGCGCGCGCGACCGCGGCGATGCGCGCCGAGAACCCGGATTTCGGCCCGGACGGCGGGCCCGAGTACGCCATCGCGGGGTAGCCGGAAGCCGCTCGGCGACGGCCCGATTCGTGGATCTGAAACGTGTCAGACCCCGATTCGAGCCCTCTCGACAGGCCCTCGACCAGCAAATATCCATCGCGGACGAGACGAATCCCGCATGATCACGTACTGTGTTGTAGATCACGATGTGTGGTCTGTCACACAGGTCGAGGAGGTTTTCGATGACACGCAGCGAGATTGCGGAACTCCGCTACGCGGTTGGCCAGCTCCGCCAGTGCGTGGGCGCGCTGCGCTCGCACTACGGAGACGCGGGCACCGTCCGCCGGCTGGAGAACGATCTGGAGCGGCTCAGCATCGATGCCGACGAGTTCGAGCAGACCCCGCCCCCGGAGTCCCCGGCCGCGAAGCAGGAGACCATCTACGTCCCGGACGCCAAGCACGACGAGGCGGCCTGGATGGGCGCGCAGGACGAGGGCCTCGGCTTCCACTCCCGTCCCCGCACCAAGTAGCCGAACCGTCGTTTCGAACAGCAGCTGAGCCACCTCGACAATGGCGTCGGGGCTCGGTGATTCGGCCAGCGCGTCGGGTGAGCTCAGTTGCCGCTGTAGCGCGCCGATGAGCCGCGCATGGGGATCAGTCAGGGGCGGTGACGACCTCGACCGGAGCGCCGGCCGCCCGCGCCACGGAAGCGCGCACCGCGCGGCGTCTCGGAAACCGGTGTTCGATCCGGTGATTCGAAGATCGCCGCCAGGGCGGTGTCGGGGCCCGCGGGGGTGACCGCCAGGCCGAGTCCGCCTTCCCGGCGAGCCAATTCGTACAGCATGGTGGTGACCATGCGCAGGCCCGCGGCGCCGCCCGGCTCGCCCAGGGCGATCGACCCGCCGTGCACATTCAGGCGGCCGTCCGCGGGGTCCGCGATACCGCCCGCGTGTTCCGCCGACCCACCGGCGTGTTCCGTCAGGCCCAGCACGCGGGCCAGCGCCAGAACCTCGACGGCGGACGATTCCTCGACCTCCAGCAAGGCCAGATCGGACAATTCGAATCCATTGCGCCACAGGGTCTTCGCGATCGCGCCGGTGGCGGCCGGAGCGGTGGCGTCGGCGGGCGCGGCGGCGCTGGCCCAGTCCATCAGGTAGGCCAGGGGTTCCAGGCCCAGGTCGGCGAGGCGGTCCTCGGCGACCACCAGGCAGGCCGAGGCGGCGAGGCCACGGGTGCTGCTGTTGGCGGCGGTGGTCACCCCGCCGGGGCGGAACGGGGGCAGGGCGGCGAAGGCGCGGTGCGAGACATCGTCGCGCAGGCCCTCGTCGCGGTCGACCAGACGCACCACCTCGGAGTTCGGGTCGTCCGGTCGGGCACACACGACCGTCGGCGCGATCTCGGCTCCGAAGACGCCCTGCCGGTGAGCGCGGGCCGCGCGGCGGTGGCTGACCGCGGCGAAGTCGTCGGCGGCGGTCCGGTCCAGGCCGTGGTGGCGGGCCAGCTGTTCGGTCCGCACCGAATCCGCTTGTCCGCGTGCCGGTTCCGTGGCCCACAGCGCGATCTGCTCGTCGGTGCTGGGGCCGGCGTCCGGAGCTCCGGGCCCGGCGGCGGGCGTCCGGACGCTGGCGAATTGCGCGGCAAACGACGGTGCGGCACAAGGATATTCGGCCCCCACGGCCAGCACCACGCCCGCCGCGCCGGACCGCACCATCATGGTGGCGGTGATCAGGGCACGCAGGCCGCTGCCAGGTCCGGATCCGACGGTGAATTCGCCGAGCTCGGGGGACAGCCCGCAGCGTGGCAGCGCGGGGCGGATGACGCCGGGGTCGGGCACGGCGGTGACCAGCTGTTCCACCCGGAGCGGGTCGATGCCAGACCGGCCGAGCACCGCCCCAATAGCCGTGCCGACCAGACGGTTCGGCGGCACCGCGGCGAGCGCGCCGCCGGGCAGGCCCACCGGTGTGCGCATCGGCATGACGATGGCGGCACGTCTCATCATCGGCTCCCTTCCAGCCCTCATCAGGGGGACAGGCCACCACACCCTTGTTGCTGCCGTGTGACGGTGTGTAACCGGCGAAAACAACCCTCCGGAGCTGCGCAGTCACGCCACGGCCAATCCCGGTGACAGCCCGCCGAGTTCGCGCGATTGCCGTTTGTTCACTACACGAACGAAACGCGAAAGTTCGCAGGAAATGTGGCGCAAATCACTGGATCACGAAATAGCTGATGCGAGCTCGAGTAATAGCACTCCTGTCGTAGGGTGCTCACCATCACATTCGATGCCGGAGGTAACGATGACGTTCCACGGGGTAGAGCAGCGAGGCAGGCCGCAGTGAGCGCCGCACCAGTCAAGGCTTCTGAATCGAGTACCGGGGTTTTCAGCAGGGGTCGGGCCGCCATCGCGGCACGCACACTGCGCACCGACCGGTGGTGGTTGCCGCCGGCATTGACGGTGCTCGGACTGGGGGCGTTCGTCGTCTACGCGACCGTCAGATCCTTTGTGCGGACCGCGTATTGGGTGAACGACTTCCACTATCTGACACCGTTCTATTCGCCCTGCCTGAGCGCTTCGTGCGTCGAGGGCTCGAGCCACTTCGGCACCCCGATCGGCCACCTGCCCATGTGGATTCCGCTGGGCTTCCTGGTGCTGCCGTTCCTGCTGCTGTTCCGGCTCACCTGTTACTACTACCGCAAGGCCTACTACCGGTCGGTGTGGATGTCCCCGCCGGCCTGCGCGGTGGCCGAGCCGCACGCCGAATATTCTGGGGAGACCAAGCTTCCGCTGATCATCCAGAACGCACACCGCTACTTCTTCTACGTCGCGGTGATCATCTCGGTGATCAACACCTACGACGCGGTGATCTCCTTCCACGCCAAGGACGGTGGCTTCGGCATCGGCCTGGGCACGGCGATCATCACCGGGAACGCCCTGCTGCTGTGGGCGTACACGCTGTCGTGCCACTCCTGCCGGCACATCGCGGGCGGGCGGCTCAAGCACTTCTCGCAGCACCCGGTGCGCTACCGCTTCTGGACCGTGGTGTCGAAGCTGAACACCCGGCACATGCAGTTGGCCTGGACCACGCTGGGCACGCTGGTCCTCACCGATTTCTACGTCATGCTGGTCGCGAGCGGAACCATCTCCGATCCTCGCCTCATCGGCTGACAGTCCTCTATTCCTCAGTCTCCCAGGAGTATTCGGTTCCATGCCTGAAGTCGAGCGGCACAAGTACGACGTCGTCGTGATCGGTGCCGGCGGTGCCGGTCTGCGTGCGGTGATCGAGGCCCGCGAACACGGGTTGTCGGTGGCGGTGGTCTGCAAGTCCCTGTTCGGGAAGGCGCACACCGTCATGGCCGAGGGCGGCTGCGCGGCCGCCATGGGCAATGCCAACGAGAAGGACAGCTGGCAGGTCCATTTCAAGGACACCATGCGCGGTGGGAAATTCCTCAACAACTGGCGCATGGCCGAACTCCACGCCCAGGAGGCGCCCGACCGGGTGTGGGAGCTGGAAACCTATGGGGCGCTGTTCGATCGAACCCCGGACGGGCGGATCAGCCAGCGCAACTTCGGCGGCCACACCTATCCGCGGCTGGCGCACGTCGGTGACCGCACCGGCCTCGAGATCATCCGCACCATGCAGCAGAAGATCGTCTCGCTGCAACAGGAGGATTTCGCGCAGACCGGCGACTACGAGGCGCGGATCAAGATCTTTGCCGAGTGCACCATCACCGAACTGCTCAAGGACGGCGACAAGATCTCCGGGGCCTTCGGCTACTGGCGGGAATCGGGCCGCTTCATCCTGTTCGAGACGCCCGCGGTGGTCATCGCCACCGGAGGCGTCGGCAAGTCCTACAAGGTGACCTCGAACTCCTGGGAGTACACCGGCGACGGCCACGCGCTCGCGCTGCGCGCCGGGGCCTCGCTGATCAATATGGAGTTCCTGCAGTTCCATCCGACCGGCATGGTCTGGCCGCCCTCGGTGAAGGGCATCCTGGTCACCGAGGGTGTGCGCGGCGACGGCGGGGTGCTCAAGAACTCCGACGGCAAGCGGTTCATGTTCGACTACATCCCGCCGGTGTTCAAGGGGCAGTACGCCGAGAGCATCGAGGAGGCGGACCAGTGGTTGAAGGACAACGACTCCGCCCGCCGCACCCCGGACCTGCTGCCCCGTGACGAGGTGGCGCGTGCCATCAACGAAGAGGTGAAGGCGGGACGCGGCACCGAACACGGCGGCGTGTACCTCGACATCGCCTCGCGGCTGCCCGCCGACCAGATCATCAAGCGGCTGCCGTCCATGCACCACCAGTTCAAGGAGCTGGCGGACGTGGACATCACGAAGGAGCCGATGGAGGTCGGGCCGACCTGCCACTACGTCATGGGCGGCATCGAGGTCGACCCAGACACCCAGGCGGCGAAGGTGCCGGGCCTGTTCGCGGCCGGGGAGTGCGCGGGCGGCCTGCACGGATCCAACCGGCTCGGCGGCAACTCGCTGTCGGACCTGCTGGTGTTCGGCCGTCGCGCCGGACTGGGCGCGGCCACCTACGTGGAGCAGCTGGCCGCACGGCCCAAGATCTCCGACACCGATATCGCCGCGGCCGCGAAAGCGGCGGTGACGCCGTTCGATCCGCCGGACGAGGGCCGGGGGGAGAACCCCTACACCCTGCACATGGACCTGCAGCAGACCATGAACGACCTGGTCGGCATCATCCGCAAGGAACACGAGCTGAAGCAGGCCGTGGAGAAGCTCTCCGAACTGCGCGACCGCTACGACCACGTCACCGTGGAGGGGCACCGGCAGTTCAACCCGGGCTGGCACCTGGCCATCGACCTGCGAAACATGCTGCTGATCAGCGAATGCGTCGCGCAGGCGGCGTTGTTGCGCACCGAGAGCCGCGGCGGTCACACCCGCGATGACCACCCGGGCATGGATCCGGTGTGGCGGAATCAGTTGCTGGTCTGCACGATCGGCGAGGACGAGGTCGGCTTCTCGGTGCCCGCGGTCACCGTCACCTCCGAGGCCCAGATCCCAATGCGCGCCGAGCTGCTGCGGCTGTTCGACCTGGCCGAACTCGAAAAGTATTACACCCCCGCCGATCTCGCGGAGCTGCGGGACGACGCCGGAAAGGCGGAATAGCCATGGGTTATCAGGCGAAGTTCAAGGTGTGGCGCGGCGATACCGAGGGCGGCGGCCTGCACGACTTCACCGTGGAGGTGAACGAGGGCGAGGTGGTGCTCGACATCATCCACCGCCTGCAGGCCACCCAGGCCCCGGATCTGGCGGTGCGCTGGAACTGCAAGGCGGGCAAGTGCGGTTCCTGCTCGGCCGAGGTGAACGGCCGGCCGCGGCTGCTGTGCATGACCCGGATGTCGACGTTCACCGAGGACGAAGTGGTGACGGTGACGCCGATGCGCACCTTCCCCGTCATTCGCGACCTGGTCACGGATGTGTCGTTCAATTATCGGAAGGCGCGCGAGGTCCCGTCGTTCACACCGCCGGTGGATCTGAAGCCGGGCGATTACCGGATGCAGCAGGCCGACGTGGAACGGTCACAGGAATTCCGCAAGTGCATCGAGTGCTTCCTGTGCCAGAACACCTGTCACGTGGTGCGCGATCACGAGGACAACAAGCACGCATTCTCCGGCCCGCGTTACCTGATGCGTATTGCGGAACTCGAAATGCATCCTCTCGATGTGGCGGATCGCCGTGATCTGGCGCAAGAGGACGCCGGGCTGGGCTACTGCAATATCACGAAGTGCTGCACCGAGGTGTGCCCCGAGCACATCAAGATCACCGACAATGCGCTGATACCACTCAAGGAACGCGTGGTGGACCGGAAATACGATCCGATCGTCTGGCTGGGAAACAAACTGTTCCGTCGCTGACGATCACCACAGAAAATTTGCCACCGGGGCCCCGCGCACCAGCGCGGGGCCCCGGATTCCCAGCGCTGAGAGTTGATCACGAAACGGCAGCCGTTCAGCAACGAAACCATGTTTACGCGCGTTAAAACATGGGTATCCAACTATTCGTGGACCGAGGACTGAAGAATGCACGTCCCCGGTACCGCAAATTGGGTCCTGACGACTGGGTCGAACGGCTGATCGTAGGGATGCTCTTCGCGGTATCGGCGATGGGCGTATACATACTGACCGGCGCTTTGATGCCTTCGGTCGCGATCGGTGTGCTGGTGGCCGCCGTCGCGATCGGAGTAGTCGCGATTCTCTGAGTGTGATCGTGAACGACTGATGCCGAGGTGTGCGGGCAATGGAGCCCGCGCACCTCGTTCAGTTTCTCAGCGCTCGCGAATCGTCCGCCGCACGTGAATCACCTGTCGAAGCGACCGTTTTCGAGGCCGGCGGTGAACGACGACCACTCCGCGGCGCCGAACACCAGCGCCGGCCCCTGCGGATTCTTGCTGTCCCGCACGCCGACCCGGCCCGCGGGCAGGAACGCCACTTCGACGCATTCCTTACCGGCCCCGCTGCGGCTGCTCTTGAACCAGCGGGCCCCGGAAAGCTCCACACTCATGCCGAATACTCCTTCGCCACCTGCCGCAGCAGGCTTCTGCTGTCCTGAACGTCCAACGCGCAGCGTTCCAGCCCCGCCTGGGCCCGGCGATAACGCTGAACGTCGCCCTGTCTCTCGAGATACAGATCGCCGGTGAACCCCTCCACGTAGACCACCGGGGGCTCCACCGGCTGCCCCTTGCCGTCGGATCCGAACTCCAGGATCACGAACGGGCCGGTCGAAAGTCCCAGGGGGACACCGGCGGCGAAGGGCAGAATGCGCAGGACGACATTGGACCGGGTACTCAGTTCCGCCAAGTGCCGCACCTGCGCCGCCATCACCCTTGCACCTCCCACCAGGCGGCGCAATACCGATTCGTGCAACACCATGGCGATCGCGGCCGGGCGCATGCGCCGGGTGATCATGGCCTGGCGCTGCATGCGCAGCTGAACGCGCCGATCCACCTCGGCCGCCGTCTCTTCCGGGTATCCGAGCCGGTTCAGGGCCCTTGCGTAGTCGGAGGTCTGCAGCAGGCCCGGCACCAGTTCCGATTGGTAGCAGGACAACTGCTGCGCGGATGCCTCCAAACCCACGTAGACGTCGAAGTTCTCGGGAATCAGGTCGCCGTAGGAGTGCCACCAGCTCTTGACGGCCGCCTGCTGCGCCAAACCCTTGAGTCCGTCGGCGATTTGGGCGGGGATCCCGTAGATCCGGCACAGCTCCTGGATGTCGATGGTGCGGATGCGGTCCGCGTTGCCCTTCTCCAGCCGCTGCAGGGTGCTGGCGCCCCACTCCATCAGCTTGGCGGCCTCGGCGATGGTCAATCCTGCCTGGATACGCCAGTCCCGTAGGTAGCGGCCGAGCTGGCGGCGCGGCAGGGTGGATGACGCGGGACCTTCTGACACAACACGCTCCATTCGCGTTCGCGGGCATGGATCGGGGGACGCGAGGTTCGTCCACTATGGAGAATCGTCCTCTCCCAAGTGGATTCGCTGCTGGGAATTCGCGCAATTTTGCGTTCTCCTTGTCGAAATTCGCCCGCTTGGCGTCTGCTCGTGGTGTGCTAGATATGTGCCCGGAGCGGTGTAGCTAGGCCCCTTTCCTTTCCTGAACCTCCGGGCACTTCAGGAACCAGCGGGAACGAGGAGTGGTCTGGACATGCAACTGACGTCCCTCAATTTGCACATCGCCGTTTTGTCGCGCTGCCGCCGGGATCCGGGGGTGATGACCGCCGAACAGGCCCACGCAGCAATGCAATTGCACCTCGATTGCACCGTGCAGACCTGCAAGGTGCGTCGACGAGCCCGGGCCACCCTGGTGGAGGAGGGACGGTGCGTGCTCGACGAGCGCGCGTTGCCATGACGTCCATCGAACCAGCGCACTCGGGCTTCGACCGGGTCGTGTATCGGCTGTTGTGGCTGGTGCTCGACACCCGTTCCACGCGCCATCGCACCCGGAAGTTTTCGCGGTCCGGGACATACCGGGGAATGCCCCCGGCCGCGATAAACGCTGCGGCACAGCGCTTTCGAACGCCCCGCGCCTAACCTCCGGGCGACGGCGGCGTGGTCCCCACCGCGTGCAGCAGCGCGGTTCGGCCCGTTCGTTCCACAGACGGCGAGCGGGCCGAACCGCACCCATCCTTCGGCGTGACGCTTACCCTGGAATCCATCGCACTTGCGCCCGGGGTGGAGGGGAACACCGTTGTTGGCCTTCGAAGAGCCGGATATTCCGGTATGTCGGACTGCGTCGCTGGCGGATCTGGACGCCATTCGAGCGCTCGAGGTGGTCGAGTTCGAACATCTCGCGTATCCGTATTTCGTTCTGCGGCAATTGTTCGAATTACACGGAGCAAACTGGACGGTTGCTGAAGATGCGGGGGAGGTGTGCGGGTATGTCCTCACCGCCATCGACGGCGACGGCACGGCGTGGTTCCTCGGCTTCGCCGTGGCTTCCGCCTGCCGCGGCCGCGGTTTCGGCCGGGTCCTGCTGGAAGCCGCGCTGGCCCACTGCCGCAAGGTCCACGCCGAACAGGTCTACGTGACCGTGAAGCCGGGCAATCGCACCGCCTATCACCTGTACAAGGAGGTCGGGTTCGCCTGGGCGGACCACGAGCCCACCTACTTCGGGGCCGATGAGCCCCGAGATGTGCTGGTGCACAGGATCTACCATTGATCATGCTCGAGAGAAACGCGCCGTCGTCACCCTTCGTGGCCGATATGAGCATGCGGATCGAGCGCCACGCCGACGCCTACGGCGAGAGCATCACCGAATTCCTCTCCCAGCCACACGGATTGCGGCGGCGCGCCACCGAGCAACCCCTGCTGGATCTGTTCACCCGGCACACCGAGGCGGTGGTCGCCACCTACGATCCGCCCGGAATCCGCCGGGCCGGCGACAGTCTCGTCTTCGGCCACATCTACGCGCCCGCGCTGCTCCGCCCGGCCGGGCCGGATCCGCAGGCCGTGCCGGTCAACCAGCTGCTCGCGGCGCTCATCGCCGCGGAGGTCGAGTTCCGGGGCCCGCTCCGGCTGAGCCGCACCCAGAATCGGCTGCTCGCCGAGGCGTACGAACGTCTGGGACGTCCGCTCGTCCAGGCCGGACTGCCCGGACACGCCGCCCTGGCCTATCGGCGCGCGGGCAGTCTGTATCGCATCGACGAGGACACCGACGCCGAGGACCGCTGCGGGCTCGCGCTGGCCCGGGCCCGGCGGCAGGCGCAGCCGCAGGCCTGGAGGCGGCTCGGCGGCCTGGTCCCGGATCTGGTCTGCGGCTACGGGTATCGGCCGTTCCGGATGCTGTGGTTCGTGGTGTTCCAGCTCCTGGTCTTCACCGGCGCGGTGGCGTTGCGCGCGGAGCAGCCGGTGGCCGTGACCGTGTACCAGGTGCTGATGAACTACCTGAACCCGCTCGGTATCGGCGACACCGATCACCTGCGGGTGGGCGGCCGGGCGGTGTTCGTCACCGAGGCGTACACCGGTGCGGTCACCATGTCGGTGTTCTTCGCCCTGCTGGTGCGCCGCTGGTTCCGGCTCTGAGCACCGCCATCACCACTGCACGGTGCTGATCTTGGAGCTGCGCAGCGCTTCCAGGGTGGCCACCGCCAGCCGGTCGCGCAGGTGCCCGACCTGCGCGGTCCACTGCCGGGTGAAACCGGGATCGGATTCCAGCCGGGTCCACAGTTCGCGCAGCCGGGGCGGGGTGTGCGCACCCGGCATCCACAGGTGCACCAATTGTTCGAGCAGCGGAGCCAGTTCGCCTGTGGGATCGCGTTCGAGCACGGGACGATTCGCGTCCGACAACGCGGCGGCGAGGGTGGACAGCAGCCAGTCGTGGACGGCGAGGTCTTCGCAGAAGCGCTGCACCCCGGCCAGGTCCCGGACAGTCGGCACCATGATCCGGACAGACCGGGTGTTCTCGTCCTCCAGCCGGAAGGCGAACAGCGTCCGCCCCCGCGCGCTCCCATCCACCGGCGGCGCGACGCGCGCGGCCCAGCGCAGCCGAGTCGCCCCGGAGTGCACCGGCGGATCCTGGTCCAGCCGCGGATCGGTGCGCACCCGGGTGAGTAGCCGTTCGCTGATCGAGCCGAGGTCGAGGGTGGTGGCGCTGGACGCCTCCAGGAAGCCCTCGGTGAGGTCGACCGCCGTGGCGGTGTCGTCGCCGATGCGGTGCACCAGTTCGACGGTCCCGGCCCGGCTCAGATAGTGCGACCAGGGCCGCCGGTTCTGATTGGCCGCCCGCACCACACTGGAGCAGGCCGAACTCTGGATCACCCGGCCGCCGACCAGTACGGCGTGCGCGGCCACCGTGCCGATGGCCCGGCTGTCGGACCGCGACACCGTCGCCAGTCGGCAGTCCACGCCCACCGGTGTGGTCGGCGAGATGGCCAGCGCCAGTGGTCGTTCCCGCATCAGCACCCGCTGCCCGGGCAGCAGCGAGAGCAGCGCCGACGCTTCCCGCGCCGCCAGACCCCCCGCATTCGGCAGCAGCGCGGTGCGCACCTCCCCCAGCAGGACCAGCGGATCGCTCATACGGCGGCCACCTCAGACGTCACCGAGGAACAGGTGGTTCAACCGGCGGGTGGCCTGACGCGGCACCGCGACCGGAATCCGTTCGCCCGCACCGCGTTCGGCGAGCTTGGCGTGCACATCGTCGTCGAGTTGCAGGTGGTCCAGGATCACCCGCACCGCGTGCTCGATACCCAGGTAGCTGTAGGGCAACACCGACAGCGCCCGATAGGCGGCGAACGGTTTGGCCTGCGGATTCAGCTGCACCACCGCGGGCAGCCGCGACCACTCCTCGGGCCACGGGTCGCCCCACGCCACCGGGGCGGCCACCATGGCGCCCTCGTCGCGAATCATCCCCAGCCGCAACAACTGCCAGATGGAGGCGAGGAACGGGCAGGACCAGAGGATGCGCTCCACCTGCTGTCCGGCCACCTCCTCGAGCCGGCGACTCCACAGCTGGACGTCCAGGAAAATGGAGTGGTTGCGGGCCCCGAACTCCTCCGGTGGCCGGTACCGCGCGATCCGCATGGCCTGTCCGGCATCGTATTCCGAGGAGCGGCGGCCGTTGCACAGCCAGCCGGATTCGACGGTGGGCGGGCGGCGTCCGGTGCTGTCGCGTTCGGGTTCGGCGACGATGCGCGCCGCCATCATCTCGGCCAGCCGCACCGGTTCGCCCACGGGTTCACCGTCCAGGAACGCCGGCACCTCCGCGCACCCGGCCTCACGGGCCAGGTAGTCGATGCGGACCTCGCATTCCTCCGCGGCGGTCAGCAGTTTCTCGAGCACGTGCCGGGGGTCGGCGACGCGGCGGGCGTCGCGGCCGCGGCCCGGGGTGCGGCCCCAGAAGTAGTCGTCGACCAGGAAGCAGGTGCTGACCCGCGCGCCCGGGCCGAATTCCTTTTCGGCGGCCGCGATCTGGGTCTCGACGATGGGCGCGACCTTGCGCAGTTGCGCGCGGATCCGGTCGACGCCGTTCACCAGCTCGTCCATGTAGAAGTGCCCGACCTCGATGGACAGGTGCGAGAGCGGCTGCCCGGCCACGCGGTTGCGTTCGCCGGCCTCGCTGTAATCGGTCGCGGAGCTCATCTGCGTATCTCCACCTGTTCCCAGACGGCGTCGTTCATGAGTTTCTCGGTGAGCGTGCGGAACGCGTCCACGGTCTCGGCATTGGCGACGTGGGCGGCGACATCCACATCCAGGATCACCTGCTCCCGGCATTGCAGCATCGGTTCCACCGGGGTCTGGCCCAGTATCCCGCTCGGACCCATCCCGTGCCGGTTGGCCGCGCGGGTCAGGGTGTTGTGTTGTTCCTGCAGCCAGGCAGCCTGGGCCGGACGCAGCCCGGCGGTGCGGTTCAGTTCGGGTACCGCGATGCGGACGAAGCGCAGCGAGTTCAGCAGTCCGGTGCGGTCGTGTCCCCACGCCTCCCCGGTGGCCAGCACCCCGTGGTCGTCGTGCACCAGGCCGCGGGCGGCGGCGATGTGCTGGCGGGTCCAGCGATGGAAGATGAGCCACCGGCACACCGCGCGCGACAACTGCGACTGCTTGGTCGCGCTGAGCGCGAGCGCCAGGGCGATGGAGCGGCCCGCGCTCAGATCCACGAAGGTGACGTCGAATTCCTGCTCGCAGGTGGCGAACAGAGCGGCGCAGCGGTCGATCATGCGCTCGTCGAGGGTGGTGAACTCGGAGCCGCCGAGATCACCGGGGAACAGCACCAGGCGGCCCGAGGGATGCCGGGACCGGCTCAGTTCCATCCGGTCGGTCTCCGAGCGCACGCTCAGCCGGGCGGGGGAGCCGTTCTCGTTGAGCAGGTACGCGTGCAGGCCGGTGCCGTCACGCACCCCGTTGTCGATGCGGCTGATCTCGAAAGTCCCGCCCGCGGTGGGCGATCCGAAATCGAAGTCCAGATAGGCGACCTTGTGGCCCTTCATGCTCAGCCAGTACGCCATATTGCAGCTGGTGACCGAGCGGCCGGTGCCGCCCTTGTCGGACGCGGAGAACACGAGCACGGTCATTCGCTCCTGGTGGCGTCGAGCCGGGCATAGGCGAGTTCGTCCAGCTCCAGGAGAGCCTGCGAGGCCAGACTGACGGCGGTGCCCGGGCGCTCGTCGATGAGTGTGCGGGCCCGTTCCAAGCGTTGCTCGGCCAGCGCCAATGCGGTACGGCCCGCGGTGATGTCGGTTTCGCTGAGCTCCAGTATCTCCCGGTTGAGCAGGTGTTCGGCCTCGGTGAGCAGCTCCATCGCGCGGGTCGCCGAGTTCGGCGCGCGCAGTGGCGGTTCCCGGTACATGCGGGCGGCGGTCACCATGCACTCGACCACACGCTCGGTGAGATACCAGGACGGCAGATGCGAATCGCTGCCGCCGAAGATGCGGCTGGGGTCGTCCCAGAGGCCGGTGGCCGGTCCCTCACGGAAGGCGCGCTGATCGAGGTGGTCCATGGTGGCCTGGGCCAGCGCCATCAGCTGATCCCGGGTCTCGATGGTGCCGGAGAGCCGCGCCGCCTGCAGGGTGCGCTTCAAAAGCACCGTGGCGTAATCGGATACGGTCCACAGCAGCAGCGGGCCGTCCAGCTCCTCGCTGCCCAGCAGGCGCAGGCTCACGCCCGGGGTGTGCATGGTGCGGGCCGGGTCCCCGGCGGTGAAGCGGCGGATGATGCGGCCGCGGCGGGCCAGTTCGTCGAAGATGGTGGCGGCGCGATCCAGGTCGTCGTCATTGGCCTCGCGGTTGAGCAGATCCTGCATGAGGACCGCGGACACGATGAGACTGAAGTAGTCGGACTCCTCGCCGTCGGAGGTGCGCCACGGAATGTCCTCCAGCGGCCAGCGGCCATTGCCGAAGCGGGCCACCGCCGCCCAGTAGCGCTGAGCCAGATCCCAGCGCAGCTGCAGCGCCTCGGCCAGACGCCGCTGCTCGGGATCGAGCAGGTCGAGTTCGCGGGTGCGCTGCGAGGTGAGGTCGTTGATGCCGTCCAGCGCCACCACGGTGAAATGCAGGTAGGGGCGGGCGACGGCGTGGCCCGGCTGCTGCGCGACGGGCAGGTCGACGAAGTCGATGTCGGCGGCCTTGCGCACGATGGCCCAGCTCCAGCCGCATTCGAACAGCATGTCCGAGCTGTCCAGGTCGACGCCCTCGATCTGGCTCAGCGTGGCGTCGTTGCGTAGTCGGATCCGGACCCGGTCCAGGCGGTCCCGCACCGCCCGTACCACCGTGTCGGTGGAACCGCCCGTCTGATTCAGCATCGACAGCATGGCCTGCCCCGCCGGGGACTTGGGCGTCACCGTGTTCACCACGAAACTGCGGATCAGCCCCACCATCGCGGCGGTCAGGCGGGTATTGATGTGCGCGTCGAGGCGGTCGATGCGGGGGCCCAGGTCGATGGCGGTCCGGTTTCGCCGGCCCACCGCCAGCGCCGACACCGGACCGCTGAAGCCGCGCAGGAACTTCAGGGCGGCCAGGCACAGGGTCAGCGACATCGAATAGGAGTCGACGACTTCGAGCGCGTGCTGGTCCGAGGTCGGCTCGGCGCCGTCGGAGGAGGCCAGATAGCTGCCCGCGGCGAAGTTCGGCAGTTCCTTGCCGGTATCCGGATCGTGGTCGGTGTGCCGTTCGACGTACTGCTCGAGCAGCCACACCACCCGCTCGCCGATCCGCAGGCCGTCATCGCCCAGTGGGGACAGCACCGCGAGGATGTCGTCGGCGATCTCGTCGGGCGTCTCCAGGCCGAATCCGTCGATCTCGGTGGCCGGATACAACAGGCACAGCAGCTGTTCGGCGTCGCTGATGGAGTTGGAGCCGTTGCGGCCGCCCCAGACCCAGGCCCCGTCCTGGTAGCACGCGGTCAGCAGCGACCGCCAGACTCCGAGGATCTGTTCCCGTGGCTTGATTCTCATCGACGCCGTCCCCTGCCCTGTCGTGGCCAGCCTCGCCGTCATCGCGATGTACGAGCGCGGCACAAACTATCATGCGCCGACGCCGCGCACCGGGTGGAAAGCCGGCTCGAAATCGCGTCGCGCACAGCGCAATATCGGACATCACACAATATCGGGCAAGTCGGGCGTGGGACGGCGCGCGCACCCGCGCCGGGCCGGTAGCGTCGCCCATCATGGACCGGACGGCCCGCCGCGCCACAGCCGGCACCAGGCACGCCGCGGTCGGCTACGCGCTGCTGCTGCCCAGTCTGCTCGGGGTCGGCTGCTTCCTGTTGCTGCCGATCGCGGTGGTGCTGTGGCTGAGCCTGCACAGCTGGAATCTGCTGGGGCCCACCCGATTCACCGGCTGGGACAACTGGCGATCCGTCCTCACCGACCGGCAATTCGGACATTCCATCCTGGTGACACTGGTGTTGACGGCGCTGGTGGTGCCGGTGCAGACGGTCTTGGGGTTCGCGGTGGCGGCGCTGCTGGCACGACGCGGGCGGGCCGGAACCGTGCTGCGGGTGGTGTATGCGCTGCCGTGGATGTGCGCGCCCGTGGCGGTAGGCGTGGTGTGGCAGTGGATCTTCGCGCCGACCGGCGGGGCGCTGAACGCCGTCCTGGGGCATCGGGTGGAGTGGTTGAGCTCGCCGAGCCTGGCGCTGCCCGCCGTGGCAGCGGTCATCGTGTGGATGAATGTCGGATATGTGGCTTTGTTTTTCGTGGCCGGGATCCGGGCCATACCGCCCGAGATCCTCGACGCGGGGGCCTTGGACGGAGCCGTCGGGTGGCGGCGGGTGCGTTGGCTGATCCTGCCGTTATTGCGGCCGACCATGTTCTTCGTGCTGGTCACCGGGGTGCTCAGCGTGTTCCAGACCTTCGATGCGGTGTACGCGCTGACCAAGGGCGGGCCGGGGCACCACACGGATGTCGTTGCCATGCGGATCTATTCGGAGGCGTTCGACGCCGCGCATCCGGGGCGGGCGGCGGTCATGGCGGTGGTGGTGTTCGCGGTGATGTTCGTGATCACGGTGGCGCAGCACCGGTACTTCCGGAATCGGACCAGCTATGAGTACTGACCGGCGGACGGCGGCGCGGGCGGTCGCCGCGTACGGGGTGTTGATTCTCGGGGCGCTGCTGACGGTCGCGCCGCTGGTGTTGAGCGCCATGACGGCGTTCAAGACACCCAAGCAGTTCGCGGCCGAATCCGCCATGGCCACACCGGATCCAGTGACTGTGGATAACTTCCGCACAGTGCTGGATCAGGGGCTGGGCCGGGCTGTCGCGGTCACCGCGCTGATGACGGTGTGCATAACCTGTGGACAACTCGTGACGTCGATCATGGCGGCATATGCGTTCGCACGCACCAGGTTTCCCGGACGGGACGTGCTGTTCTGGGTATACCTCGGGACCATGATGGTGCCCAGCGCGGTCACCCTCGTGCCGCTGTACCTCATGTTCGCGAAACTGGGGTGGCTCAACACCTTCTGGGCGCTGGTGCTGCCGTTCCTGTTCGGGTCGCCGTACGCGATCTTCCTGCTGCGCCAGTACTTCCTGGCCATCCCGGGGGAGATCATCGACGCGGCGCGGGTCGACGGCGCGAACACCCTCGACATCCTGTTCGGCGTGGTGGTGCCGATGAGCAGGCCCATTCTGGCCACCCTCACCGTCATCACGGTGGTCTCGCAGTGGAACAGCTTCATGTGGCCGTTGGTCGCCGCGTCCGGGGCGAAGTGGCAGGTGCTGACGGTGGCGACGGCGAACATGCAGACCCGGTACAACGCGCAGTGGACGCTGATCATGGCCGCCACCACGCTCGCGATCGCGCCGCTGGTGCTGCTGTTCGTGGTCTTCCAGCGGCAGGTGCTGCGGTCCATCGCGGTGACCGGACTCAAATGAGGAGCCTCCACGTGAAGGACTCGACCCGGGCGGTCCTCGGAATCATCGTGGTCGCGGTACTGCTGGTGGCCGCGGCGCTGTGGCTCGGGCGAGATGCGGAGAGCGGCGGGCGGACGGTGGTGCGGCTGCGGATCTGGGATCAGAGTTTCGTCACCGCCTACCGGGCCTCGCTGGATGATTTCCAGCGCGCCAACCCGGATGTCGAGGTGCGAATCACGCTGGTGCCGTGGGCGTCCTACGCGCAGAAGCTACGGCTGGACGTGGCGGGCGGGATCGCCGACGACCTGTTCTGGACCAACCTCTACGAGGACTACGCCGACGGCGGACACCTGATGGATATCGGCGCGACGCTCGGACCGGAGGCCGCGCGCGGTTGGGATCCCCAGGCCGTCACCCAGTTCACCCGGAACGGGACGCTCTGGGCGGTACCGCAATTCGTGGACGGCGGTAGCGCGGTCTACGTCAATCGGGACCTGCTCGGGCAGGCCGGGGTCGATCCGGGTGAACTGGCCGGACTGCGGTGGAATCCGGATCCCGGGCAGGACACCTTCCGGCCGGTCCTGCGGCGGCTGGCCGCGGTCTCCACATGGCCGTACAACGCCGCCAACGACTTTCAATCGATCGCGCTGCCGTATCTGGGCTCGGCGGGCGGGCAGCTCCAGCGGGACGGGCGGTTCGCGTTCGACTCTCCGCAGGGGCGCGACGCCTACGGATACACCGTGGGTCTGGTGGCCGACCGGCTGTCACCATCGGCCGCCGACACCAATACCAGCGGCGACTTCGCCAAGAACGCCTTCTTGCAGGGCCGGATGGCCTTGTTCCAGTCCGGCACCTTCAATCTGGCCACCATCGCACGGAATGCCGGATTCCCTTGGGGATTGGCCATGATTCCCGAGGGACCGGCCGGTCGGGTCAGCGCCAACAATGCCATCGGGGTCGCGGGCAATGCCGCCACCGCACATCCGGACGCGGTGCGGCGCGTACTGGCATGGCTGGGCAGCGCGGCCGGCAACCGCTACCTCGGCCTGGACGGGAACACGATTCCGGCGGTGGTGTCGGAGCAGCAGGTGTATCGCGACTACTGGGCGCGGCGCGGTGTGGACGTGTCGCCGTTCTTCGACGTGCTGCGCGGCCGGACGATCAGCGCCGGTGGTGGGCCCGGATTCCCGGTCGCGCTGCAGGCGATCACGCCCATCTTCGACGAGATGTACCTGGGCCGAATCCCGGTGCCCGAAGCCCTGACCCGCGCGCAGCGGGCGGCGGACACCGCCGCCGAACAGCGGTGATCGGCGTTCAGATGCGGCTGTGATCGGTATAGGGCGTGCGCGGACCGAACTTCGGCTTGTGCGCGAAACCGGCCAGTCCGAGCAGCCGCACCGCCCGATACCGGTGCGGGCGTAGCGGTTCCAGGTATTCGACCATGGCGTCGTCGTCGATCGGCTCACCCAGCAGAGTCCAGCCGACCATGGCGGCCAGATGGAAATCGCCCACCGACAGGGCGTCCGGATCGCCGAAGGCGCGCTGCGCGATCTCGGCGGCCGTCCAGATCCCGATCCCCGGCACGGTACGCAGCCGGTGCGCGGCGTCGGCGTGACCCAGGGTGGCGGCCTGCTCCAGCTTCGGCGCCATCCGGGCCGCCAGCACAATGGTTTTCGAGCGCTGCGGCCCGACATTGGCGCGGTGGTAGACCCACGACGGGATATGCCGCCAGGTCTCGGCGTCCGGCATCACCCGCAGACCGGCGGGGGCCGGTCCGGGCGCGGGAGTCCCGTAGCGCCACACCAGTTTCCGCCAGGAGTCATGGGCGGTCCTGGTGTGCACCTTCTGCTCCAGCACCGCGGGAACCAGCGCCTCCCACACCAGACCCGTGCGCAGCATGCGCAGGCCCGGATTGCGGCGGTGTGCCTCGACGATCTTGGGATGTTCGGGAGTGAAGTCGCTGACGTCCTCGTCCAGGCACAGCATGCGCGGCAGCTGCGCGAGGAATTCCTCGCTGCCCGGGCCCCAGGCGCGGGCGTCGACGGTGTGCCGGTCGCGCTGACGCAACCGGTAGGTGACCTCGCCGGACGGCATCCGCGAGGCGTGCCAGTGCGAGCCGTCGGGCGTTTCGCGGTGGCAGGGGTCGCCGAATCCGCGGCGCAGCGGGGAGATGGTGGCGGCCAGATCCAGCGGCCGGTCCGAGCTCAGCGTCCGGCTGTGCTCCGCGGCGACAGCCACCGGCCCGCGAGCGGGCTGGGCGGACGGCGGGGAAGTCACCGCGTCATTCTAGGGACGCCTCACCGGTCCAACAGGAACTGGGCGAGATGGCGGGAGGAACGCCCGGTCAGCTGCGCGGCCTGGGTCCGGCAGGAGAAGCCGTCCGCGAGCAGGATCGCGTTCGCGGGCGCGGTGCGCAGGGCCGGGAGCAGGCCGCGCTCGGCGACCGCGACCGAGACGTCGTAGTGGCCGCGCTGCATGCCGAAGTTGCCCGCGAGTCCGCAGCAGCCGATGACCTCGATCACCCGCGCGCCGGTGCGGTCCAGGATCCTGCGGTCGGCGGCGAATCCGAACACGGCGTGCTGGTGGCAGTGCGGCTGCACCAGCACCGTGCGGCCGGAGCGGTCCGGGGGCTGCCAGCCGGGCTGGGTCTCCAGGAACTCGGCGAGGGTGTGCACCGCGGCCGCGACGGCGGTGGCGCGCGGGTCGTCCGGGAGCAGGCGAGGGAGGTCGTCACGGAGGGCGGCGGTGCAGGACGGCTCCATGCCGACGACCACGCCGCCGGATCGGACGTGGGCGTCGAGCGCGTCGACGGTGGCGCGCAGTCGCTGTCGCGCGCCGTCCAGTTGGCCGGTGCTGATCCAGGTCAGGCCGCAGCAGACGCGCCGGTCCGGGATGTGCACGTGATGGCCGAGCGATTCGATCAATTCGACCGTGGCGGTGGCGATCTCGGGATCGAAAGCGTCGGTGAAGGTATCCGTCCACAGCAGCACGCCCGGCCCGTCCTGCGGAGGCGCCGAAGGACGCCAAGTCCGGCGGAAGCTCTTCTTCGCGAGTGCGGGCACCGTGCGGCGGGAATCCATTCCGGCCGCCCGCAATCCGAGTCCGCGCAGCGGACCGGCACCGCTGAGCGCGTTGACCAGACCCGGCAATCGCGACGCCGCTGCCAGCCAGCGCGGCAGCTGACCGAGGGTGTAGTGATCGATCGGCCGGGGCCTGCCCCGATAGCGGCGGTACAGCGTCTCCGACTTGTAGGTGGCCATGTCGATGCCGGCCGGACACTCGGAATGGCAGGCCTTGCAGGACAGACACAGGTCCAAGGACTCCGCGACGGCCTCCGACCGCCAATCCAGCTCGCCCCTGACGACATCCTGGAGAACTCGGGCGCGGCCCCGGGTGCTGTCCTTCTCGTCGGCGGTCGCCAGATAGGACGGACACATGACGCCGCCGGGAGTGTCCGCGCGGCACTTGCCGATACCGACACAGCGGTGCACCGCGGCGGCCAGATCACCGTCGGCGGGGAAGGCGAATCCACCCGTGGTGGGCACCGGGCGCAGACCCGCCAGGCGTAGGTCGGCGTCGAGCGGGCGGGGATGAACGAGGACACCGGGATTCAGGACCGCGTCCGGATCGAACAGCGCCTTGAAGCCCGCGAAGGCGTCGAGCGCGTCCTGGGAGTACATGAGCCGCAACAGATCCGAACGGGCGCGGCCGTCGCCGTGCTCACCCGACAGCGAGCCGCCGAACCCCACCACCTGCCGGGCCGCGTCCTCGAGGAAGGCGCGGAAGCGTTGCGGCGCATCGGCTATCGGCAGATCCAGGCGCACGTGGACGCAACCGTCGCCGAAATGGCCGTACAACAGGCCGTCCACGCCGTGCTCACGGGTGAGCCGCTCGAAGTCGCGCAGGTAATCCCCCAGGCGGGCGGGCGGCACCGCGGCGTCCTCCCAGCCGGGCCAGGCCGGATGACCGTCCGGGGTGCGTCCGGCCAGGCCCGCGCCATCGGCTCGGATGCCCCACAGTGCGCCAGCCACGGCCGCGTCGGTCACCAGCCGGGAGTCGAGGGCGTGGGCGGACGCGCGCAATTCCTCAGCCTTCTCGCGCGCCTGTTCCGTTGTGTCACCGTCGATTTCGATCAGGAGCCAGCCGCGGCCACGCGGCAGTTCGGGCACCGCGCCCCGGTGCACACGCACCACATCGACCAGGCGAGCATCCATACCTTCCACGGCGATCGGCCCGGCGGCCATGATCGTGGCGATATCGTCGGCGGCCGTGGGCATGTCCGGGTAGCCGAGCACGACCAATACCGTCGCCGCGGGCACCGGGACCAGATCGACGGTCGCGTCGAGCAGAAGTCCACAGGTTCCCTCGGTGCCGACGAAGGCCTTGGCCGCCGACGAACCGCGTTCCGGCAGCAGATGTTCCAGCGCGTATCCGGATGCCTGCCGTTCGAATCTGCCGAGTTCGGTGCGAATCAAGGCCAGGTGTGCCCGGGTGAATTCGGGCAGCCCAGCGAGTACCGACGGATCGGCGCCGAGGGTGCGCTCCACGCCGCGCCCGTCGAGAATCCGCAACTCCCGCACCGTATCCGAGGTCCTGCCCCAGGCCACGGCGTGCGGGCCGCAGGCATTGTTGCCGATCATCCCGCCCAGCGTGCACCGGTTCTGGGTGGAGGGATCCGGGCCGAACCGCAGCCCGTGCGCCCCCGCCCGCCGCTGCAACGCGGCCAGCACCACGCCCGGCTGCACGCGGGCGATCCGCCGGTCGGGGTCGAGCTCGAGGATCCCGGTCAGGTGGCGGCTGAAGTCGAGGACCAGACCCGGTCCGATGGCATTGCCCGCGACCGAGGTGCCCGCCCCGCGCGCGGTCACCGACAGTCCCTCGGCCCGGGCGATATCGAGGGCGGCCATGACATCGGCCGCGTCGCGCGGAAACACGACGGCCGCCGGTGGCACCCGATAGTTCGACGCGTCCGAGGCGTACTCAGCCCGCCGGCGCGGTCCGGTGTCGACCTCGCCGGTGATCGACCCGCGTAATGCCCGCTCCCACGCCGCGCTCACGTCCCGACCTCGCTTCACGGGTCCAACCCTAGGCGGGTTTCGCTGCGAGCGAACTCCTGACCAGGCCGGAAGCACTTGCCCTCAACCTTTGTTGAGGTCTTAGTGTCGGTGGTGCGGGGTTTGCTGTACCCCGGACAGGTGAGGAGCGGGGATGAGTATCGAATCGGTGGCGTGGAATCAGCTCTATCGGCAGATGCACGCGCCCACGGAGCAGCGGCCGCTGCGGATGGCGACGGCGAAGCGGATCCTCGCTTTCGCGCGCCCGCATCACCGGCAGCTGGTGTCGTTCCTGATCTTCAGCATCGTCTCCGCGCTACTCGCGGTGGCGACGCCGGTGCTGGCGGGACGCGTCGTCGACGCCATCGTGTCGCACGGCGCGCCGCGGACGGTCATCGTGCTGGCGGTGATCATCGCGGTGGTCGCGGTCCTGGACGCCGGGCTGGGCCTGGTGATCCGGTGGCTGTCGGCGCGCATCGGAGAAGGGCTCATCTTCGATCTGCGCACCGCGGTGTTCGACCACGTCCAGAAGATGCCGATCGCCTTCTTCACGCGTACTCGGACCGGCGCACTGGTGAGCCGGTTGAACAATGACGTCATCGGGGCGCAGCGGGCCTTCAGCACCACCCTGTCCGGGGTCGTCACCAATGTGGTGACCCTCGCGCTGACCCTGGCCGTGATGCTGCGGCTGTCCTGGCAGATCACCCTGCTCGCGCTGGTGCTGCTGCCGGTGTTCGTCCTGCCCGCGCGGCGCATGGGCGACCGGCTGGCCGGGATCCAGCGTGAGGCCGCCGGGCTCGACGCGGCCATGAGCACCCAGATGACCGAACGCTTCTCCGCGCCCGGCGCCACCCTGGTCAAACTGTTCGGGCGGCCGCGGCAGGAGTCGGCGGAGTTCGGGCTGCGGGCCGGGCGGGTGCGCGATATCGGGGTGCGCACCGCCATGCTGCAGACGGTCTTCGTCACCGCGCTCACCCTGGTCTCGGCGCTCGCGCTGGCGCTCGTCTACGGGCTCGGCGGCTACCTCGCGCTGAAGGGACAGATGGAACCCGGCTCGGTCGTCGCGCTCTCGCTGCTGCTGACCCGGCTGTACTCGCCGCTCACCGCGCTGGCCAGCGCCCGGGTGGACGTGATGTCGGCGCTGGTGAGCTTCGAGCGGGTCTTCGAGGTGCTGGATCTGAAGCCGTTGATCCAGGATTCGCCGCTGGCCGGGCCGGTGCCGCCGGGTCCGGTGGCGGTCGAGCTGGACGGCGTCAGCTTCGGCTATCCATCGGCGGACAAGGTGTCGCTGGCCTCGCTCGAGGATGTGGCGACCCTGGACACCCGGGGCGGTGAGGAGGTGCTGCACGAGGTGTCGCTGCGCGCCGAGCCCGGGCAGATGGTGGCGCTGGTCGGCTCCTCCGGGGCCGGGAAATCCACCATCGCGCAATTGGTTTCGCGGCTCTACGACGTGGACTCCGGCGCGGTGCTGCTGGGCGGCAAGGATGTGCGGGAGCTGACCGGGCAGTCCATCCAGGACACCGTCGGCCTGGTCACCCAGGACGGGCATCTGTTCCACGACAGCATTCGCGCCAACCTGCTGCTCGCACGGCCCGAGGCCACCGAGGACGACCTCTGGGACGCGCTGCGGCGGGCCCGGCTGCGCGACCTCATCGAATCGCTGCCCGACGGTCTGGACACCGTGGTCGGCGAACGCGGTTACCGCTTGTCCGGTGGTGAACGGCAGCGGCTCACCATCGCCCGACTGCTGCTCAAACAGCCGCGCGTGGTGATCCTCGACGAGGCCACCGCCTCGCTGGACTCCACCTCGGAGGCGGCCGTGCAGGAAGCGCTGGCCGAGGCGCTCGACGGCCGCACCGCCCTGGTCATCGCGCACCGGCTGTCGACGATCCGCAATGCCGACCAGATCGTCGTGCTCGAGCACGGCCGGATCGTGGAACGCGGCACCCACACCGAACTGCTCGCCGCGGACGGCCGCTACACCGAGCTCTACCGCACCCAGTTCGCCGATTCCAGCGTGCCCGCGACGGCCTGATCGGACTCGGCGGGGTCGGCCTGATCGGACCGGACACCTTGCCGGATCGGCAAAAGGATTCGAGGCGGGTGGGCGCTCCCCGATAGCGTCGGGGCATGAGCGCTCACTCCCACGAACAGGCAGGCACGCACGGACACCAGCATTCCCACGGTCACGGCCACGGGCATGCGCACGGTCACGGTCACACGCACGACGGAATCGACTGGGCGACCATGATTCCCGACCTGCAGCGCGACGACGCCATGTCGGCCGCCACCAATGCCGAGATCGCGCGCCGACTGGTCGGATCGATTCCCGCCGGGGTCGAGGCGGTCGTGCTCGACATCGGTGCGGGCGCGGGCGGTCAGAGCGTGGCGTTCGCGCGCGAACTACTCGCCCGCGGCGGCGGCCGGTTGCTGATCGTCGACGCCGTGCCCGAACTGCTCGAGGTCGCCCAGCAGGCCGTGAAGGTCGCGCTGGACGGCGACGACCGGGTGCACGTCGAGACGGTGACCGCCGATGCCGCGGCCGCGGACTTCGGCGCGGGACTCCCGGCCGCGGACCTGGTGTGGGCCTCCCGCATGGTGCATCACCTGCCCGATCAGCAGGCGGGCGTGGCACGCTTCGCCGGACTGCTGCGTCCCGGCGGGCGGCTGGCGCTGGCCGAGGGCGGGGTGAGCGTGCGGTGCCTGCCGTGGGAACTCGGCATCGGCGCACCCGGTCTGCAGGATCGGCTGCTGGGCCTGCGCGACGCAGGCTTCGCGCAGATGCGCACCGACATCACCGGCGCGGTCTCCATGCCCTACGGCTGGAATGTGGCGCTGACCCGGGCGGGGCTGGCCGAGTCCACCTCCTTCAGCGTGCTCACCGATCACCCCGCGCCGCCCGCACCGGCCGTGCGCGACAGTGTGGTGGCGTGGCTGACCGGTTTGAGCGAGCGGGTCGGTGAACGCCTCGACGCGGCGGACCGGGCCACCATCGCGGCCCTGCTGGATCGAGACGCCGATACGTATATCGGTGCGCGCGAGGACATTTACATTCTCGGGGCCACCACGGTGTTCGTCGGCCGCCGCTGATCCGGCTCCCGCCATGCCGCGGGACGACATGTCGATCGGGCGCGATCGTGATCTGGCCGTGCCCGAACCGACACCGTGTTGTGGCCGCAGAACCCGCTCCGACCTCCCGAAATGCCCTGCTATGCGGCATAATTCGAGCTCCCATGGCATAACCCACATGATCGTTTCACATGCCGGGGGAGGAGTTTCGGTGACCCGTACCAAGGAGCAGCGGCAGACGGCCGCGACCCGCGTCGACGATATCGAGGGCGTGCTCGGTGCACGCCGATATCGGCCCTCGATGGACGCGCCTCCCCTGGAACTACGGGTGACCAGCGGCACCAAACGCACCGACGAGGACTGGATCGTCCCCAAACAGCTGGTCGCCGAATGCGTCTCGGGCAAGCTGGTGGTCGACTTCACCCAGGCCCGGTGCTCCCGGCGCGAGATCGACATCCGGGTCGCGGCCGGTGCGGGCGCCATCGTGCTGATCGTGCCGCGCGGCTGGCGAGTCGACACGGACGGCGTGCGACCCGGCAACGGCACCGTCGCCAATCGGGTCAAGCTGCCGCGGTTCCCGGGCGCCCCGCTGATCCGGGTCACCGGGGAGGCCGATTCGGGTGCGGTGAAGGCGCGCTACGCCTACCGCACGCCCATCGGGCTGCTGCGCCGCTCCCGCTGACCCCGGGCGCGCTGCCACCCGACGGATTCCGCGGATCCCGGCATTCCGGGAAACCATGCGGTATGACGGAAGGGTGACGCGCTGGCTGCTGCACGTCGACCTCGACCAATTCCAGGCCGCGGTCGAATTCCGGCGGCACCCGGAGCTGCGCGGGCAGCCGGTCATCGTGGGCGGGAACGGCGATCCCACCGAACCTCGCAAAGTGGTGTCCTGCGCGTCCTATCCGGCGCGGGCATTCGGGGTGCGCGCGGGTATGCCGCTGCGCACCGCCGCGCGAGCCTGCCCGGACGGTGTCTTCCTGCCGCAGGATCTGGCCACCTACGCCGAGGCGTCCGAGGAGATCATGGCGCTGCTGCGCACCTTCCCCGGACGGGTGGAGGTGCTCGGCTTCGACGAGGCCTTCCTCGCCGTCGACACCGAGGATCCCGAGGAACTGGCGGGCGAGATCCGGTCCGCCATCGCGGAATTGGATCTGACCTGCGCGGTCGGCATCGGGGACAACAAGACCCGGGCCAAACTGGCCACCGGGTTCGCCAAGGCCGTGGGGAAATCGCCGCCGGCGGCCGACGAGCCGCCGCCCGAGCAGGACGCGGGGACCGGGGTATTCCGGCTGACCAGCGCCAACTGGGTCGAGTTGATGGCTCACCGGCCGACTACCGCGCTGTGGGGGATCGGCGCGCGCATCGCGAAACGCATGAGCGGGTTGGGCATCGAGACCGTGGCCGATCTGGCCGCCGCCGACCGAGGCTTGCTGGCGGCCGAGTTCGGGCCCAATACCGGGCCCTACCTGTGGGTACTCGGGCACGGGGCGGGCGACACCGATATCGCCGAGCCGCGAGAACCGGTGGGGCACAGCCGCTCCGAGACCTTCCCGCGCGACCTCACCGAACGCGACGAGATCGACGCCGCGGTGGTGCGGCTGGCCACCCAGGTGGCGGAGGAGACCTTCGCGGCCGGGCGGGCCATCGGGCGGGTGAGCGTGACGGTGCGGACCAAGACCTTCTTCACCCGCAGCAAGCAGCGGAAACTACCCGCGCCGACCACCGACGCCGACGAGATCGCGCAGACCGCGTTGGAGGTACTGGACGGGTTCGAGCTGGATCGGCCGATCCGGTTGCTCGGGGTCCGTGTCGAGTACGCCATGCTGTGATCAGGTCTACCGACGGAAGGCATCCTCTCGATGAGCGACAACTACGAGAACATCCTGTTCGAGCACGACGGCCCGATCGCCCGCATCACGCTGAACCGGCCGAACGCCGCCAATGGCATCGATCAGGCGCTCGCCGAAGAGCTGGAGCGCGCGGCCACCTACTGCTCGGAGGATCCGGCGGTGAAGGTCGTGGTGCTGACCGGGGCCGGGCGGTTCTTCTCCGCGGGCGGCGACGTGCGGGCCATGGCGGCCAGCGGCGACACCGGCGCGTTCATCGAGAAGCTGGCCGGGACCCTGCACCGCGCGGTGTCGGCGCTGGCCCGGATGGACGCGCTGCTCATCGTGGGCGTGAACGGCACCGCCGCGGGTGCGGGCATGAGCCTCGCGGTGGCCGGTGACCTGGTGGTGGCCGCCGAGTCCGCCGCCTTCACCATGGCGTACACCAAGATCGGCCTGAGCCCGGACGGCGGCGCGTCCTACTATCTGCCGCGTCTGATCGGCCTGCGCAAGACCCAGGAGCTCATGCTCACCAACCGCACCCTGCGCGCGGCCGAGGCCCTGGAGTGGGGTCTGTTGCACCGCGTCGTCGCCGACGACGAGCTGGCCGCGGCGGTCGAGGCGCTGGCCCAGGAGTTCGCGGCCGGTCCCAAGGCATCGAACGCGGCGGTGAAGAAGCTGCTGCTGGTCTCCGGGCAGCACAACCTGGAGGAGCAGCTCAACACCGAGGCGGCGTTCATCACCCGTAACGCGGAATCCGCGGACGGCCAGGAGGGTATCGCCGCCTTCACCGGGAAGCGCGCCCCGAAGTACGCCTGACGTCCGGATTCGTCTGAGCCCGGCCGTTTTCCCCGATCCGGCCGGAGCTCCGCCCCCTATGCTCGGACCATGGGTTTCCAGGCGATGGTGGCACAGGAATCGGACAGCGGGATCGCCCTCATCCGGGAGGAAGTCGCCGACGACTTCCTCATGCCGGGTGACGTGACGATCAAGGTGCATTTCTCGAGCGCCAACTACAAGGACGGACTGGCCATCACCCCGCGCGGCGGCGTGGTGCGGCAGTACCCGCTCATCCCCGGCATCGACCTCGCCGGTGAGGTGGTCAGCTCCACCGATCCGGAGTTCGCGCCCGGCGACCTGGTGGTCGCCCACGGCTACGACATCGGCGTCGCCCACCACGGCGGCTTCGCCGAATACGCCCGCGTCCCCGCCGGCTGGGTGGTGAAACTGGACGGCCTCACCCCGCGCGAGGCCGCCGCCATCGGCACCGCGGGCTATACCGCCGCCATGAGCGTGCAGGCCCTCCTCGACCGCGGCCTCACCCCCGACTCCGGCCCGGTCCTGGTCACCGGCGCGACGGGCGGCGTCGGCACCGTCGCCGTCGACATCCTCTCCGGCCTGGGCTTCGAAGTAGTGGCCTCCACCGGCAAACTCGGTGCGAGCGAATTGCTTTCGGCCCTCGGCGCGACCTCGGTCATCGGCCGCCTCCCCGCCGAAGGGGAAAAGCTCCGCGCCCTCGGCAAGGCCCAGTGGGCCGCCGCCGTCGACAGCGTGGGCGGCGAATCGCTGGCCCACATCCTCAGCACGGTCAAATATGGTGGCGCGGTGGCTGTTTCCGGCCTGACCGGCGGCTCCGACCTCCCCACCACCGTCATGCCCTTCATCCTGCGCGGCGTCTCCCTCCTCGGCATCGACTCGGCCCACTTCCCGATCGCCCAGCGCCGCGACCTGTGGGCCCGCCTCGCCAAAGACTTGAAACCCCAGCACCTCTCATTGCTGGAAAATTACGCCCCCATCACCGAAGCCGAATCCGTCCTCCGCTCCATCCTCGACGGAACCCACTCCGGCCGAACGATTCTCGGCGTCGCAGGCGAGTTCTAGCCGACGATCGCATGAACGAGATTGTGGTCGGAGGCTCCGGCCACATCCTCGACGACGAGGTCGCGCACGGGCACTCCGTGCGCGACAACATGATCGATGAACTGGGACTTCGACCCCGAGTCGCGAGGGCGGGTCGGGATGGAATCCGACGGGAACTCGGCCACGGTGTATCCGTCGCCCAATCCGGCCGCCAGCACCGCCCTGTCGATATTGAAGTCACCGAGCAGGACCGCCGGTCCGGTCGCGGTGAGTTCGCGCAGCTGAGCCAGTTGATCGACGCGACGCTCGTCGCCGGTCACGTGCGTGGCGACAATCCGCAGTCCGTCGATCTCGATGGCGACCCAGCCATTGCCCGGATCGGAGTCGAAGGGCACCGCGCCGACCTGCCGTGCGGATCCGTTCACCATGAGCACGAGATGCTCGGTCCGATCCGCCAGGACATCCGGCACGCGCCGCGGCTTCGGCACCCGCGGGTAATCGAGAACGTGGAATTCCCTGGCCGGCAGCGCAGCTCGAAGGCTTGCCAGCTGGTCGCCACTGACCTCCATGAGCGCGATGACGCGCTCGGTCCGGGCCGCGAGGGTCGCAGTCACGGCCGCGATGCGCTTCGATTCCTCCGGCCACTTCTCGGCGATAGTACTGGCCCAGTTGTCGGCATGGATGCGGTGCAGGACATTCCAGGTGGCGACGGTAATCACCATTGCACCCTATGAGATCCGAACGGACCGTGCGGCTTTCGTTTCATGTGAAACATAGAAGTTCGCTCAGAGGTTGCGGGGTATCGGCCCGCCGAAACGAAAGGAGCCGTGTGTCCGCACAGCAGACACACGACTCCGGCTCGATCACTTACGCGGTCGCGCTCAGCTGCCGCCCGTCGTAGGCCGGTTCGGCGACCGGTTCGATGGCGTAGGCCAGGATCTCGGCCACGTCGGCCACGGGGCGGACATCCAGGGCGGCCAGCACCTCGGCGGGGACCTCGTCCAGGTCCGGCTCGTTGCGGGCCGGGATGAACACGGTCTTCAGGCCGGCGCGCTGGGCGGCGAGCAGCTTCTGCTTCACGCCGCCGATCGGCAGCACCCGGCCGTTCAGCGTGACCTCACCGGTCATGCCGACATCCGCGCGGACCTGGCGACCCAGGGCCAGCGACACCAGGGCGGTGACCATGGTGACGCCCGCGGACGGTCCGTCCTTGGGCACCGCGCCCGCCGGGAAGTGGATGTGGATATTGCGATCCAGCACCTTCGGCTCGATGCCGATCTCTTCCAGGTGGGAGCGGACGTAGGTCAGGGCGATCTGCGCGGACTCCTTCATGACGTCACCCAGCTGGCCGGTCAGGGTCAGCGAGCGATCGCCCTCGGCGGCATTGGCCTCGATGTAGAGGACGTCGCCGCCCGCGCCGGTCACGGCCAAACCCGTTGCGACGCCGGGAACCGCGGTGCGTTCCACCCCGTCGGGGGTGAAGCGCGGACGGCCCAGGTAGTCCTTCAGGTCACCCAGTCCGATCACCAGCTTGCCGGACGCCGTCGCGTCGGCGTCGTAGCCCAGATCCTGGTCGTACCCCAGGCCCTCCGGCACGAATTCGCCCTTGCCGACCAGGCTTTCGGTGTCCGAGATGTCCGCGGACTCCGACAGCTTGGTGGCCGCCTTGCGCAGCGCCTTCGCGATCAGCCGCTCCATCTGGCGCACACCGGCTTCCCGGGTGTAGTTGGCGGCGACCTCACGCAGCGCCTCGTCCGTGATCGAGACCTCCTCGGCGGTCAGAGCGTTGCGCTCCAGCTGCCGCGGGATCAGGAAGTCGCGGGCGATGGCCACCTTGTCGGCCTCGGTGTAGCCGTCGACGCTGATCAGTTCCATGCGGTCCAGCAGCGGGCCGGGGATCGTCTCGAGGACGTTCGCGGTCGCGATGAACAGCACGTCGGACAGGTCCAGATCCAGGTCCAGGTAGTGGTCGCGGAACGTGTGGTTCTGCGCCGGGTCCAGCACCTCCAGCAGGGCCGCCGCGGGATCGCCGCGGAAGTCGCTGCCGACCTTGTCGATCTCGTCCAGCAGGACAACGGGATTCATCGATCCCGCCTCCTTCATGGCGCGGACGATGCGGCCGGGCAGCGCGCCCACGTAGGTGCGCCGGTGACCGCGGATCTCGGCCTCGTCGCGCACGCCGCCCAGGGCGACACGAACGAACTTGCGGCCCAGCGCCCGTGCCACGGACTCACCCAGCGAGGTCTTGCCGACGCCGGGCGGACCGACCAGCACCAGCACCGCGCCGGAACCGCGTCCGCCGACGACCTCCAGGCCGCGGGCGGCCCGGCGGGAACGCACGGCCAGGTACTCGACCATGCGGTCCTTGACCTCGTCGAGGCCGTGGTGGTCGGCGTCCAGCACCGCGCGGGCGGCCGAAACATCGGCGGAGTCGGTGGTTTTCACCGTCCACGGCAGTTCCAGCACGGTGTCCAGCCAGGTGCGGATCCAGCCCGTCTCCGGGCTCTGATCACTGGAGCGTTCCAGCCGTCCGACCTCGCGCAGCGCGGCCTCGCGGATGTCGTCCGGCAGGTCGGCGTTCTCGACGCGGGTGCGGTAGTCCTCCGCGCCGTCCGGCTCGTCCTCGCCCAGCTCCTTGCGAATCGCGTTGAGCTGCTGGCGCAGCAGGAATTCGCGCTGGGTCTTCTCCATCCCCTCGCGGACGTCCTCGCTGATCTTCTCGCTGATCTCGGTCTCGGCGATGTGCTGGGTGGTCCAGTCGATCAGCTTGTTCAGTCGCGCTTGGGTATCCGGAGTGTCGAGGATCTCGCGCTTCTGCTCGTTGCTCAGGTACGAGGCCCATCCGGCCGCGTCGGCCAGCGTGGACGGATCGTTCATCTGATTGACCGCGTCGATCACCTGCCACGCCTCGCGGCGCTGCAGGACCGACACGACCAGCTTCTTGTATTCGGCCGCAAGCTCTTTCGTGCGTCCGTCGGCGGCCGGAATCTCCACCGGCTCGGCCTCGACCCACAGCGCCGCGCCCGGCCCGGTCACGCCGTGCCCGATCTTGGCCCGGCTCTCGGCCTTCAAGACCGCCGCGGGCGCGCCGCCGCGCATCCGGCCGACCTGTTCGATGGTGGCCACCACGCCGTAGGCGGCGTAGCCCTCATCGAGGCGAGGCGCGACCAACACCTGGTTGACCTTGCCCGCGCGGGCGGCATCGATGGCGGCCTGCGACGACTCGTCCAGCTCGATCGGCACGACCATGCCGGGCAGCACGATCGGATCGGTCAGGAACAGGACCGGCAGGTTCTGAGGTGTAGTCACGTCTTCGACCCCTTCCAAGGTTGAGCGTCACCCAGTCAACCTCGGAGGTATACCGATTGTTCCACCCCGCTGTTCGCCGGCGGCGAACGTGGCCGCGACCTAGGGAATGAGGATCGGGACCAGGTAGGTCCTGGCGAAAGCCGTGAGCGCGGGTTCGGAGTCGAGGTCGATGCCGCCGGTTGGTTGCAGGATCAGGGAGTGGACTATTCGGCAGACGACTTCGGTGCGGGAGGAGAGGTCCGCGGGTTCGGGTAGGGCGTTGTCGGTCAGGACTTTTCGGAGGAGTTCGGTGGCGGAGACGACAGCGAGGACGAAGGGGGCGGCGCCGTCGGTGGTGAATTGGGGGAGGAGGCGCTCGGGTTCGAGGGTCATCAGGCGCTCGACCAGGGGGTGGGTGCGCCAGCGGGTGACGACGGTGGAGAAGACGGCGGCGACCGTGTCGGCGAAGGTGTCGTGGCGGGACGGGATGTCCTCGAGGTCGTCGAGGAGGCGGCGGACCTCCCGGGCGGTGACGGCCCGGACCAGTTCGTCCCGGGAACCGATGCGGCGGTAGACGGTGACGCGGTCGACCTCGGCTTGGCGGGCCACGTCCTCGATCGTCGTCTTCTTGACTCCGACGCGGCCGAATTGCACCAGGGCGGCGTCGAGGATGCGGTCCTCGATGGAGTCCGTTCCGGGGGTGTCTTTCGAGGTGGCGGCTGTCGGGGGCACGGTTCGAGGCTAACAGTCGGATGCAGCGATGCAACAATTTGCGGTGATTTGTGGCTGCAACATTGCCATGGTGTTTGTTGCTTTGTTACGGTCGCGGCATGGCTGAGGACAGTGCAACGAGGCGCTCCTATCAGGACGAGGCCCACGCGATTCAGGCTCGGGACGTGCATTTCGACTTCTCGTCGGTGCCGATGCACTACATCCCGGGGGAGGTGCTGGCGACGCACGTCGTGAATGTCATGCACCTGGTGCTGCCGGAGGGGGAGCGGGCCATGGCGGCCTGCCTGGCCGAGGCGCTGCCATTGATCGACGACGAGCGGTTGCGGGAAGAGGTCGCGGGGTTCGTCGGACAGGAGTCGATGCACGCGAGCAGCCACGAGGGGGCGCGGAAGCACCTGCAGGAGATCGGACTCGACGTCGAGTCGTATGTCTCGAAGATCGCGTGGCTCACCGATCGGGTGCTCGGCGATCACGGCCTCACCGGGCGCGCGAAGCAGGAATGGCTGAAGGAACGGCTCGGATTGTTCGCGGGGATGGAGCATTTCACCGCGGTCATCGGCGAGTGGCTGCTGGAAACCGATGCGCTGCAACGGGCCGGGATGGATCCGACCATGCTGGATCTGGTCCGGTGGCACGGCGCGGAGGAGGTCGAGCACCGCAGCGTGGTGTTCGACGCGTACATGCACGTCGACGGCGGATACGGGCGTCGGGCCCGGACCGGGCTGCTGGCCAGTGGACTGCTGCTGCCGCTGTTCGTGATGTCGACCGCGTACCTGTACCGCCGCGATCCGAGCCCGGACAAGGGCCGCTTCTGGCTGAAACAGTTCGTGAGCGCGACCCGGCGGCAGGTGATTCCGAACTTCACCACCTTCGTCACCGAGATGCCGCGCTACCTGGACCGGAGATTCCATCCCTCCCAACTGGGTTCGATGGACAACGCGCTGCGCTACCTGGCGCACTCCCCGGCGGCCCGCGCATGACGGCCGCGCCGACCTTCGGGCTGCGGGCGCTGGGCGCGGCGGTGGACGTGTACAAGAAGGTGTTCACCACCCCCGCGCTGTCGCGACCGCACCCGGTACGCCACAACGGCTTCGACATGGACGCCGTCGTCGAGACGGCCGAGGCGGAAGCCGAGGATGTGGTGAGCCTGACCCTGGTGCGGCCCGGCCGGGAACGGTTGCCCGCGTGGCGGCCCGGATCGCATCTGGACCTGTTTCTGCCGTCCGGCCGGCAGCGGCAGTACTCGCTGTGCGGCGATCCTGTCGACCAGCACTGCTATCGGATCGCGGTGCGCCGGCTGCCCGACGGTGACGGCGGATCAGTGGAGATGCACGCGCTGCGCCCCGGCGATCCCGTGCGAATTCGCGGTCCCCGCAACGCGTTCACGTTTGTCGAGCGCGCGCCTTCCTATCTCTTCCTCGCCGCCGGAATCGGCATCACGCCGATCCTGCCGATGGTGCGCGCGGCCGGAAAGCGCGGCCACCTCGTCTATCTGGGGCGATCCCGGGACACCATGCCGTTCCTGGACGAACTGCCCGTCGACACCGACATCCGCCCCGATGACGAGTGCGGCGCGCCCGATATCGCGGCGATCCTGCGGACCGCGGAGCCCGGCGCGGCGGTCTACGTCTGCGGCCCGCCGCCGGTCCTGGAGGCCGCACAGCGCACGCTGTTCGCGGTGAATCCGACAGCCTCCCTGCACACCGAACGCTTCTCCGCGTTACCGGTGATCGACGGCCGGGAATTCGCTCTGACTTTGGCGCGCAGCGGAATCGAGGTGCGGGTCGGCAGCGCCGAAACCGCGCTGGACGCCATCCGCCGGGTGCGACCCGACGTCGCCTATTCCTGCCGCCAAGGCTTCTGCGGCACGTGCCGGACGCGCGTGCTGTCCGGCTCGGTCGACCATCGCGACCGGCTGCTCACCGAGGCCGAACGACCCGGTCACATGCTCACGTGTGTGTCCCGCGCGGTCGACGGCCCGCTCGTGCTCGACCTCTGACCAGTGAAAGGCCGAACGGTCTCATGCTCACTCGCTTCCCGCTCACACCCACCGATGACACCTTCCTGACCACCGCCGCGCACCGCTACGTCCACGTGGTCGATCTCCCCGGCTCCCCGCAGGCGGTCTGGCAGCTGCTGATCGCCGACGATGCCCTGGCCTCCTGGTCGGCGGCGGTCACCTCGGTCGAATGGCTGTCGCCCCGCCCCTTCCGGGCAGGCACCACCCGGGTGGTCACGCTCGGCGGCGTCGTCAGCCTGCTGGAGCGGTTCTACCGCTGGGAGCCCGGTTCGCGAATGACCTTCACGGTCGACGCCGCGTCGATTCCCGGTCTGAAACACTTCGCCGAAGACATTCGGCTCGAGCCCATCTCGACGGGAACACGGTTGACCTGGACCTTCGCCCTCGAAGGAACCCCGGCGCTGCGCCCCCTGCTCACCGCGGCGAGCCCACTCCAGCGGTACGTCACCCAGACGATCGCCCGGGGCGTCGCCCGTCGGGCGCAGCCGGCTTCCGCGGAGGCCCGACGATGACCGACTCCATCGAACACCGGAACATCGTCATCCTCGGCGCGGGCTTCGGCGGGATCGGGCTCGCGATCAAGTTGCGGGAAGCCGGATTCGAGGATCTGGCGCTGCTGGAACGCGCGGCGGATCTGGGCGGGACCTGGCAGGCCAATACGTATCCCGGGTGCGCGTGCGATGTGCCGTCGCAGTTGTACAGCTACTCGTTCGCGCCGAATCCCGACTGGTCGCGCACGTATGGGCGGCAGCCGGAGATTCTGGAGTACATCCGGGCTGTCGCCACCGAACACGATGTGGTGCGGCACATTCGGCTCGAAACCGAGGTGCTGGACGCGCGCTGGGACGAGGAGCGTTCGCATTGGCTGATCGAGACCTCACGAGGGCCGATCACGGCGGACTATTTCATCGCGGCGGCGGGAATCTTCGCGGAGGCGAAGTATCCGGACCTGCCGGGGCTGGACACCTTCGAGGGCACGGCATTTCACTCCCTGCACTGGGACCACTCCCACGATCTGACCGGGGAGCGGGTCGCGGTGATCGGGACCGGCGCGTCGGCGGTGCAGTTCATTCCCGAGATCCAGCCGAAGGCCGCGCGGCTGACCGTGTTCCAGCGTTCCGCGCCCTGGATCGTGCCGCGCATGGACCGGCGAACGCTCGGGATGGAACGTGCGATGCTGCGCCGGATTCCCTTGACGCAGCGCCTGGTTCGCGGCACCTGGTACGCGCTGATCGAGAGCTTCGGCCTGGTCGGATTCGTGGACAATCGATTCCGGCATCCGTTCGAGACGCTCGGGCGGATCCAGCTGCGACGGCAGATCCGCGATCCGGAGCTGCGCGCGAAGCTGACCCCGGACTACATGATCGGCTGCAAGCGGGCGATCTTCTCCGACGCCTATCTGCCCGCGCTGGAGCGGGACAATGTCGAGGTCGTCACCGACGGTATCGCGGAAGTCCGCCCGCACTCGGTAGTGACACGCGCAGGCGTCGAAATCCCGGTCGACACCATCGTTTTCGGCACCGGATTCGAACCCCTCGCCGCCGCTTTCGAACACATCACCGGCCGCGACGGCCTCAGCATCGCCGAGCTGTATCGCAAACAGCCACGCACCTACCTCGGGACAGCGGTCGCCGGCTTCCCCAACTTCTTCTGCACCCTCGGCCCGTTCGGCGCGGCGGGCAACCAGTCGGCCGTCTACATGATCGAGTCGCAGATCGCCTACATCGTCGACGCCCTCGCCACCGTGCGCGACCGCGGCGCGCGCCGGGTGGAAGTGCGGGCCACGCAACAGGACGCGTTCGTGGCCGAGATGCACCGGCGCAGCGCGGCGACGGTGTGGCTCACCGGCGGCTGCGAGACGTACTACACGACGCCGGACGGCAGCAATGCCGGACTGTATCCGGGCTGGAGCTTCGAGTACCGCAGGCGCACACAGCAGTTCGATTCCGACGCGTACGAGGTGAGCGCCTGATGGAGTACGACATCGACGGCAAGGTCGTCCTGATCACGGGCGCGGGCCAGGGCATCGGCCGGGCCCTCGCCGCCATCCTGTGCCGGCGCGGCGCACGGGTGATCGTCGCCGATATCGACGCGACCGCCGCGCGGCGAACCGCACTCGACCTCGGCGAACGCGCCCACGCCGTCACCGCTGACGTCACCGATCGGGCGCGGATGGCGGCCGTGATCGCCGAGGCGGTCGAGCGGTTCGGCGGCCTGGACGTGGTCGTCGCCAACGCGGGCGTGACACCGGTGCCCGCCACCCTGCGCACCATGGACCCGCGCGACTTCGACCGCGTCCTCGGCATCAACCTGACCGGCGTCTTCAATACCGTGCACCCCGCCCTCGACCACATCGTCCGCGCCCGCGGCCACGTCGTCGTGGTGTCCTCCTGCGCCGCCTTCGCCCCCGGCATGGGCGGGTCGCCGTACATGATGAGCAAGGCCGCGGTCGAGCAGCTGGGCCGCGCCCTGCGGGTGGAGCTCGCCGCGAGCGGGGCCACCGCCGGCGTCGCCTACTTCGGCATCGTCGAGACCGCCATGACCCACGACATGCTCGACGCCGACGACCTCGGCCGCCGCCTGGACGCCTTGCTGCCCTGGCCACTGAGCGTGCGCATCACCGCCGACCAGGCCGCCCGCACCATCGCCGACGGCATCGCGCGCCGCGCCGCCCGCACCATCGCACCGCGCGGATGGACGCCCTACGCCCTGCTGCGCGGCGCGATCAATGTCGTACTCGACGGCCGACTGGCCGCGAATCCCACTGTCCACCAGCTCATTCACGCGATCGAGGACCGCCGATGACCGACACCCTGCCCGCGGCCTTCCAGCACACCGCCGCCCTCGACCCCGACGCGATCGCCCTGCGCACTCCTGGCGACACACGCACTCTGACCTGGCGGGACTACGCCCGTCAGGTGCGGGAGGTCGCCGCCGGGCTAGCCGCCATCGGCGTCACGCGCGGGGACACCGTGGCGCTGATGATGAGCAACCGGGTCGAGTTCTATCCCCTCGAAGTCGGTGCGCAGCATCTGGGAGCGACATCGTTCTCGGTGTACAACACACTGCCCGCCGAGCAGCTGGCGTACGTGCTCGGGAACGCGGGAGCGCGAATCGTGATGTGCGAGCCGCAATACGTGGAGCGGTTGCGGAGCTGCGGGGCGCCACTCGATCGGATCATCTGCGTCGACGACGCGCCCGAGGGGACCATGACGGTCGCCGAGCTGATCGCTTCCGGTGCAGCCGATTTCGACTTCGAGGCCGCATGGCGGGCCGTTCGACCGGAGGACATCGCCACCCTGATCTACACGTCCGGGACCACCGGCAATCCCAAGGGCGTGGAGACCACGCACGCCAATCTGCTGTTCCAGGTGCGCGGGATCGCCGAGGTACTGGGGTTCGTATTCGGCGACACCATCACCTCGTTCATGCCGACCGCGCACATCGCCGACCGGCTCACCGCGCTGTACGTGCAGGAAGTGCTCGGCACCCAGGTCACCTGCGTCAGCGACGCCAAGGAGATCGCGCCCGCGCTGGTCGATCTGAAGCCGACCGTGTGGGGTGCGGTGCCCCGGGTGTGGGAGAAGCTCAAGGCCGCAATCGAATTCAAGGTCGCCAACGAACCGGACGTGGATCGGCGGGCGGCGATGGAGTGGGCGCTGTCGGTGGCTGCCACCCGCAGCGGCTACCAGCTGGCCGGCGCAGCCGTGCCCGAGGATGTCGCCGCGGATTGGAAGCGCGCCGACGACTTGGTGCTGCGACACCTGCGGGCCGCCCTGGGGTTCGACCGGCTGCGCTGGGCGCTGTCGGGAGCAGCGCCGATTCCGCCGCAGACCCTGGGATTCTTTGCCGGACTGGGTATTCCGATCGCGGAGATCTGGGGCATGTCGGAGCTGTCGTGCATCTGCAGCGTCTCCCATCCGGACGACGCGAAACTCGGCACAGTCGGAAAACTATTGCCCGGCATGGCGGCCCGGCACACCGCCGACGGTGAGCTCCAGGTGCGCGGACCACTGGTGATGAAGGGGTATCGAGGGCTGCCCGAGCAGACCACGGAGGCGATCGACGCGGAGGGCTGGCTGTCCACCGGCGACATCATCACCGTCGACGCGGACGGATTCCTCACGGTCGTGGACCGCAAGAAGGAACTGATCATCAACGCGGCGGGCAAGAACATGTCGCCCACCCACATCGAGAACACGGTGAAAGCCGCGACCCCGCTGATCGGGGCCATGGCGGTGATCGGTGACGGTCGGCCGTACAACACGGCGCTGATCGTGCTCGACGAGGAGACCGGGGAGCGATTCGCCGACCCGGCGGTGCTCGAGGCGATCGCGGCCGGGGTGGCCGCCGGGAACGAACGCCTGTCCCGGGTGGAGCAGATCAAGCGGTTCGTGGTGCTGCCGACCTTCTGGGAGGCGGGCGGCGACGAGACCACGCTGACCATGAAGCTGAAGCGCAAGGCCATCGCCGCCAAGTACGCGAAGGAGATCGACGAACTCTACGAAGTCAGGGGTTGACGCGGTTGGCTAACTCGATTAGCTTTATGGCTATCGCAGTTAGCCACTCTCGGAGAGCGACAAGACCATGACGCAGTACGTGGACATCGACGGCGGCCGGATCGCATACGACGAGCAGGGCACCGGCCCGCTGGTGGTGCTGTCCCATGGGATGGGCATCGACCGCACCGTGAACCGGCGCCTCGCCCCGCTGCTGGCGGCGGCCGGATACCGGGTGGTCAACACCGATATGCGCGGCCACGGCGAATCCAGCCTGGACTGGGCGTCGGAGACCGGCAAGGCGGCCATCAGCCGCACCGATGTCGCCCACGACCTGCTGGCCGTCATCGAGAAGCTGGGCGGCGGCCCCGCCATCGTGGTGGGCCACTCGCTCTCGGGCGGCTCGGCCACCATCGCCGCCGCGCTGCGGCCGGACCTGGTGCGGGCGATCGTGGAGATCAACCCCTTCACCCTCACCCAGAAGGCCGACGTGGGAGCGCTTTTCACCAACGCGCGCCACCGCCGCGGCATGGTCCCGCTGATGGGGACCATGATGTTCAAGAGCATCGGGCAGTGGCTGAAGTACCTGCGGGTGGCCATGCCGTCCCAGCCCGCCGACCTCGACACCTACCTGGGCGAGGTGGCCGCGAAGCTGAACGAGCCCGGTCGCATGGCCGAGTTCATGAAATGCGGCAAGTCCACCCCGGCCGACGCGGAAGCCCAGGTGCCCAACGTGACCCGGCCCGCGCTCATCCTGATGGGCACCGCCGACCCGGACTTCCCGAGCCCCGAGGCCGAGGGCCAGCGCATCGTCGCCGCCCTGCCCGCCGGACTGGGCAGCCTGGGCCTGATCGAGGGCACCGGCCACTACCCGCAGTTCGAGGCCGCCGAGCGCACCGCCGAACTGATGCTGCCGTTCCTGAAGGAACACCATGCCTAGGGCCGGGCTGAACCGGCCCGACGTCATCGCCGCCGGCGCCGCCCTCGCCGACGAGGTCGGCTTCGGCGACCTGGCGCTGGGCGCGCTCGCGCAGCGGCTCGGAGTGCGCACGCCGTCGCTGTACAAGCACATCGAGAGCTTGGCCGATCTGCAGCACGGCATCGCCGCGCTCGCCATGGCCGAACTCGACGCCCGGGTCCGCGACGCCATGCACGGACTCGCGGGCCGCGACGCGCTGACCGCCTTCGCCAACGCCTTCCGCGGCTACGTGGTCGAACATCCGGGCCGGTACGCCGCCACCGTGGGCGCGCGCTTCACCGGGCCGGACGACCCACTGCTGCAATCGGGTTCGCGGCTGCTGGAATCCATGGAGGCGGTGCTGCGCGGCTACGGCATCGGCGCCGACGAGATGGTGCACGCGCTGCGCACGCTGCGCTCCACCTTCCACGGTTTCGCCAGCCTGCAGGCCTCCGACGGCTTCCAGTGGAGCGACGACGCCGAGCAGAGTTTCGTCTGGATGATCCGTTTTCTCGACCGTGGACTCACCGACATCGGCCTACGATGATCCGATGACGATGCTGGCCGCACGACTCCATCTGGGACCCGAACGCCGACTCGAACTGGACCGGGTGCCGATCCCGGAACCCGGCCCGGACCACGTGCTGGTCAAGGTCGAAGCCGCCGGTGTGTGCCTGTCCGACGTGCACCTCATCGACGGCACCCTCACCCCGCTGTTCCTGCGCGGGGACGTGGTGACGCTCGGCCACGAGGTCGCGGGCACCGTCCACACCCTCGGACCGGGGGTCACCACCGCGAAGGTCGGCGATCGAGTCCTGTTGCAGGCGGGCGAACTGCGCGGCGGCGCCACCTTCACCCGCGGCGTCGACTACGACGGCGGCTGGGCCGAATACACCCTGGCCCGCGTCGACACCCTGGTCCCGATTCCCGACGAACTGCCCTTCGAACAGGCCTGCTTCATCCCCGACGCGGTGTCCACGCCGTGGGCGGCCATCACCGCCACCGCCGAGGTGAAAGCCGGTGAGGCCGTGGGCGTCTGGGGTGTCGGCGGGCTCGGCGCGCACGGGATCCAGTTATTGCGCCTGGTCGGGGCCGCACCCATCATCGCGATCGATCCGCTGCCCGCCGCCCGTGAGCGCGCGCTGTCCTTCGGCGCGGATCTGGCGTTCGATCCGGCCGATCCGGACCTGCGCGCCAAGATCTTCCAGGCCAGCGGCACCGGTCTGGCCGCGGCCTTCGACTTCGCGGGCGTGGCGCCGGTGCGCGAACAGGCGGTCACCTGCCTCGCACCGCAGGGCCGCCTGGTGCTGGTCGGGCTGACGGACAAGCCGATCACCATTACCGGCGGCACCGCGTTCAGCTTCTTCCAGCAGCAGCTGCGCGGGCACTACGGGTCCGCACCGGAGCATGTCACCCAGCTGGTGAAACTCCAAGGGCTGCAACGAATCGACTTCGCGCGCTCGGTGAGCGCCGTGGTGCCGCTCGCCGACGCCCCCAAGGCCGTGCACGCCCTGGAGGCCAAGGAAGGCAACCCGATCCGGATCGTCCTGAAACCGTAGGCGACGAGCGTGCCTGGTGCGGGCTAGCCGAGCCGACGTTGGAAGACGTTGGCGGACTGGCCGTTCGAGAGGTCGACGGTGTAGACCCCCAGGTCCGCTGAGGCGGGGGTCAGGTCCAGGACCATGAAGCCCAGGTCGTTGTAGTTCTCGTAGAGCGCGACGTTGGGGCTGCCCTCGCCGCCCGAGGACGGTTCGCCGTGCACGGATTTCGCGGCCGCGCCGGAGATGATCTGCCGGGTGCCCTTCGACGCGGTGGTGGGTTCGAGCACCTGCAGCGAATGATCGTGGCCCGACAGCAGGAACTGACAGCGGCCGACCACGTGCGCCTCGAAGAAGTCCCGCGCGTGGCGGCCGTCGATCGGGCCGATGGTCAATCCGTCGTATTCGCCGGCGTTCCCGTGCGGCCCATTATTGCGGTACGGATGGTGGGTGCAGGCGATCTTCCAGGGCGCGGGGGACTCGTCGAGAGCGCGGTCCAGCCAGGCCGCCTGCTCGGTCATGAACTGGCCGTCGGCCGCCCAGTACGGCTGGAAGAGCGGGGGCAGGTAAGCGGCGACGGGATTCAGGTCGAGCACGAAGAACTCGACGACCGGATTCTCCTGCGGAACCCGCACCGAGTAATAGCGCGACGGCATGAACCAGCGGGCCGAGCGAGCGTGATAGGCCACCTCGTGATCGCCGCGCAGCAGCCAGCCGCCATCGCCGGGCAGGATCGAGGAATTGTCGTGATTGCCCTGCACCATGAGCCAGGGGAAGTCGAGGTCGTGGTTGGGGTTCTCGAACTTGGCCGCGAACTGGGCGTCGTCGTCGGCCCACGGGCCCTGCTCGTAGACATTGTCGCCGAGGGCGAGGGCGAGCGAGAACGGGTCGCGCGCATGCTGTTCGCGCATGGCGTCGGCGACCTGCCACTGCGGGCGCGCGCCGGTGCCCGCGTCGCCGGTGACGAGCACGCGCAGCCGCTGCGCGTCAGGGAAGGCGAATTTACCGACGGCCGGGGCGTTCTCGGCCTGCGCGGGCGCCGCGCCCACGGTCAGCGCCGCGGCGCCGCCCATTGCCGCGGCGGCGGTGCCGCCGATGAAGGCCCGACGATCGACGGTCATACTCTGCTCCCTGCCTGTCACCCTGGACTCCCCGACTACCACCCTGGTCGGTTGACCAGTATTCCGAACTCCCGGACCCGCCGCAGAGTACGTCGCCATGACCCCGCCCACACCGGCACGACACGACACGTTCTTCCAGGCCAGGACCTTTTGACAGCGACTCGGACCGATGAGAGTGTTGGGGATCTGATTTCTCACCACGAGCTCGGCCGTAGGGGGACCCCGCAATGACGACACTGGCCTCGGGCCTGTTCCTGGATTGGGAACAACTGACGGGCCAGTCCAAACTCGTGGTCGATCTGATCAGCTTCCCCATCTTCAGCGCCATCGCCGGCTGGCTCACCAACTGGACCGGCGTGCTGATGTTGTTCTGGCCGGTCTACTTCAAGGGTTTCCGGGTGCCCGGCCTCGAGATCCTCTACCCCTACCTGCCGCGCCGCGTCCAGGTGCTGCCCACCTTCTCCGGCGACGGCAGGCAGCTCGGCTTCCAGGGCTTCATCCCCGCGCGCGCCGAGAAGATGGCCAGCATCTGTGTGGACGTGGCCATCATGCGGATCGGCAGTCCCAAGGACTTCATTCGCGAACTCGACCTCGAGGGCATCGCCGACCACATCGCCGAGGTGGGCCGCAAACAGGTGCCGGGCATGGTCGACGAGATCATGAGCAAGGAGAACCCTGACCTGTGGGGCGCGGTGCCCAAGTCCGTGCGCAATGCGCTCTACCAGCGCATCGAACGCGAACTGCCGTCGCTGGCCCGGACCGCCTTCGACCAGCTCGGCGACAATGTCGACCAGCTGATCGACATCAAGGACTTCGTCATCCGGTATCTGCGGGAGAACCCGGAGATCCTCAAGGACCTGACCACCACCATCGCCGCACCGGAACTCAAGTTCATGGTCCGCATCGGCCTGCTGGGCGCGCCGTTCGGCCTGCTGCTCGCGCTGTACATGCATGTGCACCAGAGCATTCCGGTGCTGGGCTGGATCCCGCCGTGGCTGGTCATCCTGTCCGCGACCGCGACCATCGGCGTGCTGGTCAATGTCATCGCCGTCAAGATGGTGTTCGAGCCGGGCGATCCCCAGCCTTGGTACAAGTACCTGTGGAAGCAGGCGCTGCTGGCCAAGCGGCAGCCCGAGGCCGCCGCCGATCTGGCCCACATCCTGGCCTACCAGGTGCTGACCCTGCCGAACCTGGCGGGCGAACTGCTCAGCGGCCCCAACGGTGACAAGACCCGGCAGCTGCTGGAACGGCTCATCGCCAAGGAGATCCACCGCCAGCTCGGGCCGACGCACTCGGTGGTGCGGACCGTGTTCGGCAAGCGGCAGTTCGACAATCTGAAGATCGGCGCGACCACCGCGGCGGTAGGGCTGGCCCCGAGCCTGGCCGACGATCCGGAATTCGCGGCCGCGCAGGCCAAGAAGATCGACGAGTTCGCGGCCCGCAAGCTGCAGCAGCTCACGCCGGGCGAGTTCATGGAGATGTTCTACGCCTCCGTCGAGCAGGACGCCTGGCTGCTGTATCTCCACGGCGCCGCCCTGGGCCTGGTGGTCGGGGCCGTGCATCTGATCCTTTTCGGCTGGTAGACAGCCCTTTCGGAGCAACTCTCCGGCAGCCCAGGAAATCAAGCACGCATGCTTGCATTTTTCCGGGACGGCTGCGATGCTGGGCCCGTGGCCGATCTCGAGGCATTGCTCGCCGACTTCACCGCCGAATGCGCCGATCTCGATCGGCTGATCGCGGACCTGGATCCGACCGGCTGGGAGCGCGACACGCCCGCCGCCGGGTGGACCATCGCGCACCAGATCGCCCACCTGAACTGGACCGATCAGGTCGCCGCCATCGCGGCCACCGATGCGGCCGAATTCGACAAGCTGGTGCAGGCGGCGCTGCCGAAGGCCCTCACCTTCGTCGACGAGGCCGCCGAGGAGGGCGCGAAAACCCCTGCGCCGCAATTGCTCGCCGACTGGCGTCGCGACCGTGCCGCCCTGGTGGAGGCGCTGCGCGCCGTTCCGGCCGGGACCAAACTGCCCTGGTTCGGCCCGCCCATGAGCCCCGCCTCCATGGTCACCGCCCGCCTGATGGAGACCTGGGCGCACGGCCAGGACGTGGCCGACACGCTCGGCCTCACCCGGGAGCCCACCGCTCGGCTGCGGCACATCGCGCACATCGGCGTCCGGACCCGGAACTTCGCGTACATGACGCACGGCAAGACCGCTCCCGCCGAGGAGTTCCGCATCGAGCTGACCGCGCCCGATGGCAGTCTGTGGACCTGGGGCCCGGACGACGCCGCGCAGCGGATCAGCGGTCCGGCCTGGGATTTCTGCCAGCTGGTCACCCAGCGTCGCCATCTCGACGATCTGGCTCTCGAGGTGCGGGGCGAGGAGGCGTTGGAATGGCTGGGCCTGGCCCAGGCCTTCGCCGGTCCGCCCGGAAGCGGCAGAACGGCGGGCCAGTTCGCCTGACCCGCCGTCGATCCCGGCCTCCGACCAGAATCCCCAATTCCCACAGGGGCTTTTCTCCCAGCGGTCCGGGCAATGCCCGACCGACCGGGAGGGAGCGAGCGAGCGCCAGCCTGGGTGCGCCGTGCCTGGTGCCGACCGGACGCCGTTGGCCGGAGGTCTCTTCGATGGCAGTCGAGTTGGCGCTCGCCGCTAACAAGTTTTTACCCAGGCTTTCGCTGCCGAAAACCTGATGATGCCCAACCTTTCTCGATAGTGATCCTGGTCTCACCCCAGGCATGTGGTACCCGCCGCCACCGTAATCTGGACGTGCGTACGACTTTCAATGGTGCGGGTCTGCGTTGCGCAGGGGGCCCCAGGGGAGAGGGAGAGGACGCACCAGTCATGTCGCATCAATTGGCGACCCAGGCCGCCCGGTCGACCCGGCGAACAGCCCAGGTGATCCGCTACAGCGCCATCGTCACCGCCAGCATGGCCAGCATCGGGCTGACCGTCGCGGCGGGCTCGTACATCGCCAACGAGATGGCCCAGCGGCCCGGCAAGCTCACGACCACCACACCGGCCGGACGCCCGGCGCTCGCCGCGCCCGGCCCCGCGACCGATCGGCCGGGCGTCCAGCTCGGCGCGCCGATCGCCGAGAAGATCACGCTGACCTCGCTTTTCAGCAAATATCCGCTGGATTCCGCAGTGGCGCAAGTGATTCCGGACCACACCCCGGGCACCGCTCCCGCGGCCGAGACGCCGCGGCCGCTGGCCGGTCAGCTCCGGCTCGGCACCACCTATGTGGGCGCGCAGCTGGCCGGGGTTCAGCACGAGACGGTGACCCTCACCCTCGACACCAACGTCTTCGCCACCGTGGCCGACGTGCTGCTGAACTCGCCACTCGGGCAGCAGCTGGGAATCACCACCGATCCGACCGCCAACACCCGGCTGCGCACCGATGTGAACAGCCGCGGCGACGTGACGCTGACCCTGTCGGATCCGGCGCTGGGCACCTACGGCCTGCAGATCGCCCGGCATCCGGTCCCGGCCGCGGCCGATACGAACGTCGTCCACGGAGCAGACTCCGCGACCGTCACTGTGTGAGACTTCCGGTGTGTACGACTACTGCGTGATCGGCGGGGGCATCGTCGGGGTGGCGACCGCGCGCCGCATTCTCCAGCGTCACCCGGGGGCGAGCCTGCTGCTGGTGGAGAAGGCCGGACAGCTGGGCCTGCACCAGACCGGGCACAACAGCGGGGTCATCCACTCCGGCATCTACTACGAGCCCGGAAGTCTGAAGGCGCGGCTGTGCGTGCGCGGCGCGGAGCTGACCAAGGAATTCGCGGCGGCACACCACATTCCGTTCGAGGAATGCGGAAAACTGCTGGTGGCCACCGATGCGGCAGAGCAAGCGCGGATGCTCGCGCTCTACGAGCGGTCGGTCGCCAACGGGGTCGAGGTGGAATTGCTCGACGCCGCCGAACTGGTGCGACGGGAGCCGCGGATCACCGGGGTCGGGGCCCTGTTCGTGGCGAGCACCGGTATCATCGACTACGGCAAGGTGACCCGGGCGCTGGCCGAGGACGTGCGCGCGGCCGGGGGCGAGATCGTCCTGAACGCGGAGATCGCCGCCATCACCGAAACAGACTCAGCGGTAACAATTTCCGGTCCGCCCGGCACCTGGCAGACCCGGCGGCTGGTGGTGTGCGCGGGCCTGCAGGCCGACCGGATGGCGCGACTGGCGCGACTCGACATCGATCTGCGCATCGTGCCCTTCCGCGGCGAGTACTACCAACTGCCGCCGCACCGCAAAGATCTGGTGAACACCCTCATCTACCCGATCCCGGATCCCGAATTGCCGTTCCTGGGGGTGCATCTGAGCCCCACCATCGACGGCGCGCTGACCGTCGGGCCCAATGCCGTGCTCGGCCTGGCCCGCGAGGGGTACCGCAAGGGGAGCGTGAATCTGCGTGACGCCCGGGAGATCCTGGGCTACCGCGGTTTTCACAAGGTGGCCGCCGCCAATGTCCGCACCGGGCTGCGGGAGCTGCGCAACTCCCTGTTCAAGCGCGGCTATCTGGCCGAATGCCGCCGCTACTGCCCGGAGTTGACGGCCGCCGACCTGTTGCCACGGGAGGCCGGTATCCGCGCCCAAGCGGTGCTGCGCGACGGTAGCCTGGCTCACGACTTCCTGCTCGAGCGCACCCCGCGCTCGGTGCATGTGCTCAACGCACCGTCCCCGGCGGCCACCTCCGCGCTGCCGATCGCCGAGTACATCGTGGATCGATTGGGCGACTCCGTTCAATAAATAGGATTGCTGTAGTACTTTTGATGGCAGCCGTGGGACAGGGAGCAGCCTATGGGCCATTTCAAGTACGCGAGTGATGTCGGCGCACCGGTGGAAGTCGCGTTCACATATACGGACAACCATCAGTTCGTGCCGGACTGGGCGTTCGGCGTGGCCGCCTTCGAGCCGGTCGGGGATTCCGACCATGGTCTCGGAGCGGTGTTCGCCGCGACGCTGCGCGTCGGCCTGTGGCACCCCACGATCGAGTGTGAGATCACCGACTACCGCCGCAACGCGGTCATCGAGTACACACTGCGCCGACGCCGGAAGGGGAAGCCGGCGTCGGCGTGCTCCAACTTCTGTGTCATCACCCTGCGCTTCGACCCGCTCGGGTACGGACGCGCGGTGCTGACCTCGGAGACCGAATACTGGGCGCCGCGCGGTGTCACCGGCAAGTTGCTCTCCGCGGCGCTGGCCGCATTGGTGCAGGCCACGGTCCGGCAGACCGAATCGCAATTGCGCAGGGAGATAGAGGAATTCCACGGCACCGATCTTGTCGGCCGGATCGCGTAGGGTAGGCCGCATGATCATCGTGAGCACCGACGGATCATGCCTGCGCAATCCGGGCGGGGCGATCGGCTGGGCCTGGGTCAATCACGCGGGCGGCTCGGCCAGCGGCGGCGGGCCCTCGGGCACCAATCAGATCGCGGAACTGCGCGCGCTACTCGAGGCCGTCCGGGCCCATCCGAGCGCCGAACCCCTACTCATCGAGAGCGATTCGCTCTACGCCATCAAATGCGCCTCCGAGTGGATCCACGGCTGGCGCAACAACGGATGGAAGACCTCGACCGGCGCGGCGGTCAAGAATGTCGAACTGATCCAGCAGATCGATCGCGCCATCGCCACCCGCCCCGGTCCGGTCCGGTTCCGCTGGGTGCGCGGCCACGTCGGCAACTACTTCAACGAACAGGCCGACACCCTGGCCGGACAGGCGGCCCGCCAGGCCGCCGCCACCGGGCAGACCACCGACTCCGATGCCGGTCAGCCGGAGCCCTTCGATCCGCCCACCGCGCCGATCCCGGTCGTGGAACCCAAGACCGAGCCGCTGCCGGTGACCGCGCCCGCGGAACCGGCCGAGAAGATCGGCGCGACCGCGCATTCCGCACCGGCCACCCCGCGCCGCCGGGCCGCCGCCGCCAAAGCGCCTGTCACCGAGGCACTCACACTGTTCTGAGAACAGCCCCGAGGACCCCGATGCAGCGCGCCTACCTGCGACGATAACGCCGCGATACAACCAGAAGGGCCCACCTCCGGAAAGATCCGGGGGCGGGCCCTTTTCGCGCTGTGGCGAACTACTCAGTTGCCGGGCTTGGGAGCCGCGGACGTCGGCGCGGGCTGCGCCGGGGGAGTCGCCTGGCCCGAGGGCTGGACGCCCTGCTTGTCGCCACCCGCGCCGGGGATGGCGCTGTCATCGTTTCCATAGACCGTGCGGTACTTGGTGACCAGCCATTTGTCGCCCTTCTTCTCCAGCTCGACGTAGGAGGGCAGCGGCAGCACGACCGGCTGGGCGTGCAGATCGTTGCTGGCGGTCTGGAGCACGTCCACCAGGATGGTCGCCTTGTTCGCGTCGCCGGACTCGTAGGCGCAGCGCAGCATGCCCAGCGTCGCCTTGGCGTGCTGCTTGATCAGTAGATCCTGCAGGTCGGAGGCGACCGGATCGAAGCTCTGCGCGAACTCGCCGCCGTCGGCGATCTGCGCCTTCATCCGGGCGGCGAAGTCGGGCAGCGACTTCTCGTCGTACGCGGTGAGGGTGCGTACGAAACCGCAGGCCGCCGAGGTGGCGTTGTCGCGGTCGTCGAGCTGCTGGGCGCGGTCGTGGGACTGCCACCAGAATCCGGCCGCACCGGCGATCGCGGCCACCGCCACCACACCGAGGGCGCCGAGCGCGACCAGCGGCACCGGCACGGCGGACAGCAGGCCGGACTTGCCGCCCGCCTTCGGGTCGGCGGGCGACTCGGAGCCCGCCGCGGCCTCGGCGTCCACACTCGCCTTCGGCTCGGCGTCCTTGCTGATCACCACCGTTTCGGCGGTTTCGCTCGCCTTCGGCTCGGCGGTTTCGCTCGCCTTCGGCTCGGCGGCGGCCGGCTCGGTGACCTGTTCGGCGTTGCCCTGGCTAGCGGCCTCGGCGATCGAATCGTCTTCGGTTTTCTTGTCCTGGGCAGCGTCGTCCGACATCTATCGATCACTTTCCCGGTGCGCTGCGGACGCACCGTGTTGGTTATGGCCTCACTTGACCGGCGGCAGGGTCCGCTCGTTCGGATCCGCGCCCGCGGGCGGCAGTGCGCCGTTGTTGGGCACGTCCGGTCGCGGAGCGTTGGCCGATCCGCGGATCTGCTGGTCCTGCGGCGGGTTCTGGCAGTAGCCCGCCCACCGCGGGAAGGTGTTCTCGGTGGCCGCATCCGGCCGCACCTTCTTGGTGACGTAGTCGCAGAAGGACCGCGGCCAGATATCGAGAATCGTGTAGAACTCGCCGTCGTGCGCGGGCACACCCATGGCGGAGGTACCGATCACCAGCGACGGGAACAGTGCCCGCAGCGCCGGCGCGCGCAGCTGCGCGGCCCTGGTGATGGCCGCGAAGTTGGTGGCCAGGCTGGTCATCGGGTCCGCGGTCCGGTCCAGCACCGCGCCGAGGTCCCGCATCTGGCCGGGGGCCTGCTCCAGGATCTTCTGGAGTTCGGCATTCGCGTCGTTGAACTGGTTGAACAACACACTCGAATTACGGGTCAGCGTACCCAGGTCCGGTTGCGCGAGCGCGGTGGTGCCGGAAATGACCTGCAAATTCTTGAGCAGGTTGGTGGTCTGCGGGAGCAGATCGTCGAGACCCTTGGTGGCGATGCTGACCGCGTTGATCAGCGAACGCAGCTGGTCCGGGCCGCCGGACAACGCGGTGTCCAGCTCGGTCAGGACGACGCTGAACTTGTCCGGATCCACCTGCGCGATCAGGGCGCTGGCGTTGTCGAGCACCGACCACACCGGGGTGGGCGTCTTGACCTTGGCCGGATCGAACTGCACCAGCGAGCCGTTGTGCAGGAACGGGCCGCTCTCGGTGTTCGGGCGGAAGTCGATGTACTGCTCGCCCGCTCCGGAGAGCGCGCCCACCGCGACCACGGTGTCCGCGGGAATGGAGTACTTCTTGTCGATCTCGGCGGTGGCCGCGATGGCCGCGCCGTTGTCGATCAGCTTGATGTCGTCGACCTTGCCGACCCGGAAGCCGCGCAGGGTCACGTCATTGCCCGCCTGCAACCCGCCGGAACGGTCCAGATTGACCGTCACCGTGTAGGTTTCGCGCAGCGGGTTCACCCGCATCACGCTGATCGCCAGGTAGGACGCGCCCACCAGCAGGATCAGCACCAGCGCGGCATTGGACACCAGGTTCTTGTGTCGCGATACCCAGTTCATCGGTGTCCCCCGTTGATCCGGCCGTAGATGATCTGCAGGACCTGGATCAGGCTGCCGCCGAAATCGTTGAGGTCCTTCAGGTCCGGGAACTTGCTGTTGGCCGGGTCGGTGAGCAGGCCGATATCGAGCATGGTGAGGGTGGCGCCGACGGCCAGGGTGTCGCCCTTGAAGGAGGCGTCGGCCTTGGGCCGGATGTCGTGCAGCGCGTCCAGCGCTGGGCCGAGCGTCTGATCGGTCCGGGCCAGCGCCGACATCAGCTGGTTCAGGTTGTCGAGCAGACTGCCCAGCGAGTCCGACGTGGTGTTCGCGTAATCACCCAGGGCCGCACTGGTCGTCGAGATCTTGTTGAGCAGATCGCCGATGGCCTGGTTGTTCTCGGCGATGGCGCCGATCATGCCGGGCAGGCTGTCGGCCACCTGGCCGAGCTGCTGGTGATTGGCCTCGATGGTGTTGGCCAGCGCACTGAAGCCGGACAGCACATTGTCGACGCGCGCGCTGTTCTTGTTGAGACTGGCCATCACACTGGTCATCTGGGTCAGCACGTGGCCGAGTTGTTCCCCGCGGCCGCCGACGATGGAGTCCATCTCGGAGGTCAGCTTGGACAGGCTGGCGATGCCACCGCCGTTGAACAGCAACGAGACCGAGATCAGCAGCTCTTCGACGGTGGCGCCGGCCGAGGTGTTCTCGATCCGGCCGCCGTCCTTCAGCATCTCCGCGCCGGGCTGGGTCTTGGGTTTGGACACCGCCACGAAGACGTCGCCGAGCGGGGTGGCCTGCCGCAGTTCCGCCGTGCTGCCCTGGGGCAACTCGATGTCCTTGCGGATGGCCAGGTCGACATTGGCCTTGAAGTCCTTGGTGGTGATCTTGGTGACCACCCCGACGTCGGAACCACCGATCTTGACCTTGGCCTGGTCCGGGAGGTTCAGGGCATTGTCGAAGGCCGCGTGAATCGTGTAGGTATCGCTGCCCGGACCGGGTTTGGGCAGCGGCAGGCTCTCCACCGTGACACCGCAGCCCGACGCCACCACGGCCGTCGCGGTGACCGCGACCGCGACGATCGCGCGCCGCGCCCGGCGGCCCGTGCGCTCACCCCAGAGGGCCGACATTCGATTACTCATTTGGTCATCCCCAGCGCCGCCGCCATCAGACCGAAGTCGGGTCCGAAGTCCTCCATCTTGCCCGTCCGGCAGCCGTCCGCCTTCATCTGCACACGCTCGCAGAACAGGCTGACGATCTCACCCGAGAGCGCGGTGCCGATCAGGCCGTGCAGGCGAATGAAGTTGCCCTGCCGGTTGACCGAGCGGTCCAGGTTCTGCATGAGCAGCGGCGTCACGTCGACCACCTCGGTCACCCCGGCCGCGTTGTCGCGCAGCTGCTTGGTGACCGCGGTGAGCCCGGTGAGGGTGCCGTTGAGCTGATCGGAGTACTGCGAGAACGCGCCACTGGTGTTGGCCAGGAAGGCGTTCAGCTGATCGAGGGTGGCCTGCAGGCCGGGGGCCTGGTCGGACAGCAGCCCGGTCATCTGGGTGATCTTGTTGCTGAACCCGCGCACCGAATCGTCGTTCTCGGCGAGCATGGTGGTCAGCTCGTTCAGCTTGATGATGATGGTGGAGATGGCGTCCTTGTTGTCCAGGCCCGTCTTCAGGGCGCCGGACAGCGAGTTGAGCACATCGCGCATCTTCTCGCCGTTGCCGTTCATCATCGGGTAGAGCACCCGGCCCGACAGCGGGCCGATGCCGTCCTGTCCCTCTTGGGGTTTCAGCGCGGCGGCGAACGAGTCGATGGTCTTGATCATGGTGTCCAGCTCGACCGGGGTCTTGGTCTGCTGGGTGGTCAGGTGCGCGCCGTCGCGCAGCTTGTCACCGCCGGTGTAGCGCGGGGTGAGCTCGATGTGCCGGTCGGTCACGATGGAGGGCGAAACCAGCGCGGCCTGAACGTTCTTCGGGATGTCGACACCCTTGTCCACGGTCATGTGGACCTCGACGTACTGACCCTTGGGCACGATCTTGTCGACCCGGCCCACCTCGAGGCCGAGCACGGTGATCGGGTTGCCCTCGAACATGCCCGCGATATTGAGGAAGTCGGCGGTGAAGTGCTGGGTCTGACCCGCGGCGTCCTTCACGCCGAGCGGAACGAGCGAGCACGAGCCGACGGCGGCGGCCGCCACACCGACCATGGCCGCCTGGGCAATTCGTTTCAGCATCATGGGTGGCACCCCTCGTTCACCTGCGCGAAGCACAACCAGTTGTCCGGGAACAGCCAGGGCAGCGCGACCTCACCGTAGTTGCCGTTGCCGAAGACATTGTTGAACTGCCGCACGGCCGGCGGCATGATCGACAGCAGCCGATCCAGGTTGTCCTTGTTCTTCTGCAGACCCTCGGCCATGGTGTTGAGCTGCGTCAGCGTCGGGCCGAACCGGTTGTCGTTCTGCGCGCCGATCTGCTGCAACTGCTTGCTGAGCGTGGAGATATTGTCCAGCAGGCTCTTGAGCAGGCCCTGCCGCTCCATCACCCGGTTGGCGATGGCCTCGCCCTGGGTGATCACCAGCAGCACGCTGTTGCGGTTGTCACCGAGGATCTTGGTGACCTTGTCCAGATCCTTGAGCAGCTGGTCGACCTGGTCCTTGCGGTTGTTCATGGTCTTGGCCAGCGCGCCGATGGCGTCGAGGGCCTGCACCGTCATCTGGGGGGTGTCGCCCATCTGCTGATTGATCAGATTGAGCGAGTCCGCCAGCTTCTTGGTGTCGAGCTCCTCGAACTTCGGCGTGCCCTCCTGGACCACGTCGGCCAGGTTGTAGGGAACCACGGTGTTGGACTTGGGGATCCGGTTGCCCTTCAGGCCCTTGCCGTCACCCGGGACGAGGTCGACGTAGCGCGCGCCCAGCAGGGTCGCCATCTTGATCGAGGCCTTGGCGTCCTGGCCGAGCTTCACATCGTCGTTGACGCTCAGGGTGATCAGCACGTGGTCGCCCTCGAGCTCGGCGGCCGAGACGGTGCCGACCGGGACGCCGGAGACGTCCACCTTGTCACCGACCTTGATGCCGGCGGTCTGCACGAACTCCGCCTTGACGCTCTTGGTGCCGATGCCGACCGACTTGTAGATGGAGGAGCCCATCAGCAGCCCGACGATCACCGCGGCGCCGAGCACGCCGAGCCAGAAATTGCGGTTGGAATTGAAGCGGGACTTGAGTTTCGACATCATGGCCGGCACACCGCCGAGTGGGAGTTGCCGCCGATCTGCGAGAACAGACCGCGCGGGAAGAGGACACCGTACAGCGAGACATCCAGGCCGCACAGGTAGGCATTGGCGTAGGCGCCGTTCTGGGTGAACTTGCCGACATCGGAGAGGATGCCGGGCAGATCCACCGCGGCCTGGTCCAGCTTGGGGCCGTTGGCCAGCAGCAACGCGAGCGCGTCGTTGCTGGAGGCCTGCGCCGCCACCAGCTTGGGCTGGATCTTGCCGAACATGTCGACCAGACCCAGTGTGGCGTCGGCGATCTGGACCGTGGACGCCTGCAGCGACTGCCCCTGGGCGTACAGGCCGCCGATCAGGGCGCGGGTCTGGGTGACCAGCGTCTCCAGTTCGTCGCCGCGCTTGGCCAGGCCGGACATGACGCTGGACAGATTGGTGATCACGTCGGAGAGGATCCCGTCGCGGCGTTCGAAGTCCGAGGCCACCGCGGCGGCCTGGGTGATGAACGCGCTCAACGAGACATTGTCGCCCTGCAACGCCAGGATGAAGGTGTTGGACAGGTTGTTCACCTGCTCCGGCTGCAGCACCTGGAACAGCGGCTGGAAACCGTTGAGCAGACCCGAGACGTCGAACGACGGCTCGGTGCGCTCGATCGGGATCACGCCATTGTTCTTCAGCGCCACGTGATCACCGGTCTTGGGCTTGCCCGCGACCGGCGGGGTCAGCGCGACATACCGCTGACCGATGAGGTTCTGGTAGCGGACCAGCGCCTTGGTGTCGCCGAACAGCGTCTGATCGCGCTGCACGATGAAGGTCACCTTGGCCTGGTTCTTGCTGTCCAGCTCGATTTTGTTCACCTTGCCGACGCGCACGCCGGCCATCCGCACGTCGTCGCCCGGACGCAGTCCCAGCACATCGGTGAAGGTCGCGGAGTAGGTGTTGGTGGACCCCTGCACGGTGCGGGCCAGTGTGTTCCAGATGACCGCGGTCACCAGGACGGACACGATCGCGAAGATGCCGAAGCCGATCAGCGGTTTGCGAATGCTCATCGGCCGGCCTCGCTCTGCGTCAGGTGCACGGTCGCATCCTTCAGAATCGGGCTCAGCAGCAGGTATTCCGCCGCGGTGGGACGTCGGCCGAGCATCGCGGTGATGGCGTCGTCACCGCCGAGGGCGATGTCCTTGCCGGTCGCCGGGGCCCCCGGCTGGCTCGCCGGGGCCGCGGGAACCAGGTTCGGGAACATGCCCTGCAGCGGGGTGCCCGCGAGCGGGTCATTGCCCGGCTGCTTCGGAGCCTCACCGGTCGAGGGCGTACCCGTGACGGTCACGCCCGGGATCAGCGGGAAGCCCGGCGGCGGCGCGGTGATCGGCAGACCCGCCGCGGCGTCGATGGACCTGGGCCGCAACGAGTCCGGCAGCGTGCCCGGATCCGAGGTGAGCGGCGCGGTGTCGCAGCTGGGCGCGGCCAGCTCGCCGTAGCGCGGGCAGTCCTCGCGGGTGTACGGCTTGTACGGCGTGAACGTGATGCCCAGGTTCCAGATCATCTGGTTCTGCGTGCCCCAGTGGAACGTCGAGCCCAGCTTGCGAACCGAGTCGTTGAGGTTCGCGATGGCCTGCGGGATCGCGTCCGGGTTGTCCGACAGCGCGCCGAACAGGGCGCTGGTGCCATTGGTGACGTCCTTACCGACATTGGGGTTGCGGGCGAAGAGGCCGTTCACCTTGTCGATGGTGTTGGACGTCCCGGCCAGCAGTGCGGTCAGCTCGGCCCGGCGGTCGGAGATGGTCTGCGCGGTCTTGACCGAATCCTGCAGCACGCCCATCAGTTCCGGCGCGGACTGGTTGAGCGCGCGGAAGGAGGTGGAGAAGTCGTCGAGGAAGCCGCCCACATCCGGGACCGCCCCGCGCACCCCGGCGAGCCAGGTGTCGACACGCTCGATGGTGGAGCCGGGCATCCGGCCGCTGCCGTCGAGGGCGTAGGACAGGGTGCCCAGCACCCGGCCCAGCTGCACCGGATCCAGCTTGCCGAGGATGTTGCGGACCGTGGTGAGGGTGTCCTGCAGGGCGATGGTGCCCTTGGAGGTGTCCTCCGCGATCTGCGAGCCCTCTTTGATGTGCGCGGAATCGGCTCCGTTGTAGACCAGTTCGACCGAGGTGACGGCGAACAGGTTGGACGGCACCACGCGCGCGGTGACATTGGCCGGGATGCCCGAGGTGTACTCGGGCTTCATCTCGATGTGCACCTGCTGCAGCTCGCCCTTGGCGGCCACCGACACATCCTTGACCGCGCCCACCAGCACGCCGCGGAACTTCACGTCCGCGTTGGCCGGCAGGCCGTCACCGGTGGTGGTGAGATTCGCGGTGACGTTGACCTTTTCGACGAAGTAGCCTTTGTACCGCGCCATCAGGAAGCCCAGGATGACGGCCATGACGGTGAGGCCGCAGATACCGGCGATGAGCAGCTGCCGCATCGTCGGTCCGCGCCCGCTCGGATCGATGATCATCGTGTGCGCCCCCTATCCCGAGATCCGGATACCGGGGTTGACCCCCCAGATCGCCAAGGTCATGAACAGGTCGGCGAAGACGACCGCGATGATGCAGTACTTGATCGCGCGCCCAGCGGCCACACCCACGCCCTCCGGGCCGCCGGAGGCGAAATACCCGTAGTAGCACTGGATGAAGGTGGTGATCGCGACGAAGATGATCGCCTTCAGCAGTGAGTACAGCACATCGTGGGGGATCAGGAACTGATAGAAGTAGTGCTGGAAGGTGCCTGTCGCGGTACCGCCCACCAGGGACACGGTCAACGAGCAGGAGATGTAGGCCAGCGGTAGCGCCAGGCAGTACAGCGGCACGATGGCGATCATGGCCGCGATCATGCGGGTGCTGACCAGGTACGGAAGCGGCCGGATGGCAACCGATTCCAGCGCGTCGATCTCCTCGGAGATGCGCATGGCGCCCAGCTGCGCGGTGAACCGGCAGCCCGCCTGCGCCGCGAACGCGACCGTGGCCAGCATGGGCCCGAGCTCACGCGTGGTGGCGAACGCGGAGATGGCACCGGTCAGCGGGCTCAACCCGAGCAGGTTCAGCGAGGTGTAGCCCTGGATGGCGACGGTCATGCCGCCGAACGCCGACAGGATCAGCACCACGCCGATGGTGCCGCCACCGACCACGAGATTGCCGTTTCCCCAGGTGACGTCGGACAGCAGCCGCCACACCTCTTTGGGGTACTGCTTGAACGCCATCGGCATGGAGCCGATCGAGCGTAGGAAGAAGAAGACCTGGTGGCCGATGCGCGCCAGCCAGTCGCGCGGCCATCCGGCCGCGCCCTTGATGCGTGTGAACGGCCGCAGTAGCGGCGGTACGTAAGTAGCTGACACGGCTCAGACCATCGCTGGGGGGAAGAAGGAGTTGTACAGCTGCGTGATGATCAGATTGACGCCGAAGAGCATGACCGCCGACATGACCACGGCGGTGTTCACCGCGTTGGCGACACCGCCCGGGCCGCCCTTGGCATTGAGCCCGGAGTCGCAGGCGATGATGGCCGCGAGCAGGCCGAAGATGAGCGACTTCAGTAGGGCGGCAATCAGATCGGCCGTGACGGCGAAGGACGAGAAGGTCCCGATGTAGGAGCCCGGCGTGCCGTTCTGCGCGAAGATGTTGAAGACGTAGCCGGTCAGGAAGCCGACGAAAACCACGAAGCCGCAGAGCAGTACGGAGACCAGCATGGCCGCGCCGAGGCGGGGGGCCACCAGCCGCCGCATGGGGTCGACGCCCATCACCTTCATGGCGTCGATCTCCTCGCGGATGGTCCGCGAGCCGAGGTCGGCGCAGATGGCCGAACCGACCGCTCCGGCGATCATGAGCGAGGTGACCAGCGGCGCGCCCTGCTGAATGATGCCCAGGCCGTTGGCCGCACCGATGAACGAGGTCGCACCGACCTGTCCGGCAACCGAACCCACCTGGATCGAGACGATGACGCCGATCGGAATGGCGACCAGCAGGGTGGGGGCGGCGGCGACATTGGCCATGAAGGCGCACTGCCGGACGAACTCACCGTAGGGGAAGCGCCTGCGGAAGATGGCCACGAAGAGCTCGGTGACCGCCGCGACACCCATCACCATCATGCGGCCGCCGGTTTCCAGCGACCGTTTCGGATGGTCCCGCCAGTACCCCTTGGCCCAATCCACTGCCGTATTCATCCGTGACGCCGGCGGTGGACTCCCCGGTCCCCCCGGGATCGTGGTCGACTGCACTGACTACCCCTCTCGACGCCGGAGTTACCCGCCTCCGGCGACTGTTTGCTTGACGCACCCTACTACGGAGTTAGGAAAAACACACCACCGATTGTGGTTCCGATCATAGAGCCGGATCACATTCACGCTATGGCTGTGAACAGCCACATCAGGGTTGGTTTTCGTGCAAAAGAACCTGGCAGATATCTAGAACTTGTTCTAGTTTTCGACTATCCACCGGAAGATGCGAACACCTACCGGCAACAATTTGCAGGACTAAATTTATCGGAATTCGATAGCCATTGCGCATTGTCCCGATATACCCATCCAACTAGGTAAGTGCCGCGAAGCCCAGCAGGACACGGCTCGGCAACACAAGGCACTACAACCGCCAACCGGGCCCGAATACTGACAGGATGTGTAACCGCAGGTTGCGATTCGTGCGGTTTCCGACACCTGGAGGGACATGATCAACAAACTGGCCGGGGCGACCGGCGTGCTCGCCGTCGCTATCGGCACCGTGCTCGCCGGCGCCGGAGCCGCTCATGCCGACGGAGGCGCCGTCATCGGCGGCGGCTCCGGGATCATCATCGACGATCAATACGAATGCACCGTCACCACGATCGGTCACGACGGAGCGGGGCGCCTGGTCGGCCTCACCGCCGGTCACTGCGGCGACGCGGGCTCCAAGGTCTGGGCCGAAAAGGACCGGGCCGCAGGGCAGATCGGGCAGTTCGTGTACTCCAACCACGATCTGGACTACGCCGTCATCCAGTTCGATCCGAACCGGGTCATCCCGGTCAACCGGATCGGCGGCGTCACCATCACCGGCATGGGCGGTCCGGCGAGCTTCCCCACCATCGTCTGCAAGGAGGGCCGGACCACCGGCAACACCTGCGGCGTCGCGTGGGGCGACGTCTTCGACACCAATGTCGAGACCTGGAGCCAGATGTGCGTCGTCGAGGGCGATTCCGGCGCGCCGGTCGTCGTCGGCACCACCCTGGTCGGCATGGTCAACGCCTACCTGGCGGTGGCCTGCTTCGGCCCGGAGGTCGGCACCAATATGAGCGCGATCATGGATGACGTCAACGCACGGGGCGGTGTCGGCGCGGGCTACCGTCCCGTCTGACCCGGCCCTCGGTCATCCGAGGCGAGAAATGCGGACAGCGGCGGTGATTCGAGAATCACCGCCGCTGTCCGTCGTACCGGTCCTGGAGCGTTTCGACGCCGTTCTAGAGCGTATTCACGCAGACGACGAAGTTGCGATCGTCGTAGACGTAGCCCTGGTCACCGTCGGGGCAGTCGTCGACGCTGGTGCTGTGCTGCACGATCGACACCACCTTCACGCCCTCGGTGGCCGTCTTGCTGGTGCACGGGATGCGGTGCGCGGTGTCGCCGCCGACCTCCATGCAGTCGCCCACCACCCAGTCGATGGTCAGGCAGAGCGCGCCGGTCTCGGAACCGTTGAGGGTCTCGTAGTAGACCTGGTCGGAGTCCTTGCCGCACTGGGCATTCTTCGGGGCCTTGCCGGTCACCTTGTAGTTGGAGTCCTGGCTGCCGCACACCGCCTTGTCGATGGTGGCGTTCTCGGTGGTGCCGCCCAGCTTCACGCAGTCGCCGATCGAGGCGTGGAAGTCGGTCTTGCCACCGCGATCCGCGCGCGGAGTGGTGGTCGGCGCACCGGGCTTGCCGGGCTTGGTGGGCGTGTTCCCGGGGGTCTTGGTCGTGGTCGGGAGCACGATATCGCCGGGGGCGGCCGTCGGATGGCCGGTGACGGTGCTCCCACAGCCGGCGAGCAGCAGGGCGGCGACGGCGGAGATCGCGGGCACGACGATCCGGACGGAAAGCTGCTGACGCAACACGGGCGAGTCCTATATTTCGAAACAAACAGGTTTGAGTTGTGCGCCCATGAGTACACCACGGGCACCCAGAAGATCGAATCAAGGCTGCGAACCATTTCATCCGGGCACCCGTAGAGGAAGCCATGAGCACCGACATCCTGGAGCGGTACGTCACCTGGCGGCGCGCCCGCGACGGCGATCCCTTCCGAGTGCGCATGCCCACGCTCGGTTCGGTTCTCTTCACCGGCACCGCCGCGGGTGCGCGGGAACTGTTCCGCGCGCCCATGGATCTGCTGGAACCGCCGCTGCCCAATCCGATCGAGCCGATGGTCGGCGCGGCCTCACTCATCCTGGCCCGCGGCGAGCGGCACCGGCGCGAGCGCGCCCTGCTCGCGCCCGCCTTCCACCGCAATCGAATCAGCGCCTACGGCACCGTCATTCGCGACGCCACCCGCGCCGAATTGGATGGCGAACGCACCGGGACGCCGTGGCGGCCGGGCACCCGCGTCGATGCCCGCGCGGCGGCCCGGGCACTCACGCTGCGGGTGATCCTGGCGGCCGTGTTCGGCATCGACGAGCCCGCGCGGCGCGCCGAGTACACCGCCGCCACCACCGCCTTCCTGGAATCCTTCGGCAGCACGCTGTTCCTGGCTCCGGGCCTGCGGCGCAACATGTTCGGGCTGACCGGCTGGGAGCGGTTCGCCGCGGCGCGGGACCGGCTCGACGAACTCGTCGACGCCGAGGTGACGCGGCGGCGCGCGCACGGGGGCGGCGGCACGGATCTGCTGGCGCTGCTGCTGGATACGCGTTACGAGGACGGTGACGCCATCAGCGACACCGATCTGCGCGAGCAGTTGCGCACGCTGCTGGTGGCGGGGCACGAAACCACTGCCACCGCACTGGTGTGGGCGCTGTACCGGCTGCACCGGGAACCGGACACGCTGGCTCGGCTGCGCGACGAATTGACCGGCTCCGGAACCGATCCCGATCCGGCCGAGTTGATGAAGCTCCCCTACCTGGACGCGGTCTGCCAGGAGACGCTGCGATTGCATCCGCCGGTGCCGATCGTGTTGCGCAGGCTCGCAGGTGATTTCGCGCTGCTCGGCAAGCCGCTGGCCGCGGGGGACACCATGGGGGTGTCGATGCACCTGCTGCACACCGATCCCGCGGTGTGGCCGGAACCACGGCGTTTCCGGCCCGAACGGTTCCTCGAGCGCAAATACGGCCCGTTCGAGTACGCGCCGTTCGGGGGCGGTCACCGGCGCTGCATCGGCGCCACCCTGGCCGATTACGAGCTGCGCATCGTGCTGGCAACCATGCTGAACGGGGTGCGGATGCGGCTCACGCCGCGCTTCGTGCGCGGGGGCGCGCCGACGTCGGTGCCGCACACCATCACAGTCGGACCGCGGCGCGCCATCACGTTCGACATCGTCGAGTCGTGAAGCGCCGTCGGTGATTTCGATCACAAGTAGGTTTTGGGAAGCAATCACTCCGAAAGCGGCCGTACCGGTGTCACTTTCGGTGAATCGCCGCCGCCATCGGCGCATACACACCCGGCGAGGAACCGACCCGCGGTGTTGTGACTGAGCGAACACCTAGCAGTCGGTATGAATAACTCGCAGAAGGCGGTTGGCGCACTCGACAGATCGCTGTAGTAATGGACGCGGGGTTGGGACTACTGCGGGTGAAGTGCGCCCGCGTTCTGCGTGAAGAACAAAGATCTGAGAGGACCAAGCTGTGCGCCATACCCGGTATCGAAAGACGGGACTGATCGCCCTTGCCGCCATCGCGGCAACCGGAGCAGTGGTGGCAGCACCCGCCTCAGCGACTCCGCTATGGCCGGGCGGCCCGGACATTCCGGGCACCCCCTCCGCGGTCATGCCGCAGCCCGAGCCGGGCTCGCTGCCGACCGACCCGAACGCCAAGGCGCCGATTCCGCCCGCCAACTTCGCGGCCCCGAACATCAGCCCCGGCGACGGTGACGTGGTCGGCGTGGCCATGCCCGTCATCATCAACTTCAAGGACCCGGTCGGCGACCACGCGGCCGCCGAGAAGTCGATCCGCATCACCTCCACCAACAAGGTGAACGGCCACTTCTACTGGATGGGCGACAAGCAGGTCCGCTGGCGGCCCGAGAACTTCTGGCCCGCCGGCTCCAAGGTGACCGTCCAGGCCGGTGGCACCGACGTGGCCTACACGATCGGCGACGAGTTCATCACCACCGCCGACGACACCACCCACACGATCACCGTGACCCGCAACGGCGAGGTCGTGAAGACCATGCCCACCTCCATGGGCAAGAAGGGTCACGAGACCCCGAACGGGACCTACATCGTCAGCGAGAAGAACCGCAAGATGATCATGGACTCGTCCACCTACGGCGTGCCGACCACCGCACCCGAGGGCTACAAGCTCGAGGTCGAATACGCGACCCGCATGTCCAACAGCGGCATCTTCGTGCACGCCGCCCCGTGGAGCCTGGCGCAGCAGGGCGTCTCGAACGCCTCGCACGGCTGCCTGAACGTGTCCACCGAGGACGCCAAGTGGTTCCAGGAGAACGTGCAGAAGGGTGACCCGGTCATCGTGCAGAACACCGCGGGCGGCACGCTGAACACCGGCGACGGCTGGGGCGATTGGAACTGATCCAGCCCTGAATGCGAGGGCCGCGCTCGAATCGAGCGCGGCCCTCGCTGTTTTCTATTGGCTAACCGTTCATATTGTTTTGGCCTCGAAACATCTTGGGCGGTCGTACGATTCGGCGCATGTCCGCGCCCCTCGGTGGTGTGACCGGTGAACAGTCGGTGGCGGGAGCCGACCGACAGTTCAGCGAGCTACCATCTGGAATTAACCAATCAGTTGCCAAGGGCCGCAAGGCTGCGCGGGTGCGATCTTGGCCCGAACGAGTACTCCCGACGCCCCCCGGGCGCGGGTGGCGAAACAGACCCTGGCGGGACTACGCGCTGTTCACCGTCCTGGTCGCGCCCAACCTGATCCTGTTGGGGCTGTTCGTCTATCGGCCGCTGATCGACAACGTGCGACTGTCCTTCACCGACTGGAACATCTCCGCGACCACCCTGAACTGGGTCGGATTCGACAACTACACCGAATGGTTCGGGCGCGACGACTCCTGGCAGATCGTCGGCAATACCGTCGTGTTCACCGTCGCCGCGGTGCTGGGCAGCATGATCCTGGGCCTGGCCCTCGCGCTGCTGCTGGACCGCAAGCTGCTCGGGCGCAATGTGGTTCGATCCGCCATCTTCGCGCCGTACGTCATCTCCGGCGCGGCCATCGGCGTGGGCTTCCAGTTCATCTTCGACCCCGGCTTCGGCCTGATCCCGGACCTGCTGCAGCGGATGGGAATCCACTCACCCGACTTCGCGCAGGACCCGCACTGGGCACTGTTCATGATCACGGTCACCTATATCTGGAAGAACCTGGGCTACAGCTTCGTCATCTATCTGGCGGCGCTGCAAGGGGTTCGGGCCGACCTGATGGAGGCCGCCGAGATCGACGGCGCCGGCCGCTGGACCACCTTCACCCGGGTTTTGCTGCCGCAGCTGCGGCCCACCACCTACTTCCTGTCGATCACGGTGCTGCTCAACTCGCTGCAGGTCTTCGACCTCATCAACGTGATGACCCGCGGCGGGCCCATCGGCACCGGCACCACCACCATGATCTACCAGGTCTATCGCGAATCCTGGGTGAACCAGCGGGCGGGCTACGGCGCGGCCGTCGCCACCATCATGTTCCTCGTGCTGCTGATCGTGACATTGATCCAGGTGCGCGTCATGGACCGAGGAGACGAGAAGTGAAGCGGCTGAACCTACTGCGCGCATTCCACGATCAGGAGTTCTGGGCCAAGGTCTTCGGCTACGCCGCCATGGTGTGCGTGCTGATCATCATCGGCGTCCCGCTGTACTACATCCTCACGCGCTCGTTCATGGCGCACGCGGAGGTCTACTCCCAGCCGGTCAGCTACTGGCCGAAACAGTGGCTGGCCTCCAACTATCACGACGCCACCACCACGCTGCCGTTCTGGCAGTTCCTGCGCAACTCCATCATCGTGACCAGCATCGTGTCCGCGGTGAAGTTCGTGCTCGGCGTGCTCAGCGCCTACGGGCTGGTGTTCCTGCGCTTCCCCGGCAAGAACATCGTGTTCCTGGTGATCATCGCGGCGCTCATGGTGCCCAACCAGATCACCATCATCTCCAACTACGCGCTCATCGCGCAGCTGGGCTGGCGGAACACCTTCCAGGGCATCATCGTTCCGCTCTGCGGCGTCGCCTTCGGCACTTTCCTCATGCGCAACCACTTCCTGTCGCTGCCCTCCGAGGTCATCGAGGCGGCGCGGATGGACGGCGCGGGCTGGTGGCGGCTGCTGACCCGGGTGGTGCTGCCCATGTCCGGGCCCACCATGGTGGCGTTCGCGGTGGTCACCCTGGTGAACGAGTGGAACGAATACCTGTGGCCCTTCCTGATGGCCGACGACGCGCGGGTCGCCACCCTGCCGGTCGGCCTGACCCTGCTGCAGAACACCGAGAACCCCAGCGTCACCAACTGGGGACCCGTCATGGCCGGGGTCATCCTGACCATGCTCCCCATCCTCATCGTCTTCCTGGTGCTCCAGCGCCAGATGATCAAGGGCCTCACCTCCGGTGCGGTCAAGGGTTGAGTCCCAGAAGGAGATTCACGTGTCCGATTCACGATTTCCCGCGCTGTCGCGCCGCGGCTTCCTCGGCCTGGCCGGCGCGGCCGCGGGTGCGGTGGCCCTGACCGCGTGCGCCGGGTCCGGTGGCGGTGGCACCCAGGGCGGCGACTCGAAGACCATCACCTTCTGGTCCAACCACCCGGGCACCTCCAAGGATCAGGAAACCGAGCTGATCAACCGGTTCCAGGCCAAGTACCCGGACCTGAAGGTCAACCTGGTCGACGCGGGCAAGAACTACGAGGAGGTCGCGACCAAGTTCAATGCCGCGCTCTCCGGCGGCGAACTGCCCGACGTGGTCATCCTGTCCGACGTGTGGTGGTTCAACTACGCGCTCAACGGCACCATCGAACCGCTGGACAGCCACTTCGCCGGCGCCGGCGTGAACGTGTCCGACTACGTCGACACCTTCATCGGCGACTACAAGTTCAACGGCAAGACCTGGGCGCTGCCCTACTCGCGCTCGACGCAGATCTTCTACTACAACAAGGACGTCTGGGCGAAAGCCGGGCTGCCCGACCGCACCCCGAACAGCTGGGCCGAATTCGACGAGTGGGGCCCCAAGATCCAGGGCGTGCTCGGCGGCGACAAGTGGGCGCACGGCTGGGGCGACGCCAAGAACTACCTGGCCTGGACCTTCCAGGGACCGTGCTGGACCTTCGGCGGCGCGTACTCCGACGAGTGGAAGCTGAAGTTCAACGACCCGGCCACCATCAAAGCCGGTGAGTACCTGCGCGACTCGATCAACACCAAGAAGTACGCCAGCATCCGGCCCACCTACGCGGTGGACTTCGGCAACGGCATCATCGCCTCGGCCATCGGCTCCACCGGCGACCTCAAGAGCATCAAGAAGAACTCCGAGGGCAAGGTCGAATTCGGCACCGGATTCCTGCCGCACCCGAACGGGGCGGGCGCCACCACCGGCGGCGCCGGCCTGGCGATTCCGGCCCGGATCAGCGACGCCCGCAAGGAGAACGCGCTCAAGTTCATCGAGTTCATCACCAACGCGGCCAACACCTCCTACTTCTCGCAGGCCACCGGCTATGTGCCGGTGCGCAAGTCGGCGCAGCAGGACCCGGGCATGGCCGACTTCCTGGCCAAGAACCCCAACTTCAAGACCGCCATCGAACAGCTACCGCTGACCAAGCCGCAGAACTACGCGCGCGTGTTCGTGCCCGGCGGCGACCAGATCATCGGCACCGGGCTCGAGCAGATCGGCCTGCAGAACCGGGACGTGGCAGGCGCTTTCGGCGACATCACCAACCAGCTGCAGACCATCATCGACCGGCAGATCACGCCCAAGCTGCCCAAGTAAGAACTAAGCGAGGAGACCCGCCCGCCATGGCGACTGTGCAGTTCGAGGGTGTTTCCCTCACCTATCCGGGTGCGCCCGGCCCCGCGGTCGACGACCTGAATCTGGAGATCGCCGACGGCGAATTCCTGGTGCTGGTCGGGCCTTCGGGCTGCGGCAAGTCCACCAGTCTGCGCATGCTGGCGGGTCTCGAAGCGGTGACCGCCGGGCGGCTGCGCATCGGCGGCCTGGACGTCACCGGCCTGCCGCCGCGCTCGCGCGACGTGGCCATGGTGTTCCAGAGCTACGCGCTCTACCCGAACATGACCGTGGCCGACAATATGGGATTCGCGCTGCGTAACGCCGGAATGAGCAAGGCCGACACCCTGGTTCGGGTCAAGGAGGCCGCGGCCATGCTGGAGCTCGAGGACCTCCTGGACCGCAAACCCGCGCGGCTGTCCGGCGGCCAGCGGCAGCGCGTCGCCATGGGCCGGGCCATCGTGCGGCGGCCGCAGGTGTTCTGCATGGACGAACCGCTGTCGAATCTCGATGCGAAACTGCGGGTCTCGACCCGCTCGCAGATCGCCGCGCTGCAGAAGCGGCTCGGCACCACCACCGTGTACGTCACCCACGACCAGGTCGAGGCCATGACCATGGGGCACCGGGTGGCGGTGATGAAGGACGGGAAGCTGCAGCAGGTCGCCGCCCCGCGGGAGCTCTACGACGACCCGGTCAATACCTTCGTCGCCGGATTCATCGGATCCCCCGGCATGAACCTGCTCACCGCGCCCGTCCGCGAGGGCGCGGCCGTGCTGAACGACCTGCGAATCCCACTGCCGCACAGCGTCGACGGCGCCAATGTCATCGTCGGCATCCGGCCGGAATCGTGGGAGGTCACCACCGACGCGAGCGATGCGCTCGCGGTCGAGGTGGAGCTGCTCGAGGAGCTGGGCTCGGAATCGTTCGTCTACTCGCACGGCGTGGCAGACGAATGGTCCAGCCGCTCCGGCCGGGTGGTGGCGCGCGTCGACCGGCGCTTCCAGGTCGCGCTGGGCGACCGGCTCTACCTGACGCCCAAGCGGGACGAACTGTTCTTCTTCGACGCCCGAACCGAAGAGCGCCTGCGCTGATCCACCGCCCCCACGCCTCGAGCCCCACCCGCCAGGACGGGGCTCGAGGTCGTCAGAGGTGAGTGATCACCAGATCTTCACGCGCTCCGCGGGATCCAGGTAGAGAGCATCGCCGGGAGTGACCTCGAAGGCTTCGTGGAAACTGTCGAGGTTGCGGACGACGCCATTGCAACGGAACTCCGGCGGGGAGTGCGGATCGACCGCGAGGCGGCGAATCGCCTCCTCCGAGCGAGCCTTGGTGCGCCACACCTGCGCCCAGCCGAAGAACACGCGCTGCAACCCGGTCAGCTGGTCGAGGACGGGGGATTCCTGACCCTCGGTGGCGATCTTGTACGCCTCCAGCGCGATCGACAGACCACCCAGATCGCCGATGTTCTCACCGATGGTGAACTCGCCGTTGACCGTATGGTCGTCGGACAGGTCCTTCGGCGAGAAGGTGCTGTACTGGGCGATCAGCGCCTTGGTGCGCTTGCCGAATTCGGTGCGGTCCGACTCCGTCCACCAGTCGATCATGTTGCCGTCGCCGTCGTACTTCGAACCCTGATCGTCGAAGCCGTGACCGATCTCGTGGCCGATGACCGCGCCGATACCGCCGTAGTTGGCGGCGTCGTCGGCGTTCATGTCGAAGAACGGAGGCTGCAGGATCGCGGCCGGGAAGACGATCTCGTTCATGCCCGGGTTGTAGTAGGCGTTCACCGTCTGCGGGGTCATGAACCACTCGCCGCGATCCACCGGGCCGCCCAGCTTGTTCAGATCCCGGTCGTGCTCGGCGGCGTACCCGCTGCGGTAGTTGCCCACCACGTCGGCGGGATCCACGGTGACGGCGGCGTAGTCGCGCCACTCGTCCGGGTAGCCGATCTTGGGGGTGAACTTCTCCAGCTTGGCCAGCGCGGCCTGCCGGGTGTCCGGGCCCATCCACTCCAGCTGGGAGATATTGCGGCGGTAGGCCTCCTGCAGGTTCTCCACCAGCTCGACCATGCGGGCCTTGGCAGCGGGCGGGAAATGCCGGGCCACATAGAGCTTGCCGACCGCCTCGCCGAGCAGGTCCTGCACCAGGGAGACGCCGCGCTTCCAGCGCTCCCGGTTCTCCTGCGCGCCGGTCAGGGTGCGGCCGTAGAAGTCGAAGCTCTCCTCGACCAGGGCCTCGGTCAGGTACGGGGCACGGGCCTTCACCACGCGCCAGGCGGCCCAGCCCTTCCAGTCCTCCAGCGACTCCGACGCCCAGGTCTGGGCGAAGGTGCGCACGTAATCGGGCTGGCGCACCACCAGTTCCGCGAACAGCTCGGCACCCGAGCGGTCCAGGCCGGCGGCCAGCGCGGAAGTCCAGGCGGTCCAGTCGAATTCCGGGTTCTCCGCGGTCAGGTCAGCGAAAGTCACCAGGTTGTAGCTCAATTCGGCGTCGCGGCGGCGCACCACGTCCCAATGGCCCGCGGCCAGCTTGGCTTCCAGGTCGAAGACCCGCTGCGCGTCGTAATCCAGGCCCGCCAGCTCGAACATACGGCACATGTGCGCGACGTACTTCGCACGGATCTCCGCGTATTCGTCCTTGTGGTAGTACGACTCGTCGGGCAGGCCGATGCCGGACTGAGTGGCGTGCACCAGGTAGCGGGTGGAGTTCTTGTCGTCGGTGTCGACGTAGAACGCCAGCGCGCCGCCGACGCCGGTGCGCTGCAGGCGGCCGATGAGGGCGGCGAACTCCGCGCGGTCGGCGACCGCGGCGACGGCGGCCAATTCCTCGGCGATCGGGGTCAGGCCCGCGGCCTCGATGACCTCGGCGGCCATGAAGCTGTTGTACAGATCGCCGATCTTGCGCTCCTCGGAGCCGGGCGCGGCGTCGGCGGCCGAGGCGTCCTGGATGATCTTCTGCACATCCAGTTCGGCCTGGTCGTAGAGCGTACGGAAGGCACCGTCGACCGCGCGGTCGGCCGGTATTTCGTAGGTGTCCAGCCATTTGCCGTTGACGTGCGCGAACAGGTCGTCCTGCACCCGCACGTCCGCGTCACGGAAGGACAGGTCGATACCGGAGGGAGGCGTCAGCTGCGAAGTCACGGTGTCCAGTATGCCGATTACGAGGGCATCCGGCCGGGGTGTGTGAACTTCGCACCCATTGCGTTCACGATTGGTGAACGCACCGATTCAGGCGCCGACCGGCACCCGGTCGAATTCCCCGTCCCGTACCCCGGCGACGAAGGCTCGCCATTCGCCAGGGGTATAGATCAGGGTGATCGGTCCGTGCCGGAGGGAGGTGTGGCCGTCCGCACCGATCTCCGCGATGAGCGCGGAGCGGTGGATATGGCGGCCCAGCACGGCGGCCAGGAATGTCATCCATTCGGCCGCGGTGACGGTGATGATGGGCTCGTCGTCAGGGCGATGTTCCGGATTGCGCCGGTACTTGCTGTCGCGGATGAGCACCGCATCACCGTCGAATCGAACCTCCACGCACTGATTTCCGTTATTGGTACGAGTCGACGTGAACCAGCCGCTGGATTCCGGCTGATACTTCGCGGTGGTAAGCATGGGCAGCATTTTACCGTTACGCATGCGTCTCCTACCCTTGCGAATAGCGTTTGATGAGCTCCAAAGATTCTGCGCGACCGAGTGATTGGTCGAGTGCGCGCACAAATGCGAACCGCAGATCGCGAATCTGATCCGGATCCTCCACGGCCCCACCGAAAACCGCGCTCTCCACCCAGGTGAAGGTGGGCAGACTTTCGGAAGCGAAATCCAGCAGATGGAAACTCGAGCCGCCCAGCATCGCGCCGCGTGTCGCGGTGAACGGAATCACCCGCACCGAAATGGAATCCAGTTCGTCCAGCAGTATTGCCAGATGTTCGAGTTGGCCGCGCAATACTTTCGGGCCGCCGATCTGCTGCAACAGGGTGGCCTCGCCGATCACCGCGGTGAGCTCCACCCGGTCGTCGCCGCGCAGCCGTTCCTGCCGCTTCATCCGCACCGCCACGAGCTGTTCCACCTGCACCGGGCGGATCATGACGTCGGCACTGATCAGCGCCCGCGCATATTCCTCGGTCTGCAGCAGGCCCGGCACCACCAGGCTGTCGTAGCTGAGGATGCTCTCCGCGCCCAGCTCCATGCCGTAATACCGTTGCAGCTCAGGCCCGATCAGCGCCGAGGACTTGGCCCACCAGCCGCGCTCCTTGCTGAGCAGCAGCAGCTCCAGCAGTTCGTCGCGCTCCTCGCCCTCCACCTCGAGCAGCTCCAGCACCGGGCCGATGGTGGTCGTGGTGAGGACGCGGCGGCCCTTCTCCACATGCGACCAGTTGGCCGGGGTGAAGCCGACGTGCTTGGCGAACGTCGCCGAATCGAAGCCGCACTGCTCGCGTAATTCGCGCAGTCGTAGGACCAGCTCCCACCGGGCGACGGTAGGCGAGACGGGTGCCACGGCCACCGATGCTACGCCGCGAAACTCGCTGGCGTGTGACTATTGTCATAGTGATTACGCGGGCTTACTGTCGGTAGCAGGAGGTTCGCCATGAGCGCGCTGGACCCGTCGTCGTACACCGCCACCCAGGAAGCGCTGGCCCGGTGCAGACGCTACCGCAAGGAACACGGGCTGTACGGCGTGGTGGATTCGACGCTGGGCCGAATCATGTTGGAGGTCGGGGCCGTCGGCGCCGTGACCATGCCTGCTGAGCTGGGCCGCAGGGTCCGCGACCAGCTCACCGCGCGACAGCGCCGCGGTCCGATCATCGCCCATCCGCGCTCCGGCCGCTGGACCTTCCTCACCGGGCCCAGCGACGATTCGTATCTCGACATGGCGCTGTTCTCGGACCTGTTCCGCGATTGCGCGTCCGTAGCGCAGCCCGGCAGCACCATCGTGCTGCCCTCACCCACCGACGAGCACAACGCCTACCGCACCTGGATTCACCCGCCCGAACGGGACTTTCGCCCGGAACTGTCCGAAGTGCTGGCCGCCGTACGCGAATGCCACCCGGGGGCAGCGGGATCCAGCACCAGCGGCGTCAGCGCGTCGGAACCGGTGTGAGGGTCACGCTGAACTTGTCCTCCAGCCGCTGATTGAACTCGCGCTGGCATTGATCGACCTTGGCCTGATCGCCGTTCGCGTCGCGGACACAGTCCAGGAAGTCGGTGGTGCCGGTGTCCTTGAACACCGTCCACACCAGCACGCCGATCACCGCGCCGCCGATCAGGCTGATCACTCCCATGATCACGCCCGCCAGCGCCATCCCGAAGCCACCGGCCGTCCCGCGCCGGGCCTTCATCACCGCGATCAGGCCCAGCACGATGGCGACCACGCCGCAGATCAGGCCGACAATGGTGAACAAGACGGTCCAGAACGTCAGCAGGCCGATGACGCCGAATACCAGGGCGGTGATCGCCATGCCCTTGCGCTGCGGCGACTCCTGCCAGTACTGCCCACCGCCCGGCGGCGGATAGTTGCCCGGCGGCGGGTACGCACCCGGCGGGTAGTTCCCCGGCTGCCCCTGCGGCGGGTACTGACCGTGCTGGTCCGGTGGCGGGTACTGGTTCATGGGCAGATGCTATTGCCCGCCGAGCCGGGCATGCATTTCCCACACCAGGAGCTCCGACGGCAGGTTGGCCGTGACCCGCTGGCCGCCGCTGCGGGCCAGCCGGACCGCGTCACCCTCGTACAGGGTCCCCGCGCCCTCCATCTCCACCTCGCCGCGTGCGACGAAAACGTGCAGGTAGGGGGCCTCGGGTAGGCGGACCTCGGTGCCCTCGCCGGGCATCCGGGCCACGTGCATGGCGGAATGACTGCTGGCGATGGCGATGGCCGTGCGGTCGCGGTACCGGGGCAGGCCCGAGGCCACGGTGACCAGGTCGCCGCTCGCGAGTTCGGCGTCGATCTCCAGCTGCTGGTAGCCGGGGGTCAGCCCGGAGTCGTCGGGCACCACCCACATCTGCACGAAATGCACCGGCTCCTGGTGTTCGGGCGCATTGCTGAGCCGCCAGGAGTCGTTCTTCTCCGAGTGCAGGATGCCGGTGCCGGCGCTCATCCGCTGGGCCAGGCCCGGGTAGATGACGCCGTTGTGGCCCAGGGAATCCTGATGCACCAGGCTGCCGCTCAGCACCCAGGTGACGATCTCCATGTCCCGGTGCGGATGGGTCTCGAACCCCTCGCCGGGCAGGACGATGTCCTCGTTGTTGACCAGCAGCAGGCCGTGATGGGTGTTGTCGGGATCGTAGTGTTCTCCGAAGGAGAAAGAATGCTTCGAATCCAGCCACGCCACACGGGTTTTCATGCGGTCGCCGCCACGATGGATATCGATGTGTGGTGTCGTGAGGGTGGACACCGCCGTACTCCTCTCACCGGCGAGCACCGATCGGATTCCAGGGTAGGGGCCGATACAGCGGCCCAACTTGAATTCCGGGTTAAATTCTAGCGTGCGGGCAGCGCTGCCCCACCTGCCGCCGACCAGGTACTACGCTTCCGGCAATCGGCCCGGGCAAATGCCCGGCGATTGTCCGGGCGCCCGGCCGCCACGTTCCCGGATCCCGCCCCGACCATCAGCGGGTTTCGGTCGGCGACCGTATCATGATGTGCCGCAAGCGAAACGGGAGGGAGAGCAGGGGGATGCGACCCGAGGTACTCGCGGGCATCGAGCGCGAACTCCGGCAGCAGGCCGAGAGCGAGGGGATCGCTCATTTCGTCATGGGCGTGGCCGTCTTCCGGGACGGCAAACTCCTGGTCGTACGGCGTGTCGAGGAAGGCTCGCACGCGGGGATGTGGGAACTGCCGGGCGGCGGCGTGGAATCGGGGGAGACCTTCGCCGACTGCGTGGCCCGCGAGCTCTTCGAGGAGACCGGGCTGCGGGTCGTGAACATCACCGATGTGCTGGGCGGCTTCGACTACGCCACCCGCACCAAGTCGCGGGTCCGCAAATACAGCTTCGTGGTCGAGGCCGAACCCGGCGAGATCCGGCTCGACCCCCTCGAACACGATCGCTACCAGTGGATCGATTCCGACACCGTCGACAACCTGCCCATGGCCGATGACATGCGCGCCGCCGTGTTCGCCCTGGTGACCACGCACCCGTCCCGGTGACCGCGCCCCCGCCCGCCGAGCCGCGCACCCGGCTCGCCGCGGTGACGGCCGCGCTGCGCGAGAACCCGGGCACCCTGCGCCTGACCCTGGTCCGGCTCACCGGGCAGTTCGGCGACGGCATGTTCCAGGCCGCCCTGTCCGGCGCGATCCTGTTCAACCCCGAGCGGCAGACCGATCCGCTGGCCATCGCCGGGGGCTTCGCCGCGCTGCTGCTGCCGTATTCGATCATCGGGCCGTTCGCGGGCGCGCTGCTCGACCGCTGGGACCGCCGCCGGGTGCTGCTGTACGCCAACCTGCTGCGGGCCGTGCTCATCGTGGCGACCGCCGCCGGGCTGCTGGCCGGGATCCGGGCCACGCCGCTCCTGCTGGGCGCGCTGGCCGTCGTCGGGGTGAGCCGCTTCGTCGGCGCGGGCGTGTCCGCGTCCCTGCCCAAGGTGCTGTCCCAGCGCTGGCTGGTCCCGATGAACTCGGTGCTGGCGACGGTGGCGTCCGGGTGCGCGATCCTCGGCGCGGGCCTGGGGTTCTCGATCATCGGCGTGATCGGGGCGGGTGACTTCGCGTCCGCGGTGGCGACGGCCGCCAGCGCCTCGGGCTCGATCGTGAGCGGGCTCGTGGTGGCCGGATTCCGGCCGCGGGCACTGGGTCCCGACCGGGACGGGCCCACCGTCGAGACCGTGGGCGGGCTCGCCACCGTACGGGCCATCGCCGCCGGACTGCGCCGGGGCGCCACCGCGGCCTGGGGGTCGCGGGACGTGACCACCGCGTTCCTCGGGATCGGCGCGCACCGCATCGTGTTCGGCGCGGACACCCTGCTCATGGTGCTGGCGCTGCGCCGCGGCGACGAGTCCGCGGTCGGCACCCACCTCGCCAAGTTCAGCGCGGCCATCACCGCGACCGGGGCGGGACTGGTGACCGCGGCCGTGGTGGCGCCGTTCCTGATTCCGCGGCTGGGCCGCCCGCGCACCGTGGTGAGCTGCCTGGTGGCCGCGATCATCGTGCAGCTGACCTTGGTCACGCCCATCACCGTCGCCACCGGCGAGACCGAGCGGCGGGCGGAACTGCTCCTGCTCGCGGCGGCCTTCCTGCTCGGGCTGGCCGGGCAGGTCATCAAGCTGACCGGCGACGCGGCCATGCAGATCGAGATCGACGACACCCACCGCGGCCAGGTGTTCGCGCTGCAGGACACGATCTTCAACATCACCTTCGTGCTGGCCCTGGCCGGGACCGCGCTGCTGATCCCGGCGGACGGGCGCTCCCCGGCGGTGGTGGTGGCCGCGGCCGCCGTCTACGCCTGCGGAATCGTCGCCATCGGGGCGAATTCCCGCCGCCGGACCGGTCCGTCCAGGGCATAGATATCGGCTCGATCACACCGGCCCGGCGACACGCGGCAGCGCTCTGTCGGATCCGGCCGGGGCCGATACCGTGGATTCAATGACTGCGCGGCGCTCCGAAGCACCTGCGGCACTGGCGCTCTCCAGCCTGGCGATGGCCGGGGTCATGGTGCTGCCCGGCGTGCCCGCCACCGCGAACGCCCTGGCGCCCTGGGCGCCGCCGCCGCTGAACGCCTGCGGCGAAACGGGATTCGATCCGCTGGCCCGGGAACCGGATCCGGACCTCCCGCCGCCGCCACCCCCGCCCGTGGACACCACCATCCACATCCAGCTCCCGGTCCCGAAGTTCACGCCGGTCCCGATCCCCGGACCCCGGCAGAACAACACCCGCATCGACCCGGCGCCACTGCCCGAGGACCCGTGCGCCAACCCGTGCCCGGACATTCGCACCGACCAGAGCCCACGGCCCGAGAACCTCCCGCCCGAGACCGAGCCCGCCGAACCGGGCGACGACGAGGACGCCACCGACGAGCCGCCCGCCACCGAGCCGGAGCCCGAACCCGCGCCCCCGCCGCCGGCCAACAGCGGATCGGACGGAATCCCGTTGCCTCGGCTCCAGATCGATCAGGTTCCCGAGACCATCCCGATCCCGATCCCCGGCGGGGAACCCCCCGAACCACAGTCGCGGCCCGCGCCGGCCGTGCCGTCCCTGGCGCCCGCGCCGGTCGCCGCGCCCGTCGCCCCCGTCGCACTCGACGAGCTGGAGCTGGTGAACCAGGTGACCGGGCACGGCTCCAGCAACCGCACCGACATGCGCTGGTCGGTCGACGGCACGGACCTCGGCCTGATGTGGGAAACCGAGCCCGGACGGATCGCCGTCGTGTTCGGCGACACCTTCGGTGAGGGCTGGGAGCCGGTCGGGGCGGGCAACGGGGACCAGGACTGGCGCAGCAACGCCATCGCCTTCAGCACCGAGCGCGACCTGTCCAAAGGTCTGGTGCTGGACACCTTCGCCCAGGACAGCCGCTGCCACGCCGCCGAAGTCCTGGCCAGCCGCAAGGTCGACAACTTCGAGATCACCACCATCCCCACCTCAGGATTCGCGCTGCACGGCCGGCAGTATCTGACCTACATGTCGGTGGCGCGGTGGAGCCGCCTCGAGCCCGGCATGTGGTGGACCACTCTGGGCGGGCTGGCCTGGTCCGACGACGGCGGCGACACCTGGACCAAATCCGAATGGGCGCGCTGGGACAACGTTTTCGGACTCGGGCGGTTCCAGGTCATGGCGATGACCCCGCACGACGGGTACGCGTACATGTTCGGCACGCCCAACGGCCGGTTCGGCACCATCGCGCTGGCCCGGGTGCCCAGCGATCAGGTGCTCAACAAGTCGGCGTACCAGTACTGGATCGGCAACACCTGGGTGCCCGCGTTCGGGCCCGACGAATTGCTCGCCACGCCCGTGGTTTCCGGGACCGCGGGGGAGGTGTCGGTGCGGTACGACGCGTCGACGCGGCGGTGGCAGATGCTGTACCTGGACCTCGACCGGGGGGCGCTGGTGCTGCGCACCGCCGCCGAACCGCAAGGGACGTGGACCGATCCGGTGACGCTGGTCGACACCCGCGAATATCCCACCACCTACGGCGGATTCATCCATCCCTGGTCGAGTGGGAACGATCTGTACTTCACCATGTCGGCGTGGAACAGCTACAACGTGTACCTCATGCACGCGAAGCTGAAGTAACGCAGTGGAATCCGTGCGGCCGCGCTGTCACTCGATGCGGCGGAAGCGCAGCGGCTGCCCCGGTCTGGCCTGCGCCACCGTGTCCACGTCGGCGTCCACCACCACCGCGATCACCGGGTAGCCCCCGGTGATCGGGTGATCCGCGAGGAAGACCACGGGCTGACCGCTGGGCGGCACCTGCACCGAACCCAAGGCCATACCCTCCGTGGGCAATTCACCGGCGACGCTGCGCTGCAACGCGGGGCCGCGCCGCCGGTCCAGCCGTGCGCCGATCCGGTCGGTGTCCGGGGACACCGTCCACTCGCCCGCGAAAAGCGCTGCGGCATCGGTGAACCAGTCGGCGCGCGGGCCGGGCACCGCGCGCACCGTGAGCAGGTCGTTGCCCAGCGCCGGAACGGGTGCGACATCCACGATCGGCAGCGCGCGCGGCGGCGGGCCCACCGGCAGCAGGTCACCCGGGCGCAGCGGTTCGGGGCCGATCCCGGAGAGGGTGTCGCGGCTGCGGGAACCCAGCACCGGCGAGACCTCGATCCCGCCGCGCACCGCCACATAGCTGCGCAGGCCGGTGGCGGCGAGCCCCAGCCGAAGCCGTTGGCCCTCCTCGATTTCCAGCACGCTGGCCGTGCCCATCGGGCGGTCGTCGACGGTGACGGGGGCCGACGCGCCGGTCACCGCCACCGTGACATGCCGCTGGGCCAGTAGTTCCAGCCCGCCCAGCAGCACTTCGATGCCGGCGGCGCCCTCGGAGTTGCCGACCAGTCGGTTCGCCAGCCGTAGCGAGGCCCGGTCCGCGGCCCCGGCCGCGCCCACCCCCGAGTCGAACCAGCCCGGACGGCCCAGATCCTGAATGGTAGCCAGCGGCCCCACCCGATCGACCCGCAATGCGCTCATGGCCTACCTCCCCGCGTCGACGAACCGGACCCGCGTCCCCGCGCGTACGAGGGCGGGCGGATCCCGGTCCACATCCCACATCGATGAATCGGTGGTGCCGATCAACCGCCACCCGCCCGGGCTGCGGCGCGGGTAGACGGCCGAATAGCCGCCCGCCAGGGCCACCGCGCCCGCCGGGATCGCGGTCCGCGATTGGGCGCGCCGCGGCACGGTCAGCCGGGCGTCGGGTGATTCCAGATAGCCGAAACCGGGTGCGAAACCCACGAAGGCGCAACGCCATACGGTCCCGGTGTGCTGGGCGACGACCTCGGCCTCGGACAAGCCGAGCAGGCGCGCGACCTCGGGTAGATCCTCGCCGTCGTAGCGGACGGGGATCACGACCGGTTCGCGTGGCGCGGCCCGCTCACCACGATCGCCCACGACATCCTCACGACTCCAGCCGTCGAGAGCGGAAGGCCGCGCCGGTGACCGCCGATCACCGGCACCGACCCGGGCCGCCGCGTCGAGCCGGTTCAGCAAGGTCAGCAACCGCTTTCGCACCGGCTCCAGCGACCGCGGCGAATCCAGAGTCACCAGCACGGTTTCGGCGGCGGGCAGAACATCCAGCACGCCGCGCGGCCGCGGCTCCAGCGCGGACACCAGCTCGGCGACCCAGGCGTGCAGCGGTGGAATCACCAGCAGCGCACGGTCACCCGCCGCCCGCACCTCGCCGGCGGCGTCGATCTGTGGGGGTTCGGTCATGGCGCACCATCCCCGGTCAGGTGAAAGCCCGCACGGGCGTGCCGGATTCGTCGAGCGCCGCGCGGATCCGGCGGGCCATCTCGACCGCCGCCGGAGTGTCGCCGTGCACGCAGATGCTGGCCGCCGTCACCGCCACCGTGCCGCCGTCCACGGCCGCCGCCTTGCCGTCCCGGGCGATCGACAGCGCCTGGGCCACCGCCGCGTCCGCGCCGAGCACCGCGCCGGGCAGCCCGCGCGGGGCGAGCAGACCCTCCGGCGTGTAGGCGCGATCGGCGAAACCCTCACCGACGAACGGGGTTCCGGCGGCCGCGGCCGCGTGCTCGAGTTCCGTGCCCGCCGGACCCAGCAGGGCCAGAGCGGTGTCGAAGTCACGCAGCGCCGCGACGATCGCGTCGGCCAGCGCCCGGTCGGCGGCCGCCTGGTGATACAGCGCGCCATGGGGTTTCACGTAGCGAACCCGGTCTCCGGCAGCGACGGCGAAGCCCGCCAGCGCGCCGATCTGATACAGCGTCTCGTCCCGCAGGTCGGCCGGGGTGACGGCGATGGCGCGCCGGCCGAACCCGGCCAGATCGCGATGGCCCACGTGCGCGCCGATCCGGACACCCTTCTCCACGGCCAGGGCGCAGGTGCGGCGCATGATGGCCGGATCACCCGCATGGAAGCCGCAGGCGATGTTCGCGCTGGTGACCACGTCAAGCATGGCGGCGTCATCGCCCATGGCCCAGTCGCCGAAACCCTCGCCGAGGTCGCTGTTCAGATCCAGCGTCATCCGCGTCCTCCCGCTGTCGTCGTGATCCGATTGTGGGCGCGCCCGCATCCGGCGACAAGAATGTCACGACAGAAACTGTGTCATGGATCACAGCGACGTGCGGCCGGTTCCGGCGGCGCTCCCCGCGTCAATACGCGTAGACGTCCACTTCGGTCGCCTTCACCGCGAAATACACCTCCATACCGGGGGCCACGCCCAGCCGGGCCACGGCGGCCGGAGTCAGGTCGGCCGCCAGGCCCGCGGTCGCCCCCGGGCCGTCCATCGCGCGTACCCGCACGATCCCGCCGCGATCCTCCAGCTCGGACACCGTCACCCGGAACACATTGCGGGGACTGCCCTCCGGATGGTCCCGATGCACGGCCACCGCGGCGGGCGAGAACACCGCCGCGGCGTCGCCACCGGGGGTCCACTCCTCCTGGGCCCGGCCGAAAACCTCGGCGCCGCCGTCCGTCACGGCGCCCAGCCCCGCACTGTCACCGGGCACCGCCGTACCGAGAATCAGGTTCACCCCGGCGATCCGGGCCGCGAAACGGCTGCGCGGACGCGCGAGAACCTCGGTGACGGAACCGGATTCGATGACCCGGCCGGACTCGATCACGACGACCCGATCCGCCAGGGTGACCGCGTCGATGATGTCGTGGGTGACCAGAATCGTGGCCGTGGGACGCGCATCGGCGAAGGCGGCGTCCTCGCCGTGCGGGCGCAGCACCTTGCGCACCAACGCCCGCATGGCCGGGGCCGCGGTCACATCCAATGCCGCCATGGGTTCGTCGAGCAGCAGCACCCGCGGATGCACGGCCAGTGCCCGGGCCAGGGCCACCCGCTGTGCCTGGCCGCCCGACAGGGAAGCGGGCGAACGGTTCGCCAAGTCCTCCGCCTCGACCGCCCGCAACCACTCCCGCGCGAGCGCCACCGCGGCCTTGCCGCGCATGCCGCGGCTCCGGGGGCCGAACGCGACATTCGCCTCCACCGACAGATGCGGGAACAGCAGGGCATCCTGCGCCAGCAGGGATACACCCCGCTGATGCGGCGGCACCGCAAGACCTTTCGAGGTATCGGTCAGCGCACGCCCGTCGAGCCGGACATATCCCTCGTCCGGAACGGCCAGGCCCGCGACCACATCCAGCAGACTCGACTTGCCGGCGCCATTCGGGCCGAGGACCGCCAGCACCGCACCGGCCGGAACCTGAACGGCCACCTGGACATCCCGCTCGTGCAGCCGGGCGGACACCTCGAGCCCGGTCACGGCGTCAGCTCTCCCAGCAGCGTGCCCAGGTGGCGGGGCGCGGGGGACCCGTGCGCGAGCATCGCGTCGTGCCAGTCCCGCAGGCGAGTCGCGGCGGGGCGCACGGCGGCCAGCGCGGCCACCTCGGTGTAGCCGACGAAATAGGTGGAGAGCTGAGTGGAGGTGAGCAGGGTGCGACGCCATTTACCGGCGGCCTCGCCCTCCTCCTGGAAGCCGCGGTCGAGCATCAAGCCCATGGCCTCGGACTCGGTCATGGCGTCGCAGTGCACCGACTGGTCCAGGATGGCGTTGATGGTCATGCGGAGGTGGGACTTCAACTGCTGCAACCGGACCGGGAGCCCGCCGAAACCGGTGTCGGCCATGAGTTTCTCGGTGTAGACGGCCCAGCCCTCGATGAACGTCCCGCTCGAGCACAACGCGCGGACCGCGGTCGACCCGCGGAAGCGGCGGGCTCGCGCCAACTGGAGATAGTGACCGGGCATGGCCTCGTGCACGGTCAGATTGCGCATCATGTGGTCGTTGTATTCGCGATAGAACGACCTCGCCCGCTCCGGCGACCAGTCCTCCGGGGTCGGGGCGATGGCGAAGAAGGTGGGGAGCTCGGCGGTCTCGAGCGGACCCACCGAATCGCAGTAGGCCACGGCCACCCCGCGCGCGAATTCCGGCATCTCCTGGATCACCAGCGGGTCCTCGACCAGCGACACCAGGTCGTGCTCGCGGACGAAGGCGGTGGCCTCGGCGAGCGCGTCGGTGGCCACGGCCACCACCGTGTCGTTCGACGGGTGCTGGGCCGACACCCGCTCCAGCGCGCGGCGCACGGTGTCGTCGTCGGGGTTCGCGACGCCGAGCAGTTCGCCCGCCGCCGAACGGATTTCGCCGGTCAGCCGCTCCAGATGACGGTGGGCGCGGTCCAGGATCTCCCGCGAGCCCAGTTCGGTGTCGAGGGTGTGCCAGAGCCTGGCCTCCCACAGGCGACGGCCCAGGCGCGGGTCACGCTCCGCGCCGTCGAGGCGACCGCCCAGCCAGGAGGTGAACTCCCTCAGCGCCGACACCGCGCCAGTGACGGCGGGCTCGATGGCGAACCCGGGCGCCTCGGCGGCCAGCGCCGGCACCTGGTCGCGCACCAGCGCGGCCACTCCGTCGAACTGGCCGATCGCGGTCCCGACATGGACGCCCGGCATGTCACCGAGCACCGCGCGCCGTGGCCAGTGCGTCCGGGAGCGCGGTGAGCCGGGCGCGCAGCGCCTCCAGCCGCACCTCGGCGGGAGCGAACGGGCGGGCGATCAGGTGATGCAGGAGCGGACCGGGATTGTGCACCAGCGGATTCCACTCGTGTTCACGGATCTCGGTGAGCTCGAAGAGCAGGCCGTCGACCCGCTGCTGCAGCAACGCCAGATCGACGCCGTCCTCCGGCGCGAGATCGTCGGGATCCACCTCGGCCAGCGTGTGCGAGGCGTCGCGCAGCAGGGCGACCCGCTCGACCACCGCACCCGGCGACAGATCCGGCAACCGGTCATCGGCGCGATGATCACCGACCTCGGCGGCCAGGTGCGGATCGGCGGTCAGCAGCGCATCGACGATGCGCTCGGCACGGGAGGCGAAGATCGGCGACATGGTGGTCACGCTAGCGTCCGCCGGTACGCGACCAGCACGATCACCGCGGCGACCAGCACCAGCAGCAGCGAAAGCGCCACCGCGGCATCCGGATCGGACTCACGTTGCAGATAGATCTCCAACGGCAGGGTGCGGGTCCGGCCCTGCAGACTGCCCGCGAAGGTGAGGGTCGCGCCGAACTCACCCAGCGCCCGCGCGAACGCCAGCACCGTCCCCGACACCAGGGCCGGGCGCAGCAGCGGCAAGGTCACCCGCCACCACACCACCGACGGCCGCGCGCCCAGGGTCGCCGCGATCCGCTCGTACCGGTCGCCCGCGGTGCGCATCGCGCCCTCCAGTGTGATCACCAGGAACGGCAGCGCGACGAACGTCTGCGCCAGCACCACCGCCGTCGTGCTGAACGCGATGCGGATGCCGAGCGACTCCAGCTCGCGGCCCAGAAGGCCATGCCGTCCGAACAGATACAGCAGCGCCAGACCACCCACCACCGGCGGTAAGACCAAGGGCAGCAACACCAGTGCGCGCAGCACCGGCATCACCCGCCACCGGACCCGGGCCAGCACCGCCGCCATGGGCACGCCCAGCAGGACGCACAATACGGCGGCGGCCAGCGAGGTGCGCAGGCTCAGCTCCAGCGCCACCCGCGAGGACTCCGAGGTGATCAGGCCGAAGAAATGCGACCAGTCCACAGCCCCGGTCAGAGCCACCAGCGGACCGGCCACCAGCACGAAGCCGATGGCGGCCGGCAGCAGCAACCAGACCGGGGGACGCATCACGGCTGCCCGAAACCGGCCTGCTGCAACGCCTTCCGACCGTCCGGTCCGGTGACCAGGGTGACGAAGTCCTTCGCCGCGGCCGCGTTCTTGGAATCCGCCACCGTCACGATCGGATAGGTGTTCACGGCCTTGGCGGATTCGGGGAAGTTCACGGTGGTGACCTTGGCGCCCGCGCCCGCCGCGTCGGTGACGTAGACCAGCCCGGCGTCGGCCTGACCCGAGGTCACCTTGGCCAGCACGTCGGTCACCGAGGACTCCTCGCTCACCGGCGAAATCGCCACTCCGGCATCGGCGGTCACCTTCTTGGTGGCCGAACCGCACGGCACCTGCGGCGCGCACACCACCAGCCGCAGACCCGCGTGCGACAGGTCGGCCAGCGAATTGACATGCGCCGGATTACCGGGCGGCGTCACGATGGTCAGCACATTGGTGGCGAAAGTCTGCGGCTTGTCGGTGATCCTGCCGCCCTTCACCGCCTTGTCCATATTGTTCTGGTCCGCGGAGGCGAAGACGTCGGCGGGCGCGCCTTGATTCAACTGCGCCACCAGATCCGAGGAACCGGCGAAGGAGAACGTCACCTTCGTCCCCGGGTGTGCGGACTCGTACTGGGTGCCCAGCTGGGTGAACACCTGCTTCAGGGACGCGGCCGCGAACACGGTGACGGTCTTGGTCTCGGTGCTGTCCGACGAGGACCCGCACCCCGCGAGCAGGCCCGCGCCGAGGACGGCGGTCGCGGAGAGGGCCGCGCCGGACTTGAAACCTAGGCCGCGCCACCGGCTTCCTTGAATGTCGCGGTGGTCGCCGTCTCCACCACGACGGTGGTCGCCTTGACGCTCGCCCACGCCACGCTGCCGGGCTGCAGCCCCAGCTCGCGCACCGACTCGCTGCTCATCAACGACACCACTGTGAACGGTCCGCATTGCATCTCCACCTGTGCCATCACGGTATCGGCCACCACTCTGGTGACCAGTCCCGGAAACCGATTGCGCGCCGAACTGGCGCTACCCATCCGGGTCTGCGGCGTGCGGGCCTGCTCGACGGCCAATTCCGCGAGCTCCCCGCCGTCCACCACCAGGCGACCGGACTCGTCCTTGCGGCCGGACAACACGCCGCCGTCGATCCAGCGGCGCACCGTGTCGTCGCTGACGCCGAGCAGCTGCGCGGCGTCACGAATCCGTATTTCGGGCATAGCAGGCAGGATATATCCGCAACTACGGAGATATCAATCGGATACATCCGCAAGTACGGATGACAAGAGTTCTCGGAGTGTTCCTGTTCACTTTCGCGCCGCTGGCGTCGCCACCGGCGGCCAGTACGCTCGAAGCAATCATGGCCACGTATTTCGATCCGAAGGCCTGGTCACCCCTGCGCGCGGTGGACCTGGGCATGGACCTCGGAAAACGCTTGTTCGACCAGGTCTGGGTGGAGCAGTGGACGAGCTTCACCAGCGCCTGGCTCGAACCGGCCGCCGACTTCGGGTCCGGAACCGTCACCGCGCTGATGCCCGACGTCCTCATGACCCTGCTGTCCGAAGGCATCCTCAGTCAGTTCGGCGGCCAGGAGGTCAGCGCCACCCTGCTCGGCAGCGATATGCGAGCCACCCTGCACACGCTCAAGGTGCGGCGGCGCGGCGCGCACTTCCAGGCCAAGACCGTGCTCACCGGACTGCTCTGGAACACCCACCCGATCGAGGAACTGACCGTCATCGCCCACGGACTGCGGCTCATCCCCGGCGTCCCCACCAAGGTCCGCACCTCACAGCTCGACCTCACCGGCGTGATAACCCTTGCCGCACTGCTGGAATGGATCAACAGCTGGCAGCCCGACTGGGAACTGGAACCCGCCGACGACGGGCTCATCCTGGCCCGGCACCGGCGGCGCCGGATCCGGGCGCTGGCCTCGGCCGAGGTCATCGACAATGTCCTGTCGATCACCGTGCACCGCGCACACTGGCGAAAAGTCCGCGCGCCCAAACGATTCACCACGCTCAACCCGATCCCGCTGACCGGGCTGCCCAGTCAGGCTCGGATCAGCCGGGCCGAACTGGTCGGCGAGCACGTGTTCTTCCGCATCGACCTGCCGGGCATCACCGGCTCGTTCGATCTCGCGCAGATCCGATCGGCCATCGTCGCGGGGACGACGCTGATCATCTTCTGACGCAACGCCTTACCGCCAGGCCAGACGCTACTTCTGCGTCGGCCACCATTCGAGCAGGGCCGCTTCGGCTTCATCACGAGTCATCGGGCCGCGGTCCAGGCGCAGTTCCTTCAGGAAGCGCCACGCCTTGCCGACATCCGGGCCCGGCTTCAGATCCAGCAGCTCCATGATCGCGTTGCCGTCCAGATCCGGCCGCACCCGCGCCAGATCCTCCTGCTCGGCCAGCGCCGCGATGCGCGTCTCCAGCCCGTCATAGGTCGAGCGCAGCGCCGCGGCCCGGCGCTTGTTGCGGGTGGTGCAGTCGGCGCGAACCAGCTTGTGCAGGCGGGGAAGCAGATCACCGCCGTCGGTCACGTAGCGGCGCACCGCCGAATCGGTCCACTGGCCCTTGCCGTAGCCGTGGAAACGCAGGTGCAGGTACACCAGCCGCGCCACATCCTCGGTGAACTGCTTGGGATACTTCAAGGCGCGCAAGCGCTTTCGCACCATCTTCGCGCCCACCACCTCGTGATGGTGGAAGCTGACGCCGCCGCCGGGCTCATTGCGCTTGGTCGGCGGCTTGCCGATGTCGTGCAGCAGGGCGGCCCAGCGCAACACCAGGTCCGGATCGCCGTCCTCCTGGTCGATGGCCTGGCGCAGCACGGTCAGCGAATGCTGATAGACGTCCTTGTGCTGGTGGTGCTCGTCGATCTCCAGCTGCATGGCCGGAACCTCGGGCAGCACCCGCTCGGCCAGACCGGTCTCGACCATGATGTCGATGCCGTCGGTCGGGTACTCGCCGCCGATCAGCTTGTCCAGCTCGGTGCGCACCCGCTCCGCGGTGATGCGGTCGATCTCGGTAGCCATCTCCACGATCGCCGCCCGCACCCGCGGGGCCAGCTCGAAACCCAGCTGCGAGACGAAACGCGCGGCGCGCAGCATGCGCAGCGGGTCGTCGGCGAACGAATCCTGCGGCAGCGCAGGCGTATCCAGGACACCGGCCAGCAGCGCCTCGACACCGCCCAGTGGGTCCACGAACTCCAGCTCGCCCAGCGCGCCGATCCGCACCGCCATGGCGTTCACCGTGAAGTCCCGGCGCACCAGATCACCCTCGAGGGTGTCGCCGAAAGTGACCTCCGGATTGCGGGAGACCCGATCGTAGGCGTCGCTGCGGAACGTGGTGATCTCCAGTTGCTGGCCGTCCTTGGCCGCGCTCACCGTGCCGAAGGCCAGGCCGCCGGTGTCCCACAGATTGTCGGCCCAGCCGCGCATCAACTCCTGCACCACTTCGGGGTGGGCGTCGGTGGTGAAATCCAGATCGGTGCCGAGACGGCCGAGCACCGCGTCGCGGACGCTGCCGCCGACCAGATACAGCTGATGGCCGTGCGCGGCGAACAGTTCGCCGAGAGGAGTCAGAACATCGGAGAGCCTGCCGAGGGTTATCGCGGCCGCCGCCAGCAAGCGAGTACGGCGATCCTCGACAGCTACATCCTCGGACTTCGGCGAAACCACGAAGACGCAGCTTAGTCGCACGTGGGCGCAATCCCCGAATAGTGTCCCGCGACCCGGTGCGGGCATCCGGCGTGCCGTGTCACGACCGGTGTCTACCTGCTATGAGAGCTCCGTATATATAGGAGCCACCGCGCTGGGGCGGGCAGAGCCGCCCTCCCCTATAGACTGACGCAGTGTCCCCGGCCGATCGTGCGAACAGTCGACGCCGCCAGCCCCGGCGGCGTGGTTCGGCCGGTAATGCGGCGAAAGCTACCGGCGCGGCGAAACCGCGCATGCGCACCGTCCGCGAGACCTCCGCGGGCGGACTCGTGGTGGACGGTCTCGACGGCCCCAGCGAGAAGCGCTGCGCCGCCCTCATCGGGCGCACCGACCGGCGCGGACGCCTGCTCTGGTCCCTGCCCAAGGGACACATCGAAGAAGGCGAGACCTCCGAGCAGACCGCCATCCGGGAAGTCCAGGAGGAGACCGGCATCCACGGCACCGTGGTCGCCGAACTCGGCAGCATCGACTACTGGTTCGTCACCGAGGGCCGGCGGGTACACAAGACCGTGCACCATTACCTGATGCGTTCACTCGGCGGTGAACTCTCCGACGCCGACGTCGAAGTCACCAAGGTGGCCTGGGTTCCCTTGAGCGAACTAGACTCCCGGCTCGCCTACGCTGACGAACGCAGGCTGGCCGAGGTCGCCAACCGGCTGATCGACCGGATGGAGAACGGCAGACAATGACGCGTGCGGGATCGCGGCGCACGCTGCTGTCACTCGTCGCGGTAATGCTGGCGGTGCTCACCTCACTGGGAATCGGCCCGGGAATCGGCACGCCCATTGCCGCCGCCGAACCCACCGGCAGCGGTAGCGGACAGAACAGTGGACCCAAATTCCTGAAACTGTCACTGGATTCGGTGACGCCGACCGCCATCACGGCCGGCAGCGACCCCTACTTCGTGGTGTCGGGCACCGTGACCAATATCGGCGACCGGCCGGTCGACGACGTCAGCGTCCGCATCCAGCGCGGCGCGGCCGTCACCAACCCCAGCGCGTTGCGCACCACTTTGCGCCTGGACCAGGCCAGTTACGACGTCACCGGTGAATTCCAGGACGTCGCAGACCGATTGACCGCCGGACAGCGCAAGCAGTTCAGCGTCACCGTCGCCCTGCACTCCGGAACCGAGCTGCCCGACGGCATCTCGTCGCTCAATATCGACGCGCCCGGTGTCTACCCGCTGCTGCTCAATGTGAACGGGCAACCCGCCTACGGCGGCCAGGCCCGCCTCGACGATGCCCGCTTCCTGCTGCCCGTGCTCGGCGTGCCCGGCGGCGCCGACCCCAAACACGCGCCCGGGCAACCCGCCCCGTCCGTCGTCGACACTCCGCCGGTCGCCACCACCCTGCTGTGGCCGCTGGCCGACCGGCCCCGGCTGGTCGCCGGGCAGCCCGGAGCACCCGACGCGCAAGCCCTGCTCACCGATGACGACCTCGCCGCCTCACTGGCCCAGGGCGGACGGCTCGACCAGCTGCTCTCGGCCCTGGAGAGCATCGTCAAACCCGACAGCGCCCGCGACCGCAGCCTGATCAACGCGGTCTGCCTGGCCGTCGACCCGGACCTGCTCATCACCGTGTCCGACATGACCAGGGACTACCGGGTGCTGGCCAGCCCCTCCGACCCCGAAGGATCCACCCGGTCCGGTAGCGGCGGCCGGGCCGCCAAGGCGTGGCTGGAACGACTGCGCACGCTCGCGCCGGGAATGTGCGTGACCGCCCTGCCGTTCGCGCAGGTCGACCCGAACGCGCTGGCCGCGGCCGGGGACGTCACGCTCGCCGACCGCGCGCTCAACGCGCCCGCCGACCTCGTCGACTCCGTACTCGGCGTGAAATCGGTGCGCGGCGTGGCCATTCCGGACGCGGGCACCGTCGACAACGAGGGCGCCGCGCTCTTCGCGCACCACGGCTTCACCACCACCGTGCTCGCCGACAACGCGGTCGCACCGGCCGACGGCCGCTCCAACCTGCTCACCGCCAAGACCCCGCCCGCGACGCCCGGCGGCGCACCCGAACCCGGCACCCCGGACATGGTCACCCTGGCCGATGTCAGCCCGCCGCCCGCCACCGGCACCACCACGCAGCCCGCACCCGCCGCCCCGCGTGCCGCCACCTTCGACATCTGGGCCGCCACCGCGCTCGCCGCCATCGGATCCAACCCGCCCACCCCGCCCTTCACCCCGGACAAGGCCCGCTACGACGTCACCGTCGACTCCCGCGCCGCCCGGTTGCAGGACGCGCTCGGGGCCGTCGCGTGGACCGCGCTCAACCCGCAGCCCGGCCGCCCGCGCTCCGCGCTGCTGGTACCGCCGCAACAGTGGGGGGCCAACCGGGACGAGGCCTCCTCGGTCCTCGCCCTGCTGGACCTGCAGCTGCGCAACAACCTCGCCACCCCGCGACCGCTCACCGAACTGCTTGCACAACAGCCCGATCCGCAGCCCTACACGCTCGACTATCTGGAGCAGGCCGCCGACGACGCGGTCCCGGCGCACTACGCCGAACCCGTGCACCAGCAGGGCCAGCGCATCACCGAACTGATGAGCGCGCTGGTGGACGTGCCACAGCAGGAGCTCAGCCCGCGCGCCTTCCTCACCCCGCTGCGCGATGACCTGATCCGGGTGCTGTCGCTGACCGACCGCCGGTCCGGGGGCGCCGCCGCCGACACCAATGCCCAGCGGCGGCTGGACCAGACCACCAAGACCATGAACAACCTGTTCGGATCGGTGACCGTGCTGCCGCCCGGCGGCGTCTACACGCTCGCCTCCGAACAGAGCCCGCTGCTCCTGGTCGCCCGCAACGACCTGCCGGTGGCCATCCGGGTGCGGTTCAAGATCAACGCACCAGCCGAGACGAATATCACCGATATCGGCGAACAGCAGCTGCCCGCCAAGGGAAACCGGTCTTTCCAGATCCCGACCGAGGTCTCCGACAGTCGAAACCTGACCATTCCCATCGGACTCAGCACGCCGGACGGCGTGCCGCTCGGCAATGCGGTCTCGGTATCGGTGCGGTCCAACGCCTACGGTCAGGTGTTGGCAATAATTACGGCGAGCGCCTGTGCACTTCTGCTCCTGCTGGTCGGTCGCCGGCTCTGGCACCGCTTCCGCGGACAGTCCGATCCGGCCGACGAGGAGGGGTTCGACGCCGGCGCCGCCCACGGTCCCGAGCAGGACGGCCGCGGGCGCAAGCGGGACATGAAACGACAGGAGGCACGGTGAGCGAGTACGGCGGACCACGCTCATCCGGCCGACCGGAGGACTCATCGGGCCGGGCCGCGGGCCACCCCGGACATCACGAAGGACAGGGCGGGCGGCAGGACGGGCCCGACGGTCCGCCGCAGGCGCGCCGTGCCCCCTCCGCGCCGTGGGAACGCGGCGTGCCCCGCCCCGGACCACGCGGACCGCAAGGCCCCGCCTCCGGAGCACAGCGAGCGATTCCCGGTCATCCGCAGGGCAATCCCGGCCGCCCCTATCCGGGTCAACCGACCGGTCCACAACGACACGTTCCCGCGCCCGGCGAATCCGGGCCCATCATGCGACGACCCCAGCAGGGCCGCCCCGAACCCGCCGCCGGACGCGTCCCACCCGAAGAGCGCTACCACTGGGGACACCCCGGCGCCGCGGGCAACCGCGCACCCGGAACCGGGCCCATCTCGATGCCGCCCGGCCCCCAGCGCTACCCGACACCCCCGATGTCGAATCCGCGCCCGATGGCCGCACCGCGCCCCGGACCGCCGACCGGGCCGCAGCGGCAAGCCGATTCGGGCCGGCAGGCAGTGGTCACCGCGCCGCGCGCCGACGAGAAGCCGGACAACTCCAACGCCAAACTCGTGCGCGACACCGGCTCGCTCGCGCTGGCGACGCTGATCAGCCGCATCACCGGATTCGCGAAACAGGCGCTGCTGCTGACCGTGCTCGGCCCGGCCATCGCCAGTGCCTTCACCATCGCCAGCTCCATCCCCAACATGATCTCCGAGCTGCTGCTCGGCGCGGTGCTCACCGCCATCGTGGTGCCCACCCTGGTCCGGGCCGAACGCGAGGACGCCGACGGGGGAGCGGCCTTCGTCCGACGGCTGTTCACCACCGCGCTCACCGTGCTCGGCACCGGAACCGTCATCGCGCTGATCCTGACCCCGGTGCTCACCGAGCACGTCTTCCTGTCCAGCGACAGCAAGGTCAACTCCGCGCTCACCACCGCGCTGACCTTCATGCTCGTGCCCGCCGTACTGCTCTACGGCATGTCGGCGCTGCTCATGGCGATCCTGAACACCCACCAGGTGTTCAAACCCGGCGCCTGGGCGCCCGTGCTCAACAACTGCGTCGCTCTGGTGGTACTCGGGCTCTACGCCCTGCTCCCCGGCGAGCTGACGCTCAACCCGGTCCGGATGGGCGAACCCAAACTGCTGCTGCTCGGCATCGGCACCACCGTCGGCGTCGCCGTTCAGGTCGCCACCCTGCTGCCCGCCATCCGGCGCGAAGGCATCGACCTGCGGCCGCTGTGGGGCCTCGACGCCCGGCTCAAGCAGTTCGGCGGCATGGCCGCGGCCATCATCCTGTACGTGCTGATCAGCCAGATCGGCTTCAGCTTCACCCTGCGCGTGGCCTCGCACGCCGACGTCGCGGGCCCGACCATCTACCAGAACGCGTGGCTGCTGCTGCAGCTGCCGTGGGGCGTGCTCGGCGTGACCCTGCTGACCGCGATCATGCCGCGGCTCAGCCGCAACGCCGCCGCCGACGACACACCGGCCGTGGTCGACGATCTGAGCGCGGCCACCAAGCTCACCATGATCGCGCTGGTGCCGATCGTCACCTTCCTGACCTTCGCCGGCACCCAGATCGGTGAGGCCATCTACGGATACGGCCGCTTCGGCGGCGACGCGGCCCGCCTCGGCGAAGCCGTGTCCTGGTCCGCGTTCAACCTGATCCCGTACGCGCTGGTGCTGATCCACCTGCGCGTCTTCTACGCCCGTGAACAGGCGTGGACGCCCACCTGGATCATCCTCGGCATCACCAGCGTCCAGATCACGCTGTCGGCGCTGGCGCCGGTGTTCTTCTCACCCGAACACGTGGTCATCGCGCTCGGCGTGGCCCGCGGGCTCGGCTTCGTGACCGGCGCGATGATCGGCGGCTGGCTGCTGCACCGCAGCCTCGGCGATCTGCGCATGGCCAATGTCGGCAAGACCATCACGCGCGTGGTGCTCGCCTCGCTGGCCGGCGGCGCGGTGCTACTCATCGTGGACAAGGTGCTGGGCCTGCACCGGCTCTCGGACTCCTTCGGCGGCTTCGGCTCGCTCATCCGGGTCGGCATCACCGCCATCGTCATGTTCGGCGTGGCCTTCGGACTGATGCGCCTGCTCGGCATCCCCGAGATCGTGGCCATCACCGTCGCCGTGTCGCGGCGGCTCGGCTTCACGCCGCCCGCCCCGGATCTGGACCTCGACGGCACCCCGCTCGAGGACCTCCACGAGACCACCCTGCTGCCCAAACCGGACCTGCGCGCCGCGCCGTACTACTACCGCTTCGATCCGTACCTCGACGCGCAGACCATGGTGCTTCCGGTCATCCGACCCGACGCGGTTGAACTCACCGAGAAGGTGGAGTTCCCGTACCCTGTTCGGCAGGCAAACGCAACTGCCCAAACCGGCCTGCCCGCGGACAGCTCCCGCGGCACGCCGGATGCCGCCCGGAACCCCGACGGCGGCTTCCGCACTACTCCGGAGGCCGCCGCGGCGGGTCCGGCGCCGACACATCGGTCTTCGACATATGAGGGCGAAGGAGGAACGAGGGTGAGCGACGACGCGGCGGGTGGTGTCCCGGCCGCCGAATCCGCACAGGCCGCGGGCGGCGGGCTCTCCACGGACACCCCTCCGGTCGGCGAGGCCGGCGGAAAGCCCGGGGTCAGAGCCGAGTCCGCGGACCGCACGAGCGGGTCCGGCGGACCGGAGAAACTACCGGAGGACCAGGACCACGCAGGTCCCGAAACCGGTGTCTACGAGGCCATCTCACCGCAGATGCCGCCCATGCGGGTGGAATCGCCGACCAAGCGGATCCAGCGCGGACCCAAGCTGACCCCCGGCGCCTCCGTGGCGGGCGGCCGCTACCGGCTGCTGGCCGGACACGGCGGCGCGCGCGGCCTGCGGTTCTGGCAGGCCCTGGACGTGAAGCTCGACCGCGAGGTGGCCCTCACCTTCGTCGACGCCGACCAGGAGGCCACCGAGAACTCCGGGCACGACGGACCGCAGGCCATCCTGTCCCGCACGCTGCGCCTGGGCCGGATCAACTCGCCCGGCCTGGCCCGCGTCCTGGACGTGGTGCGCGGCTCCTCCGGCGGCATCGTGGTGGCCGAATGGACGCCCGGCCGCTCGCTCAAGGAGATGGCCGACACCGTGCCGTCCCCGATCGGCGCGGCCCGCGCCATCCGGGCGCTGGCGGCCGCTGCCGAGATGGCGCACCGCGGCGGCGGCTCACTGTCCATCGACCACCCCGACCGGGTGCGGATCAGCGCCTCCGGCGACGCCGTGCTGGCCTTCCCCGGCACCCTGTCCGACTCCGACGCGCAGTCCGACGTGCGCGGCCTCGGCGCCATGCTCTACGCGCTGATCACCGCGCACTGGCCCATCCGCCCCGGCGGCATCTCCGGCAGCGCGATCACCGTCGGCGGACTGCCGCTGGCCGATTTCGGGCCCGACGGAACCCCGGTGGAACCCCGCAACATCCGGCCCGAGGTGCCCTTCGAGATCTCCGCGGTCGCGGTGCGCTCGCTGGAGTCCAACAAGGGCGTCCGCACCGCCGCCACCGTCCAGCACGTGCTGGAGCAGGCGTCGGTGGTGGACCAGAAGACCGACTTCATCCCCGTGCTGCGGCTCGGGCAGAAGCCGCCCAGCGCACCGGACGAGACCCTCGCCGATCCGGAACTGCTCGCCGCCGAGAAGGAACGCTCGCAGCGGATGATGTGGATCCTGGTCGGGATCGGCGTGCTGGCCGCGCTCGTGGTCGGCGTCATCATCTGGTGGCTGCTGAGCGTGTTCGCGCCCGGCTCCTCCAACGCGCCGCTCAACGAACAGCGCAATATCGGCCTCACCACCTCGGCGACGCCGCCGCCCGGCCCGGGCGCGGCCACCCAGACCCCCGTCGGCGCGCCGCCCGCCGGCGGTGTGCCGGTGCCGGTCACCGGCGCGACGGTGTTCTCCCCGGAGGGCACCCCGGACAATGTGGGCAGCGTCGGGGCCGTGCTGGACAACAACCCCACCACCACCTGGCGTAGCGACGCCTACTTCCAGCAGTTCCCGGCCCTCAAGAAGGGCGTGGGCGTCCTCACCACCCTCGGCAGCCCGTCCAAGCTGACCAAGGTGAGCATCGAATCGCCCTCGCCCGGAACGCAGGTCGAGATCCGCACCTCGCCGACCGCCTCGCCGACCCTCGACCAGACCCAGCTGGTCGGGTCGGCAGTGCTCGGCGACGGCATGACCGAGATCCCGGTGCGGGCCGACCAGCCTGCCCGGTACGTGCTCCTGTGGATCACCCAGCTCGCGAACAACGGCGGCCAGTTCCAGACGGCCATCGCCGAAATCCGCTTCGAAGCAAGTGTCTGACGGGCTCCTCCGGCGTCCTGAACGCTGACCGCCACCAGGCCGCGTGATCCGAACCAAACGGCCGCTACCTGCGCATTCTCGCGCGATTCACCGCTGCTGAATCGTTGTCCTCGATATGATCTTGGCGCTCTCGGCATGGGGAGTTCGCCGCTCTGAGGGGATGCATTGCCGTCACCGAACGCAGTGTCAGCATCGAGGACAGAGTCACCGTCGAACGCGAGCGATCGCGAACTATTGGCCGCGCACGCCGCGGGCGCACCGCACGCCTTCGCCGAACTGTTCCGCCGCCATGGCGACCACCTCTACCAAACCGCGCTACGCGCCTCCTACAGTCCCGAGGACGCCGCCGACTCGCTCCAGGACGCCCTGCTGTCCGCGCACCGCGGCGCGGCCGGATTCCGCGGCGACGCCGAGGTCCGCAGCTGGATGCACCGCATCGTGGTCAACGCCTGCCTGGACCGCATCCGCCGCAACAAACTGCGCCGCACCGAACCGCTGTCCGAGGACACCGCCGACGAGCCCGCCTGTCCGCGAGACGATTTCGCGGCCCTGGAGGCCAGCCTGCTGGTCGACGCGGCGCTGTTCACGCTGCCCGCCGACCAGCGCACCGCACTGGTCACGGTGGAACTCGAGGGCTACTCCATCGCGGATGCCGCTGCCCTGCTGGGCATCCCGGAGGGCACGGTCAAGAGCCGCTGCGCCCGCGGCCGCCGAAGGCTCGAGATGAAACTTCGCGAATAGGACGTTTGCGCGCCGACACAGCCGGGCATGAACACCTGAATTCCGCTCGAACACCGCACTATTGGGGGAACCTTGTACGGTTCCCGTACGTCCGATACGAAGACAGGTCTGTGATTCCCACTCGACGCCCTGGAGGGGCAATGGAGGAAACCTTCTCCACCGAGCTGCTGGCCGAACTGCACGGCGGCAGCCTGCCGCCGGAGCAGTCCGCACGGCTCTGGCCCGCGGTCCGGCGCGACCCCGAGGCCATGCGCTACCTGAACGCCCTCGACGGCGTCGACGACCGGCTGCGCGAACTCGGACGCGACGAGAACATCACCCACCCCATCCCCACCGACGTGGCCGACCGCTTGGAACGCATGATCGACGACCTCGCGGCGGGGGATACCCCCAGCGCCACCGCGCCCATGCCGGTCCTCAACGGCTCCATCTTCACCACCGGCCGCCTCGACCCAAGCGAACTCGAGGAACCACTCCTCCCGGCGGACCTGGACGAGGACGAGACCGCGCCCGCCGAGTACACCGAACGCCCGTCCCGCCGCCTGCGCTGGCTCACCGCCGCCGCGGCCGCCGCCGCCCTGGCCGCGGGCGCCGTCGTCGCCGTGGACGCCCTGAGCAGCCGCCCGACCACCCCGGCCGCCCAGCCCACCGACGAACTGGACCCCGCCCTCTCGCCCGGCGTCGTCCTGACCGCTATGGGCCGCCACGACATCACCGGCCCCCTGGCCACGGGCACCGCCCTCACCGACTGCCTACGCGCCGCCGATCTGGACCGCCAGGTCCTCGGCAGCCGCAGCGTCGTCTTCTCCGGCACCCCCGGTGTCCTGGTCCTGCTCCAAGGCCCGAAAGCGCCACAGATCACAGCTGCCGTCCTCGGAACGAATTGCACGCCTGGCCACCCCCAGGTGCTCGGCCGCACCGATATCGGGTAGCCCACCTGCCAGTTCGCGGCCGTCTCGATTCCGGACTGCGGCTTGTTAGACCTCCGCCTCGGAGCGGGGGAGCGAAGCGGAGAAGGGCAGAATCGAGACCTCGGGGCCGCGAACCCGCCGGAGCGAAGCGGAGGCGATCAGACCCGGGAATGACAGCGTTTAGGCTGTTGTTGACCGGTTCGCTCACGCTCGAGCGATCGAGATTCTGTACTACAGCTTCGGAGGGCCATCTTGAGCACGCCTGTTCGCGACCTGATCATCGTCGGCTCCGGCCCGGCCGGCTACACCGCCGCGGTGTACGCCGCCCGCGCGGAACTGGAACCGCTGCTGTTCGAGGGCACCCAGTTCGGCGGCGCGCTCATGACCACCACCGAGGTCGAGAACTTCCCCGGCTTCCGCGAGGGCATCATGGGCCCCGACCTGATGGAGGAGATGCGGGAGCAGGCCAAGCGCTTCGGCACCGATATCCGCACCGAGGACGTGGACGCCCTCGACCTGACCGGTCCGGTCAAGAAGGTGACCGTCGGCGGCGAGGTGTACCAGGCGCACGCCGTGATCCTCGCCATGGGTTCGGCGGCCCGCTACCTCGATGTCCCGGGCGAGCAGGAGCTGCTCGGCCGCGGCGTCAGCGCCTGCGCCACCTGCGACGGCTTCTTCTTCAAGGGCCAGGACATCGTGGTGGTCGGCGGCGGCGACTCGGCGATGGAGGAGGCGACCTTCCTCACCAAGTTCGCCAGCTCGGTGACCGTCATCCACCGCCGCGAGGAGTTCCGCGCCTCCCGGATCATGCTGGAGCGGGCCAAGAACAACGACAAGATCCGCTTCATCCTGAACTCGGAAGTCGCTGCGGTACACGGTGATTCGAGCGTCACCAGCCTGACCCTGCGCGACACCCGCACCGGCGAGACCTCCGAGCTGGCCGCCACCGGCCTGTTCGTCGCCATCGGCCACGATCCGCGCAGCGAACTGGTGCGCGGCCAGGTCGATCTGGACGACGAGGGCTACGTGCTGGTCCAGGGCCAGAGCACCTACACCTCGGTGCCGGGCGTCTTCGCCGCCGGCGACCTGGTCGACCACACCTACCGGCAGGCCATCACCGCCGCCGGCACCGGCTGCCGCGCGGCCATCGACGCCGAGCGCTGGCTCGCCGACCAGGGTGACATCACCAGCAACACCCTCGATCACGCCGGTCAGCCGGTGGAAGTGAACAACTAAGGAGTTTGGCAATGTCCGACGCCAAGACCGGTGCCACCAAGACGGTGACCGACGCGACCTTCGCCGACGAAGTACTGCTCAGCGAGAAGCCCGTACTCGTCGATTTCTGGGCGGCCTGGTGCGGCCCGTGCAAGATGGTCGCCCCCGTGCTGGAGGAGATCGCCGCCAACACGGACAAGATCACCATCGCCAAGCTCGACGCCGACAACAACCCGGAGACCTCGAAGCACTACGGGATCCTGTCGTTGCCTACCATGGTCCTGTTCCAAGGGGGCAAGGAAACCAAGCGGATCGTCGGAGCAAAGGGCAAAGCCGCCCTCTTGCGCGAACTAGAAGAAGTTCTTTAGCGACGCTGGATAGAATTTCGGCGCCAGCGGGGGCCTACGTGGTTACACAGGCAAGCGCGGAGAGGCGGAGCGACGCCTTCGGCCCCTGACGCTGGCGCCGGGGTTAGTATCCCTGCACTCGACAGTTGCCGAAATTCGGTCCGGGTCTGAAACAATCGTTCAACGCTCCGGTCGCGCGGTGGTGTGGACCACCGCGCGAATGGGTACCCGGGTTGGCGGAAGGAAAGGGCTCTCACGCATGCACCGACTTCGTCACGGCGATACAGGACCAGCCGTAGCAGAGGTTCGGAGCACCCTGGCAAGCCTCGGGTTCCTGCACACTCATCCCCATAGCGATCCGGCGGGTCTGGACGGGGAGTACTGGAAGGACGCCGACGCCACCTTCGACCATGATCTGGACTCCGCCGTACGCGCTTTTCAGCAGCACCGCGGTCTCCTGGTCGATGGCGTGGTCGGCCCGGCCACCTACCGCGCGCTGAAGGAGGCCTCGTACCGCCTCGGCGCTCGCACTCTCATCTACCAGCTCTCCGCACCACTCTACGGCGACGACGTCGCCACCCTGCAGCGTCGGCTGCAGGATCTCGGCTTCTATGTGGGCCGGGTCGACGGGTACTTCGGCCCGCACACCCACGACGCGCTCACCGCGTTCCAGCGCGAGATCGGGCTCTCCTCGGACGGCATCTGCGGTCCGGACACGCTGCGCTCGCTGGATCTGCTGGGCGCCCGCGTCACCGGCGGCAATCCGCATCGGATCGCCGAGGAAGAGGTGGTGCACCGGGCCGGGCCGCAGCTCACCGGCAAGCGCATCGTCATCGATCCGGGTCTGGGCGGGCCGGACAAGGGTTCGCCGGTGCCGACCGAATTCGGTGACGTCTACGAATCGGAGATCCTCTGGGATCTGGCCAGCCGGCTCGAAGGCCGCATGGCGGCAACGGGTATGGAGACCTTCCTGTCGCGGCCGTGGGGGGCCAACCCCTCCGATGCCGAGCGGGCCGAGACCTCCAATACCTTCGACGCCGACCTGATGATCTCGCTGCGCTGCGCCAGCAGCGACAACGATTCCGCCAGCGGCGTGGCCAGCTTCCACTTCGGCAACTCGCACGGCTCGACCTCGATGATCGGTCAGGTGCTGGCCGGGTTCATCCAGCGCGAGATCGTGGCCCGTACCTCGCTGCAGGACTGCCGGACCCACGCCCGCACCTGGGACCTGCTGCGCCTGACCAAGATGCCGACCGTGCAGGTCGACATCGGCTATCTCACCAGTGATTACGACGCGTCGGTGCTGACCAATCCGCGCATGCGCGACGTCATCGCCGAGGCCATCCTGATCTCGGTGAAGCGGCTGTACCTGCTGGGCCAGGACGACCAGCCCACCGGGACTTACACATTCGCCGAGTTACTTGCCGAAGAGTTGGCGGCCGCAGACCGGCTGTAATGTTTCACATGAAACAACCCCGCCTCCCGAACATCCGGGAGGCGGGGTTTTTCGTTGCGGTGGAACCGGACGGGTGAGTGGTCAGCGGGTGGAGATACGGGTCGGCATGGTGAGCGCCGCCGCCGCGAGAAGCTGATCGAGCGCCCGCTCGACGTCTTCCTTCCACAGGTGCTCGTGATCCAATTCCAGCCGCAGGCGCGGGAACCGGTGATGCGAGGCGACCACCTTGAAACCGACGTCCTCCAGGAAGTCGGCCTCGATCATGCAGTTCTCGGGGGAGCACCCCGAGGGCGACGGCGCGGGGGAGCGCAGCGGCGAGCCGATCCGCTCGCGCAGCGACATGGAACCGACGGCGGGCATGGAACTGGTCGGCGGATCCTTGCGAATGCCGAACGCCTCGATGGCCCGCACACCGCGGCGCACCAGATCGCCCACCACGGCCTGGATCAACTGCTGACCAACCTGCTCCCCTTGGAACGGGATTTCGGCGCTCAGCGTGGTCAGCAGCACCGCATCCGGGCTCACCGGGGACGTGGGGAAGAGACCCGCGCGCGGGACCGCGCTCGGCGGCGCGTAGATGGCGCAGCCGGCCGGTTTGTCCTCGACCACGGCGACCTGACCACACAACCCCCACTGCAACATGACGGTCGAGAGCCAGGCCTCCTTCTCGAAGACCGGGTCACTGAAGCTATGGGAATCCGCCGCCACCGCCGGATCGATCTCCCAGAACACGCATCGCCGCGCATGCACCGGAAGTTTGTCGAGTCCGCCGAGGGTAAGTGCGGTCACGCTGGTCGACACTGCTCTGCTCAGCCTCCAGCTGTCTGATTCATCCACACTCACGCCGCATCACACAGTTCTCGCCAGCAAGAATAAGCGATCAACGCTTTACGCCTCTCCAGGGCCGTAAACCCGAACGTCACAGTGACGTTTCCACTGTGACCTCCGGGATGGGCCCTCCTTAGGGCCTGGACTGCTCCATCATGCTGACAATCCGCTCCAGATCGTCGATGGAGCCGAATTCGACAGTGATCTTTCCCTTGCGCTTGCCGAGGCTGACCGTGACGCGAGTGTCGAACGACTCCGACAACCGCTCCGCCACATCCTGCAGACCCGGCATCTGAATCGGCTTCCGCTTCGGCGCCGGGGGAGCGGCAGCATCCGGATTCCGGTTCGCCAGCGTCACCGCTTCCTCGGTGGCCCGGACGGACATACCCTCGGCGACGATCCGCGCGGCCAACGCCTCCTGCGCATCGGCACCCGCCTCCAGCGCCAGCAGAGCGCGCGCGTGGCCGGCGGACAAGACGTTCGCGGCCACCCGGCGCTGCACCGGGATCGGAAGCTTCAGCAGCCGAATCATATTCGTCACCACCGGACGCGAACGGCCGATCCGCGAAGCCAGTTCCTCATGGGTGACGCCGAACTCCTCCAGCAGCTGCTGATAGGCGGCCGCCTCTTCGAGCGGGTTCAGCTGCACGCGATGGATGTTCTCCAGCAACGCATCCCGCAGCATGGAGTCGTCGGCAGTCTCGCGCACGATGGCGGGGATGGCTTCCAGCCCCGCCTCCTGGCTGGCCCGCCACCGCCGCTCACCCATGATGAGCTGATAGCGGGGGACCGGCCCGGACTCGACCTGACGCACCACGATGGGCTGCATCAGACCGAATTCCTTGATGGAGTGCACCAGTTCGGCCAGCGCCTCTTCTTCGAAGACCGAGCGCGGCTGCTTCGGGTTGGGCTCGATCTGCTGCGGTGGGATCTCGCGGTACACCGCGCCCGGGTCCGCGCCGTCGGCCGACTCGACCGGATCGGGGACCCGATGCAGGTACGCCGACGCGGGCTGCGGCCCACCCGGATCGATGCCGATGACGACATTGGCCGCGGCACTGCCCAGCCCGCCCGGTGTGGTGGCCGGTCCGGTCGGAATCAATGCCGCGAGGCCACGCCCCAGCCCGCCCTTCTTCGCCTGACTCATCGGCCTACCGATCCCTTCCGTTGTTCACCGTCACCGCCGCCGAGATTCATCTACACACCGGATTGTGCGTCCGAAACGGGCACCGGCGCGGCTTGGCGCGCCGAGTTCCGCGACGCGATCTCACGACCGGCGTCGAGGTAGCTCATCGCACCCCGCGAGCCCGGATCGTAATCGAGGACGGTCATGCCGTACCCGGGAGCCTCCGACACCTTCACGCTGCGGGGGATGACCGAACGCAGCACCGCGTCACCGAAGTGCGAGCGGACTTCCTCGGCCACCTGATCGGCGAGCTTGGTGCGGCCGTCGTACATGGTGAGCACGACGGTGGAGACATGCAGTCCGGGATTCAGGTGCGCCTGCACCAGACCGATATTGCGGAGCAGCTGACCCACGCCCTCGAGTGCGTAGTACTCGCACTGGATGGGGATCAGCACCTCCTTGGCGGCGACCATGGCATTGACGGTGAGCAGACCCAGCGATGGCGGGCAGTCGATCATCACGTAGTCGATGTCGTACCCGGCGAGGTTCGCTTCCTGGATGGCGGCCTTGAGGCGGCCCTCACGGGCGACCATGGAGACGAGTTCGATCTCGGCGCCGGCGAGGTCGATGGTGGCGGGGATGCAGAGCAGTCGTTCATTGTGCGGGCTCTGCTGGATGGCGTCGCCGACCGAGCACTCGCCGATGAGGAGTTCATAGCTGGACGGGGTGCCCGACTGGTGGGGGATGCCGAGCGCGGTGCTGGCGTTGCCCTGCGGGTCGAGGTCGATGACGAGGACCCGCATGCCCTGGATGGCGAGCGCGGCAGCCAGATTCACGGCCGTCGTGGTCTTGCCCACGCCGCCCTTCTGATTGGCGATGGTGATGACGCGCTGTTCTTTGGGACGCGGAATGTGGGCGTTGGTCCCCGACAGCACCTGACTGGCGCGCTGCGCCTCGGCGGCAATCGGGGTGTCGGCGGAGATGTTGCCGTAGGGGGTGCGGCTGAACTCGTCCGTATCGAAGGGACCGCTATCGAGCATGCCGGGAACCCGAGACGTTGTTTCCCGTGAAACATTCGCCGGACCGTTGGACATACAGGCTCCTAACCCCGAGAACTCAAAGACACGTGGCCGAGCTGAAATTCGCGCGCCTGGCAGCAGCAGCCGCGTCACTGCGTTGTCACTGAGGGCTGGCTGGAATCGGCTGGAAGTCGTTCATTGCTCGACGTTCATTAGCTTGCCAGTAGAGGACACAATACGGAAGTTGAACGCACAGCTTCGCACCACGACACACCCCGAGGCGACTCAAAGATCGCGAGGGGGCGCATGTTTCACGGGAAACATCGCTTCGTCAGTGACGCTTCGAAGGCGGGGTCCCACGACCCCCGGCTTTCCGCTCAGCACTCGCCGCTTTGCGTTCCGCACTGCCTGCCTTGCGCTCAGCACGACGCTCGGCACGGGCCAGCCGCTCCGCGCTGATGACGAAGGTGGGCGTCTCGAGCACTCCCACACCGCATTCCAGAACTTCGGCGTGACCCGCGCCCGCTTTGGTGAGCTCGTCACGATCCCGCTCGAGTTCCTCGGCGGCGCTGATTCCCTTGAGGGCCAACATCCGTCCGTGCTCGTGCACCAGCGGCATGGACCACCCCGCGAGCTTCGCCAGGGGAGCGACCGCACGGGAGGTGACGATGTCCGCGCCGCCCGCCTCCTTCTTCACGCCCGCCTGCTCGGCGCGGCCGCGCACGATGACGATATTGTCCAGCCCCGCCTCCGCCGCGAACTCGGCGAGGAAGACGGTCCGGCGGAGCAGCGGCTCCACCAATGTGATCCGGAGATCGGGCCGGGCGATGGCGAGCGGGATGCCGGGGAGCCCCGCGCCACTGCCGATGTCGACCACGCGCGCGCCGGGCGCGATGAGGTCACCGATCACCGCGCAGTTGAGGATGTGGCGATCCCAGAGCCGGGGAACCTCCCGGGGGCCGATCAGTCCGCGCTCCACACCCGCGGTCGCGAGCGCGGTGTAGTACTGCCGGGCCTTGTCGAGCCGATCGCCGAAAACGACCGCGGCGGCGGCCGGGGGATCGACCGGACCCGGAGCGGTCATCTCGGTGTCTGGTTCCACGTGAAACATCCTTCCGGGGGGACGACTATAGCTAAAAGAGTAGGGCCCCTGGGTTTCCGAAACCCGGGGGCCCTACCGCTGCGATCCGCGTGTCAGGCGGGGAGTACCACCACGTGACGATTCGGCTCGACACCTTCACTCTCGCTCACGACACCGTCGATCGCGGCCACGGCGTCGTGCACGATCTTGCGCTCGAACGGAGTCATGGGGGAGAGCGCCTCGCGCTCTCCGGTTTCCAGCACGCGCTTGCCGGCCTCGGCGCCGAGCGCGCTCAGCTCCGAACGACGCGCGGCCCGCCAGCCCGCCACATCCAGCATGAGCCGGCTGCGGATGCCGGTCGCCTGCTGCACGGCCAGCCGGGTCAGCTCCTGGAGCGCGTCCAGCACCTCACCCCGGCGGCCCACCAGCTTCGCCAGATCCTTGCCGCCGTCAATGCTCACGATGGCACGGTCGCCCTCGACATCGAGGTCGATATCGCCGTCGAAGTCGAGGACATCCAGCAACTGCTCGAGGTAGTCGCCGGCGATCTCGCCCTCTTCGATGAGCGCTTCCTCGGCGTCGCTCGCGGCGCCCGGTGCGGCCGTCGCTGACGTCACAGTGGGATCCCCTCCGTCGGTTTCAACAGTCATGGTTGTTTCCTTCATCTGGAGTTGTAAGTCTCAGCGACGCCGCTTCTGGTTGGCGCGACCACGGTTGCCCGACCGCTTCTTTCCGGTGGTGGGCTTGGCGCCGGCGGCCGGTTTGGCGGGCGCGGGGCTCACACCATTCTGCGACGCGTCCTCGGCGGCATCGGTCACGGCATCCTCGACCTTGGTGCCGGACGGCTTCTTGCGGACGTCGACCGGCTTCGCGCCCGGCTTCGGGGCGTTCTGGGCGCGTCGCTCGAGAGCGGCCTGCTTCTTCTCCTCTTCCTCTTTTTCGATCTTGCCGAAAACGAGGTGCTGCTGACCATAGGTCCAGATGTTGTTGGAGACCCAGTAGATCAGGATGGCGACGGGCAGGAACGGACCACCGACGAGCACGCCGAGCGGGAACACGTAGAGCGCCAGCTTGTTCATCATGGCGGCCTGCGGGTTGGCCGCGGCCTCCGCCGACTGCCGGGCCACCGAGGCGCGGGCGTTCATGTGGGTCGCGATACCGGCGATCACCATGAGCGGGATCGAGACCAGCGCGATGACCAGCTTGCTCGGCACGCCGCCGTAATCGGCGAAGGACTCCAGGACCTTCGCCGGCTCGGTGATGTACGCCGACAGGGGAGCGCCGAAGAGCCGCGCGGTCAGGAAGGACTGGACGTCGGCCGCGGAGAAGATGTAGTTCGGGGTGTGGGCGTTGTCGTAGGGCGACATGCCCAGCTGCCCGATCCCGGTGCCGGTGCGGTTGAACGACCGCAGCACGTGGAACAGACCCAGGAACACCGGAACCTGCAGCAGCACCGGAAGACAGCCCATGAGCGGGTTGAAGCCGTGTTCCTTCTGGAGCTTCTGCATCTCGACCGTCATCTGCTGACGGTCGTTCTTGTACTTCTTCTGCAGCTCCTTGATCTGGGGCTGCAGCTCCTGCATCTGCCGGGTGGTGCGGACCTGCTTCACGAACGGCTTGTAGAGCACCAGCCGCAACGTGAACACCAGGAACACCACGGCCAGAGCCCAGGCGAATCCGCTGTTCTTGCCCAGCACATACCCGAATGCCTGGTGCCAGAACCACAAAATGGCCGACACCGGGTAATAGATGAAGTCGAGCACGGCGCTATGCACTCCCGTCGTTCGTATCGCCGGTCACCGCGGGCGATGATCCTTCGTAAGCTGATGCCGCGCGCCGGTGCTTACGCTCCGGAACGGGGTCCCACCCACCAGGGTGCCAGGGCGCACATTTCGCCAGACGGACGGCTGCCAGTCCGAGTCCGACGAACAGTCCGCGGGTACGCAACGCCGTCACCGCGTACTCACTGCACGTGGGAGTGAATCGGCACACCGGCATGCGGGTGGGGGAGATATAGGTCCGATACAGCTCGATGAGGAATATCAGAGCTTTGGCCGGTAATCCGGCAGCCGCGCGCAGCGCGCCCGCAGAAGAATGCGGCGCGTTCATGCGAGGGAGCCGAGCTTGCGCAGTCCGCTGTGCAACTGGCGCAGCAGTTCTTCGGAGGGCGCGTCGGCGGCACCCGGGAGGGCGCGAATGACAACATCTGCGCCGCCGGGCAATTCGGCCGTCAGGCTTGCGCAGATATGACGCAGGCGGCGGGCCACCCGGTGGCGTACCACCGCCGGACCCACCGCCTTGCTGACGATCAAGCCGAAACGCGGACCGCCCACCCGGATGGGTGGGGTCGATCCGTTCGCTTGATCGTCGTGTAGCAGTACGTGCACAACGAGGTCCCGTCTCCCGATCCGCCGGCCCTGGCGCACCGTCCGGGAAAAATCGGTGCGCCGGTGCAGCCGGTAGGTCTCAGGCAGCACCTGAGCGTCCAGCGGAGTGCGGGCGGATGGGGGACCGGAGACCGGACGGCGAGTCGCTCATACGACGCCGCATCCGGGGTTACCGAATCAGGCGGTCAGCTTGGCGCGGCCCTTGCCACGACGAGCCGACACGATGGCGCGACCCGCACGGGTCCGCATCCGGAGACGGAAGCCGTGGACGCGCGCCCGACGACGGTTGTTCGGCTGGAACGTCCGCTTGCCCTTGGCCACGGTCAACACTCCTCTAGGTGGTGGACGTCCGGTGACGCCCGAAGCTGTTCGGTGAAACGGTGCTCTCGACGGACGGGAGTCCCTCGGCGCAATACCCTTGTCGGCACGGGCAGCAGACAGCCGCCACCGCACCATAGGGTGACTGTAGAAGGGTACTTACCCCCTGGACGAGGGTCAAACTCGGGGGTCGAGGCCCGATTTCGCGAGACTGGATCGATCGTTCCGCGTGGCGTTCGGGGAGGGTTCGTGTCGGAGCGCCGGTGTCGTGTACGGTCCTTCCCAGTCCCTTCCGGTGACCGCGGACGGCTTCGTCCTCCGCCCCGCGAGCGGCATTGCCAGCTGGTAGCTGTGAAGCCGCAGGTACGCGCCGGATCCGAGGAATCAGACACGCGGACGCGCGTATCCCCAGGTTGTCCACATCTGTGGATAATTGTGTGGAAATACCCCTGGAGTGGCATATTCGTAGGGCCGACGGTACCCGCCGACGCCCGGTGACTGGGGGAGCCGAGCAGCGCAACCGTCTGCTCCTATCGACCTACATCCGGGGAGGACTACGTTCGTGGACGACGAGCAGAATGTGCTGACGGCTGTCTGGCCGGAGGTGATCGCCGAATTGGCGAGCGGCTCCGCGGATGGGGAGATCCAGCCGGTCAGCAAGGCTCACAAGGCGTGGCTCAACACTATCGAACCGATCACCTTCGCGCAGGGGTTCGCCCTGCTCTCGGTGCCCGGCACGATGGCGCAGGTGACGGTCGAACGCGACTTGCGGGAGCTTATTCTGCGGTCTCTCGCCCGCCGCGGACTCCAGGTCGAGGGGCTGGGCGTGCGCATCCGCGCGCAGCAGAATCCGCCCGCCGGACGGTCCGCGAACGCACCCCGGCACGCCCGCATGACCTCCCGCCCGGAGCGTCCCCGCGAGCCCGAACCGACGCCCCCGGCGTACGCGCCCGAGCCGCCGATGACCGAGCGTCCACAGCCCTCGTACCAGTCCCAGCCGGAGTACGCGCCGCGCTACCTACCTCCCCAGGACTACCCGGGCGAGTACGACGAGCGCGAGGCTTATCCACCTGTGGAATACGGGCAGCCGCCGATGGCCGAGGAGTTGCCGCCCGTCACCGCCGACCGTCCGACCGCGCCCGAGCGGCCGTTGCCGGGTGGTGAACCGGCCGCCGCGCCCCTGGGCCAGCGGCCCGACCGGCGGCGGGACAACCATCGCGGCGCGCCCATGCCGCCGGGACAGGAGTCCCTGTTCTCCCCGGATCCCGAGGACGAACCGGTCCGGTCCGCCCCGCAGCGGTACGCCGACGAGCCCGCGCCGCAGCGCTACGCGGACGAGCCCGCGCCCCAGCGCTACGCCGACGAACCGTCCCCACAGCGCTACGCGGACGAACCCGCGCAGCAACGGTATTCCGACGAGCCCGCGCCGCAGCGCTATGCGGATGAGCCTGCGCCGCAGCGCTACGCCGACGAACCGGCGGCCCGCTACGAGGAGCCCGCGCCGCGCTACTCCGAGGAACCGGCCGCGCGCCGTCCGGTGGACGAGCCGCACGACGACGAGCCGGTGGTCAATGTCCGCAATTCGTGGCCGACCTACTTCAATCGGCCGCCCGAGCGGGAGCCCGCGCCCGCGCCGTCCTCGGCCAGCCTGAACGCGAAGTACACCTTCGACACCTTCGTCATCGGCGCGTCCAACCGCTTCGCGCACGCCGCGGCGGTGGCCATCGCGGAGGCGCCGGCGCGCGCCTACAACCCGCTGTTCGTTTGGGGCGCTTCGGGTTTGGGCAAGACGCACCTGTTGCACGCCGCGGGCCACTACGCGCAGCGGCTGTTCCCGGGCATGCGGGTGAAGTACGTGTCCACCGAGGAATTCACCAACGACTTCATCAACTCGCTGCGTGACGACCGGAAGGTGGCGTTCAAGCGCCGCTACCGGGAGACCGACATCCTGCTGGTGGACGACATCCAGTTCATCGAGGGCAAGGAAGGCATCCAGGAGGAGTTCTTCCACACCTTCAACACCCTGCACAACGCGAACAAGCAGATCGTGGTGTCCTCCGACCGGCCGCCGAAGCAGCTGGCGACGCTGGAGGAGCGGCTGCGGACGCGGTTCGAGTGGGGTCTGATCACCGATGTGCAGCCGCCGGAGCTGGAGACCCGCATCGCGATCCTGCGCAAGAAGGCGCGCATGGACCGCCTGGACGTGCCGCACGACGTGCTCGAACTGATCGCCAGCCGGGTGGAGCGCAATATCCGCGAGCTGGAGGGCGCGCTGATCCGCGTCACCGCGTTCGCGTCGCTGAACGGGCAGCCGCTGGATCTGTCGCTGGCCGAGGTGGTGCTGCGGGATCTGATGCCCGACACCGCGACGCTGGAGATCACGGCGGCCACGATCATGGCCGTGACCGCGGAGTACTTCAACACCACGCTGGAAGAACTGACCGGACCGGGTAAGGCGCGGCCGCTGGCGCAGGCCCGGCAGATCGCCATGTACCTGTGCCGTGAACTCACCGACCTCTCCCTGCCCAAGATCGGCCAGGCCTTCGGACGCGACCACACCACGGTCATGTACGCGGAGAAGAAGGTGCGCAAGGAGATGACCGAGCGGCGGCGTGTGTACGACCAGGTTCAAGAACTCACAGCCCGAATTAAACAGCGTTCGCGCTGATCCACAGTCCACAGGACCCCACGTCGTCTGACGTGGGGTTCTTTGCTTTCCGGGGTTGTGGATTCCTCGAGGAGTCCTCGAGGAAAGGATGTGGAGTCCTCGAGGAATCCCACTGTTGTCCACGGGGTTGCGCACAGGTCGCTACTCACAGTGGTGCACAGGTGTCGATCCACAGATCCCACAGGTGAATTCATCCTCGAGGGCTGAGCTGCGCGGATGGGGTTTTCGGCTTGTGGATTCCTCGAGGAGTCCCTGTCAGGTCCTCGAGGAATCCACGGGGTAGTCCCCGGTTCCATCCTCATGTGGGTATCCCGGCCCGATTCGGGGGAGCAACTCGAGGATCACTCGAGGATGGCTGGGGAGTTCCCGGCTGACTCCACAAGCACCGGCTGTTCATCCTCGAGCCACCCCAACGACATCCCCACGCCGCCGCCCGGTCGGACCTGCGGAAACAGGCGAAGTCCACAGAACTAACAGGACCTACTACTACTTCAGTTCTTCATCTAGAGAAGGTTCTTCTAAAACAGGGTGTGTGGAAACTCGGGTGGGGAGGACACGGTGCGATGGGCAGCTCCTCCACACCCGATCGGGAGGCAGGGAGGAGAAGGGAGAGGGACCGGTCCGCAGCGGAAGGCTCGGCGGGGTCGGGGCAAAGGCTCGGTGGGTCGGCGTAGGCGGGTCGGTCTCGCGCAGGTACGGTTTGGTGTCGGCCCCGTGTGCGAGACTGCCGATTACCGTTTCGAGATCCGAACGACCCCCAGTGGAGAGGACAGACCGGGCGATGGAGCTTGCAAGCATGAAGTTTCGGGTCGCCCGCGAGGACTTCGCCGAATCCGTAGCTTGGGTGGCCCGCAGCCTGCCGTCGCGGCCTCCGGTGCCCGTGCTCGGTGGCGTACTCCTCGTGGCTGACGAGGACGGCCTGACGGTGTCCGGTTTCGATTACGAGGTCTCCGCGCAGATGCGGGTGGCGGCCGAGGTCGCCGGTCCGGGCCAGGTGCTGGTGTCGGGCCGCCTGCTGGCCGATATCACCAAGGCGCTGTCCAACAAGCCCGTGGACGTGTCGGTGGACGGCACCCGCGTGCTGATCGCCTGTGGCAGTGCCAAGTTCTCGCTGCCGACCATGCCCGTCGAGGACTATCCCCAGCTTCCCGAGCTCCCGCCGCAGACCGGCGAGCTCGCCGTGGATCTGTTCTCCGAGGCTGTCTCCCAGGTGGCCGTGGCCGCCGGCCGTGACGACACCCTCCCCATGCTCACCGGCATCCGTGTGGAGATCGAGGGCCCGAAGGTGGTCCTGGCCGCCACCGACCGTTTCCGGCTCGCTGTGCGCGAACTGGAGTGGCAGCCGGGCCGTGCGGATGTGGAGACCGCGGTCCTGGTCCCGGCTCGCACCCTGTCCGAGTCCGCGAAGACCCTCGGCGCTTCCGATCAGCCGGTGCAGTTGGCGTTCGGCACCGGCACCGACGGCCTGCTGGGCATCGTGAACGGCGGCCGCCGCACCACCACCCGCCTGCTCGACGCGGAATTCCCCAAGTTCCGCCAGTTGCTCCCCAAGGAGCACACGTCGCTCGCGACCATCGCGGTCAGCGCGCTCACCGAGGCCATCAAGCGTGTGGCCCTGGTGGCCGAGCGCGGCGCCCAGGTGCGGCTGGAGTTCTCCGAGGAGGGCCTGCTGCTCTCCGCCGGTGGCGACGACGCCGGTCGCGCCGAGGAGTGGCTGGTCGCCGATTTCCGCGGTGAGCCGCTGACCATCGCCTTCAACCCCGGCTACCTGCTCGACGGCCTCTCCGCCGCGCATTCGGACCGGGTGACCTTCGGCTTCACCACGCCCAGCCGTCCGGCGGTGTTCCTGCCCGCGCCGGAGGAGGAGCCCGCGCAGCTGGAGTCGGGCGCGTTCGCGGCGCTGGCCGGGAGTTACATCTACCTGTTGATGCCGGTGCGGTTGCCGGGCTGAGCAGGTTTGGCGACCCATCGCTTCGGAGCGAACGACATACCTGTGCACAGTGTTGACAAACCTGTGAAAAACGCGGGGACGGTGGACTGACCGGATGTACGTGCGTGCGCTGTCACTGCGCGATTTCCGGTCCTGGGAGGCCGCCGAACTCGAACTTTCGCCCGGTGGAACGGTTTTCCTGGGGTCCAATGGGAACGGCAAGACCAACCTGATCGAGGCCATCGGGTATTTGTCCACACTCGGCTCACATCGGGTGTCGGCCGATGCGCCGCTCATCCGGATCGGCGCGCAGAAGGCCCGGATCGGCGCGACGGTGGTGAACACCGGCCGCGAGCTGCGGGTCGACATGGAGCTGAATCAGGGCACGGCCAATCGCGCCCAGATCAATCGGTCCCCGGTGCGTCGGCCGCGGGAGATCCTGGGGATTCTGCAGACGGTGTTGTTCGCTCCCGAAGATCTGTCGCTGGTGCGCGGAGATCCGGGGGAGCGGCGGCGGTTCCTGGACGAGCTGGCCACGGCCCGGCTGCCGCGCCTGGCCGGGGTGCGCGCGGATTACGAGAAGGTGCTGCGGCAGCGGTCGGCCCTGTTGAAAACGGCTGGGCGCAATGCCCGTTCGGGGGCGCGGGGCGCGGAGATGAGCACCCTCGATGTGTGGGACGGCCATCTGGCGGCGCACGGCGCGGTGCTGCTCGCGCATCGGCTGCGACTTGTCCACGACCTTTATCCACATCTTGCACAGGCTTATTCAGATATCGCGCCCGAGTCCCGGCCCGCGTCGATCGGCTATCGCAGTGCGAGTCTGCCGCCGGAATTGCTGGATTCCGCGCGTTCTCCACAGGACGATGACGAGGAGGCGCTCGAGGCGATCCTGTTGCGGGAGTTGGCCGCCGCGCGTCCCAAGGAGCTGGAGCGCGGGGTGTGCCTGGTCGGCCCGCACCGTGACGAACTGGATCTGATGCTGGGGTCCGCGCCGGCCAAGGGTTTCGCCAGTCACGGCGAGTCCTGGTCCTTCGCACTGGCTCTGCGGCTCGGGGCGTTCGAGTTGTTGCGGTCCGCCGGGACCGATCCGGTGCTGATCCTCGATGATGTCTTCGCCGAACTGGATCGCCGCCGTCGCAGCGCGCTGGCTCGGGTCGCCGCGGGCGCGGAGCAGGTATTGATCACCGCGGCGGTGCCCGAGGACGTTCCGCCCGAACTCGATGCCGCGCCGCAACGCGTGGAGACGACCGGGGAGGCGGATCGGCGGGCCTCCCGGATCGCGGAGTGAGGTTGCCCGAGTGCGTCGGCGGTGGGAATCGCCGAGTCGTCGGTGGCATGCGGCAGAATCACGTGACGAACCGAGGGTGATCATCCGGATTCCCAGGTGTGGAAGGAGTTGTGGATGGCCGAGTCGCCGGAAGCCGACGACCACACCCCGCGCGGGGGTGCGACCGGATCGGGCGCCGAACCGGAGTTGCGTGGAGTCGATCTGGCTCGGCGCGCCCTGGAGGAGGCGCGGGCCGCGGCACGCGCGGCCGGGAAGTCGGTGGGGCAGGGGCGGGCCTCGCCGGCCGCGCCGCGCAAGGGCGGCATACGGGCATTGCGGCGGCGCAGCAGCTGGTCGGGCGCGCACCCCGACGATCGGGATCCGCAGACCTTCGCGTCCCTGGCCATGCAGTTGGCGAAGGGCCGGGGCTGGTCGGCCAAGGTCGCCGAGGGCACGGTGTTCGGCCGGTGGGCGAGCGTGGTGGGGGAGGACATCGCCTCCCATGCCCAGCCGATCTCGCTGGAGAACGGTGTGTTGAGCATTCAGGCCGAGTCCACGGCCTGGGCCACCCAGCTGCGCATGTTCCAGTCCCAGATCCTGGCGAAGATCGCGGCGGCGGTCGGGAACGGCGTGGTCAAGCAGCTGAAGATCAATGGTCCGACCGCGCCGAGCTGGCGTAAGGGCGAGCGGCACATCAAGGGCCGCGGCCCCCGCGACACCTACGGGTAGGCCGCTGTCGCCGGGGTCCGGGCCGCGAATCCCGGCGTCCGCGCGCTGGTTTCACGTGGAACGTTCGGAGATCACGACGAACCCTCGCGCAAACGCCCGCGTGTCCGCTGGCGCATCGACCGCTGAGGCTCCCGGAACCGCCCAGACCCATAACAGGTCATATCGCTGGTCGATTTCATGACCGTACGGCCCACTCAGGGGTGTCATAGGTGGGTTCTCTGTCGGTCGTACCAGTAGGATGAGGGAGTAACTAGCGGCGATACCTCCCGGCGCGTTCCGTAGCGCCCGCGCGTGGGCCCCCGTAACTCTCGAGCAGACAGTGTTCCGGAGCTCGGGCAGACAGTGTCTGTGGGCCTCACGCGTGCGACCGCACTGTGCCGGGAGGATCAGCAAGTAAGGAGAGCTACCGACCAGTGGCTGCCATGGACTCCAACGCAGACGGCTCGACCCAGCCCAAGTCAGGCAAGCCGACGTCGTACGGTGCCGACTCCATCACCGTCCTCGAGGGCCTCGAGGCGGTTCGCAAGCGCCCCGGTATGTACATCGGTTCCACCGGTGAGCGCGGCCTGCACCACCTGATCTGGGAGGTCGTCGACAACTCGGTCGACGAGGCGATGGCCGGATACGCCTCGCGGGTCGATGTCACCCTGCTGGCCGACGGCGGCGTCGAGGTGGTCGACGACGGCCGCGGTATCCCGGTCGCGATGCACGCTCAGGGTGTGCCCACCATCGAGGTGGTCATGACCCAGCTGCACGCGGGCGGCAAGTTCGACGGCGAATCCTATGCGGTGTCGGGCGGTCTGCACGGCGTCGGCATCTCGGTGGTGAACGCGCTGTCCACCCGGCTGCAGGCCGATGTGGACACCGACGGGTACCACTGGACCCAGGAGTACAAGGACTCCAAGCCGGGCAAGCTGGTGCAGGGCAGCGCGACCAAGCGCACCGGTACCACCATCAAGTTCTGGCCGGACCCGGACATCTTCGAGACCACCACCTTCAGCTTCGAGACGGTCGCGCGCCGCCTGCAGGAGATGGCGTTCCTGAACAAGGGCCTGACCATCACGCTGACCGATCAGCGGGTGTCCGAGGGTGACGTCACCGACGAGGTGGTCAGCGAGACCGCCGAGGCGCCCAAGCACATCGACGAGAACACCCCGGCCGCCGAGCCGAAGGTGAAGACCCGCACCTACCACTACCCGGGCGGGCTCGAGGACTACGTCAAGCACATCAACCGGACCAAGACGCCGATCCACAACTCGATCGTGGCGTTCACCGGTAAGGGCACCGGCCACGAGGTCGAGGTCGCGATGCAGTGGAACTCGGGTTACTCCGAGTCCGTCCACACCTTCGCCAACACCATCAACACCCATGAGGGCGGTACCCACGAGGAGGGCTTCCGCGCGGCGCTCACCACGGTGGTGAACAAGTACGCGAAGGACAAGAAGCTCCTCAAGGAGAAGGAAGGCAACCTCACCGGTGACGACATCCGTGAGGGTCTCGCCGCCATCGTGAGCGTGAAGATCGCCGACCCGCAGTTCGAGGGCCAGACCAAGACCAAGCTCGGCAACACCGAGGTGAAGTCCTTCGTCCAGCGCACCTGCAACGAGCACATCTCGCACTGGTTCGAGGCGAACCCGGCCGACGCGAAGACGATTGTGCAGAAGGCGGTTTCGTCGGCGCAGGCCCGCGTCGCCGCCCGTAAGGCGCGAGAGCTGGTGCGGCGCAAGTCCGCCACCGATCTGGGCGGCCTGCCGGGCAAGCTGGCCGACTGCCGTTCCAAGGATCCGAGCAAGTCCGAGATCTACATCGTGGAGGGTGACTCCGCCGGTGGCTCGGCCAAGTCCGGCCGTGACTCGATGTACCAGGCGATCCTGCCGCTGCGCGGCAAGATCATCAATGTCGAGAAGGCGCGCATCGACCGCGTGCTGAAGAACACCGAAGTGCAGTCCATCATCACCGCGTTCGGCACCGGTATCCACGACGAGTTCGATATCGCCAAGCTGCGTTATCACAAGATCGTGCTGATGGCCGACGCCGACGTGGACGGCCAGCACATCTCGACCCTGCTGCTCACCCTGCTGTTCCGCTTCATGCGCCCGCTGGTCGAGCACGGTCACGTGTACCTGGCCATGCCGCCGCTGTACAAGCTGAAGTGGCAGCGCTCGGAGCCGGAGTTCGCCTACTCCGACCGCGAGCGCGACGGGCTGCTGGAGCGCGGCCTGGCGGCCGGCAAGAAGATCAACAAGGACGACGGCATCCAGCGCTACAAGGGTCTCGGTGAGATGAACCCGAAGGAGCTGTGGGAGACCACCATGGATCCGAGCGTGCGGGTCCTGCGCCTGGTCACCCTCGATGACGCCGCCGCGGCCGATGAGCTGTTCTCCATCCTGATGGGTGAGGACGTCGAGGCTCGCCGCAGCTTCATCACTCGGAACGCCAAGGACGTCCGGTTCCTCGACGTGTAATTCGCGACGGCAGCGGCCCTTCCGGGTCGCTGCCTGCGCGCCGCGAGGACCACCCACAACTTCTGACGGAGACCAATTCATGACTGAGACTTCGCTTCCGCCCTCGGGTGGCGACCGCATCGAGCCGGTCGACATCCAGCAGGAGATGCAGAACTCCTACATCGACTACGCCATGAGCGTGATCGTGGGCCGTGCGCTGCCGGAGGTGCGCGACGGTATGAAGCCGGTGCACCGGCGCATCCTGTACGCGATGTACGACAACGGGTATCGGCCCGACCGCGGCTATGTGAAGTCCGCGCGCCCGGTCGCCGACACCATGGGTAACTATCACCCGCACGGTGACACGGCCATCTACGACACCCTGGTGCGTATGGCGCAGCCGTGGGCGCTGCGGTATCCGCTGGTCGACGGTCAGGGCAACTTCGGTTCCCGCGGTAATGACGGCGCGGCCGCCATGCGTTACACCGAGTGCCGCCTGACGCCGCTGGCGATGGAGATGCTGCGCGAGATCGACCACGAGACGGTCGATTTCACCCCGAACTACGACGGTAAGACCCAGGAGCCGACCGTCCTGCCGAGCCGGGTGCCCGCCCTGCTCATGAACGGTTCCAACGGTATCGCCGTCGGTATGGCGACGAATATCCCGCCGCACAACCTGAACGAGCTGGCCGAGGCCATCTATTGGGCGCTGGATAATCACGACGCCGACGAGGAGGCCACTCTCGCCGCGTGCATCGAGCGGGTGAAGGGTCCGGACTTCCCGACCGCGGGCCTGATCGTGGGTACCCAGGGCATCCACGACGCCTACACCACCGGACGCGGTTCGGTCCGCATGCGCGGCGTGGTGGAGATCGAGGAGGACAGCCGCGGTCGCACCACGATCGTCATCACCGAGCTGCCGTACCAGGTCAATACCGACAACTTCATCAATGCCATCGCGGAGCAGGTGAAGGACGGCAAGATCGCGGGTGTCTCCGACATCCACGACGAGTCCTCCGACCGTGTCGGTATGCGCATCGTGGTGACCGTGAAGCGCGACGCCATCGCCAAGGTGGTGCTGAACAACCTCTACAAGCACACCCAGCTGCAGACCTCCTTCGGCTGCAACATGCTGTCGATCGTCGACAAGGTGCCGCGCACGCTGCGTCTGGATCAGATGATCCGGCTGTATGTGAATCACCAGTTGGAAGTCATCATTCGGCGGACCCGCTACCTGCTGCGCAAGGCGGAGGAGCGGGCTCACATCCTGCGCGGTCTGGTGAAGGCGCTGGATCAGCTGGACGCGGTGATCGCCCTGATCCGCCGTTCGGCCGACACCGAGACCGCCCGCACCGGCCTGATGCAGTTGCTGGAGATCGACGAGATCCAGGCGACCGCCATCCTCGACATGCAGCTGCGTCGCCTGTCGGCTCTGGAGCGGCAGAAGATCCTCGACGAGTTGGCCAAGATCGAGGCCGAGATCGCGGATTTGAACGATATTCTGGCCAAGCCGGAGCGGCAGCGCGCCATCGTCCGTGACGAATTGGCGGAGATCGTCGACAAGTACGGCGACGACCGCCGCACCAAGATCATCGCGGCCGACGGCGACGTGCAGGACGAGGACTTGATCGCCCGCGAGGACGTGGTCGTGACGATCACCGAGACCGGCTACGCCAAGCGCACCAAGACCGACCTCTACCGCTCGCAGAAGCGCGGCGGCAAGGGCGTGCAGGGCGCGGGTCTCAAGCAGGACGACATCGTCAAGCACTTCTTCGTCACCTCGACCCACGACTGGCTGCTGTTCTTCACCAACAAGGGCCGGGTGTACCGGGCCAAGGCGTACGAGCTGCCCGAGGCCAACCGCACCGCGCGCGGCCAGCACGTGGCGAACCTGCTGGCCTTCCAGCCGGACGAGAAGATCGCCCAGGTCATCCAGCTGAAGTCGTACGAGGACGCGCCGTACCTGGTGCTGGCCACCCGCAAGGGCCTGGTCAAGAAGTCCAAGCTGACCGACTTCGACTCGAACCGGACCGGCGGCATCGTGGCGGTCAATCTGCGCGACGAGGACGAATTGGTCGGTGCGGCACTGTGTTCGGCCGATGACGACCTGCTGCTCGTCTCCGCGCACGGCCAGTCGATCCGCTTCAACGCCAATGACGAGGTGCTGCGCCCGATGGGCCGCGCCACCTCCGGCGTGCAGGGCATGCGCTTCAACGCCGACGACGAACTGTTGTCGCTCAACGTGGTTCGCGACGCGGAGGGCATCTATCTGCTTGTCGCGACGGCGGGCGGGTACTCCAAGCGCACGGCCATCGACGAGTACACCGCGCAGGGTCGTGGCGGCAAGGGTGTGCTGACGATTCAGTACGACGAGAAGCGTGGCAGTCTGGTCGGGGCGCTCATTGTCAATGACGACGACGAGCTGTACGCGATCACCTCCGGCGGCGGTGTCATTCGCACACTGGCGCACCAGGTTCGTAAAGCGGGTCGTCAAACCAAGGGCGTCCGGTTGATGAACCTGGGTGAGGGCGATACTTTGCTCGCGATCGCTAGGAACGCGGATGAGCCCGACCAGGTTGCCGAAGATGACACCAGCGGTTCGGCGAAGCAGTAGTTTCTCCACAGCAGCGGCGGCACAACGGATCGAAGGATTCACCATTGACCACGAATCAGCCGAATGACCAGCGAGGTCACGCCAACGGCGTGACCGAGAGAATCGCCCCGTCCCCGATTCCGCCGCGTCCCATTCCGCGGCCGGGCGCGCAGGACGGTGGAACGCCGCAGAATTCCGAATTGCCGCCCAAATCCGGTGATTCGGCCGCCGAGGCCCCCGCGGCCGACGCGGCGCCCGCCGCTCCCGAGGCGGCGGACGGGCAGGGCGGTTCGCCCTTCCAGGAGGGCTGGTCGCAGCTGCCGCAGCGGGAGCCGCAGTCCAACCTGTACCGTCCGGGCCAGTCCCCGACGGCGGGCCGGCCGGGGACCAACCCGAGCCTCGGCGGTGGCGGCCTGAACGCCGGTGTCTCCAATGCCCGCACCACCGCCGACCTGGCGGCCAAGGCGGCGCGCAAGGAGGCGGCCATGGTGAAGTCCGTCGGCATCGACGGACCGACCCGCAGCATCTCCCGCCCGGAGCTGGTCAAGGATCTGCCGGATCTGTCCGAGCTGCGGCACCCGCTGCCGCCGCCGGAGCCGATCGCGCCGGCCGGTCCGGTCTCGCCGTCCGCCCCCGCGGCGGTGGCGCAGGCCGCGGCCACCGGTGAGCCGCTGCGCGCCACCGTGCAGCTGCGCCACATCGACCCGTGGTCCACGCTGAAGGTCTCGCTGGTGATCAGCGTGGCCATGTTCTTCGTGTGGATGCTGGCCGTCGGCCTGCTGTACCTGGTGCTCGAGGGCATGGGCGTCTGGGAGCGCCTGAACTCCACCGTCTCCACTTTCACCGACTCCAGTTCGGACAGCTCCTCGGCGCTCATCGACGCGGGCACGGTCTTCGGCTACGCCGGTGTGATCGGCCTGATCAATGTGGTGCTGCTCACCGCGCTGTCCACGGTCGGGGTGTTCGTCTACAACCAGTGCACCGATCTGGTCGGCGGCATCCAGGTCACCCTGTCCGATCCGGACTAGGAAACCGCTGTTTCGATCCGCCCGCGACGGCCGGTCAGTCTTGCTTCCGCAAGCCGCTGACCGGCCGTTTTGGTTATCGGTGCCGACGTACGGTAATCTTCTGCCTCGTTCGAGTCACACACTTCGAACACCCACTAAGGGACTATAGCTCAGGCGGTTAGAGCGCTTCGCTGATAACGAAGAGGTCGGAGGTTCAAGTCCTCCTAGGCCCACCCACAGGTAAAGAACGAACTGCCTTCCCAGGGGCCTTAGCTCAATTGGCAGAGCACTGCCTTTGCAAGGCAGGGGTTAGGGGTTCGATTCCCCTAGGCTCCACTCCCACCAGCCGCAGACCGCCTCGGTCTGCGGCTTCTGTCGTTGCAGTACTGTGGGATTCATGAAAATCCTGCTCACCATTGTGATCGCCGCCGCCGTCGTTTTCGGGATCAGCAAACTGCGTCAGCGCAATGACGCCGACCTGTGGCATGAGGTCACCACGCGCTGACCGCCTCGAATTTGGCTGTGACACGGAACAAGCGGCGGTTTTCCATCCGATTCACGCCGTAAGGTCGAGAGATGGCGTCCACTGAGATCTCCGAGCTGGTGCAGTCCGTGGTCGAGCCATATCTGTTGAGCGGCCCGCGCCGGTACAACCGGCATCAGGTCGCGGATCTGACCGGGTTGCCCAACAATGTCACCCGCCGCCTGTGGGTGGCGTTGGGCTTCCCGGCCGATCCGGACGACGAGGCCGTGGAATACAGCGACTCCGATATCGAGGCCGCCCAGACCTTCGCCAAGCTGCACGTGCTGGCCACCGCCGACACGCACCGTCAGACCACGGCCGCGCGCACGCTGGGACGGTCCATGGCGCGGCTGGCGGAGTGGCAGGTCGATCTGGTGACCGAGGAGATCCTGGACCGGATCACGACCCTCGCGCGCGAGCAGCCGGACCTCGATCCGAAGGAAGCGGCGCGCATCGCCACCGACGAGGTGGTCACCGAATTCGAGACCTTGCAGCGCTACGCCTTCCGCCGGCACCTGGACGCCGCGCTGGCGCGGTCGCTGGACGGGGGAGCGGCGGCGGGGGACACGGTTCGCGTGCTGGCCGTCGGATTCGCCGACATGGTCGGTTACACCCGCCTGACCCGCCACCTGGAGGCCGATGAGCTGTCGGCGCTGCTGGAGGCCTTCGAGACGGCCACCAGCAACGCCATCGTCGCCAATGGCGGCTGGGTGATCAAGAACGTGGGTGACGAGGTCATGTTCGCGGCGGCGACGGCCACCGACGGGGCGCGGATCGCGCTCGCGGTGCAGGAGGCCGCCATCGCCTCGCACGGCGTCACCCAGGAGCTGCGGGTGGGTCTGGCCTACGGGGAGGTGTTGCAGCGCTTCGGCGACCTCTACGGGTCGACGGTGAACACGGCGGCGCGGCTCACCGGTGTGGCCCGGCCGGGCACGGTGCTGGTGGACGACGGGGCGGCCGCGGCCATCGAGGCGGATCTGGATTTCACGCTGCGGCATCTGGCCACGGTGCGGGTGAAGGGCATCAATCGGCTGTACGGGCATGTGCTGCGCCGCAATGAGATTCGACCGCTGGTCTGAGTGATCCCCGTCGAGGACGTGCTCCGGGAATGGGGGCGGGCCTCGGCGAAGGGGGGGAGTTAGCCGAGGCCCGCGTAAGGTCGGCCCGGGGGGGAGGGGCCGACGGGAACGATCCTACGCGACGATTTCGGATTGTGTGGCTATCGGGGCATCGCGTTCAAAGATTTTTTCGAGTAATAAGCGCGGTTGTCGGCGGCGGGCTCGGCATCGTGACCGAAATGCGTCCTTCGCCGAATTACGTTCGAGTAGTTGACGACTCACGATCCCGGGCGCCGTCCGCGCCGACGTTGGTGAAACTCGGATGACTCACTCTGCCGATCCGGGCATACTGGCCAGACGCCGACGATCGTGTTCGACCGCATCCGTGCAGTTCGGAACAGGAGAATCATGCCTGCCGCCATAGTCGCCGAGGGTCTGGTCAAGAGGTACGGCCATCTGGTCGCCCTCGACGGCCTCGACCTCTCGGTCCCCGAAGGCACCGTGACCGCCCTGCTCGGCCCCAATGGCGCCGGCAAGACCACCACCGTGCGCGTGCTCACCACGCTGCTCATCCCCGACGCGGGTCACGCCGTCGTCGCCGGGGTGGACGTCCTGAAGGACCCGCAGCTGCTGCGCTCCCGCATCGGCGCCTCCGGCCAGTACGCCGCGGTCGACGAATACCTCACCGGCTTCGAGAATCTCGAGATGGTGGGCCGTCTGTACCACATGGGGGTGCGGCGCAGTAAGGAGCGAGCGCGCGAGCTGCTGGACCGGTTCCGCCTCGCCGACGCCGCCGACCGCCCGGTCAAGGGCTACTCCGGCGGTATGCGCCGCCGCCTGGACCTGGCGGGCGCGCTGGTCGCGAATCCGCCCGTGCTGTTCCTGGACGAACCCACCACCGGCCTGGATCCCCGTGCGCGCCTGGACCTCTGGGACGTCATCGAGGAACTGGTGGCGGGCGGCACCACGCTGCTGCTGACCACCCAGTACATGGAGGAGGCCGACCGGCTGGCCGATTCCATCGCCGTCATCGACCACGGGCGGGTGATCGCGGAGGGCACCTCCGACGAGCTCAAGGCGATGGTGGGCGGCGACCGGATCGAGCTGGTCGTCGATCACGCCGACAATCTCGCGGTGGCGCGGCAGGCGCTGGAAGGCTTGGCGCACGGCGAGATTCGGCTCGAGCCGGGGCTGCGGCGGATCATCGTGCCGGTCGAGGACGGCTCGCAGGCGCTGGTGGACGCCATCGGGCAGCTGACCGCGCACGAGGTGCAGATCCACGACGTGGGTCTGCGCCGGCCCTCGCTCGACGATGTGTTCCTGTCCCTGACCGGACACGAGGCCGAAGAACTGATCAACGGCAATCGACCCGCCGAGGAGAAGGAGGGGGCTCGATGAGCGCCACGCTCGCCGTCGCCGGAAAGCCTTCGCTCGCACAGCGACTGGCCATGGTGGTGACCGACAGCATCACCATCACCAAACGCAATGTGATCAAGATCCGCCGGGTGCCGGATGTGCTGATCTTCTCGACGCTGTCGCCGATCATGTTCGTGCTGCTGTTCGCCTACGTCTTCGGCTCGTCGATCCAGTTGCCGGGCACGTCCTATCGCGAGTTCCTGATCGCGGGGATCTTCGCCCAGACCGTGGTGTTCGGTGCGACGTTCACCGGTCTGAGCCTGGCCGAGGACATGCAGAAGGGCATCATCGACCGCTTCCGGTCACTGCCCATGGCCCCGTCGGCGGTGCTGATCGGCCGCACGCTCTCCGACGTGGTCATCAATGTGGTGAGCCTGGTGGTGATGTCGCTGACCGGTCTGCTGGTGGGCTGGCGGATCCGCGGCTCGTTCCTCGACGCGGTGCTGGCGTACGTGCTGTTGCTGCTGTTCGCGTACGCGGTGTCGTGGATCATGGCGGTGGTCGGCCTGCTGGTGCGCGCGCCGGAGGTCTACAACAACGCCAGCTTCATGGTGATCTTCCCGCTCACGTTCATCGCCAACACCTTCGTGCCGTCCGCGAACCTGCCGACGGTGTTGCGCGTTGTGGCGGAATGGAATCCGGTGTCGGCGGTGACGCAGGCGACGCGTGATCTGTTCGGCAACACCTCGCCGATGGGTCCGAGCGCGGATGTCTGGCCCATGCGGCATCCGGTCGCGACGACCCTGATGTGGATCGTCGTGATCCTGGCGATCTTCGTGCCGCTCGCCCTGAAGCAGTACAAGCGCTCGGTGAGTCGCTGAGTAACTCGGCGACTCACCGCGGGCTTCAGTGGTTCACGAGGTCCGGCGAGGGCGCCGAACCGTTGCGCGAGTAGCCCAGGCGCGGCGGTTCGGCGGCCGGTGCCTCCGGTTGCGGACGCTTGTTCACGAAAAACGCGACGACACCTCCCGCGATAGCCACGAGGGCGGCCACGATGACCTTGTTACGAACGCTCCCCAGCTCCATCCGACCATGCTGGCACAGCAAGACAATTCGTGCACGGACGGGGCCGCCGATCGATTACTCGACGGTAACGCTCTTGGCCAGGTTGCGCGGCTTGTCCACGTCCCGGCCCAGCGCCATGGCCGTGTGATAGGCCAGCAACTGCAACGGAATCGTGAGGATGATCGGGTCGAGTTCCGGGCACACCGCCGGAACCCGGATCACCGAATCCGCCAGCCCGTCCGGCAGATCGGTGTTGGTGACCGCGATGACCGGGCCGCCGCGCGCCTTGATCTGCTCGATGGTGGTGATGTTCTTCGCCAGCAGCTCGTCGCCGGGCACCAGCACGATGGAGGGCATCTCCGGGTCGATCAGCGCCAGCGGGCCGTGCTTGAGTTCGGAACCCTGGTACGCCTCGGCGTGGATGTAGGAGATCTCCTTCAGCTTCTGCGCGCCCTCGCGCGCCACCGGCCAGGCACGCACCCGGCCGATGAAGAACATGCTGCGCGCCTTGGCGAATCGCGACGCGATGTCGGCGACCGTCTCCTCCTCGGCCAGCACGGCGTCGATGGCGTCGGGCAGCGCGCGCAGCCCGGACACGATGCGCTCGCCCGCCGCGGCCGACAGGTCCCGCACCCGGCCCAGCAGCAGGCCCAGCATGGCGAAGGACACGGTCATATTGGTGAGCGCCTTGGTCGAGGCCACCGAGACCTCCGGGCCCGCGTGCAGGAACACGCCCGCACCGCACTCGCGCGCGATGGCGCTGCCGACCACGTTCACCGCGCCGATGACACGGCCGCCCTTGCGCTGCAATTCCTGAACGGCGGCAAGGGTATCCAGGGTCTCGCCGGACTGGCTGATCGCCACGTACAGCGCGTCCGGGTCCACCACCGGATTGCGGTAGCGGAACTCCGAGGCGGGCTCGGCGACGGCCGGGATCCGGGCCAGCTCCTCGACCAGCTGCGCGCCCAGCTGGCCCGCGTAATAGGCGGAGCCGCAGCCCAGGAACACGACCTTGCTGATGCCGCGCAGCTCGCGCGCGTCCATGTTCAGGCCGCCCAGGTGGGCGGTGGCGAAGCGCTCGTCGAGGCGGCCGCGCAGCGCCCGGCGGACGGCGTCGGGCTGTTCGGCCATCTCCTTGCGCATGAAGTCGGGGTATCCGCCCAGCGCGTAGTCCTCGGCCGCCATATCGATGGTGGTGGGGATCTTGTCGGTGCGGCGGGCCTCGAGACCCAGTGTGCTGGTGCGGAATTCGTCGGCGCGCACGGTGGCCAGCTCGCCGTCGTCGAGGAACACCACGCGCTGGGTGTGGTGCACCAGGGCGGCCACATCGGAGGCCACGAACATCTCACCGTCGCCGACGCCGAGCACGATGGGGGAGCCGTTGCGGGCCACCACCAGTTCGTCGGGGCGGCGGGCGTCGAGCACCAGCAGGCCGTAGGTGCCCTCGACCCGGCGCATGGCGGTGCGGACCGCGTCCTCCAGGGTCTCGGATCCCTCCAGGGCGGCGGCGACCAGATGCGCGATGGCCTCGGTGTCGGTGTCGGAGGCGAATTCCACGCCCTCGGCGGTCAGCGCGGCGCGCAGCACCTCGGCGTTCTCGACGATGCCGTTGTGCACGACCGCGATCCGGCCGGAGACGTCGGTGTGCGGGTGCGCATTGGCGTCGGAGGGTTCGCCGTGGGTCGCCCAGCGGGTGTGGGCGATGCCCACATTGCCGCGCAGCCGGGCGGCTTCGGCATCGGCCTTGTTGCGTAGGTCCTGGACCCGGCCCTGGGTTTTGGTGACCCGCAGGCGGCCGCGGTGCGGCACGGCCAGGCCCGCGGAGTCGTAGCCGCGGTATTCGAGCCGGTGCAGGCCTTCCAACAGGACCGGGACGGCCTCACGATGCCCGATATAACCGACGATTCCACACATTGCGCGACGGACTCCTCACCCGTAGACGATGCGACGCAGTTGCCGTTCGGTGAAGTCGGGGGCGGCGACCCGGCGCTGCGCGAGCTCGGCCGCCAGGCGCTGCCAGATTTCGGCATTGCGGACCTGACGGCTCTGCAATTCGGCATGTCTGCGGCGCACGAACTGCTCGGCGGTCTCGTCGAAGTATCCGACGACATCGGCGACCACGCGGGCCGCGACGGCGGGCGGCAGGCCGGTGGAGGCCGCCACATGGCGGACCAGATCGACCGGATCCCCGTCATTCACTCGACCGAACATGCCATGCCGGGACCGTTTCCGCCACTTCTGTGCCCGAATCCGGGCAGGGAATCACATCTCACGGCGGATTCGGGGGCTTCGCGTGTGCCGCTTCGGCCCGGCCACGCGCCCTGCACCTATCCTGGCGGCGTGACTTCACCGAATCAGACCGCCGTGGCGACGTTGCACACGAACCACGGCGACATCAAGATCTCGCTCTTCGGTAACCACGCCCCCGCCACCGTCCGCAATTTCGTCGGCCTGGCCGACGGCTCCAAGGCGTACAACACCCCGAACGCCGCGGGCACCGACTCCGGGCCGTTCTACGACGGCTCGCTCTTCCACCGTGTGATCGACGGCTTCATGATCCAGGGCGGCGACCCGACCGGCACCAGCCGCGGCGGGCCCGGCTACGAGTTCAAGGACGAGTTCCACCCGGAACTGCGCTTCGACCGGGGCTACCTGCTCGCCATGGCCAACTCCGGGCCCGGCACCAACGGCTCCCAATTCTTCATCACGCTGGGCGCGCAGCCTCACCTGAATCGCCGCCACACCATCTTCGGTGAGGTCGTGGACCCTGATTCCCGCAAGGTGGTCGACGCCATCGCCACCATCGCCACCGACCGCGACGACCGCCCCAAGGACGACGTGGTGATCAACAGCATCACCATCGCCTGAGAAACGGCCCTCGTACGGCCTTCGAAGAGGAAATCCCCATGCAGCCCCAGCCGCCCGCCCCGGCCTGCTACCGCCACCCCGACCGGCCCACCGGTCTGGCCTGCACCCGGTGCGGGCGTCCGGCCTGCCCCGAATGCCTCACCGCGGCCGCGGTCGGGCAGCACTGCGTGGAGTGCGTCCAGCAGGGCCGTGACGATGTCCGGCCGGTCCGCAACGCGGCCGGTACGACGCTGTCGCGGATCTCGCAGCCGTACGTCACCTACACGCTGATCGCCGTCAATGTGATCGTCTTCGCGGTCACCGCGCTGCAGTCGCACAGCCTGATGGACAACCAGCGTTCCCGGCTGTTCTACGACTGGGTGCTGGTGCCGGGCTTCGTCGGCTACGACGGCGGCTGGGCGCGGGTGCTCGGCTCGGGCTTCCTGCACTACGGGCCGATCCACCTGCTGGCCAATATGTTCGCGCTCTACGTGCTGGGCCCGTACTGCGAGGTGGCGCTGGGCCGGGCCCGCTTCGTGGCGGTGTACTTCGCGTCCCTGCTGGGTGGTTCGGCGGCGATCACCGCGCTGTCGGATCCGCTGACCGCCTCCGCGGGCGCCTCGGGCGCGATCTTCGGGATCTTCGGCGCGGTCGCGGTGATCATGCTGCGCACCCGCCAGAACCTCACTCAGATCGCGGTGCTGCTGGGGATCAACCTGTTGATCACTTTCTCGGTGCCCGGCATCTCGGTGTGGGGGCACCTGGGCGGACTGCTCGCGGGCACGCTCGCCACCACCGGAATCCTGTATCTGCCGCGCTGGATCGGGATCCGGGAAACCCGCACGGCGCTCACCGTCGGCTGGGTGGCGGTCGCGGTGGTGGCGCTGGCCGCGGTGCTGGTGACCGTGCTGGCCGCGCCTACCCTCTAACGCGACAGGTGCGCGCGCAGCACCTCGAGGACATCCTCGGGGCGCGTGCCCAGATCCCAGCGGCCGAAGATCAACAGCCGTTCCTCGCCGGAGTTGTCCACATCCATCTCCAGCATGGGCATACGACGGCCCAGCCGCCGGTAGTGCACAACCCGGACCCGCAGGATCTGCTCGGGTGCGTACCGCTGCGGCCCGGTCAGACCGCGCACCACGATATGCACAGGGTCACCGGGTTCGACGGCGAGCCGCGGCCGTTGCCGCACGCCCAGGGCGGTCAGACCGAGCAGTCCCACCGCGGCCACACCGATGAGCAGGCGGCCGGGGCCGTCCGTCGACACGATCGCGGCCACGGCCAGCACCAGGCCGCCGATGCCGCAGGCCACCAGGGCGGCCGGGGGTGTGGACCAGGACAGTCGGGAGTCGGGGCCGGTGGCGGTCACTGTCCCCACTCTTTCCTCGAGTTGTCCACAGGCTCATCCACAGGTGTGCATGAATGACAATGGTGTAAGCCACATTCCCGGGGGAGCGGGCCACCCGTGCGGGGCATTCAGCGCCAGCGCATGGTCATGATCAGACCGACCACCATCAGGCCGAATCCGATCAGGAAGTTCCACGCGCCCAGATCGCTCATCCAGTGGATCTGCTCGTTGGCCAGGTAGTAGACGAGCAGCCACACCAGACCGGCGAGCATGAAGCCCAGCATGATGGAGACGTACCAGACCGGCGACGGACCAGCCGTCTTCACCCGCACCGGGGTGCGGCTGGCCGGGTTGATCGTGTAATCGGTCTTCTTCCGGACCTTCGACTTCGGCATGACGTCCTCGTTTTCGGCGTTCTGTCTGCGTAGACATTATCCCGGGAACCCTGGGGAAAGTGTCGTCGGGGAGGGCGCGGGCGATTGTGGCGACACGGTTCGGCGGTATTGCGTGCGACGGCGGCGGCCGCGCCAACTACTCTCGAATCATGCGTGTACTGGTCGTCGACAACTACGACAGCTTCGTGTTCAACCTGGTTCAGTATCTCGGACAGCTGGGTGTGGACGCCGAGGTCTGGCGCAACGACGACGCGCAGCTCGCGGATGTGGACAAGGTTGTGCAGGACTTCGACGGCGTGCTGATCAGCCCCGGACCCGGCACCCCCGACCGCGCCGGCGCCTCCATCCCTCTGGTGCACGCCGCCGCGAAGCACGCCACCCCGCTGCTCGGCGTGTGCCTGGGACACCAGGCCATCGGAGAAGCCTTCGGCGCCACCGTGACCCGCGCCCCCGAACTGCTGCACGGCAAGACCAGCAGCGTCTTCCACATCGGCGCCGGCGTGCTGGCCGGGCTACCGGATCCGTTCACCGCCACCCGCTACCACTCCCTGACCGTCCTCGAGGAGACCATGCCGCCGGAGCTGGAGGTGCTGGGCCGCACCGAATCCGGCATCGTCATGGCCCTGCGGCATCGCGACCTGCCCATCCACGGTGTGCAGTTCCACCCCGAATCCGTGCTCACCCAGGGCGGGCACCGCATGCTCGCCAACTGGCTGGGCGTGTGCGGCGAGCGGCCGGCGGAGGGGCTGGTGCAGACCTTGGAGGCGGAGGTCGCGGCCCTGGCATGAGCGGTCAGGGGCCGGAGGAGGCAGCCTGCGTAACCACGCAGGCCCCCCGCTCATGCCATATGGAGACGGCGTCATGATGGGCGGCGCGGCGTGAGGCCGCGGGTCCTGCTGTCGGTGGCCGTCAGCATCGACGGCTACATCGACGACGCGAGCCCGGACCGCCTGTTGCTGTCCAACGCCGCCGATTTCGATCGGGTCGACGCGCTGCGCGCCGACTCCGACGCCATCCTGATCGGTGCGGAGACCCTGCGCCGCGACAATCCCCGGCTGCTCGTGAACAGTTCGGACCGCCGCCTGCAGCGGGTCGCCGCGGGCAAGCCCGACTATCCGGCGCGGGTGATCGTCTCCGCACGCGGCGAGCTCGACCCGGAGCTGCGGTTCTGGCACAGCGGCGGCGAAAGACTCGTCTACACCACCGATTCCGGGGCCGCCCGCCTCGGCGACCGGCTCGCCGGTCTGGCCGAGGTGATATCCCTGGGCGCGACGATCGATTTCGCGGCCCTGCTCGATGACCTGGGGAAACGTGGTGTCGAGAGCCTGATGGTCGAGGGCGGCGGATCGATCCACACCGCCTTCCTGTCGTCCGGATTGGTCGACGAGATCTGGATGGCCGTGGCGCCCTTGGTGGTCGGCGATCCGGCCGCCCCGCGCTTCCTGGGACCCGCCGCCTTCCCCGGCGGGCCCCAACACCGCATGCGGCTGGCCGATGTGGCCCGGATCGGGGATATCGCCCTGCTGCACTACCTGCCGAAGGAGGATTCCGATGTCGGATGAGGCACGGCTGGACCGCGGCTGGATGCGGCACGCCATCGGTCTGGCGCGGTTGTGCCCGCACAGCGACACCGCCTTCGCGGTGGGTGCGGTGATCGTGGGCCTGGACGGGGTGGAGATCGAGCACGGGTGGTCGCGGGAGACCGACGACAAGGTGCACGCCGAGGAGTCGGCGCTGAACAAGCTGGCCGCCGACGATCCGCGGCTGCGGCACGCCACCCTGTACAGCACCCTCGAGCCCTGTTCGCAGCGCGCGAGTCAGGATCGGCTGCCCTGCACGGATCGGATTCTGCGGGCCGGGATCCGGCGTGTGGTGATCGCCTGGCGGGAACCCGGCACCTTCGTGGACAACTGTGTCGGGGTGGAGCGGCTGCGTGAGCACGGCGTCGAGGTGGTCGAACTGCCCGATCTGGCCGAGGAGGCCATGTCGATGAACCGGCATCTGCGGCTGTAGGTTTCGCCCGCGCACGGTTTCACATGAAACAAGACAGGGGTTCGCGGACGATCCGCGAACCCCTGTTCTCACAATGGAATCCGAATCACGGCGGGCCGAGCGACAGCACCCCGGTCGTGATGGTCACCGTCTGGGACTTGCCCAGCGACGAGCCCGCGGTCGGCTGCTGGGCCAGGATGCGACCGACCTCGCCCGCGTTCAGCGTGCTCATGGTGTTCTGGCTGACCTGCCCGTTCCAGCCGCTCTTGCGCAGCATGTCCACGGCCTGCGCCGGGGTGAGGCCGCGCAGGTCGGGCATGGTGATCTGGTCGCCGCTCGAGACCTGGACGGTCACCGTGGAGCCCTTGTCGGCCTGGGTGCCCGCGGACGGGTTGGTGGCGATGACCGTGCCCTTGGGCTGGTTGTTCGGCACCTCCTGGACCACGACCTTGAACAGCGCGGTGTCGCCCAGCGTGGACTGCGCGACCTCGATCGACTGCCCGACCACATTGGGGACGACCACCTTGTCCGGACCCGAACCGAGGGTGATGGTGACCTGTCCGTCGGTATCGACCTTCTGGCCCGCGTCCGGGGTCGACGACACGACCTTGTCCTTGTCGTCGGCGCTGGAGGCCTCCCGCTTCACGTCGGGATTCATCCGCAGCCCTTGCGAATTCAGGGTCTGCTCGGCCTGCTGGCGGGTGAGGCCGGCCAGTTTCGGCACCGTCACCTGCTGCGGTCCCGCGGACACCTGCAGGGTGATGGTGCTGCCCTTGCCGACCCGGGATCCACCCAGCGGCTGGGTGGCGATGACATTGTTCAATGCCACCTTCGGGTCGTTCTTCTGCTGGATGGCGACCGTGAAACCGGCCTTCTCCAGATCCCGTTGCGCCAGTTGGTAGTTCTGGTTGGCGACGTCGGGCACGGTGACCTGATCGGCCCGTGACCCGGGGCCGACCAGCATCCACAGCAGGATGCCGACCACCGCGACCGCGGCCACCCCGAGGATGCCGATGAGCGCGGTGCGCCGGCGCGGGTTGGCCTCGACGATCTCCTGTTCGGTGGTGTCGTCACGGCGTTCGACGGTGCGGTAGCTGCGCGGCGGCGGCAGGTCGTCGTCGAGGAAGCCGGTGCGGTCCTCGTCGGTCATGACCATGGGGGCGGTGGGCTTCTGCCCGCCCAGCACCCGGATCAGGTCGGCGCGCATCTCGGCCGCGGTCTGATACCTGTTGGCCGGGTTCTTGCTCATCGCCTTGAGGATCACCGAGTCGAGCTCGCGCGGCACCCCGGGATGCACCTGCGACGGCAGCCGCGGATCCTCCCGGACATGCTGGTAGGCGACCGCGACCGGGGAATCGCCGGTGAAAGGCGGTTCGCCGGTGAGGATCTCGTAGAGCACGCAGCCCACCGAGTACACGTCCGACCGCGCGTCCACCTGCTCGCCGCGGGCCTGTTCGGGGGAGAGGTACTGGGCGGTGCCGATGACCGCGGCCGTCTGGGTCATGGGGTTGGAGCTGTCGGCGATGGCGCGGGCGATGCCGAAGTCCATCACCTTCACCGCGCCGGCCCGGTTGATCATGATGTTGGCGGGCTTCATGTCCCGGTGCACGATGCCGTTGCGGTGCGAGAAGTCCAGCGCCGCGCACACGTCGGCGATGACCTCCATGGCGCGCCGCGGCGGCAGCGGTCCCTTGCCGCGCACGATGTCGCGCAGGGTGTCGCCGTCGACGTACTCCATCACGATGTAGGGCAGCGGCCCGCCGTCGATCTCGGCCTCGCCGGTGTCGTACACCGCGACGATGGCCGGATGGTTGAGGGCGGCCGCGTTCTGCGCCTCACGCTTGAAGCGCAGGTAGAACGTGGGGTCGCGGGCCAGGTCGGCGCGCAGCACCTTGATCGCCACATCCCGGCCCAGCCGCAGATCTCGGGCCTTGTGGACCTCGGACATGCCACCGAACCCGATGATCTCGCCCAGCTCGTAGCGGGAGGAGAGGTTCTTCGGGGTCGTCATGGCAATCCTTGCTGCGCGACTGAGGATGAATTGGGGTCCTGTGCGTACACCGGACTGCGGTTACTGCCGGGACTCACCGCTCCGCCGGAATTCGCCCCGCCGGAATTCGCGCCGGGAGTCACTGGCAATGATGGTAGGTCGCCCCCGCCCTGGCCCGGCCACGGCCACCGGTCGGGCTTGGTGGTCGTGGGTTTCGCCGGGGTGGTGGTGACCGGCGGGGTGGTCTTGGGCGGCGTCGTCGTGGTGACCGGCGGCGGGGTGGTGGTCGGCTCGACCGTGGTGGTCGGCGGCGGCTCGACCGTGGTCACCGGGGGCGGCGGCGGCACCGGCCGTTCCCGGGTGGTGGTGGTCGGCGGGACGGTGGTGGTCGGGGTGATCACCGGCGGCGCGATCACCGCGCTGGTGCGGGCGGGCGGCGTGGAGTCGTGCGAGGAGCTGCTCATCAGGATGATGGCGGCGGCCGCGCCGAGGATCAGCGCGCCCACACCCAGTCCGGCGACGACCTTCTGGCCATTGGTGAATCGACCCGAGCCGCCGTCCTCCACACCGGGGACCGTCATGGGTCCGACCGGGGTGCGGGGTCCGGACATGACGGTGGTCTGGGCGGCGGGCGGTTCCATGGGCCCGCGCATCGGCTGCTGCGTCGGCGGGGCGTAGCGGGCGGTGGCCTGGTCGGCCCGCGCGCCCGGGATGATCATGGTCGGTCCGGGCGGCAGCACCCGGGTGGCACCGGTCATGGCCGCGGACGGCAGGCCGCCGGGCGGCGTGGGCCGGCGACCCGAACGCACCGCGGACACCGCGTCGGCGAACTCGCCGCCATTGGCGTAGCGCTGGCCCGGCTCCTTGGCCATGGTGATCTCGATGAGCTCCCGCACGTTCGGCGGCAGGTCGGCGGGCAGCGGCGGCGGGGCCTCCCGCACATGCTTCATGGCGACGGTCAGCGCGCCGTCGCCGGTGAACGGCCGCGCGCCCGCGAGCGCCTCGTAGCCGACCACGCCCAGCGAATACACGTCCGAGGCGGCGGTGGCGTCCTCACCGGTGGCCTGCTCCGGCGCGATGTACTGGGCGGTGCCCATCACCATGCCGGTCTTGGTGACCGGGGAGGCGTCGACGGCCTTGGCGATGCCGAAGTCGGTGATCTTCACCTGACCGGTCGGCGTCACGAGGATGTTGCCGGGCTTCACGTCCCGGTGCACGACACCCGCGAGGTGCGCCACCTGCAGCGCGCGCCCGGTCTGCTCGAGCATGTCGAGGCCCTGGGCCACCGAGAGCCGGTTCAGCCGGGACAGCACCGCGTTGAGCGGCTCGCCCTGCACGAATTCCATGACCAGATAGGCGATCTCGCCGCCGGACGGATCCTGCGTCTCGCCGTAGTCGTAAATGCTCGCGATGCCCGGGTGATTCAGCTGCGCGGTGGTCCGCGCCTCGGTACGGAAGCGCTGCCGGAAGGTGGGGTCGGTGGAGAACTCCGCCTTCAGCACCTTCACCGCGACCCGGCGGTCCAGCCGGGTGTCCAGCGCTTCCCAGACCTGACCCATGCCGCCGGTGGCGATCAGCCGCTGCAGCCGGTACCGGTCCGCGATCATCGCACCGTTGTTCAGCATTCGTGACCCTGTCTGCTCCCATGCAGCATGAGTGAGGGCCCCGCGTGGTGACGCAGGCTGCCTCCTCCGGGCCGTGACTCACTCATGCTGTCTTGCACTCTCATGTCTCTCAGCCCCCCAGCCCGGCGTCCAGCACGGCCCGCGCGATCGGTGCGGCCACCGAGCCGCCGGTCGCGGCCAGGGCCCGATCGCCGCCGTTCTCGACGATCACCGCGATGGCGATCTTCGGGTTCTGCGCCGGTGCGAACGCCATGTACCAGGCGTGCGGCGGGGTGTTGCGCGGATCCGAGCCGTGCTCGGCCGTTCCGGTCTTCGACGCGATCTGATACGGGCGCGGCTGCGTCCCTCCCTGCGTGTTCTTCTCCGACTCGATCATCAGATTGGTGATCTGGGTGGCCACCTGCGGGGTGACCGCCTGGCCCACCGAGGTCGGTTTGGTGGTGCTCAGCGTGCTGAGGTCCGGCGCCTGCAACTGGTCGACCAGGTAGGGCTTCATCCGCACGCCGCCGTTGGCGATGGTGGCCGCGATGACCGCGTTGTCCAAGGGGGTCAGGGCCACATCGCGCTGTCCGATGCTGCTCTGGCCCAGCGCCGCGTTGTCGGGAATGTCGCCCACGGTGCTGTCGGTCCAGGGGATCGGGATGCTGTTGTGCAGATCCTTGCCGATCCCGAACGCGCTCGCCTCGTCCTTGAGTTTCGCGGTCCCCACCTTGATACCGAGTTCCACGAAGGCCGTGTTACACGAGTACTTGAAAGCTTCTGTGAGCGAAGCGGTTTGGCTGTCGCCGGGACCGCAGTGGCTGCCGTTGTAGTTCTCCAGCGTGGTCTGGGTGCCGGGCAGGGTGATCCGCGGCGCGGCGGTGAACTGGTCCTCCGGCTTCGCGATGCCGTTGGACAGCGCGGCCGCGGTGACCACCACCTTGAACGTCGAACCCGGCGGGTAGGTGGTGGACACGGCGCGATTGATCAGCGGCTTGCCGGTGTCCTTGTCCAGCTGCTTGTAGGTGTCCTCGACCCGGCCGGCATCGTGCCCGGCGAGGGTGTTCGGATCGTAGGACGGCGTGGACACCATGGTCAGGATGCGCCCGGTGCTCGGCTCGATCGCCACCACCGAACCGGTCAGCTTCTTCGCGGTCAGCTGCTCGTAGGCGATCTTCTGCATGAGCGGGTTGATTGTGGTCACCACATTGCCGCCGCGCGGATCCCGGCCCGAGATGAGGTCGATGAGCCGCCGCCCGAACAGCTGGTTGTCCGAACCGTTGAGCACCGAGTCCTCGGTGTGCTCGAGTCCGTTGTTGCCGTTCTGGAGCGAGTAGAAGCCGGTCACCGGCGCGTAGGCCATCGGATCGGTCGGGTAGGTGCGCAGGTACTTGTAGCGGTCGTCGGTGGCCACCGAACTCGCGAGCACCGTTCCGGCCGCGGAGATCTGGCCGCGCTGGCGGGCGTACTCGTCGAGCAGCACGCGATCGTTGCGCGGGTCGTTGCGCAGGCTGTCGGCCTTGCCGATCGGGCCGATCTGGACCTGCACGTAGGTGGCGTTGATCAGCAGCGCGACGATCATCGCCATCACCGCCAGCGCCACCCGGCGCAGAGGCGTGTTCACCCGGCACCCCCCTCGACCTTGCGCAGCATCTGCGTCGACGCGTCCGCGATCGGCTCGGCCCGCTTGCGGGCGGGCGCCGGGCGGCGGGCCGCGTCGGAAATCTTGATCAGCACTCCCAGCAGGACGTAGTTCGCCAGCAGCGACGAACCGCCGTACGACATGAACGGGGTGGTCAACCCGGTCAGCGGAATCAGCTTGGTGACTCCGCCGACCACGACGAACACCTGAATGGCAATGGTGAAGGCCAGCCCCGACGCGAGCAACTTGCCGAAGCTGTCGCGGATGGCCAGCGCGGTGCGGATGCCGCGCACCGACAGGATGCAGAACAGTACGAGGATCACCGCCAGGCCGATCAGGCCGAGCTCCTCACCGATGGCGGCGATGATGAAGTCGGTCTTCGCGAACGGCACCTTCGACGGATTCCCGCTGCCCAGACCGGTTCCCGCGAGACCGCCGGTGGCCAGGCCGAACAGCGACTGCGAGATCTGGTAGCCGGTGCTGGAGTAGTCGTCGAACGGGTGCAGCCAGGTCGAGACCCGGACCCGCACATGCCCGAACGCGTTGTAGGCGAACACGAATCCGACGGTCAGCAGCACCAGCCCGACCGCCACCCAGCCCACTCGCTCGGTCGCGACGTAGAGCATGCACAGCACGGTCGCGAAGATCAGCAGCGAGGTGCCCAGATCCTTCTCGACCACCAGCACGCCCACCGAGACCACCCACACCAGCAGGATCGGTCCCATGTCGCGCATGCGCGGCAACTCCATACCGAACACGTGCTTGCCCGCGCCGGTGAACAGGTCGCGCTTGGACACCAGCACCCCGGCGAAGAACACGATCAGCGCGATCTTGGCGAACTCACCGGGCTGAACGCTGAAGCCGGGCAGCCGGATCCAGATCTTCGCGCCGTTCACCATGGAGTACCGGTCCGGCAGCAGCGCGGGCAGTGCGAGCGCGACCAACCCGAGCAGGCCGACCGTGTAGGAGTAGCGGGCCAGGCTGCGGTAATCGCGCAACGCGATCAACAACCCCATGAAGACCACCATCCCCAACCCCGTCCACAGCACCTGCTGGTTGGCGTCGGGGGAGGGGATGGGCAGGTTGGCGAAGGCGGCGTCCTGGGCCTGCGCTAGGTCCACGCGGTGAATCACCACCAGGCCCAACCCGTTCAGCAGTGCCGCGATCGGTAGGAGGAGCGGATCCGCGAACGCCGCGAACCGCCGCACCGCCAGATGCGCGACGCCGAACAGGGCCAGGTACGCGGCACCGAGTTTGGCGATCTCCCAGGTGATCGCCTGCTCCTGACTGGCCTCCACCAACACCAGGGACACGGTGGTGATGAGGGCCGCCAGCCCCAACAGCAGCAACTCGACATTGCGCCGGGTGGCGGGCGGCGGCGCAGGAGCGAATCCGCCGGGTGGACTGGGGAAGGCCCCAGTGAACGGCGGTGCCGGTGCGGACATCAGTCCGCCGTCCTGCAGTTCTGCCCCGGGTTCTGCGGTGCCGTGGTGGTGGGAACGGTGGTGGCCGGCGGATTCGGCTGCTCGGACTTGTGCTCCAGCGGGTGGTTCTCGCCGGTCCGTTCGCCGCCGCTGAGGCCGCCGGGGACGGCGGGCGGTGCGGCGGGTGTGGGGGTGACCGAGGCGCCCGGCTGGTTCGGGTCGGCGGGCGGGGCCGGAGTCGGGGTGCTCGGGGCCTGTGCCTTGGTCTCGCAGGGCGGCAGCAGCTCGGTCGACACCAGCATGCGGATCTGCTTGATGGCGTCGTCGCGCGAGCCCGGCGGCAGACCCTTGTCGACCGAATCCCGGCCGCTGGGGCGCAGCGCCTCCCGGGTCAGCGGGACACAACCGGCGGCGAACTTGTCGCCGGGAGCGGCCAGCGTCAATTCACCGGAACGGGTGACACATCCGACCTGATCCACATCGCGGATCGAGTAGCCCAGCACCGAACCGGGCAGGCCGCGCAGCACGACCACCTTCTCGCCGTCCACGCCGACGTAGTAGTTGCTGCGAATCATGTTGTAGCCCACGGTGAGACCCGCGCCGACGGCCACCAGCAGGGCCAGCGACAGCGCCAGCCAGCGCAGCTTGTGGCTCTTCCTGGGCGGTTCGGGTTCGGGCTGCGCGACCGTGCGGCGCGGGGTGGCCCGCGGCGGGCGCATGGCGGCGGCCCGGCCGGCGGCGGTGTTCGGCGGGGGAGTGTCCTCATCCTCGCCGGACGCCGCGCCCGCCACGATGGGGTGGCTCTGGCCGTAGTCCAGATCGATGACGTCGGCGACCACCACGGTCACGTTGTCGGGACCGCCACTGCGCAAGGCCAATTCGATGAGCCGGTCGGCCGCCTCGTCGGTGGTGCCCTCGCGCAGGGTGTTGGCGATGGTCTCGTCGCTGACCACGTCGGACAGGCCGTCCGAGCACAGCAGGTAGCGGTCTCCGGCACGAGCCTCGCGCACCACCAGGGTGGGGTCGATCTCGTTGCCGGTGAGCGCCCGCATGATCAGCGAGCGCTGGGGATGAGTGTGGGCCTGTTCCGGGGTGATTCGTCCCTCGTCCACCAGCGACTGCACGAAGGTGTCGTCGCGGGTGATCTGGGCCAGTTCACCGCCTCGGAGCAGATAGGCGCGGGAGTCGCCGATGTGAGCGAGGCCGAGTTTGCGGCCGGCGAACAGGATGGCGGTGAGCGTGGTGCCCATGCCGTCGAGTTCCGGCTCCTCCTCGACCTGGTCGGCGATGGACGCATTGCCTTCGTGCACGGCACGATTCAGCTTGCCGAGCAGATCGTCGCCGGGCTCGTCGTCGTCCAGATGCGCCAGGGCGGCGATCATCAGTTGCGAGGCGACCTCACCGGCGGCGTGGCCGCCCATGCCGTCCGCCAGCGCGAGCAGTCGCGCACCGGCGTAGACGGAGTCCTCGTTATTGGCTCGGACGAGACCACGGTCGCTGCGCGCTGCGTAGCGGAGAACAAGTGTCACGATCGCAGCTCGATCACTGTCTTGCCGACACGGACAGGGGTGCCGAGTGGGACTCGGACCGGAGTGGTGACCTTCGACCGGTCGAGGTAGGTCCCGTTGGTGGAACCGAGATCCTCGACGTACCAATCCTCACCGCGCGGAGACAGTCGCGCGTGGCGGGTGGAGGCGTAGTCGTCGGTGAGGACCAGTGTGGAGTCGTCCGCGCGCCCGATCAGCACCGGCTGCTGGCCGAGTGAGATGCGAGTGCCGGCGAGAGAACCCTGAGTCACCACGAGATATTTGGCGCCCTTCTGGCCCCGGCGAAAAGATGGGAGCACCGCGGAACCGCCTGCGGCCCGAGGCGCGACCCGAAGGCCGGAAGCCGCGTAGATATCGCTGCGCAGGGTCCGGAGCACCGCCCACACGAACAGCCACAACAGCAGCAGGAACCCCGCACGGGTCAATTGCAGGATCAGTCCCTGCACGGTGCTCCACCTCCTGTTCGACCGTGTCGTAGGTACGGGGCAGTTACGGAGGAATGGCTCCGTGACCCCCAACCGGTGTGTTGCGTGTCAGCGCGGCCAGAGTCCGCCGCGTGTAATGGCAGCATCATAGGGCCGTCGACCGGTTGCGATCACGATACGACCGAGGAATTCCTAGTCATATCGTGACCTGCACCGCGAGCTTACGGGATCAGACGATCCGGATCAGGATCTCGGAATGCCCGGCGCGGATGACATCTCCGTCGGCCAGCTGCCAATCCTGGACGGGAGACCCGTTGACCAGCGTGCCATTGGTCGAACCGAGGTCCGAGAGCATCGCGGTCTGGCCGTCCCAGCGAACCTCGATGTGCCGCCGGGACACGCCGGTGTCCGGCAGCCGGAAGTGCGCGTCCTGCCCACGGCCGATGATGTTGCTGCCCTCGCGCAGCTGGTAGGTGCGGCCGGAGCCGTCGTCCAGCTGCAGCGTCGCCGAGTAGCCCGACGCGCCCCGCGCGGGAGCCGCGCCGTAGCCGGCCTGCTGCTGGTCGTAGCCCTGCTGGCCGTAGCCCTGCTGGTCGCCGTAACCCTGCTCGTAGCCCTGCTGCTGGCCATAGCCCGGGTCGGCGTAACCCTGCTGCTGACCGTAGCCCTGTTCGGCGTACCCGCCCTGCTGCTGGCCGCCGTAGCCGCCACCCTGCTCGTAGCCCTGCTGACCGTAGCCCTGCTGCTGGCCGTAGCCCGGGTCGGCGTAACCCTGCTGCTGGCCGTAGCCCTGCTGGTCGCCGTAGCCCTGCTCGTAGCCCTGCTGCTGGCCGTAGCCCTGCTGGTCGGCATAGCCCTGCTGCTGGCCGTAGGCCTGATCCGGCGCGCCGTACCCGCCCTGCTGGCCGTAGCCCTGGTCGGCGTACCCGCCCTGCTGCTGGGCGCCGTAGCCGCCGCCCTGCTGCTGGTAGTCGTAGCCGTTCTGGTACTCGCCGTAGCCCTGCTCGGACTGGCCGTAGCCGTACTCGCCGTACCCCTGCTGACCGGGGCGGCCCGCAGGCGGGGGCGCGTACCCGCGGTTCCGCGGATCGGACTCCGCGGGCTCACGGCTGGGGTCGTAGCCTGAGTTCTGCGTCATGGGGCCAGCTCCTGGTTGCGGGTTGGGTCGTTGTGGGCGTTCAGGTCCCGGTGACGGGCTGGCCCGCCTGCCCGCGTCCGGATCCACCCGGCCGCGCGTCCTGAACTGTCCGGTGTGCAGCGTAGGGGATGCCTCGAACTCCACGTGCACTTCGCCGTAGGTCTGCCACCCTTGCTCACGGATGTGGTCCTGTAGATGTTTGGCGAACGCACGCACGGTGAGCTGGTAATCCTCTGTGGCGACCTGCTGGTCCGGCTGGCCTTCACCGTGGACGAGTTGCCGGAGATCGGTCTCGTTGACGGTGATGACGTAGCTGTTGGGAGCCAGCAGATGTCCCCCGCCCAGATCCTGGACGTGGTCGCCGGCCTCACGCTGCAGTGCGGCCTCGACCTCCTGGGGAACCACGCTGCCGCCGAACGCACGGGCGAAGACATCACCGACAGCACCCTGGAGGCGGCGCTCGAAGCGGGAAACGAACCCCATCGCCCCTCCTTCCCGGGTCGTGTCGTTTCTGACCTGCCAATAGTCGTGCGTGGAGCGTCCCGGAATGCAACACGCAGGCATGGCGTGTCGCCGGAGGGACACGGTCTTTGCATGATATCCACGATCGTCCACACCTGTAACTCTTGGCGGCGAGCCCAGGTTCCCGGGGCGTACCCACTGCGCCACGAAGCATGCGCACCCCCGATAACCAGGCGATTTCGTTTTGGTGCAAACCCCGTGATACGTTCTTCTCGTCGCTCGGGCGAGTGGCGGAATGGCAGACGCGCTGGCTTCAGGTGCCAGTGTCCGTAAGGACGTGGGGGTTCAAGTCCCCCTTCGCCCACAACGAGGAAGGCCCTCGATCCAATCGGATCGGGGGCCTTCTTCTTTGTCCGGACTTCCTTCTTTGTCCGGACTTCCTTCTTTGTCCGGACTTCCTTGTCTGGACTCGGTTCTCGGTCCGGCCGTCCGGTTCGCCGGGGAATCCATGGATGTGACGAAGGTCGCACACCCTGTCCGGGGTGGGTTTCGAGAGACGTTGCCAGGGGCCGTTTCTGGGCCTCGCGAGGGGTGAAAATCGTTTGCCGGAGGATGTCGCCTCGGGTATGCGCCCGATTACTGTCCAGCGTTGCCTGATGATCATTTAGCTAAACCCATTCGAAACAAACTTGAGGTTTGTTTGACCCCAAGCGACTGCTTGGCAATCACGCTGAGCTGGGACAAAACGCCAGCTTAACGGCGGTTGAACCTGCGGTGAGCGGAGAATTTGCGAGTTTTCCGCAAACCGGATGACGGCGTTCGAAACGCATCGCGCGCAATGGGTTGAAACGGGTCCTGAAACGCAACCGCGGGGATAGTTTCGGGGCCCTCCGCAGACCGCCCGCAAAGGGTATGCGGAGAATTAGCGATGGTGTCGGGTTCCCTACGGGGAGGGCGCATTTCGCCTGGTCGCGTTATACGCCCGGTGGGCAAGTCGGAGGTTGCGTAGCCATAACGATTGTGTAGAGTCAACGGCAACGCTGGCCGCAGCTGAGCCGGACTCGCTGCGGCCAGTGGAAATCAATCCGAACGGTGCTCGCGACTACGAAGTCGCCACTCACACAACCGGTTCCGGATGGTTCCCGACCGAATTGCCCGTGATGTGCTCCGGGCCCAACTCCCGCGCCACGTCGGTCAACCCTCGCGCTGTGTCGTCCATCTCTCGCACCGCCCGGCGACCACGCCCGAATACGTAGGCCAGGAAACCGAGTTCGGCCACCGCCCCGACCCCGACCCGCACCGCGGTGGGCCATCCGCTGGGCGTCACGAATCCCTCCAGGAATCCCGACACCAGCAGCACCCCGGCCAGGCCCAGCGCGATCACCGCCGTCGCGCGCCCCTGCCGGGCCAGCGCCTGCGGGCGGCTCTCCCGGCCCGGGTCGATCAATGTCCAGCCCAGTTTCAGGCCCGCCCCACCGGCCACGAAAATGGCTGTGAGCTCGAGCATTCCGTGCGGCAGGATCCAGCCGAAGAACGGCCCCAGCCGTCCCGCCTCCGCCATCAGCCCGGCACTGACGCCGAGGTTCAGCGCGTTCATGAACAACAGGTAGAGCGCGGGCAGCACCAGCACCCCCATGAACAGCACCATGGCCGACACCCACGCGTTGTTGGTCCACACCTTCGCCGCGAACGCGTCGTGCGAGTGCTCGTAGTAGTACGTCTCGAATTCGCCGCCCGGCTTCGTCAAGACGTCTGTATCCATGTTCAGCCCGAGACGCTTCCGCGTCGTCTCGGAATTGGCCACCGCCGCGCCGAGCGCCGCCGCGCCGAGCAGGAACACCGCCGCCACCGACAGCCACCATGGCCAGGCCCGGTACACGGCGGCCGGGAAGCGGTGCGTGAAGAAGTACCCGATCTCGTGGGGAGTGTCGATGCGCGCGCTCAGGATTCGTCCCCGCGCCCGGGTCAGCACCGCGGACAGCCCGGCGATCAGCTCCGGATCGGCCTCCCGGGTCTGCAACCGCGCCAGCTGCTGTGAGGCCACCCGGTACAGCCGCACCAGTTCGTCGGCCTCCGCCCCGCTGAGCCGCTTGCCTCGCGACGCCAGCCGATCCAGCCGATCCCAGGAAGGCCGGTGAACGAAGGTGTACGCGTCCAGATCCATGAGTTCCCCTCCCGCACTTCGGCTGACAAAATGCTAACCACACGATTCCTGCTCGCTGATCAACGTTCGAAGTTCGCGGCCGTCTCGATTCTGGACGGACGGAGCGGGGGAGCGAAGCGGAGGAGGGAAGAATCGGGACCAGGGGCCGCGAACCCGCCCGGAGCGAAGCGGAGGGCACATGGGCAGAGCACTTTTCACCACGGGCGAGGCCGTAGCCGTCGAACTGCCCATCGCGCGGATCCCGACGCGCGCCGCGGCGTTCCTGCTCGACCTGATCGTGCAGTTCATGCTGGGTGTGACGCTGGTCCTGCTGTTCCAGGCGCTGTTGGTGTGGATCGGCGCGGACGCCGCCTGGCGGGACGCGGCGCTGCTGGTGGCCCTGGTGTGCGCGGCCATCGGATATCCGGTGGTGTTCGAGACCCTCACCCGCGGGCGTTCGCTCGGGAAGATGGCGGTCGGGTTGCGGGTGGTGCGCGCCGACGGCGGGCCCGTCGACTTCAAGCACGCGGTGACGCGGGGCCTGGCCGGGATAGTCGACTTCTGGGTGCTGGGCACCGGTCTGATCGCCGTCGTGGTGTCGCTGTGCTCGCCGCAGGGCCGCCGGGTCGGGGACGCCCTGGCGGGCACCGTGGTGGTGCACGACCGCAGCCGCCTGCCGTTCGCGGCGCTGGCCGCGCCGCCGCCGTGGCTGGCGGGCTGGGCGCGACAGCTGGACCTGTCCGGGCTCTCCGACGAGCAGGCGTTCGCGGTGCGGCAGTACCTGCTGCGGTTCCGCACCCTGACCCCCGAGGTGCAGGACCGGCTGGGCCGGGCACTGGTGGTCTCGGTGTGCGCGAGCCTGCGCACCGCGCCCCTGAACGGCTATCCGCCGCTGCAGATCCTGGGCGCGGTGCTGGCCGAGCGGCAGCGGCGGCAGTTGCCGCCGCCGTCCTTCCCGCCGCGGCAGCTGGTCACCCCGCCCTCGCCGGTCACAGCGCTCCGGTCCGTTTGAGTTCGAGGTATTCGTCGGCCAGCGCCCCGGGCAGCAGGTCCGGCGGCGCGGTGATGACGCGGACGCCCGTGCGGCGCAGGGTCTCCCGGGCCACGGCCTCCTCCGCGATCACGTTCTCGGCGGCCGCGGCGGTGTAGAGGTCGGTCAGCCCGGTGCGGTGGATGGCGGCGGCCGCCACCTCCGGGTCGGTCACCGACACCACCAGCACCCGGTGCCGCTCCGCAAGGACCGGCAGCACCGGCCGCAGGCCCTCCTGCACGGTGGCGGCGTCGAGGTGGGTGAACCAGACCACCAGGCTGCGGCGGCGGGCCCGCTGCAGGGTGGCTCGCAGCATGCCGCGGTAGTCGGTGTCGGCCAGTTCGGGGGTGAGTCCGGCGAGCGCGTGCATCAGCTTGAGCTGCAGGCGTTTTCCGCCGACGCCGCGCACCTCGGTGCGCAGCCGCCGGTCGTAGGCCAGCAGATCCACCGAATCGCCTCCGGCGGCGGCCAATCCGCCGAGCAGCAGGGCGGCTTCGATGGCGGCGTCGAGGCGGGTGCCGCCGCCACCGTGTGCACTATCGGCGCCGCCACCGTGTGCATTATCGGCGCCGCCGATGCGGCCCGCGCTCACCCGTCCGGTGTCGAGCAGCATCACCACGTGCCGGTTGCGTTCCGGCCGCCAGGTGCGGACCAGCACGTCGTTGGCGCGGGCGGTGGCCCGCCAGTCGATGGTGCGCACGTCGTCGCCCGCGACATATTCACGGAACGAATCGAATTCGGTGCCCTGTCCGCGAATCGTGGTGGTGTTGCGGCCTTCCAGCTGCTGCAACTGCTTGACCTTGGAGGCCAGCAGCGGCTCGCTGCGGAACGGCGGCAGCGCGCGCAACCGGGCGGGCACCTCGCGGCGCACCTGGCGTCCGGCGAGGCCGAGCGGTCCGAGCAGGCGCAGCGTCACCGGACCGGCCACCCGGTCGCCGTGATAGGCGGGGGTGAGTTCGGTGCGCAGCCGAATCCTGGTGTTGGGCGGCAGGTTCAACGGGTGCGTGCGGTGCCGGGCGTGGGCGCTGGGCGGCCAGTCGTCCCACAGTGTCCCGCGCACCGGCCGGGCGCCGCCATTGAGCACCGCCAGTTCCACGTCGATGCTGCGGCCCGTGCGCACGCTGGTGAGCGGCTCGCGCGAGAGTTCCAGCGCGCCCGGCGATCCCAGCAGCAGCAGATCGAGCCCGATGAGCGCGGCCAGCGCCAGCGTGGCGACCAGCACGCCGAGCCACGACGGCAGCGCCAGCGTGACGAACAGGGCAGCGAGCACCGCGGCGGCGGCCAGCCGGCCGGTGACGACCACCGGCTACACCGGAACCGGGACGGACATCAGCAGCGAGGCCAGCACGCCCTCGGCGGTGACGCCCTCCACCTCGTGTTCGGGCCGCAGGTGCAGTCGATGCCGCAGCACCGGCGTCGCAACGGCTTTCACGTCGTCGGGGGTGACGTAGCCGCGGCCGTGCAACCAGGCGAAGGCCCGCGCGGCCGCCATCAGCGCGGTCGCGCCGCGGGTGGACGCGCCGTGCGCCACGGCGGGGGAGGTGCGGGTGGCCCGGCACAGGTCCACGGTGTAGGCGAGCACCTCGGGACTGATGGCGACCTGGGCGACCGCTGCGCGGGCAGCCGCGATGTGCGCGGGACCGGCCACCGGCCGCAGTCCGGCCGCGGCCAGGTCCCGGGGGTCGAAGCCGGCGGCATGCCGTTGCAGGATACGGAATTCGTCGTCGCGCCCGGGCAATTGGACGTCGACCTTGAAGAGGAACCGGTCCAGCTGCGCTTCCGGCAGCGGATAGGTGCCCTCCTGCTCGATCGGGTTCTGGGTGGCGACCACCACGAACGGGTCCGGCAGCGGCTGCGGCACGCCGTCTACCGAAACCTGCCGCTCCTCCATCGATTCCAGCAGCGAGGACTGGGTCTTGGGCGGGGTGCGGTTGATCTCGTCGGCCAGCAGCAGGTTGGTGAACACCGGGCCGCGGCGGAAGGTGAACTCGGCCGAGTGCGGATCGTAGATCTGGGAGCCGGTGACGTCACCGGGCATCAGGTCCGGGGTGAACTGGATGCGGGCGTGCTCCAGGTCCACAGCGGTGGCCAGCGCCCGCACCAGCAGCGTCTTGGCCACGCCCGGAACGCCTTCCAGCAGCACGTGGCCGCGGCACAGCAGCGCCAGCACCAGGAACATGACGGCGTGGTCGTTGCCGACCACGGCTTTGCCGATCTCGGCGCGCAGGGCCAGCAGCGCCTGCTGCGCGTCCTGCTCGGTCGGCGCCTGACCGTCGGTCGCCGGGGTGCCGTCGTGGTGGGCGTCCACCACGTCCTTGGACAGGTTGGTCACAAGACCTCCGCTTCGATCCATTCGAGTTGTGCCGCCACGAGTTCGAGGGTCTCCCGGTCGGTGACCGGGGCGTAGAGGGCGGCGCGGAGGACGGCCGGGTCCGCGCCGGTGCGGACGGCGAGCGCCCCGACCACCAGTTCCGCCGGGGTGCCGGCGGTGACGCCGAGCGCGGGGCGCAGCCGGCGCAGCGCCGCCGCCCGCAGTTTGGCGGCCACATGGTCGTGATCGCGCGATTTCCGGTACAGCCCGGCCTGTCCGGCCAGCAGTTCCTGGGCCGGGGCCTCGACCGGCAGCGGTTCGCGCACGATGGCGCCGCGCCTCCGGCCGCGCCACCACAACACCGTGACCCACGCGATGAGGAACTGCAGACCGCCGAAGGCCAGCCAGCCCGGCAGCCGTTCGAAGATGGAGTCCTCGCCGTCACCGAAGTTCGGCGGCGGCAGGTCCGGTTCCCGGCGCGGGGTCGGCGGATGCGTCGGCGGCATGTCCGGATGGGGCGACGCGGGCGCGTGCCCGAGATGGGTGATCACATACACCAGCGCGACGACCGCCAGCAGCGCGGCGAGCGCCGCCCACAGTCGCCAATCCCGCAGCAGCTCCGGCAGTTCCGGGCGCTGCCGGGCGGGTTTGTCCTTGGCGGCCTTGGTCTTGCGCACCTTGCGTTTCTCGGTGAGCTCGACCGGCCCGTCCTTGGGCGGCGGCGCGCTGGAGAACCGGTCGGCCTGTTCGAGCTGCCGGTACTCCGACTCGGTGGCGTACCGGCCGCCGTAGACGACCTCGTCGAAACTGTGTGCCGCCGAGGGCAGTTCACCCGCGTCGTGGACCGCCGCGGTGGCGGCCCGAGCCGTCTCCCGCGCGGTGCGCGCCCGCTCCTCGTCGAGGATGCCGCGCTGCTCCAGGCCGCGGGTGACGGCGCGATACCGTTCGCGCAGCGCCACCCCGAAGTCGCCGCGCCGGGCGGCGTCCTCCGCCGCGGCCAGGTGCGTGGCGGCCGGGCCCAGCGCGGGCTCGGGCGGTGCGGCGTGCGGGTGCCCGGGCGGTGCGGTGTGCGGAATCTCGGTCATCGGGCCCCTCCCGTGGGCACCCGGATGTCCCACGCTTCGCGGCGGCAACGCCGGTCCACATAGGTCACGACCTGGGTGGCGGATTCCACCAGCTCGCCGATCGCCACGATGAGCAGAGCCACCGAGACGATCAGCACCGTCACCGTCCCGCGGTGGGTGCCGGAGAAGTCGGTGATGAACCGCGGCAACGCCAGCAGCGGCACGATGAGCACCAGCAGCAATACGCGCAGGTACAGCCACAGCCCGACCAGCTGCCATTCCGCGCCGCCCGCAAGCAGTTTCGCCCGCCGGGCGGCTTCGCGGTAGCCGATCGAACCGTCGAAGCTGCTGGGCACCAGCGTGAATCGCCGTCCGCGCAGCCAGGCCAGCCAGATCACCGCGAACGGCGCGGTGAACAGCAGGGGAGCGCCCACGGCCAGCACGCCGACCCCGATCAGCGTGTACATCACCTGGTAGGCGAGCAGCGGCCCGGCTCCGGAGCGCAGCCGCCGCAGTACGCCGCGCCAGGTCGAGGGCCTGCGGTACACGACATCCAGTCCGGCCGGCACGGTCACCCCGCGCACGAAAAACCGTAGCCCCCAAGCGCACAGCAGGCTGGTGAGCAGCGCACCCCAGAAGGTCCCGAGGTCGGAATCGCCGGTGATCGCGGCGGCGGCCGCGGTGCCCGCGACGGACACCAGCACGGCGGCCACCCAGGCCGCCCCGAGCAGGGCCGCGAGGATCGTGATCCGGGCCTGGATCAGCGCGAACGGCAGGTCCAGCAGTTCCCGGAACTGCATCGGGCGAATCGGAACAACCGCCGGGTCGGTCGAAGTCGGTTCCCCCACCGAGCCGGTCGGCGAACCGACGGAGTCGGCGGCGGTCGGCAACACGGGCCCGAGTCTATCCGGAGTCGCGCCCCAGGAGCCGGGCGACGACCTGGCGGTACATGTCCGGTTCGATCGGCGGCATTCCCATCAGCGCGCGCAGGTAGACGCCGTCGCCGACCAGGCGCACGATCTCGGCCCGCACCGGGTCGTCGATCTCGTTGTCCAGGGCCGTCTTCCAGGAGGTCATCACCTCGGTGATGGCCCGGTCGGTCTCGGCCTGGGCGCCGTCGGCCGGGGCGTCGACGGTCCGCATGGCGGCGAGCATGGATCGGTACAGCGCGAGTTCCACGGCGTCGGATTCGTCGTCGGGGTGCGGCGCCTGCAGGTACCACTCGGCCACCGAGCGGCCCTGTTCGATCGCGGTGCGCACCTGCTGGTCGGCCCGTTCGGTGACGCGGCGCAGCAGTCCGGCGAGCAGCGCGTCCTTGCTCTTGAAGTGATAGAGGAGCCCGCCCTTGGAGACGCCCGCGGTGGCGGCGACGTTCTCCAGGGTCACCTGGGACAGGCCCTTGTCGAGCAGCAGGTTCTCGAGCGCGTCGAGGATCCGGTCGCGGGTGCCGGCGGGGTCGCGGGTGGTCACGGGGGTTGACTGTACCGGCTGGACGGTTCAGGCTGTTACTGTACCGTCTGGACGGTTCAGAAACGAAAGAGAAAGCTGATGACCACCCACCCGACCGCGCGTTCCGGAACTCCTTCGACCCTCGACCGGCCCGTGACCCCGCACGCCGCGCCCAAGGCCCGGCCCCGGGACTGGGCCGGCCTCGCCGTGCTGGCCCTGGCGCTGCTGCTGATCGCCGTCGACGCCACCGTGCTCGACCTGGCGGTCCCCTCGATCACCGCGCACCTCGCGCCCACCACCCCGCAGCTGCTCTGGATCATCGACGTCTACTCGTTCGTGCTGGCCGGCCTGCTGGTCACCATGGGCACCCTCGGCGACCGCATCGGCCGCCGTCGACTGCTGCTCATCGGCGCGGCCGGATTCGCGGCCGCCTCGGCGCTCGCCGCCTGGGCGATCAGCCCCGAAATGCTCATCGCCGCCCGCGTCCTGCAGGGTGTCGCCGGTGCGACCCTGATGCCCGCCACTCTGGGCCTGATCCGGTCCATGTTCGCCGACGCCCGTCAGCGCACCCTGGCGATCTCGGTCTGGGGCGCGATGGCCGCCTCCGGTGCGGCGTTCGGCCCGCTGCTCGGCGGCTGGATGCTCGAGCACTTCTGGTGGGGCTCGGTGTTCCTGGTGAACCTGCCCGTCATGGCGCTGCTGCTGGTCCTGGCACCGATCCTGGTACCGGAATCGCGGGATCCCAACCCGGGCCGTTTCGACCTGGTGAGCGCCGGACTGTCGATGCTGGCCCTGATCCCGGTGGTGTACGCGGTCAAGGAGTTCGCGGCCCACGGTCCGAGCCTGAACCTGCTGATCAGTGCCGGTGTCGGTGTGACGGCCGGCGTGCTGTTCGTGCGTCGTCAGCGCGGGCTGTCGGCTCCGCTCATCGACCTGGACCTGTTCCGGCTGCCCGCCTTCCGGGCCGCCGTGTTCACCAACCTGCTGTCGGTGTTCGCGCTGGCCGGTGTGCTGTTCTTCGGCTCGCAGTACCTGCAGCTGGTGCTGGGCAAGTCACCGTTGGAAGCCGGCCTGCTGCTGATCCCGGGCACGGTCGGTTCCATGTTGGGTGCGCTCGCCGCGGCCTGGCTGGTCCGGTATTGGCGTTCGGCGACCGTGCTCGCGGGCTCGCTGGCGACGGTCGCGCTCGGCGCGGGCCTGTACTGGCTGCTGCCCACCGATCCCTCGGGTTCGGTGACCCCGTTCATCGTCGGCTTCCTGCTGATCGGACTGGGTGAGGGTGTGGCCCTGACGGTGTCGGCCGACATGATCGTGAGCACCGCGCCGGAGGCGCGCGCGGGCAATGCCGCCGCGATCTCGGAGACCGCGATGGAGATGGGTATCGCGCTGGGTGTGGCGGTGCTGGGCAGTGCCGTGATGGCCGCCTTCCGCGGCGGTCTGGACCTGACGCACGTGCCGTCGGGTCAGGCGGACGCGGCGCGCGAGTCGCTGGGCGGCGCCATCGAAACCGCCCGGGCGCTACCGGAACCCGCGGCCGGGGAGCTGTTGCACTCGGCGCACACGGCGTTCGTCAGCGGCATCCACTTGGCTGCCACATCGACGGCGGTCATCCTGCTGCTGACCGCGTTCGTCGCCTACCGCGCGGCGACTCGCAAGACCGCGGTGGTGTAGTCGAAAAAGGCTGTGGCCCGGATGTTTCCGTGTTCAACGTGAAACATTCCGGGCCACAGTGCGTTTCCTCGGGTTACTCCTGGCCCTTGCCCGGCGGCAGTTCACGTGGGGCCCGGTAGTCGAGTTCGGGGTTGCGGCGACCCGCCAGCGCGTCCTGCTGCGCGGGCGCGGGCAGCGGGTAGCCCGGGTCCACCACGTGGCCCTGGGGGAGCGGGGCGTATCCCGGGTAGGCGGCATAGGGCTGATCCACCACGGTGGAGGCCACCCGCTGCGCGTAGACCTGCTGGGGCGCGCCCTGCGGCAGGTATCCGTACTGCTGGGGCTGCGCGTACATCTGCTGCTGGTGCTGCTGCGGCTGCGCGGAATCCTCCGAGTCCACCGTGACCTTGCGCGTGCGGCGCAGGGTGAAGGTGATCTCCTCGGCCTCCTCGAACGCCTGCCGCACCGTGCGCAGCGGATGCGTGGCGGTGTCGATGGCATTGGCCACGAAGGACGGGACCAGCGGCCGGATCCAGCGGGCAGCGGTGTCGGTGAACGGCACCGTGCCGATGATCGGCAGTTCCAGCCCGCCCCCCTTGGCGGGCTGCGGCGCCGGCGTGGCGGGCGCGAGCGCGCCGCCGGACGGCACGGGGGCCAGCGCACCCGAGGTGAGCTGGGCGGGCAGGTTCGGCGACTGTGTCACGATCCCCTCCTGGGACACGGTGCGGTCCTTTCGATCTCCGGCCGCGGTCCCGGCCGGAAGTTCCAGTCTGGTGGCGGAGTCGAATTCGGCCACGGCGCGCTGTGCGGGCTCGGTGATGCCGATCTCGAAATTGCCGATGGCGGCGATGATGCGGGTGCGCTGCCGTTCCCGGTCGATGGCGGTGTCGGCGTGCGCGGCCAGCCGCGCGGCGGTGAGCTGTTGTTCCGCGCGCAGGTTTTCGGTCTCCACCCGCACCTCGGCCTGTTTGACGGCGATGGCGGTGGCGGCGGCCTGGTCGATCCGGTCGGTCTCGGTGCTGACCGCGACGCTGCGGTCGAACGCCGTCTCGCCGCGCCACCAGCGCAGCAGTAGCGGCAGCAGGGCGAGGGTGATCAGGAGCAGGGCGACGGCGAGGCGCAGGACGAACGCCCCGAAATGCCCTGTGGTGTAGTCGTTCACGGCCACCCAGCGGGCCCCGAGTCCGCGGTCGCCGTCCGTATAGGCGGCCTTGCGGGCGTCGGCGAGGGCCTTGTCCTGCGCGGTGACCTTGTCGTCGAGCCCGGCCACCTTGTTCCGCTCGGCGGTGAGCTGGGCGCGCGCGTCGTCGAGCATCTGATTGGCGGTGCGCTCCTCGGGACCGCGTCCGGGGACGCCGGTCCGGGGGATGCCGTCGCAGTCCTGCGACGGGTTGATCTCGCAGCGCGCGATCTTCAGTGCGGTCCCGACGTCTGTCTGTGCCTTGGTGATCTGCTGCTCGAGCGCGCCGCGCGCGGCTTTCGCCTGGTCCAGGTCGGTGCGGGCGGTGACGACGGCGGGCGCGGATTCCACTGCGCGCTGCGCGTTCTCGTCGAGCAATCGGTGCACGGTGCCGGAGAACAAGAGGGTGCAGGCCAGTTCGGCCACCACCACCCCGGCCAGTACCGCGACGGCGATGCGCCCGGCGAATTCGGCGACGGCCCGCCGGTCCTCGCGCCGATCGGGCGTGGCCGCGGTGGCGAGAGCCCGGGACAGCGCCCCGACCAGGAAGGTGGCGATCAGCGCGATGGCCACGACGCCGAGAGCGGGCCGGCCCGCGGCCCCGGTGGCGGCGGCGGTGATGCCTCCCGCGGTGACCGCGAACAGGGCCACCACCGCGCCGGTGACGGTGTAGCCCGCACGCTCGGGACCGGTGGTGAGCTGCGGTTGCGCCCCACCCAGCCAGACCAGCAGGTCGCCGGGTCCGGCCGGGGAATGGACGTGGGGATCTGTCATGGGAGGCTCACATCCTCTACGTCCCAGGTGGTTCGGCAGAGCGAAACTGTCGCTGATTCGTTGTCTCAGCGTGACAGGCGTCCGGCGGTTACACCGACCGCGGCGGGTGTGATGTGGCCAGGCTCACATCGACCCTTTTCGGGCCGCTGAGGTGGTGTTGATCACCTGCGTCCGGTCTCGGATATCACCGAAAACCGAGTCGGGAGACAGATTTACGGTTTGCTGAACGTGTGCTGAATCCCACATTCAGGAAAAATTCCGTACGGTCCGCACGTTGCGAGCCCATGTCTCCCGGGTGGTCGCAGGAGCGACGGAACTTGTCCGGAAAGTTAGCGGCCTAACGCCCGGTTTGCCGGATCCGCTTGTGGGGAAACCTGATTCATTGCAGGTGGGAGGCAGTCTGGAGCAGTGCTGGACCGTCCGGCCGTCGACCTCGCGCGGGTGCGTCACAGTGGTGAACTCAACTGAAACGCACGGGCACCCCTGCTTTACACTGGAGAACGCGCGTGTGTTGGAGGACCGGATGTAGAAGCCCAGCTAGAAGCTGGAATTAGCCTTACCTGAGTTGGTTGGGCTCCAGTCCTGACTTATCGTTTGCTCTTACGCCGAACTACACAATTCGGTGTATCTCCCCATACGGACAGAGGCCCGATCGGTGCTCAGCCTAGCGGGCGAGAACGGCACGGCGTGTAGCGAACGCGTAAGAGTTCCGTTACCACCGAGCACCCGACTAGGTAATCGAAGCGGGTGGACAACTGCAAAGTTGACTGCACGGAGTGACCATCAGCGCCGCTGGTCTCCGAAACGTCCGGACGCAGTCCAGACCGGAGGCGTTCGACGAAGGCCGCATTCTTCGAAGGCCTGTTTTTTGTGAAGGCAGAGGCATGACGCAACTTCCTGGCCACAGGTCCCCTGGACCCATCGGGCTCTATGACCCGGCGAATGAACACGACGCCTGTGGTGTCGCATTCGTCGTCGACATGCACGGCCGCCGCAGCCGCGACATCGTCGACAAGGCTATTACGGCATTGCTGAACCTGGAGCACCGTGGTGCGGCCGGCGCCGAACCCAACTCGGGTGACGGCGCGGGCATCCTGATCCAGCTCCCGGACAAGTTCTTCCGTGCCGTGGTCGACTTCGAGCTCCCCGCCGAAGGTTCCTACGCGACCGGCATCGGCTTCCTGCCGCAGGCACGCCGCGAGGCCGCCCGCGCCGGGTACGGCGTCGAGAAGATCGTGCGCGAGGAGGGCCTCGAGGTCCTCGGCTGGCGCGAGGTCCCGATCGACGAGTCGTCGCTGGGCGCGCTGTCGCGCGACGCCATGCCGACCTTCCGGCAGATCTTCATCGCCTCCCCCAAGGGCGGCGCCGAGCAGCTCTCTGGCATGGACCTGGAGCGCCGCGCGTATGTCATCCGCAAGCGCATCGAGCACGAGCTCGGCAAGTCGGGTGCCGGCGAGGGCGCGACCGGCAAGGAGTCGGTCTACTTCCCGAGCCTGTCCGGCGAGACCTTCGTCTACAAGGGCATGTTCACCACCCCGCAGCTGCGGGCGTTCTACCTGGACCTGCAGGACGACCGGGTCGAGTCGGCGCTGGGCATCGTGCACTCGCGCTTCTCCACCAACACCTTCCCGTCGTGGCCGCTGGCGCACCCGTTCCGGCGCGTCGCCCACAACGGTGAGATCAACACCGTCTCCGGCAACGAGAACTGGATGCGGGCCCGTGAGGCGCTGCTGAACTCCGATGTGTTCGGCATCGACTCCGAGGGCAACAACCGCCTGGAGAAGATCTTCCCGGTCTGTACCCCGGGCGCATCGGACACCGCGCGTTTCGACGAGGTGCTCGAGCTGCTGCACCTGGGTGGCCGAAGCCTGCCGCACGCCGTGCTCATGATGATTCCGGAGGCGTGGGAGCGCCACGAGTCCATGACCCCGGAGCAGCGCGCGTTCTACCGCTACCACTCCTTCCTCATGGAGCCCTGGGACGGCCCGGCCTCGGTGTGCTTCACCGACGGTTCGGTCGTCGGCGCGGTGCTGGACCGCAACGGTCTGCGCCCCGGCCGCATCTGGGTCACCGAGGACGGCCTGGTCGTGCTGGCCTCCGAGGTCGGCGTGCTCGACATCGACCCGGCCAAGATCGTCTACAAGAAGCGCCTGCAGCCCGGCCACATGTTCCTGGTCGACACCAAGCAGGGTCGCATCATCAGCGACGACGAGGTCAAGTCGACGCTGGCCGCCGAGTTCCCGTACCAGCAGTGGCTGGACGAGGGCCCGACCAAGCTGAGCGACCTGCCCGACCGCCCGCACGTGCACATGTCGCACGACCGCGTGCTGATCCGCCAGCAGATCTTCGGATACTCCACCGAGGAACTGAACATCCTGATCTCGCCGATGGCGCAGACCGGTGGCGAGGCGCTCGGCTCGATGGGCACCGACACCCCGATCGCGGTGCTGTCCTCGCGGCCGCGCCTGCTGTTCGACTACTTCTCGCAGCTCTTCGCGCAGGTCACCAACCCGCCGCTGGACGCCATCCGCGAAGAGGTCGTGACCTCGCTGCGCAGCATGGTGGGCCCGGAGGCCGACCTGCTGAACCCGGGACCGGAGTCCTGCGGTCAGATCACCCTGACCCAGCCGATCCTGGACAACGACGAGCTGGCCAAGCTGGTCCACATCAATGACGACGGCTCCCGTCCCGAACTGCGTTCGGTCGTGGTCCACGGCCTGTACCCGGTGAAGAAGGGCGGCAAGGGGCTGCGCAAGGCCATCGAGGCCGTGCAGCGTCAGGTCTCGGCGGCCATCGACGGCGGCGCGCGCATCATCGTGCTGTCCGACCGCGAGTCCAACGAGAAGCTGGCCCCGATCCCGTCGCTGCTGCTGACCGCCGCGGTGCACCACCACCTGGTCCGGGAACGCACCCGCACCAAGGTCGGCCTGGTCATCGAGGCCGGTGACGCCCGCGAGGTGCACCACATGGCCATGCTCGTCGGCTTCGGCGCGGCGGCCATCAACCCCTACATGGCCTTCGAGTCCATCGAGGACATGCTGGAGCGTGGCGCGCTGCAGATGCCGGGCAGCACCGGCGATCACGCGGCCGACTTCAAGAAGGCCGTCTACAACTACAACAAGGCGGCCGGTAAGGGCGTGCTGAAGGTGATGTCCAAGATGGGCATCTCCACCATCGCCTCCTACCGTGGCGCGCAGCTGTTCCAGGTCGTCGGCCTGGCGCAGGAGCTCGTCGACGAGTACTTCACCGGTCTGCGTTCGCCGCTGGACGGCATCGGCCTCGACGACATCGCCGACGAGGTCGCGCAGCGGCACCGGATCGCGTTCCTGGAGAACCGCAACGAGCGCGCGCACCGCGAGCTCGAGATCGGCGGCGAGTACCAGTGGCGTCGTGAGGGCGAGTACCACCTGTTCAACCCGGACACGGTGTTCAAGCTGCAGCACGCCACCCGCTCGGGCCAGTACAAGGTCTTCAAGGAGTACACGAAGCTGGTCGACGACCAGTCGGAGCGTCTCGCCTCGCTGCGCGGTCTGTTCAAGTTCAAGAACGAGCACCGCAACCCGATCTCGATCGACGAGGTCGAGCCGGCGTCGGAGATCGTGAAGCGCTTCTCGACCGGTGCGATGAGCTACGGCTCCATCTCCGCCGAGGCCCACGAGACCCTGGCCATCGCCATGAACCGCCTGGGCGGTCGCTCGAACTCCGGTGAGGGCGGCGAGCACCCGGCGCGCTTCGAGCCGGAGGAGAACGGCGACTGGCGCCGGTCCGCGATCAAGCAGGTGGCCTCGGGCCGCTTCGGCGTGACCGCGCACTACCTGACCAACTGCACCGACATCCAGATCAAGATGGCGCAGGGCGCGAAGCCCGGTGAGGGCGGCCAGCTTCCGGCGCACAAGGTGTACCCGTGGGTCGCCGAGGTCCGGCACTCCACCCCGGGCGTCGGCCTGATCTCGCCGCCGCCGCACCACGACATCTACTCGATCGAGGATCTGGCGCAGCTGATCCACGACCTGAAGAACGCGAACCCGCAGGCGCGGATTCACGTGAAGCTGGTCGCGGAGCCGGGCGTCGGCACCGTCGCCGCGGGTGTCTCGAAGGCGCACGCCGACGTGGTGCTCATCTCCGGCCACGACGGTGGTACCGGTGCGTCGCCGCTGACCTCGCTGAAGCACGCGGGTGGCCCCTGGGAGCTCGGCCTGGCCGAGACCCAGCAGACCCTGCTGCTCAATGGTCTGCGCGACCGCATCGTGGTCCAGGTCGACGGTCAGATGAAGACCGGCCGCGACGTCATGATCGCCGCGCTGCTGGGCGCCGAGGAGTACGGTTTCGCGACCGCTCCGCTGGTCGTCTCGGGCTGCATCATGATGCGCGTCTGCCACCTCGACACCTGCCCGGTCGGCGTCGCGACCCAGAACCCCGTGCTGCGTGAGCGTTTCACCGGCAAGCCGGAGTTCGTCGAGAACTTCATGCTCTACGTCGCCGAGGAAGTCCGCGAGCTGCTGGCGTCGCTGGGTCTGCGGACCCTGGACGAGGCCGTCGGCCGGGTCGACCTGCTCGACACCACCGCCGCCAAGGCGCACTGGAAGGCCGCCAAGCTCGACCTGTCGCCGATCCTGGACGACGTCGAGACCGCGTTCATGTTCCAGGACCGCCGCCGCACCAAGGACCAGGACCACGGCCTGGACAAGGCGCTGGACAACGAGCTGATCGCGCGTTCGGCCGACGCCCTGGAGCGTGGCAAGCCGGTCAAGTTCGACTCCAAGATCACCAATGTGAACCGGACCGTCGGCACCATGCTCGGCCACGAGGTGACCAAGCTGTACGGCGGAGTCGGCCTGCCGGACAACACCATCGACATCACGTTCACCGGTTCCGCCGGTAACTCGTTCGGTGCGTTCGTCCCGGCCGGTATCACCCTGCGGGTGGTCGGCGACGCCAACGACTATGTCGGCAAGGGTCTTTCGGGTGGCCGCATCACGGTGCGCCCGTCCGACGACGCGCCGGAGTCCTACGTCGCGGAGCAGAACATCATCGCGGGCAACGTGATCCTGTTCGGCGCCACCAGCGGCCAGGCCTTCCTGCGCGGTGTGGCCGGCGAGCGCTTCGCCGTCCGCAACTCGGGCGCGACCGCGGTCGTCGAGGGTGTGGGCGACCACGCCTGTGAGTACATGACCGGTGGCCGCGTGGTCATCCTCGGTGAGACCGGCCGCAACTTCGGCGCGGGCATGTCGGGCGGTATCGCCTACGTGTACAACCCGAACGGCACCTTCGAGGCCAACCTCAACACCGAGCTGGTCGACCTGGAGCAGCTCTCGGCCGATGACGCGCAGATCCTGCACGACATCGTCGCGCAGCACCGCGACGAGACCGGTTCGGCTGTCGCCGAAGGCATCCTGAGCGACTGGTCGCAGCAGGTGACCAAGTTCGTGAAGGTCATGCCGCGCGACTACAAGAAGGTCCTGCTCGCCATCTCCGAGGCCGAGAAGGCCGGCCGGAACGTGGACGAGGCCATCATGGAGGCGGCTCGTGGGTAACACCTCACCTTTGGCGTGGACGAGGCGCTGTGACCATTCAAGGCAGCTCGTGGCTGACCTCATCTCCGCGGTGCAACGCAGCACCATCGTTGTTCCGTGCGCGCAGCGCATTAGTCAGGAGTTCGTAAATGGGTGACGCACAAGGCTTCCTGAAGCACACTTCCCGGGAACTGCCCAAGCGCCGTCCGGTTCCGCTGCGACTGCTGGACTGGAAAGAGGTCTACGAGGAGAAGTTCTCCCACGAGACCCTGCAGAAGCAGGCCAGCCGCTGCATGGACTGCGGTATCCCCTTCTGTCACAACGGCTGTCCGCTCGGGAACCTGATTCCCGAGTGGAACGACCTGGTGTACAAGGGCGCGTGGAAGGAGTCGTTCGATCGGCTGCACGCGACCAACAACTTCCCGGAGTTCACCGGCCGCCTGTGCCCGGCTCCGTGTGAGGCGTCCTGCGTCCTGGGCATCAACCAGGATCCGGTGACCATCAAGCAGGTCGAGGTCGAGATCATCGAGAACGGTTTCGACGAGGGCTGGGTCACCCCGGTCTACCCGACCCGTCTCACCGGCAAGCGCATCGCGGTCGTCGGCTCCGGCCCCGCGGGCCTGGCCGCCGCCCAGCAGCTGACCCGGGCCGGTCACACCGTGACCGTGTTCGAGCGCGACGACCGCATCGGCGGCCTGCTGCGCTACGGCATCCCGGAATTCAAGATGGAGAAGCGCTTCATCGACCGCCGCGTCGCGCAGATGGAGGCCGAGGGCACCATCTTCAAGACCAGCGTGAACGTGGGCGTGGACATCACCGCCGACCAGCTGCGCAAGCAGTTCGACGCGGTCGTCCTGGCCGGTGGCGCCACCATCGCGCGTGACCTGCCGATCCCGGGTCGCGACCTGGACGGCATCCACCAGGCCATGGAGTTCCTGCCGCTCGCCAACCGCGTGCAGCTGGGCGACCGGATCACCGACGAGGACGGCCTGCCGCGCATCAACGCGCGTGGCAAGAAGGTCGTCATCATCGGTGGCGGTGACACCGGCGCGGACTGCCTGGGCACCTCGCACCGTCAGGGTGCGGAGTCGATCCACCAGTTCGAGATCATGCCGCGTCCGCCGGAGGAGCGGGCCGCCTCGACCCCGTGGCCGACCTACCCGCTGATGTACCGCGTCTCCTCGGCTCACGAGGAGGGCGGCGAGCGCGTGTTCTCCGTCAACACCGAGCGTTTCGTCGGTGCGGACGGCAAGGTCACCGGCCTGCAGGCGCACGAGGTGAAGATGGTCAACGGCCGCTTCGAGAAGGTCGACGGCACCGACTTCACCTTGGAGGCGGACCTGGTGCTGCTGGCCATGGGCTTTGTCGGTCCGCAGAAGAACGGCCTGCTCGAGGGTCTGGGCGTCGGTTACGACCAGCGCGGCAATGTCATGCGTGACAAGGACTGGGCCACCACGGTGCCCGGCGTCTTCGTCGCCGGCGACATGGGCCGCGGTCAGTCGCTGATCGTGTGGGCCATCGCCGAGGGCCGCGCGGCGGCCGCCGCGGTGGACAAGTACCTGGAGGGGGAGACGGCGCTGCCGTCCCCGATCACCCCGACCATGGTCGCCCAGCGCTGATCCGCAGCCACTGAGCGAACGCTCGAAGGTGCCCCCGGACTTCGGTTCGGGGGCACCTTTTGTCATGCCGGGACACTTTTGGTCATGCGATAAACGTATGTGAAATGTTTACTAGTCAGTAGCTTCGAGTAGTTTTCGCAAACCCTGGACAGGGGACCAGTTACACCTGTTTACTTACCCCTCGTGTGGAGTCCACCTCTCCGAGTCGTCCGCAGCGCTCGGTAAGTATGGATCGGTCCCGGAGGATCTCGGGACATCTTTGGAGGAAAAGTAATGTTCCGTAATCGCCGCGCGGCCGCAATCGCGACTTCTGGCGCAATGGTTTTCGCCGGTATGGGCATGGCCGTCATGGAAACCGGCGTCGCGTCCGCCGAAGGCACCTGCGCCATCAGCTCGCACGCCGAGAAGAAGGATGCCAGCACCGTCGGCATCACCATGACCTACGACAAGTCGGTCAACGGTGACTCGATCGGCGTCGGCACCACCGCGACGTACAAGATCGTCGTCGGCACCACGGGCATCGGCAACCCGTACGTCAACACCATCACCGACTACCCGCCGTCCGGCTTCGGCGCGCCGCTCGAGGCCAGCGTCACCGCCTACCACCTGGCCGGTGGCCAGCGCACCGAGGCGGTCACCCCGGAGCCCAACGGCGGCGGCTGGAAGGTCACCAACCCGGGCTGGTTCGTGAACTCCGGTAACCCGGTCACCTACACCATCACCTACCGGGTGCCCACCAACCTCTCCGGTGGTCAGCAGGTCACCAGCGGTGGCATCGGCGTCGCCGGCACCGTCGGCGTCAGCAACAGCCTGCCGAACCTGACCGCGTGCTTCACCGCCCGCCCGAACACCGTCGGCGAGTCCGCCCTCGGCAGCCTGAACAACAACGGCCTGGGCTCCTCGGACGGTCAGACCAGCTCGACCGGTTCGTTCTCCGACATCATCTCGGACGCGATCCGCAAGTACATCGGCAGCTGATCCCCGACCGGGCCGATTCGATCGATAGGAACACCCGTACCGATGCGCACCCGTAAGTCACCGGCACTCACCGCGATTGCGGGCCTGGCGTTCTCGCTGGCCCTCACGTTGTCACCGGAGGCCATCGGTACGGCCACGGCCGATCCCGCGAATTCCGCGGAATCCCACCTCGTTTCGATCGATCGGCCCGGACAGCGGCAGGAAGAGTTCAAGGTCTATTCGGCCGCCATGGGCCGGGAGATCACGCTCCAGGTCCTCACCGCATTCGACAACAGCGTGCCGCGACCGACGCTGTATCTGTTGAATGGCGCGGGCGGCGGCGAGGACGCTGCGACCTGGTATCGGCAAACCGATATTGTCAGTTTCTTCTCCGACAAGAACGTGAATGTGGTATCGCCGGTCGGCGGCAAATTCTCGTATTACACCGACTGGCAACAGGATGACCCGGCGATCGGCCGCCAGAAGTGGGAAACCTTCCTGACCGCCGAACTGCCGCCCATTATCGACAAGGCGCTGAACACCTCCGGCGCGAACGCCATCGCGGGCGTCTCCATGTCCGCGACCTCCGCGTTGAACATGGCCATCCTCGCGCCCGATCGCTACCGCGCGGTCGCCGCTTACAGCGGGTGCGCCTCCACCGCCGATGACAACAGCCGCAAGTACATTCAGATGGTGCTCGACCGCGGCGACGCCGACTCCCGCAACATGTGGGGTCCGCCCGGTGACCCCGACTGGGCCCGGCACGACGCGGTGATCAATGCCGAGAAGCTGCGCGGCAAGGCGCTGTTCATCTCCAACTCCACCGGACTGCCCGGTCCGATGGACACCTTGGATTCGCCGTCGATCGGCGGTCGACCGGCGACGCTGGCCAACCAGATCATCCTCGGCGGCCTGATCGAGGCCGCGACCAACGGGTGTACGCATCAGCTCGCCGACCGGCTGGGCGCGCTCGGTATCCCGGCGCAGATCGAATTCCGGCCCTCCGGAACGCATTCCTGGCGGTACTGGGAGGACGCGCTGCACCGCTCCTGGCCGATGCTCGAGGCCGCGCTTCAGGGCTGATCCGCCGGGGTTGCCGGATGTTGCTGCGCCGGTGAAGGTTCGGCCGGAATCGGACGTCTTCCCCCGCTCGCCTGGCACTGCTGACTAGGCCCCTTTATGCTAGTCGGCGGTGTGTCGCTGATCTCGTCGACCAGTTTGTTCCGGCGAACTCATACGGGGCGGTTACGTGGGTTAACCCGGAGTGCACCGGAGTGTCATCCGGCGACCGCACCATGATCGGGAATACGGGACGCGTGAGATGTCCCGGCACAAGCGTGAACTGGAGCAAGGGTGCGGTTGAAGAATATTGTCGCGGCTGCGGGGGCAGCGGCGAGCGTGCTCATGTCGGGAATCGTCCTGGGCAGCGGTCCCGTTTCGGCGGATCCGGGTTGCCCGCGGCTCTACACGGTCGCCGTCCCCGGCACCTGGGAGACCGGTCACGACAAGGACCCCAAGCCCGGCATGCTGGCCACGGTGACCAGTGGTCTACCCGGTGAGGTCGACTACGTGACCTACGCGGCGACCGCCTTCCCGTGGGAGGGCGACATCTACGCCGCCTCCAAGAAGGAAGCCGTCGACAACGCCCGCGGTCTGGTCCAGGCCATGGCCGCGCGGTGCGCGGGCACCAAGATCGCCATTACCGGCTACAGCCAGGGCGCCGACGCCGCAGGCGATCTCGCCGCCGAGATCGGCACCGGCCACGGCGTGGTGCCGCCGGATCGGGTCGCCGCCGTCGCGCTGATCTCCGACCCGCGGCGTTCGCCCACCGACGCCCAGATCGGTCCGTTCGCCCCCGGCGCGGGCGCGGGTGGACCGCGCGCGGGCGGCTTCGGCTGGGTCAGCGACAAGGTGCGCACCGTGTGCGCCCTCGGCGACCTGTACTGCTCCACCGAGGAGACCGACTTCGTCACCCGCTTCGCGGGCTTCCTCGCGCAGGCGACCAACCCGAACAACTTCAACCCGTGGCAGACGCAGCTCGAGTTCGGATCGATCCTCAATGACCTGATGGCCCAGGGCGGTTTCGGCACCCTGCAGGCGCAGCTGGCCGAGGGCGCCGACAGCGAGTACGCGCACCAGCTCGAGCAGTTCTACCGCAGCGGCAAGCACACCAGCTACGGCAGCTACGGCGTCGGCGGCGGCCAGACCGCGCTGACCTGGATGCACAACTGGATCTTGACCAACGCCTGATCCTCCGGCGACAGGTCCTGCGCCCCAGGACCGCACCACATCGACAAGGCCGCTCCCATTCCGGGAGCGGCCTTGTCGGCTGTCTGCGAGCGATCTAGCCGAAGGAGCCGGTGGGCGGCAGCGCGGGCGCGGGGGCGGGGTTGTTGTTCCAGCCGTTGTTGTTCCAGTCGCCGTCGTGATCGCGGTCGTGGCGGTCCCGGTCGCGGTCCCGGTCTCGGTCGTGAGCGTGGTCCCACGGCCCGTTGTCGTCGATCTGCTGGGCGACGACCGGGGCGGTGGTGTCGGCGGGGGTCGCCGCGTTCGCCGGAAGGGCGACGACGGCGAGCGGGATGGCGGCCAGGAACCCGGCCGCGGCCAGACGCAGGGCGAGACGACGGCGGGGCTTGTCGAGGGCGGACATCGTGGTGCCTTTCTGTCGGGATCGTGCGCCGCGGGGGAGCGGCGCACGAGTCCCATCGAAAGGCCCGGCCCTCCGGGGTATGTGAGATCGGGCTGGGAGTCGGCTGAGCGTCCGTCCGGTCAGGTCCGTCCGGTCAGGGCAGGGCGCGTTGCGCGCGCGGCAGCAGGTCCCAGACGTGCCCGTTCTCGTTGACCGTGGCGGCGGTGCGGCCGCCGGTGCGCGAGTACAGGATTCGGGTGATCGAGCAGTAGTCGATCGGGAAGGTGAGCGGCCGTGTCAGTCCCAGCACGTCCTGCAGCAGCACATTGATCACACCGCCGTGCGCGAACACGACCACGGTGTCGGCGGGCGCGGCGGCCGCCACGATGGCGGTGACGCTGTCACGCACCCGTGCGATGAAGGCGTCCCCGTCGATCTGCTCGGGCAGGTGCCCGGCCTTGATGCGCGCGTAGGTTTCCTGGAAGTCCCGCTGCGCGTCCTCGATGGGGATGTACATCGGCAGCTCGCGGTCGTATTCGGCGAGCCCGTCCACGATGTCGATATCGAGCCCGAGCTTCTCCGCGGTGGGCCGCGCGGTCTCGCGGGCCCGCAGCTGCGGGCTGCTGACCACCCGCGCGATCCGGTGCTGGGCGAGTGCGGCCGGCACCCGGCCCGCCTGGTCGATCCCGAGCGCGGTGAGATCCGGGTCGGCGTGGCCGGATTCGGCCTGGACGCGCTGCGGCTGGGCGTGGCGGACGAGGATCAACTGCACACCCCCACTCTGCCGCACCCGGCCCGCAGCGCACCCCGGCGGTGCCGGGGGTCAGCTCTTCTTGCGTCGCATCAGGTAGACGATGCCCAGGACGAGGATGACGATGCCGATGCAGCAGACGCCCAGGAAGCCCCAGAAGCTCATGCCGCGCTTGCTGCTGGAGCGGCGGGCGGCGGTGTTCTCGAGGGCGGCGTTCCAGGTGTCGGGGTGGGTCCACACGTGGTGGTCCAGCAGTGTCGCCTGGGTCATGAGATCTAGGTAGTGCACGGAGTCCCCAATCAGTGTGGCCGGTGGCCCTCCCGGGCCGAACTCCCAGATTAACCGGGGAGACGGCCACGGGAATCAGGGTTTACCCCGGTCCTGTCGGGTTCAGCTGCCCGCGCCGCGCGGTTTCACCAGCGGGAAGGGCAGGGTTTCGCGGATGCTGCGGCCGATCAGCAGCATGACCACCCGGTCCACTCCGACGCCGAGGCCGCCGGTGGGCGGCATGGCGTGTTCGAGGGCCTGCAGGAAGTCCTCGTCGAGTTCCATGGCCTCCGGGTCGCCGCCGGCGGCGAGCATGGACTGTTCGGTGAGGCGGCGGCGCTGTTCCACCGGATCGGTCAATTCGCTGTAGGCGGTGGCCAATTCGACGCCCCAGGCGACCAGGTCCCAGCGTTCGGTGACACCGGCGATGTGCCGGTGCGCGCGGGTGAGCGGGGACACGGAGGTGGGGAAGTCGACGTAGAAGGTGGGGTTCTGGGTGCTGGCCTCGACCAGGTGCTCGTACATCTCGAGCACGAGTTGACCGGCGTCCCAGCCCAATTGGAACGGGACGCCCGCCTTCTCGCAGAGCAGCCGCAGCCGTTCGGCGTCGGTGTCGGGGGTGATGGTCTCGCCGAGCGCTTCGGACACGGCACCGTGCACGGTCTTGACGGTCCAGTCGCCGGAGATGTCGACCTCGGTGAGCGTGCCGTCGGGTCCGGGCCGCAGCGCCACCATCCGGCCGTTGGCGGCGACCGCGGCGGCCTGGATGAGCTGGCGGCAGGCGTGCATCATGCGTTCGTAATCGCTGTGCGCCTCATAGGCTTCCAGGATGGTGAACTCGGGGTTGTGGCTGTAGTCGACGCCCTCGTTGCGGAAGACGCGGCCCAGTTCGAACACCTTCTCCATGCCGCCCACGCACAGTCGCTTGAGATACAGCTCGGGTGCGATGCGCAGGTACAGGTCCAGGTCGTAGGCGTTGATGTGGGTGGTGAAGGGCAGCGCGTTGGCGCCGCCGTGCACCTGCTGCAGCACCGGGGTCTCGACCTCGAGGAAGCCCCAGCCGTGCAGGCTGTCCCGCAGGGACCGCACCACCGCGCTGCGCTTTGCCACCACCTCGCGAATGTCGGTGTTGATGGCCATGTCGACGTAGCGCTGCCGCACCCGGGCTTCCGGATCGGAGAGGCCCTTCCACTTGTCGGGCAGCGGGTGCAGGCATTTGCCGATCATCCGCCAGTCCTGCGCGAGCAGGGACAGTTCGCCGCGGCGGCTGCGGCCCAGCTGGCCGCTCACCTCGATCAGGTCGCCCAGGTCGAAGAACTCGGTGAACGATTCGCTGCGGTCCGCGCCCACCCGGCCGCGGTCGATGAGCAGCTGGATGTCGCCGGACCAGTCGCGCAGCACGGCGAAGATGACGCCGCCGTAGTCGCGAATCCGCAAGAGCCGCCCGCAGACTCGCACCGTGGTGCCCTGCGGGCAGCCGCGGGCCGCGGCCACGGTGTGGGTGGGCGGATAGGCGACCGGGTAGGCCTCGACGCCGGAGTCCTGGAGCTTGGCCAGCTTGTCCATCCGCACCCGCACCTGTTCGGGGCGGCGCTGGCCGTTCTCCTCGAGTTCCTCGGGCGGCAGGTCGGGCGGGCTGCCGTCGGCGTGCAGGCCGGTGACCCCGGCGGGCACCGAGGGCCGTAGACCGGTGTGGGCGGAGGCGTCGTGTTCACGGCCGAAGCGGGGCAGGAAGCCCTCGGCCAGCGCGCTGGCGGTGGCGACCCGCAGCAGGTGGCGGCGTTCCTCGAACATGGAGAACCGCGGCACCCATTCGGGCTGGTACTTCACATTGGAGCGGTAGAGCGCCTCGAGCTGGTACCAGCGCGAGAAGAACATGAGCACGCCGCGCCACAGCCGCAGCACCGGTCCGGCGCCGATCCGGCTGCCCTCCTCGAAGACCGCGCGGAAGACCGCGAAGTTCAAGGAGATCCGGGTGATGCCGTACTGGTCGGAGGTGAGGGCGAGCCGCGAGATCATCAGTTCCATCAGCCCGTTGGGGCCGGTGCGGTCGCGGCGCATGAGGTCGAGGGAGACACCGGCGCGGCCCCACGGCACGAACGACAGCATGCCGAGCACCTGCCCGTTCGGCGCGACCGCCTCGGCGAGCAGGCAGTCGCCGTCGAGCGGGTCGCCGAGCCGGTCCAGGGCCATGGAGAAGCCGCGTTCGGTCTCGGTGTCGCGCCATTCGTTGGCGCGTCGCATGACGTCCTGCATCTCCTCGGGGGAGATCTCCTTGTGGCGGCGCACCCGCACCGTGATGCCTTGTTTGGCTAGACGATTGGCGGCCTGCCGGACCGGCTTCATATCGGGTCCGGCCAGGGAGAAGGTGCGGGTCTCGAGGATGGCCTCGTCGCCCAGGCGCAGCGCGGACAGTCCGGCCCGCCGGTAGGCGGTGGCGCCGAGCTCGCTGGCGCCCATCACCGCGGGGGCCCAGCCGTACTGGTCGGCGAGCCGCAGCCAGGCGTCGATGGCGTGCGACCACGCCTCCTTCGGCCCGATCGGGTCGCCGGAGGCCAGGCAGACGCCGAGCTCCACGCGGTAGGTGATGGCGGCCTTGCCGTTGGGCGCGAACACCACGGCCTTGTCGCGGCGGGTGGCGAAGTAGCCGAGCGAGTCCTCGACGTCGGAGCGCTCGATGAGCCCGCGCAGCGCGGATTCGTCGAGTCCGGTGAGCGCGTTGGAGGAGCGCTGCGACCGGAACAGGGTGATCACCGCGGCCAGCAGCGCGATGGCGCCGAACAGGCCGAGCAGCAGGTTCACCGGATGCGGCGGATGCCCGTCGAAGTCCTCGTTGGAGACCAGGATGGTGGCGGTCACCCGCGACACCGCCCACAGCGCGCGCTCGGTGTGGTCGGGCAGGCTGCCGGGGAACAGTTCGACCAGGCCCCACCCCGCGAGGCTGCCCAGGGCCAGGCCGCCCGCGAGCACGCCCAGCGCCCGCCACACCGCGCCCTGCTGCACGTGGGTGTAGAACTCCGACCAGGACGCGATCAGGACGCCGATCACCGCGAGATGGATGATCAACGCCACCAGGGCGTTGATGTCGCCCTCGGAGGCGAAGTCGAGGGCGTTGGCGAGCGCGAAGGCCGCCATGTAGCCGACCAGCAGCCACCAGGCGATGCGTTTGCGGCTGGCGGTCGCGCCGGCCAGCAGGCCGATGACCAGGGCCCACACCAGCGAGGTGTCGGGCGCGTCGAAGTAGTAGGTGTCGACGAAGTGGCGCAGGTGCGTGGTCAGGTAGCGCAGCCCGGGCGAGATGCTCCAGGCGAAGCACAGGACCGAGAAGATGCCCAGCGCGGTGCCCGCCAGGTGCGGCAGCTCCCGCAACCGGCCGTGCCCGCGGTGTGGCACCTCCGGGGACCGCGGCTCCGGTCTGTGGTCGGAGTCGGGGTGCGGCCGGTCCTGCGTGGAAGTCACTGCACCAGTGTGAATGTTGCCGGTACCCATGTGCACTCAGAACCCGGTTCGTGTCTTGTCGCCGCGGTGCGGCCGATGGATGCTGCCGCGGTGCGGCGGGTGGATGCTGCCGCGATGCGGCCGGTCGCGGGTACCGCCGCGGTGCGGCCGGTGGTGGGGGCGCCGTTTGGTCTCGCGGCGGCCGCGGGTGAGGATGTATCCCATGTCGGATCCATTCGATGTCCCGATCGAGGACGAGGTCATTCGACTCGGCCAGTTCCTGAAGCTGGCGAACCTCATCGATTCGGGTTCGGAAGCCAAGTCGGTTATCGCCCAGGGCCTGGTACGTGTCAACGACGAGGTGGAGCTGCGCCGCGGGCGGCAGCTACACGCCGGGGATGTGGTGGCGTTGGCCGGGCACAAGGCTCGGGTCACCAGCGGCTGAAGGCACACGGGTCCCCATTGTCGGGGGTTCCGGGCTTCAGCCGCTGAGAGCTTCCCGAGAGTCGGCCTAGTCTTCGCTGCGAACCACGACGCCGTCATGGTCGCTGTAGAGCATGTCGCCGGGGACGAAGCTGACGCCGCCGAATTCGACGGTGACGTCCTTCTCCGCGTTGCCCTCCTTCTGGGTGCTCTTGCGCGGGTTGGTGCCGAGGGCCTTGATGCCGATGGGCATGGTGCGCAGCACGGCGGAGTCCCGGACCGCGCCGTTGATGACGACGCCGGCCCAGCCGTTGTCCACGCCGCGGCCCGCGATGATGTCGCCGACCAGGGCGGTGTGAATGCTGCCGCCGCCGTCGACGACCAGCACCCGGCCCTCGCCGGGTTCGCCCAGGGTCTGCTTGACCAGCAGGTTGTCCTGGAAGGTCTTGATGGTCACGATGCGGCCGGCGAAGGTCTCGCGGCCACCGAACTGAATGAACTGGGTGTCGCAGCTTCGGATCTCGGGGCCGATCTCGTCGGCTAGGTCGGCGGTTGCCACTACGTTCGTTGATTCGGTCACGAGAACTATCTTGTCAGGGCGAATATCCGCAAGTCACGGGCGGTGCGATTGCGGTAGGCGGTGTACGCCTCGGTGGTCTCCTCGAAGCGTTCGAAGATCACCCGCCGACGGTCCTCGTCGGTGACCAGGGCGGCGGTGACGGGCAGATGCTGCCCGGCGATCGCGACCTCGGCGGCCGGGTTGGCGAGCAGGTTCGCGGTCCAGGCGGGGTGGTGGTCCTGGCCGAAGTTGGAGCCGATCACGTACAGGGTGTCGCCGTCGTGCACGTAGAGCAGCGGGGTGGTGCGGGGTGCGCCGGACTTGCGGCCGACGGTGGTGAGCAGGATGACCGGCGCGCCGATCGGGCCCAGGACGGTGTATTTGCCGCCGCTGCGTTCGAGCACCCTGCGATCGAGCGGGGTCAGCTTGCGGATGACCAGTGATCCGAGCTTGGTGGCGGCGAACGGGCTGGCCAGCCGGGACAGCAGGTTGGTACGGGAACCCCAGATCCGTTCCGGGAACTGCTCACTCATACCGCGACAATAATGGTCCGCGACCGGCCGTGCGGGGGCTCCGGTCGGCCGCCTCGGGACCGTGGTGATGCGCTCCGCGCCCGCTCCGCGATCTATCTACAGGAATGAATCAACCGCTCAGTCGGATTCTCGGGCGCATACTGGCGACACCCGGTGAATCCAGGTCGGGGGAGGCATGAACGTGGAACCGGCGATCGACTCCGATGGCGTCGACGAGATCCGTTCTCTGCTGGCGTCGACCATCGCCGGGTTCCAGGCCGCCTGGGAGGCCACCGGCGCCCCGCCGAACCTGGTCGAATTCCTGCCGCGCGCACCACAACTACGCCGCGTCGCGCTGATCGAACTGATCAAGGTGGACCTCGAATACCGCTGGATCCGCTACGACTTCCCCAAACGCCTCGCCGAATACCGCGGCGAGTTCGACGAATTGCGTTCCGGCCCGCTGCCCCCGGACCTGGCCTACGAGGAGTTCCACGCGCTCGAGCGCTCCGGGATCGCCCTCGACATCAGCTGCTACCCGACCGAGGCCGCCCCCACCGAGTGGGCCGAGCACGACTACCGCAGCACCCTGATCGCCCGCCCGCAGGCTCAGCACGCGCTGGAGGGCATCGAGGTCGGCGACCGGATCGACGATTTCGATCTGCTGGTGGAGTTGGGCGCGGGCGCCTTCGCCCGGGTGTTCCTGGCCCGGCAGCGATCCATGCAACGCCTGGTGGCGGTGAAGATCTCGCAGAACCACGGCACCGAGTCCGAGACCCTGGCCCAGCTCGACCACGAGCACATCGTGCGCGTCTTCGACCAGCGGCTGCTCGCCGACCGGGAACTGAAACTGCTCTACATGCAATACCTTCCGGGCGGCACGCTGTCGAAGGTGCTGGGGCTGGTGCGTTCCCGGGAACCAGCCGAACGGAACGGCGGCATCCTGCTGGAGGCCGTCAACGCCGCCATGCGCGACAAGGGCGGCCTGGTGCCGGGCGAATCCGCCACGCGCACCGAGCACGCGGCGCGGACCTGGCCGGAAACCGTTGCGTGGCTGGGCGCCCGGCTGGCCCGTGCGCTGGACTACTCGTCCGCCAACGGCGTCCTGCACCGGGACATCAAGCCCGCCAACGTGCTGCTCACCGCGGACGGCAGTCCGAAGCTGGCGGACTTCAACATCAGTTTCAGCACGCACGTGGCGGGCGCGAGTCCGCTGGCCTACTTCGGCGGTTCCCTCGCCTACATGTCGCCGGAACAGCTGGCCGCCTGCCATCCGCACCTGCCGGAGACGGCCGAGGCGCTCGACGGGCGCAGCGATGTCTACGCCCTCGGGGTGGTGCTGTGGGAACTGCTCACCGGCCACCGTCCCTTCGACGACGAGACCGGCGCGGGTGATTCGGAGTCCTCGCTCGAGCGGATGCTGCGGCTGCGCCGCCACGAGGTCGATCCGGTCCACCTCGAGGCGCTGCCGCCCGACTGCCCGGCGACCCTGCGCCGTGTGCTGCTGAAATGTCTGGCCCCCGACCGCGAGAACCGCTGGGCGGACGGCGCGGCCCTGGCCCAGCAGCTGGAGCTGTGCCTGGACGAGCGGGCCCGCGATCTGGTGGATCCGCCCGAGCACAGCTGGCGGGCCCGGGTGGGGCCGTGGTCGCTGCTGGCATTGATCACGGTGGCCAGCCTGGTCGGCGACGCGCTCGGCATGGCGTACGCGAATCTGCACAACCATCCGCTGTGGGCGCTCTGGTTCACGCCCGAGGAGCGGGCGCGGTTGCAGGTGGTCGGCAACGCGCTGGTATTGATCTCGACGCCCGCGGCCATCGCGGTCACCAATTATCTGTGCCGCCGGGCCTTCATCGTGTGGCGTGGTCTGCGCCGGGGCCGCACCTACGATTCCGCGGCCCTGTCGCTGGCCCGACGGGACACGTTGAAGAACGGTGACCGGGTGGCGTTGCTGGCCTTCGCGTGGTGGGTGCTGGCGGCCGTGGTGTCGGCGGTGTCGCTGGCCGTCCTCACCGACCTGTCACCGGGCCGGATCGCGAATCTGGTGGCGACGCTGCTGGTTTCGGGTGCGATCGCGGTCGCCTACCCGTTCTTCGTGGTGACCTTCTTCATCGTGCGCTGCTTCTATCCGCGGCTGCTCACCCACGGCGAGACGGCCGAGGATCGGGACGCGCTGCGCGCGCTGGGCCGCCGCTGCACCCGCTATCTGGCGGTGGCCGTGGCGATTCCGCTGGTCGGGGTGATCGCCAGCCTGATGTTCCTCGACGCCGGGGAGGTGGCGCTGGTGCTGGTCCCGATCTACGGCCTGTGCGTGGCGGGCGTGTTCGGCTTCCTCGGCGACTACTGGCTGTTCCGCCAGACCGAGGCCGACCTGCTGGCCTTCGAGCGAGCGGTCAGCTGAAGTAGATCCATCCGAAGATCAGCATCCACATCGCGCCCACCGCGAGCCCCGCGATCGCGAACCCGCGGTCGTCGCGGTGTTCGGGTTCGACGGTGAGCGCGACCAGGCCCAGCACCACCGCCGGAACCGCGGTGAATCCGCACAGGAACCCGAACACCCCGAGCACGAACGCGGCGATCCCCATCCCCCTCGACCGCGCGGGCGGCGGCGGCGTATAGGGCGCGTAATACGCGGGATACCGGATCGGCGTGACCGGCTGCCACGGTAATCCGCTCATCACCCGGTCGATTTCCCCGCAGGTCCGCGCATTGAGCGCGTGCCCGATGCGTTCGGACAATTCCTCGACCGTGATCCGACCGGCCTGAAAACTCTGTTTCAGCGCCTCGATCGCGTGTTCCCGATCGGCATCACTCGCCAGGAATTGCGGTGCCGCCCATTGAGGTTCCATCTGGTTCTCCATCGAACCCGAAGCCGATTATCACTGCCTTCGAGCGTATTCCTCGCGGCCGTCGGGGGGTTCGAATCGAGACCGGGGACACAGGGTCAGGCGCGGCCGTGGCGCTGCTCGTAGGCGTTGCGGTCGGCGGCCTCGCGGGCGCGGCGGTCGGCGTCGGCCAGGGCGGGGTCCAGGCCGTTCTTGATGAGCCGGTTGCGGCGGAAGACGTAGGTGAGGGCCGCGGTGAAGTAGATGAGCGGCAGGTACAGCAGGGCCATCATGGCCAGGCCCATCCACAGCGGGCCGGGGATGAGCAGGAACAGGCACAGCACCGGGATGATCGGGATCAGAATGCGCAGCAGGTAGCGGCGGGTGGCGCCGGGGCCGGTGAGGTCGCGCAGCACCCAGTCCCGCATGGACGGCGGGAGGGGCCGGCCGCAGATGTAGCCGAGGCGCTGCAGCGGGCTGGGGGTGGTGCGTTCGGGCATGCGCCCAGGATCCCTCAGCGGGCGCGCGGCGGACAACCGCGGGGGGGTCGGCGGCTCTGACGACCCGTGGACTGGATCAGGCGTTGGTGCGGTCCGGCTCGGCCTCGGTGCGCTCGGCGTGGAAGGCCGAGACCTGGCTGACCAGATTGCCGGTGGAACTCTTCACCGCGAGCTTCACGAAGGGCTCGATGGTCTTGCCGAGAATCTTGCCCGCCAGGCCGCCGGGGACCCGGTAGTCGACGATGGCGTCGATGGTGCAGGATTCGGCGCCCTTGTCGTGGAACAGGAAGGTGGATTCGATTTCGAAGCCCTTGATGGATTTCACCGCGATGGCGTAGCCGGGCTCGTGCCGGACGATCTTGATGGTGGAGTGCAGCGCGATCGGCCCGAGTTGAATGGTGCCGTCGAAGGTGGCGTCCACGCCCTCGATCTGTTCGGTCAACGGCGTGAAGGCGCTGATCTCATTGATGAATTTCGGCAGGTGCCGGTAATCGTTGACATAGGCGAAGGCGGATTCGGCCGAGGCGGCGCAATCCGCGACGATCTTGACTTCTGTCATGGGCGCAACTGTAACGTGTTCTAGTTTTCGTCGCAGGGGTTGTGATGCATGCCATCTATCACGCGGTCACTGCCAGCGTCGCGGCCAACCCGAAGACTAGCGCCATCACCAGCACTTCCACAATCGCGCGCCGCAGCGACTGCTCCGCCGTCATCCGGTGATCGGCGGCCTTCGGCACCCAGCCGCGCCGCCACCACCAGCCCAGCCCGATCAGCACCACCACCAGCAACGTCTTCGCCAGCAGGATCCGCCCGTACCCGCTGGTCACCAGGGGACTCACGCCGCCGATCCGCACCAGTCCGTTCACCACTCCGGTGACGGCCACCGTGACCACCAGCGGCAGCGCCCACGTCGAGTACTTCGGCAGCAGCGCCGCCCATTCGCCGCGGGTGCGCACGGTCAGCGCCAGCGCCAGCAGCAGCCCGAACCAGGCCGCGGCGGCCAGCGCGTGCACCGCCGCCAGCACCGACCCGAACGTCTGCTGCGACATGTGCCCGGTGATCGGCCGCAGCGCCAGCGTCACAGCGGTGAAGACCAGCACCAGATCGGGAGTGGCCCGATCCGGCCGCCGGAAACCGAAGGCGCTGTAGGCCGCCACCACGCCGGTCCCGATGAGCAGCGCGACCCCGATCTGCCCGCCGCTCACGTGCGCGAGATAGTCGCCGAACTGGGTCCCGCTCAGCCGCCGTGCCCGAATCCCTTGCACCTCCGCGGCTTCCAGCACCAGCATGGCGAATTCCATGGCCGCCCAGACGGCGGCGGCCACGGTGAGCGCCCGCCAGTGCGGGGTCAACCGGTCCGAGAGCCGCGGCAGCGCCGCCAGCCCCAGCACGGTCGCCCCCGCGCAGTCCGCGAGCACCCGCACCGGGGCCTCGGCCTGCACCGGATCCTCGGCGGCCAGTGCCCAGGCCAGCCCGGTCCCGGCCAGGGCGGCCGGAATGACCAGCAGCAGTAGCCATCTCGGTGAGCTGCCACCGCCGGTCGTCCCGCGCTCCCGGCGACGATCGATGCGGCCGGGCCGGTTCACGAGCGTCGCTTGCCCCGTCCGCCGAACAGGGCGAAGGCCAGGCCGCCGCCGAACAGCGCCACCGCGCACACGATGAAGATCCACAGCGGCACGCCACCGTCGGAGCCGCCCGACTTGGCGCCCGCGTCGGACTTCGGGCCCGGAGTTCCGTTGCCCGCCTTGGTGAGCGTGAACGACCGGGTGCCGCTGACCGGGTGCCCGTCGGCGGAGGTGACCCGGTAGGCGATCTTGTACTCGCCCACCGGACCCAGCTCGCCGACCTCGACGCTGAGCGTCGCGCCGTCCACCTTCGGCTGCCCCTTGGACCACAGATTGCCGTCCGGCCCGGTGACCGTCATGGACGGGTAGGCGGGCTGCAGGCTCTCGTTGAAGGTGACGCTGACCGTCGCGGGGGAGGTGTCGATCTGCGCGCCGTTCTCCGGGGTGGAACCCACCACGGCCGAATGCGCGCCCGCCACACCACCGCCGAGCAGCGCGAACAGGGCGACCAGCAGGCCGGTGATCAGACCGGCGACCTTGCGGCTCATGACCGCCGTCCCCGGATGACGCTGCCCAGGCCGAGCGCCGCGCCCAGCGCGCCGAGCGCGAGCCCGACGCCGCCGAGCCAGCGGGCGGTGTCGTCGGTGACCTTGTCACCCTTGTCCGCGTCGGCCGCGGCGGGTGCGTCGTCGTCGTGGCCGGTGCTCTTGGCGAGCGTGAGGGTGGGGGCCGGGTGCTCGGGCTCGCTGCCGTCGGCGTTCGCCGGCTGGTTCCAGTCCACGACCTTGCCGTCGCTGTAGGTCTGGCTCGCGTTGAAGCTGACCTTCGCCTGCTCGGGCAGCGGCCCGAGGGAGACCGCGAAGCGCTGGAACTGGCCCGGCGCCACACCCGGATTGCCGGGGTCCGCGGTCCAGGTGACGGACACGGCCTGGCCCTGCGCGTTCTTCTCGACCTTGGACGTCCAGCCGGCGATCGGCTCGGTGCGCGCACTCTTCAGATTCGGCAGCGTCACCGAAACCTTGGTGGTGGAAGCGGTATCGGACTCGGTCGGCACCCGGAAGGTCGCGACCGTGTAGCCCTTCTGGGTAGCGCCGGGAGCGTCGACCACCACGTGCGCGGCGGCGATGCCCGCGCCGGACAGCAGCAGCCCCGCGGCGGCGGCCGACGTGATCAGGGCACGCGAAAGAGAGGTGTTCATGAGTGTATTGCCTTCTCTGACAATGGTTACGGGAAGTTGGGGAGCGGGGTTACACCGTGACCGGGGGCGCGCGCGGTCCGGCCGCGCCCAGTGCGAGAAGGGTTTTCGACGTGGGGGAGTGGTGCGCCGGGCGCGGCCGCGCGACACGCGTCGGCGGCCCGGCGGGGCGGGTGAGCGCCACCCGGACGGCCCGGGAGATCAGTTCGTAGAGCCGCTCGGCGACCAGGATCCCGAACGCGCAGACCAGGCCCGCGGCCGCGTGCGCGAACACCATCGGCCCGTGCGCGGTGAATTCCATTGCCCGTGCGGCGTGCCCGTGCTGCACCAGGCCGCTCAGCGCGATGTGGCAGACGGGCTGGCCCGCCAGCATGAGCAGCGGCAGCGCGGCGGGCGGGCGCAGCACGGCGGCGATCGCGCCGAGCGCGGCCGCCGCCAGCATCAGCAGCATCAGCCCGGAGGTGCCGGGGTAGCCGCCGCCCGCGAACCCGTGCGCGCCGACCGCCAGGGCGGCCATGGCCACCCCGGCCGATCCGCCGCGCACCGAGCTCATGGGTGACTCAGCGCACGCCGAGCCGGTTGAGCACGTCGGCTTCGATGCCGGAGAGCTCGTTGGAGATCGAGGCGTGCACCGCGCGGCGCCGCGGCACCGGCATCTGGGCGGCGGTGCGGACCGCCGCGGACAGGCTGTCCAGCCGGTCGCGGGTGGCGGCCACGAACTTCTTGGTCTCGGTGTCGGTGTGCTTGGCCTCGATCTCGGCCAGCGTCGACTCCACGCCCGCGATCCGGGCCTGCAGCTTGGCGCCCGGCCCGGCGAACTCGCCGAGCTGGTCCAGGCCGACGCCGAGCTGCTGCGCGCGGCGGGTGTCGAGCTGCCCGCGCACGAAGGTGGCGCCGCGGTAGGCGAGCGGCGCCAGCACCGGCACCAGGATCCGGGCCACGCCCAGGTACTTGCGGATCGAGGCCGCGCTGAACGGGTCCCGCTCGGCACGGGCGGCCACCTTCTCGGCGGCCTTCTCCTCGGCCTGCAGCTTCGCGATCTCGGCCTTGGCGACCTGCTTCTGCGTGCGCGCCTCGGCACGGTTGCGCTTGCGCTCGTTGCGCGCCCCGAGCTTGGCCTCCATGCCGGCCTTGTGCTTGAGGGCTTTCGCCTCGGCTCGGCGGCTGACCCGCTTCTTGCGCTTGGTGAACAACCCCATTGATGGCCTCCGTCATGCTGGTTCGCCATGGCAGTACAGGGCCGGGGGAAATGCCTGTCCGCCCATGAAACGCAGTGTCGAATCACCCTAACGGGTGGGTTCCCGCCGCAGCGAGCGCCTGGCGGAAACAGGGCGGCCCGCCGACCCTGTCGGGGGATGAGGCCATACTGACTGGCGTGTATTCGGGCATCGGTGACCATGGCGAGCGGGCGGCGTTCGTGGACGCGCGCGCGCTGATCGGGTGCCGGCACCGGCTTTTCCTGGACGCCACCCATCCGGGCGTGTTGACCGGAGTCGCCGAGGACGCCGGCGTGCAGCAGCGACGAGAAGCGGCGGCCGCGCACAGATCTCAGGTGCGTGACACCCTGGTCGCCGCGGCGCCCGAGAGCTGGACGGTGATCGATCCCAAGCAGCCCGCGACCGTGCGGGCGGCCGCCACCATGGCCGCCATGGCCGCGGGCGCCGACCGCATCTGGGGCGGGCTGCTGCCGCAGGAGGCCGACACCGGCCGTCGCGGCGGCTGCGAAATCCTGTGGCGTGACAGCGATCGCGGCGGATACCGCCCGGTCATCGTGGTGAACCACAAGGTGACCGACCCCCGTCAGCCCGACCCGGCCGATCACCACCCGTTGACCAGCGGCCTGTACGAGTGGAATCCCCAGGAGGACAGGCACGTCCGCACCCGGCCGCAGCCGCGCGACCTCCAGCGCCTCGCGCACCTGTACCGCATGCTGCAGCGGCACGGCCTGGCCAGCCCGGCGCTGACCGGCGGCGCCATCGGCTACCACTTCGACCGCATCCTGGTGCACGACCTGGCCCTGCTGCTGGACGACTACGACATCCGCTACGCCGACCGCATCGCGGTGGTGCGCGGCGAACTCCCCACCGTCCCTTCGAAAGTCCCCGAATGCCGCCAGTGCCCGTGGTGGAGCCGGGCCCCCGAGGAGGGCGGCCGCAGCTGTGAGCAGTGGCTGGTCGAGCATCGCGACGTGAGCCTGGTGGCCCCGGGTTCGCGTGCGGAGGTGCTGCGCCGCCACGGCGTCGAGACCATCGACGAGCTGGCCGCCTGGAGCGGCGACGATCCGGACGACTGGCAGTACGAGCCGTTCACCGAGGCCGTGGTCACCGCCCGCGCCTGGGCGACGGGCGCGCCGCTGGTCCGCCGGGTGGACCGGGTGCGGGTGACCCGCGCCGACGTCGAGGTGGACGTGGACCTGGAGAGCTTCCAGGAGCACGGCGCCTACCTGTGGGGCACCCTGCTCGACGGCGTGTACCGCCCGTTCGTCACCTGGGATCCGCTGCCCACCGAGGACGAGGGCCGCTCCTTCGCGGAGTTCTGGACCTGGCTGATGGGCGTGCGCGCGCAAGCCGCCGCCGACGGTAAATCCTTTGCCGCCTACTGCTATTCGCGCACCGCCGAGGACAAGTGGCTCTACGAGTCGGCGCGCCGGTTCGCGGGCCGCCCCGGCATCCCCACCGAGCGGGAGGTGCAGCGGTTCGTGGACGGGCCGCAGTGGGTGGACATGTTCCAGGCGGTGTCGGAGCAGTTCATCTGCCCGAACGGCAAGGGTCTCAAGAAGATCGCGCCGGTCGCGGGCTTCCACTGGCGTGACGCGGAGGCCGGCGGCGAGGCGTCGATGGCCTGGTACCGCCTGGCCGTCGCCTACGACGGCGGCGAACCGGACCTGTCGCAGCGCACCCGCATCTTCGAGTACAACGAGGACGACTGCCGCGCGACCCAGGTGCTGCGGGACTGGATGACAGACCGCGCGGACGCCGAGGTTCCCGCCATCGCCGACTTCGACCGTCGTAATATCGCGTCGTGACCGAACACGTCGAACACCTGGAGTTTCAGGCCGAGACCCATCAGCTGCTGGAGCTGATGATCCACTCGGTGTATTCGAACAAGGACACCTTCCTGCGGGAGTTGGTCTCCAATGCCTCCGACGCGCTGGACAAGCTGCGCCTGGAGACCTTCCGCGACAAGGACCTGCACGCCGACACCTCGGATCTGCACATCGAGCTCGAGGTCGACCGCGACAACCGCGTGCTCACCGTGCGCGACAACGGCATCGGAATGTCCCGAGCCGAGGTGGTGGACCTGATCGGCACCCTCGCCAAGTCGGGCACCGCCGCGCTACGCCAGCAGCTGCTGGAGGCCAAGGCCGGCGACCAGCAGGCCGAGGAGCTGATCGGCCAGTTCGGCATCGGCTTCTACTCGACCTTCATGGTGGCCGACAAGGTCACCCTGACCACCCGCAAGGCGGGCGAAACCACCGGTACCCGTTGGGAATCGGAGGCCGGCAGCCCCACCTACACGATCGAGGAACTCGACACCGCCCCGCAGGGCACCTCGGTGTCGCTGCACCTGATGGCGGCCGACGAGGACGATCACCTCTTCGACTACACGCAGGAGTGGAAGCTCCGCGAAATCGTCAAGAAGTACTCGGATTTCATCGCCTGGCCGGTCCGGATGGACGTCGAGCGCACCGTTATGGAGGGCGAGGGCGAGGACAAGGTCGAGAAGACCATCGTCGAGACCCAGACCCTGAACTCCCAGAAGGCGTTGTGGACCCGCCCGCGCAGCGAGGTCACCGACGAGGAGTACACGGAGTTCTACAAGCACGTCGCCCACGCCTGGGACGATCCGCTCGAGATCATCCCGATGAAGGCCGAGGGCACCTTCGAATACCAAGCGCTGCTGTTCATTCCCTCGCACGCGCCGTTCGACCTGTTCACCCGCGAGCACAAACGCGGCGTGCAGCTCTACGTACGCCGGGTGTTCATCATGGACAACTGCGAAGAGCTGATGCCGGAGTATCTGCGCTTCGTCAAGGGCGTGGTCGACGCGCAGGACCTGTCGCTCAATGTGTCCCGCGAGATCCTGCAGCAGGACCGCCAGATCCAGATGATCCGCAAGCGCCTGGTGAAGAAGGTGCTGTCCACGGTCAAGGATCTGAAGAACGCCGAGGACCAGGCCAAGTACCAGGAGTTCTGGCGCGAGTTCGGCCGGGTGCTCAAGGAGGGTCTGCTCTCCGACGCCGACAATCGCGAGACCATCCTGGGCGTCTCGTCGTTCGCGTCCACGCACTCCGACAGCGAGCTGACCACACTGGCCGGGTACGTCGAGCGCATGCCCGAGACCCAGTCGGCGATCTACTACATGACCGGCGAGACCCGGCAGCAGATCGAGAACTCGCCGCACATGGAGGCGCTGCGGGCCAAGGGCCTCGAGGTGCTGGTGCTGACCGACCCGGTCGACGAGATGTGGGTCGGCTCGGTCACCGAGTTCGAGGGCAAGCCGATCGTCTCCATCGCCAAGGGCGAGGTCGACCTGGAGACCGAGGACGAGAAGAAGGCCTCCGAGCAGCTGCGCGAACAGCAGGAGAAGGACTTCTCCGGCGTGCTCGGCTGGCTCCAGCAGACCCTGGACGCGGACGTCAAGGAGGTGCGCCTGACCAACCGGCTCACCACCTCCCCGGCCTGCATCGTCGGCGATGTGTTCGATTTCACTCCGATGCTGGAACGCATGTACCGCGCCTCCGGCCAGGAGCTGCCGCACAGCAAGCGCATCCTGGAACTGAACCCGGACCACGCTCTGGTGACGGGTCTGCGCGACGCGTACGCGAAGGTGTCCGGCGACGAGGACAAGCCGCTCGCCCTCACCGAGACGGCCGAATTGCTCTACGGCACGGCGGTTCTCGCCGAGGGCGGGGAGCTGAAGGACCCGGCGCACTTCGCCCGGATCCTCGCCGATCGCCTCACCCGCACGCTCTGACCTGGCGCGTCGGATCGGGTCGTGCCGGCGTCGCCGGCACGTTCCCGATCCATAGCGAGCGGGAATCGGTCATGCTCAGCCGGTCCCCGGTGTGACGGTGCACATGTCTCGGCGAATTTCGGGAACTAGTGGCGAGGGCGTACGTTGTATGTCTTGGTCGTAAGTTTTTCGTGTTCGTGTTTCAACATGCTCGCGCGGAACAGTGTGCGGGCGTTGCTTCACCTTGCCAGTCAAGTTGCAAGCCGCCTTCTGATCGACCCGGGTGCCGCAGCCGCGGCGCCCACGCATTAAAAGAAACACCTCGTCAGGAGAAGGTAATGGTTCAGGGCACCGTCAAGTGGTTCAACGCGGAGAAGGGCTACGGCTTCATCGCCCGCGAGGACGGCCCCGACGTTTTCGTCCACTACTCGGAGATCGAGGGCAACGGCTACCGTCAGCTCGAGGAGGGCCAGGCGGTCTCGTTCGAGATCACCGAGGGCAAGAAGGGCCCCCAGGCGGCCGCTGTTCGCCCGCACTAAGGCAGGCTCTCCCGCCTCCCCGAGACTGTAGCGCCCGGCTGAAAGCCGTGGGCCGCACTGCATGCGGGCTGGCGGTTGGGTGCCGAGCCGATTTTGGGGGTACCCCCGGAGTTACCCGGAACCTTCCGAGATCAGTTCTCGCGGACTCGATAACAAGATTCAAGGCCCCGCACTGAATTCAGTGCGGGGCCTTGGTCTTTCGCACAATCAGCGCGGGGCCATGCGCAGGGCGCCGTCCATGCGGATGGTCTCGCCGTTCAGGTAGTCGTGCTCGGTGATGTACTGCGCGAGCTGCGCGTACTCGTCCGGGCGGCCCAGGCGGGACGGGAACGGAACGCCGGACTCGAGGCCCTTGCGGTACTCCTCGGTGACACCGGCGAGCATCGGGGTGTCGATGATGCCGGGCGCGATGGTGTTCACGCGGATGCCGAACTGCGCGAGGTCACGCGCGGCGGGGATGGTCATGCCGGCGACGCCGCCCTTGGAGGCGGAGTAGGCGATCTGCCCGATCTGGCCCTCGAAGGCCGCGACCGAGGCGGTGTTGATGATGACGCCGCGCGAGCCGTACTCGTCGACCGGCTCGGTCTTGGCGATGGCGTCGGCGGCCAGGCGCATGACGTTGAAGGAGCCGAGCAGGTTCACGGTGATGACCGTGCGGAACAGCTCGAGGTCGTGCGGGCCGTTCTTGGACAGGATGCGTCCCGCCCAGCCCACACCGGCGCAGTTGACGACAATGCGCAGCGGCACACCGGATTCCACGACCTTGGCGACCGCGGCGGCCACCTCGTCACCGCTGGTGACGTCGGTCGGGATGAGGGTGACGCCGGCCGGCACGCTGTCACCCGCACGCTCGATGGACTGAGCCAGATCCAGGCCGAACACGGTCGCGCCCGCATCGGCGAAACGCTTGGCGGTGGCCGCACCCAGACCGGACGCACCTCCGGTGACAATGGCGGCGGAGCCCGAAATCTCCACGGTTTGGTCCTCTCGACAAGGGACGGCCCTCTCGCTGGCCATCCGTCAATATCTAATTTGCCCTACGCCCCGCTCCGGGCAAGCCGCGGGGTGGAGAGAGGCGGTCGCGGCCCCCGAAGTCTCGATTCTTCCCTCCTTCGCTGCTCCGCTTCGCTCCCCCGCTCCGTCAGTCCAGAATCGAGACGGGCCGCGAACCCTCAGCTTTACGAACATGAGTGTTCGTCTAAGTGGTAGCTTCGCATATATGAACGCCAGCACGGTCGGTCATCGCCGTGGTTTCCGCCGCCGGATCCCGCGCGTGGCCGGTAAACGCATCCTGATCACGGGCGCGGCCCGCGGCATCGGGGCCGCTCTCGCCCGTCAGTTGCACGCGCACGGGGCGCACGTCGCACTGCTCGGCATCGAGGAGACGCTGCTGGCCCAGGTCGCGAGCGAATGCGGCGACGCGCCCTGGCGATACTGCGACATCGGCGACCCGGCCCAGGTGGAACGGGTGGTGAACTCGCTGACCGCCGAACTGGGCGGCCTGGACGCGGTGGTGTGCAACGCGGGCATCGCCCGGCAACTGTCCCTGCTCGGCGGCGACCTGACCGTGCTCGAGGAGACCCTCGCCGTCAATGTGCTGGGCGTCTACTACACGATGCGCGCGGCCGGACCGCACATCGCGCACCCGGGCGGGTACATCCTGATCGTCTCCTCGCTGGCCGCCGCCATCCATCTACCCCTGGCGGGGGCGTACAGCGCCTCCAAGGCCGCGGTCGAGGCGCTCGGCGACACCCTGCGCATCGAATTGCGGCACACCGGGGCCAAAGTGGGCATGGCCTATTTCGCCGAACTCGACACCGAGATGACCAGCCGCGGCTTCGGCACCGAGGCCGCCCGCAGCATTCTGGGCCGGTCCACCGTCTCCGGCGTGGCTCCGCTGGGCCCGGCCATCGACGCCTGTGAGCGGGCGCTGGCCCGCCGGTCCCGCCACATCGTCTCGCCGTATTGGGTGAGCATGGCGCTGTGGTGCCGTCCGCTCACCCAGCACCTGATCGACTTCTCGCTGCGCCGGGGTGTAGCGAGTGGACTGGCCATCGCCGATACGGAACCAACGGGGTTCACGACCGAGCAACCGGCCCGGCCCCGCAGAATGAGAAAGCTCGCCTGAACGACCGAGGCCACCTGGAGTCCCGCGTATGACCGAATCGGCAACCCGCCAACTTCCCCGCGGCCGGCACGGCCTGTCCCGGGAGCATGTGGTGGCCGCCCAGCGCGACCGCATCCTGGCCGCCATGGCCGAGGCGATGGCCGAGAACGGTTATGTCGGAACGCCGGTGGCCGCGGTCATCAAGCGCGCGGGGGTTTCCCGTGAAACCTTCTACGAGCAATTCCGTTCCAAGGAGGACTGTTTCGAGGCCGCCTACGAGCGGGCCACGGAACTCATGCTGACCGGCATCCTGGCGGCCACCGGCGCCGAGTTCGACGGGGAGACCCGCACCGAGCGGATGGAACGGCTGCTCGGCGCGTACCTGGAGGCGCTGGCCGCGCAACCGGCTTACGCCCGGGTTTTCCTCGTCGAGGTGTATGCAGCGGGCCCGGACGCCATCGCGCGCCGCACCCACCTGCAGGAAACCTTCGCGGCCATGGTCGCCGACGTGCTGGGCGCCGAGACCGAGTCGCAGCGTTTCGCCTGTCAGACCCTGGTCGCGGCGCTGAGCTCGATGGTCACCGCGCGTATCGCGGTCGGCGACCCGGACGGGCTGCGCGAATTGCGCGCGCCGCTACTGGACCTCGTGCGGCGCAGCGGGGATCTGTTCGGCGACAACGTGCTCGGCGACTGAACCGGCCGGGGTCCCGGCGCGGCGGCGCAGCGCCGGCAGCACGCCGCCGGCGAGGGCGGGCAGCGCCAGCGACAGCAGCGCGGCCAGCGGGGTGCCCAGTCCGTGCGCGAAGGCCTCGAGCAGGGTGAGCGCACCGAAGTACAGGAACAACAGGCCCGAGCAGACCGCGATGATCCGCTCCGGGATGTGCTTGCCGACGGTCACGCCGATCGCGATGGCCAGCGCGCCCGCGGCCACCATGCCCGCGACCGAGCCGATCCACACGGCGACCCAGTTGTTGTTGGTGGCCAGTGCCATGGTGGCGAACATGGTGCGGTCGCCGAGTTCGGCGAGCAGGAAGGCCGACAGCACGACCAGGAACGCGGACCGGGACCTGACCTGCGGCGCGACCTCGTCATCGGAGGCGTCCGAGGAGCTCGTCAGGGTCTCGCGCAGGGTCCAGAGACCGACGCCGATCAGGGTGGCGGCGGCGAACAGCGAGATGACGCCGGTCGGCAGGGCCGCACCGAGGAAGTGGCCGACGCCGACCGCGATCAGATTCACCAGCACGCTGGCGACGGTGATGCCGGACAGCACGGTCCACCAGTGGTAGCGCAGCGCGAAGGTCAGCGCCATGAGTTGAGATTTATCGCCCAGTTCGGCGAGGAACAGCACGCCGAAACTCAGCAATATCGTGGCGATCATGAAGTCAGCTCCCAGGTCTCCGGCCTGTCGGCTGAATGCGGGGGCGCTTCAGCCGACACCGCACCGGTAAATCGGTTTGGTTCTTGTCGGCCGAAGGTCTCGCCCACCGGAAGATTCCGGTTCACGCGCCGGATCCCGGGGGATCAGTATGTCGACGACGTGATTGGGGGCTACTCCCCTTCGCTCGGGCGCAACTTTACTCCGGCAAACCGGGCACATGCAAACCACTGTCGTCCAAATCGCAATGCGCACAATAAGTTTGGCGATGCTGCCGGAAGGTTTCGGGTTCCCTTACGCGGCCAGCAGCATAGCCAGAACCGCGGTGTCGGGATCACTGATCGGATCCACCCCGACCCGCGAAACCATCGAGGTCACCGCGCCATCGGAATCGGTTTCGACCCAGGCGGCGCGGTGTTCCAGCCCCAGATGCGGCAGGCCCGGCAGCAGCAGGCAGCCCGAGGCCGCGCCGGAGCACTCGGGCAGCGAGGGTCGCGTTTCGCGCGGCGGATGCAACATGATCAAGGCCGGTGGCACATGTCCGGCAAACCTGCCGGGCTGCAACGCTTCGTCCCCGAGGACGGGCCCTTCCGCGATCACCAGCCCCACCATGGCGGGATCCGGGTCGTCCGGCAGCTCTTCGCGCGCCCCGAAGACCGTCGATGTGGGCAGCAGGCCCGGGAGCCCGGCCACCCGCACGGCCAGGACCAGCAGTTGCGCCCATTCCTTGGTGGAGTCGGGCCAGCGTCCGGAGATCACGAATCCTTGCAGCGAACCATGGGCCTGGAAGGGCATGACGCCGATCTGACCACTCATGATGTGCCTCCCGAACTTCCCAGGGGGCGGCTGTGCCCGGTGTTGCCAGTGGGAACACCAGGTTGTACCCGAAGCTAACTGGCACACAAGTACCAAAGAGTGCTAGCACCCGGCCCCCTGAAATGCCGAAAGGCCCGCGAACCGACCGGTTCGCGGGCCTCCGCAAGCAAGAGGGGCGTCAGCCGAAGATCAGGCCCTTGCCCTGGGAAACCGCCTTGGAGTAGCGGTCCTGGATCTCCGCCCAGTTGACGACGTTCCAGAACGCCTTCACGTAGTCGGCCTTGACGTTCTTGTACTGCAGGTAGAAGGCGTGCTCCCACATGTCCAGACCGAGCAGCGGGATGATGCCGAGCGGCACGTTGCCCTGCTGGTCGGTGAGCTGGAAGGTGAGCAGCTTGTTGCCCAGGGTGTCGTAGCCCAGCCAGGCCCAGCCGGAGCCCTGCAGGCCGTTGGCCGCGGCGGAGAACTGCGCGACGAACTTGTCGAAGGAGCCGAACTCCTCGTCGATGGCCGAGGCCAGGTCGCCGACCGGCTTGTCGCCGCCGTCCTTGGACAGGCTCTTCCACCAGATGGTGTGGTTCACGTGGCCACCGAGGTGGAACGCGAGGTTCTTCTCGTTGAGGAAGATGGCGGCGTGGTCGTCCTTGGCCCGCGCCTCTTCCAGCTTCTCGAGGGCAGCGTTGACGCCCGCGACGTAGGCGGCGTGGTGCTTGGTGTGGTGGATCTCGTTGATCTGCCCGGAGATGAAGGGCTCCAGGGCGCTGTAGTCGTAATCGAGTTCTGGCAACGTGTAAACAGCCACGATGTCCCTTTCCGTGTCGGGGCCGCGTGCCCTCGGCATGATCCGAGGCGCACCCAACCATCATTCGTACACCCGCTCGTTCGCAACCGGGCTGCGTGCCCCCGCATTCCGGCCCAGATATATCTCCCACACGTCCCGTAGCCTGGAGTCATGTCGTGGTACGACGAGTTCGTCGGTCGCTTGCGACTGCCGGAGCCGACCATGGTGACTCCCGGGCAAGCCCTGCCCGGGCGTGCCGAACCGCTGGTCGTGCCCGGCAAGCACTGTGTCAGCGGGCATTCCTTCAAACCCCCTTTCCCGGCGGGCACGCAACTCGCGGTGCTGGCCATGGGTTGTTTCTGGGGCGCTGAGCAGGGGTTCTGGGGATTGGAGGGCGTGTACTGCACGGCCGTGGGCTACGCGGGCGGCTTCACCCCGAACCCGACCTACGAGGAAACCTGTTCGGGCCGTACCGGTCACACCGAATCGGTGCTGGTGGTCTTCGATCCGCAGGTGATCGACTACGCCGCGATCCTGCGGCGGTTCTGGGAGCACCACGATCCGACCCAGACCATGCGGCAGGGCAATGATCGTGGCACCCAATACCGTTCGGCCGTCTTCACCTTCGACGACGAGCAGGCGCGGACGGCCGCGGCGTCGCGGGCCGACTATCAGGAACGCTTGTCGGCGGCCGGGTTCGGGGAGATCACCACCGAGATCGCTCCGCTCCCGGACCTTTCCGCGTTCTTCTACGCCGAGGGCTATCACCAGCAGTATCTGGCGAAGAACCCCGGCGGGTACTGCCCCGATCACGCGACCGGGGTGACCGCCGCCTAGAGCGCCGGGACCACGTCCGGCCGCTGGGTGCGCGGGTCGCCCGCGTCGTGGGCCTGCCACCAGCGCACGCCACCGGCGATGAACTCCGGCAACGGGATCGGGTTGCCCTGCTTGTCGGTGACCTCGGCGGCGTCGAACCACACGCGGATGTCGAGTTCGCGCGGGTCGACGCCCTCTTCCTGGCAGAACTCCATCAGGTGGGCGCCGGGTTCGTCACGCAGCACCGTGTCGAAGCTGAGCAGCTTGCGCCACTGGCTCCAGGAGCTGTCGCTGAGGTCGAGGAAGTCCCACCCGTGCAGCGCGCCGCCGCCGAAGCTGTTCACGGCGTCGTGCAGGCCGTCGACGGTGAGCGGGAGCACAACCGGCTCGAGGTCGTCCCAGCGCTGGCGGCGCAGGGAGGCGGCGATCCGGCTGACGCCGAGGAGGTTGAGGTAGATGTCGCAGTCGGCCGGTGGCGGGCCGTCCGCGGGGAGGGTCAAGACGTCCAATTCCAGCCTCAGCGTGGCCGCCGCCGGATCGACGTCGATGCCGAGGCAGGTCGCCTCCGACAGCGCGAGGTTCAGTCCTTTGATATCCAGGCCGCCGAGTAGCCCCCTGCTCACAGTCATAGCGCCAGGCTACCGATCTTGCCCGGCTGGACCGAGGATTTCCGGCTTTATCTAGTTATGTCGTGTTTTCCGGTGCGAATGGAACCGCGGGCCGACCTGCGGCGTCAGACTGGATGAGGCCTTCTGAGACAGGCCTTCGGGTCGGCCGCTCCGGAACGGGGAGGGGACTTCCGGATCGGCCGACCCGGACGAATCAGTCGTCTATCAACCTGTGGATCAGGTTGTGGATTATGTGGATAACTCCCGAAACCAACCCTGTGCAGGTACGGAACTCCACAGCTCCCGCGCGCGCGTGGCAGGATCGAAACCGTGACGAACCCCCACGTGCCCTCGGTGCCTATCGATGAGGTGCCCGCGGAATTCGACGCCGCGGACGGATGGGGCTCCGCCGCGCCCGCCCCGGCCCAGCTCCTCGACGTCCGCGAGGACGACGAGTGGCAGCTCGGCCGCGCGCCCGGCGCCATCCACATCCCCATGACCGACGTCCCCGCCCGGCTCGACGACCTGGACATCGACGCCGAGATCTACGTGATCTGCCGGCAGGGCGGCCGGTCCATCGCGGTGGTGGAGTTCCTGAACCAGATCGGTTACGAGGCGATCAATGTCTCCGGTGGCATGGTGGCCTGGCAGCAGACCGGCCGTCCGCTCACCGGCGACGGTCCCGAGGCGAAGATCTACTAGGCGCGGAGAGGTGGAGCGATGAACGGGGGACAGGTGGGCCGATCGCGATCCGCCGTCGTACAGCCGTGCGCCCGCTGCGGCGCCCGCTGGGCGGTCCAGGGCAAGCCGCTGCACTGGTGCCCGCGCTGCCACGGCGTGCTGCTGTCACCGGCCCCGGTGGACGCGCCCGCCGACCGCCGCAACTACCGCTGGGTGGCCCGCCCGCCGGGCCGCAGATCACCTGCTGCCCAGCCCGTCCGGCGCTCGGGTTCGACGGAGACGCCGCGCTATCAGCAGATTCCGCGCTGGGGATTACACGACCGGCCCGCGGCCGAAGCTCCCGAGCCGCACCGCCCGCTGGCCGCCTGGACCGACCGGTTGGACCGGTTGCTCATCACGACCGCGGCCGTCTTCGTGATGGCGGCCCTGGCCGAATTGGGTCGCTACGGGATCCTGTTGCGCAATCGCACCCGCCTCATCCAGCCCTGGCTGCTGTGGATCTCCGATGCGGCCGTGACCGTGTCGGCGATCCTGGCGCTGGCGCTGGCCCTGCTGTCGGCGGTGGCGCTGGTCGGCTGGCTCGCCGAGACCCGCCGCGCCGCGTACACGAATGTGGGCGAGTCGGATTCGCGGTCGCTGCTGTCGCTGGTGCTCGGCTGTGTGGTGCCGGTCGCGAACCTGATCTGGCCGGGCATCTTCCTGACCGAGGCGGCCCAGCGCACCGGCGACGGTGATCCGCGGCTGCTGCGCGCGGTCCGGATCTGGTGGGCCGCTTGGCTGTCGAACGCGGTGCTGGTGCTGGTGGCGCTGGGCTACCGATTGGCGGATTCGCTGCAGGTGCAGGCCGACGGCGTGCTGGTGGCGATGTGGACGGATCTGGCCGCGGCCGGTGTCGCGGTGGCCTCGCTGGGCCTGGTGCGCGCGTTCGCGGGCCTGGACCTGCAGGGTCGTCCGAAGACGCCGCGCCGCTGGCTGATCGCGACCGGCCCGGCGCGCCCGGTGATCGAGCCCGTGCGGCGCGCGCCCGCCGCCCCGGTCGGGGATGATGCTGTGGTCGGGGATGAGGCCGCCGCCGGGGACGCTGCGCAGGCAGCTCCGGACGCGGAGCAACAGGAGGTAGTGGCGAAGTGAGCCGGGCCAGTCGCGCGCCGTTCGTGGTGGCGCACCGGGGGGCGTCCGCGGCGCGACCCGAACACACCCTCGCCGCCTACGATCTCGCCCTGCAGGAGGGCGCCGACGGCGTCGAATGCGATATCCGCCTGACCCGTGACGGACACCTGGTCTGCGTGCACGACCGCACGGTGGACCGCACCTCGACCGGGATCGGCGCGGTCAGCGAGATGACGCTCGCGGAGCTGAAGGCCCTGAACTTCGGCACCGCCGCGGAACCGGAGGGCGTGCTCACCCTGCGCGAGCTCATCGAGCTGGTGCTGGACTGGAAGAGCCGTCCCACCAAGCTGTTCATCGAGACCAAGCACCCGGTCCGGTACGGCGCGCTGGTCGAGACCACCCTGCTGAACGAGCTGAACCACTACGGCATCGGCGCGCCCGCCTCCGCGGATCACTCACGCGCCGTGGTCATGTCGTTCGCCGCGACCGCGGTCTGGCGCATCCGCCGCGCGGCCCCGCTGTTGCCGACGGTGCTGCTGGGCGAGTCCTCGCTGTATCTGTCCGGCGGCGCGGCGCACACGGTCGGCGCGACCGCCATCGGCCCGTCGGTCCGCACCCTGCGCGAGCACCCGGATCTGGTCGACAAGGCCGCCGCCGCGGGCCGCGCCACCTACGTCTGGACCTGCGACGACCCCGAGGACATCCAGCTCTGCGCCGACCTCGGCGTGGACTGGGTGGCCACCAACCACCCCGCCCGCACCAAGGCCGTGCTCACCACCGCATAACCCTCGCCCTTGCAAGGCGCATTACCCAAGGTTCGCGGCCGTCCCGATTCTGGACTGCGGCTTGATAGACCTCCGCCTTGGAGCGGGGGAGCGAAGCGGAGGAGCGGAGGAGGGAAGAATCGGGACCAGGGGCCGCGAACCCTGCCCGGAGCGGAGCGTAGGGCCAAAGACACAGTAGGTTTGCCAACCATGGGTAAGAGCAAGCGCAACAGTCCCAAGCCGGACTCCAATCGGGCGCAGAAGCTGGCCGCCCGCCGTGCCGAACAGGAGGCGGCGGCGTCGGCCGTGACGCGGCCCTTCGCGGGCTTGGCCGCGGAATGCGATCTGGTCGCGCTACGGGAGTTCGTGCCGTCGGCGACCGCGACCTTGAAGCTGGCGCCGAGCGTCGGCGCGGAGCGTGAGGTCACCCTCGCCACCGTGCTGCCGGGTGCGGTCGCCGCGCTGGTGCGGGCCGGTGACGAGCCGGTCGGTTTCGTTGGCACGCAGGTGCAGTTCCAGTCCGCCGATCCCGCCGCGGATCTGGCCGCCGCCATCCTGTGGACCCAGTCCGCCACCCCCGGCGACTCGCTCGCCTCCGCCAGCGTCGGCGGCGCCCCGCTGACCGAGGTGCTGGATTCCGGTGCGGCCCTGGACCTCACGGTGCACCAGGACTTCAACTGGTGGGTGCCCGCGGGCGTCACCCCGGACCCGCAGGTGGCCGCCACCATCGAGCAGGCCAACCGGGCCATCATGCCGTCGGCTCGCCTGGAGCTGGGCGCGGACGCGACCGGCGCGGCCTGGTGGGTCGACGCCGGCGAGAAGGCACACATCCGCTGGGTGCGCCCCGAGGACGAGGACCAGCTGATGCTGGCCCTGGCCCGCCTGCACGCCGCCGGTGATCTGCATCTGGGCGAGGGTTCGCGGTTCGCGGGCTCGTTCCGCACCCATGGCCTGCTGGTGCCGGTCTTCGACCTGGACCGTGAGCGTCACGCGAGCGAATGGGAAGCTCCCGCACGCGAATTCGGCGCGAAGCTGGCGGCCGCGCTGCAGTCGGACGCCCCGCTGACCTCCGACGAGCGTCGTTCCCGCGACGGCCTGCGTTCGCGTCAGGTCACCTTGCGCTGACCGTCCGCGGATTTCCGCGCGATACGGCAACAGGCCCGGTCCGAAGCGTCGGACCGGGCCTGTGTCGTCTATCCACCGGACGGAGCCGAATCATGTTCGGCCCCACGGGTTATTGCCGTGATTCGCCGGTTACAGCGAGCCACCCGCGGCGTGCGGCGCGCCGGACGCGTCCTTCGGGCTGCTCATTTCCCGCTGCACGAAGTTCTCCAGGTCGAACAGATTCGCGCTGGCCCGCTCGGCGACGGTGAGCAGGGTCTTCATGGTGGCGACTTCCTCGACCTGCTCCTTGAGGAACCACTGCATGAACTGTTCGCCCTGGTAGTCGCCCTCTTCGCGGGCGGTCTTGGCGAGCTGGACGATCTGGTCGGTGACCGACTGCTCCTGCGCGACGGCGAGCGCGATCGGCTCCTTGGCGTTCGCGAAATGCGAAGTGGCGGAATCGACCCCGGGCATCTCGACACTGATGTCCTGGTCGATCAGGTACTGCGCGATCATCATCGCGTGATTGCGCTCTTCCACGGCCTGCTTGTAGAAATACTTGGCCAGGACCGGAAGATCGGCATTGTCGAACCACAATGCCACCGCGATGTACTGGTGCTCGGCATTGAATTCGTTGCGGATCTGATCCTGCAGCAGGGCCTGGAACTTGCTGCGCTTGGTCTGGGTTCGGGTGGACATGCGGAGAACATTAATCCTGGTAAAACCGCGTGTCATCCAAGTGCAGCCTTATTGAGCACAGCCTTATTGAGGCAAGTATTGCCTAAATCGAACTAACTTCCGACCGTGGTGATCAGGTCCGCCGGGATCTGCTGATCCTTGGCCAGCGCGTCGAAGAACGCACTCGCCTTGGTCTTGTCCCAGAGCAGCACATTGCCGCTGCCGGAGACATTCTCGAAGCCGCCGACCGGCACCGTCGTGGTGATCGGATCGCTGCTCAGCGCATTGCCCAGGCCCGCCAGATTCCATATGTGCGCACCGTCGTCGACTTTCAACGCCGAGGTGAGATCCCTTACCAGCGGCCAGGATCGGAACGGATTGGCCAGCGTGGCCGGGCTGGACGCCTTCTTCAACAGCGCGCTGAGGAATTTGCGCTGATTCAGCATGCGATCCAGATCGGCGCGCGGCGTGGCGCGGGAACGGACGAAACCCAGTGCGTTCGGGCCACTCAGGGTCTGGCAGCCCGCCGGCAGATCGATACCCGCCAAGGGGTCCTTCATCGGCTCGTCCAGGCACATATCGATGCCGCCGACCGCGTCCACGATATTGGCGAAGCCGCCGAATCCGATCTGCACGTAGTGGTCGATGTGCACACCGGTCGCGCCTTCCACGGTGCGGGCCAGCAATTTCGCGCCGCCCACCGAGAAAGCGGCATTGAGCTTGTCCTTGCCGACGCCCGGGATGTTCACATACGAGTCGCGCGGCAGGCTGACGAGGGTGGGCCGCCCGGATTTGGGGATGTGGACCAGGATCACGGTGTCGGTGCGTTCGCCCTCCACATCGGACCCGGTGGACAACTCGTCCTCCTGCGCCTGGGAGAGCCCGGCGCGGCTGTCGGATCCGACCAGAAGCCAATTCGTCCCGGGCGTGTCGCCGACCCGTCCGGAATAGTCCGCGAGCGCGTCGATCCGGGTCAGGTGGGTGTCGACGTAAATGGCCGCGGCGATGGGCAGCACGAGCAGCACCACCAGCAGCGACAGGATCCAGCGGAACCAGTGCCGTTTGCGGCGCGGCCGGGCCCCGCGCGGGGGACGCCCGTCGTCGCCGCGGCGCTTGCCGGGCAGTGGCGGCGGGGGAGTGCGGGGCGGGCCCTCGTGGAAGGGGGCCGGCTGCTGGGTGGGCGCGTGTCCCATGGGCGTCGCGGTCCGGGCGGGCATCCGATCACCCTGCGGCGGAACCCGATTCCCCGGGGGTGGCACGCGATTGCCCGGCGGCGGCATCCGGTTCCCGGGCGGTCGCTGTCGCGGGTCCGGGTTCCGGGGCGGCGGCACCTGCGAATACGCCAGGCCCTGACCGGATTCATCGCGTCGGATCACCTGGGTTGGTTCTACCCGCGGCCTGCCGTCGTTAACGGGCGGGTCGTAGTTCCGCGCCCGATCGGGCATGGGCTGCCGTGGAGCCGAAGGCCGCTGTGGTTGCCCGGGATTCGCCATCGGGCGCTGCGGGTGTGCCGGGCGCTCCCCCGGGCGTCCCGGCGGCGGCTCCCGGCGCATCCGTGCAAAGTGCTGGGGGTCGTCGCCGTTCATTACTGGAAACAGTACCGACCGCGCCCGCGCCGCGCCGCTTTCCGGGCGGATTCACGGCAGCCAGGAGACATGTCCGCGCAGGAAGGCGTACCCGAGGTAGGCGATGGTGTCGATGAGGGCGTGTGCGAGCAGCAGCGGCCACAGCCGGTTGGCGCGCTGCCAGTAGCGCCCGAAGATCAACCCCATCACCAGGTTTCCGAGCCCGCCGCCGAGACCCTGGTAGAGGTGGTAGCTGCCGCGCAGTAGCGCCGACGCCAGCAGGGACCGGTTCTCGGTCCAGCCGAGCGCCCGCAGCCGGGTGATGAGATAGGCCACAACGAGCACTTCCTCGGCCGCGGAATTGGCCCAGGCGGCCAGTACCAGCATGGGTAGTCGCCACCAGTGTTCGAGTGAACTGGGGACGATGGTCACACTCACGCCGAGGGCGTGTGCCGCCAGATACAGCCCCAGTCCGGGTATTCCGATCACCGCGGTGAGCAGCAGTCCGGGCAGCACGTCCGCGCGCCAGCGCAGTGACCGCGCCAGTCCGATGGCCCGCGGCGCGATCCCGCTGCGCCACAACAGATATATCCCCAGGGCCGCCCACCCGAGCAGCCGCGCCACGCTCAACAGCTGGAACAGCAGGTCGATGGCCGATTGGGTGGCGCGCGAGGGATTGAGCGCCACCGTCTGCCCGCCGACCCCGCCGGGGGAGAGGGCGCTCTCCAGCAGTGACAGTGCCGCGTTGGCCCCGCTCAGTCCGAAGGTGACGACCAGCACCACCGTGATCTCGAGTGTGATCGCCCGGCGCCCCTGCTCGGACGACTCGGGCGCGGGCCAGACGGGCGCGGGATCAGCCGAAACCATGCCGCCAATCTAGGCGCGGCGGCGTCAGATCCGGTGCATCCCGCCGTGGAAGGGGTTGCCCGCCAAGGCGTGTACCGCGCGGCTGAGCGATTCGATGTCGTCGGCGGGGGCCTCGAAGGGGATGCGGACGTCGTGGTCGGCCTCGATGGCCTCGACGCGCAGGGTGACGCCGTACCGATCGATGGCCAGCGGGTGGATGAGCGCGCCGCGGCGCAGGGCGTGCGGGAGGCGGCGGGCCAGCCGGTCCACCACGTCGGGGTGGTCGGCCTGAAGGTGTTGCAGCCAACCGGCTTCCAGCGCGCAGAACGGGTCGGGCCGGGCGTCGCGGAGTTGTTCGCGGTCGACCGAGGCGGCCCCGGAGGTGTCGGCCACCACGGCGGAGTCGATGACCAGCCGCAGCAGGGTGGCGGTGTGGCCGATGTCGAGCAGGTCGGGGTGCGGGTGGTCGGCGGCGATCGCTCCGGCGAGGGCGCGCTGGGAGTGCGCGGGCACCGCGTGGGCCCAGCCGCGCAGCCAGACCAGGGCGCGGACGCGTTCGCGCAGGGCCAGTGGCGCCTGGTCGGTGAGTTCGAGCACCGCCGGGGAGCCGTTCACGCCGCAGCCGTGCACGAGTCCGGCGGCGGTGGAGTTCATCGGCACCGCCATCACCATGTCGCCGCACTGCCGCAGCAGGTGCACGGAGGTGGGCGCGGGGTCGAGGCCGGGTAGGGCCAGGACCGCGTGTTCGGCGTGCGCGCAGGCGCTGTGCACGCGTTCGGCGGTTGTGGGCGCGACGACCTGGGCCGCGTGCGTCATGGACACCTCCGGGGGTGAATTAGGTAAACCTAAGCTAAGTGACGCAGGTCGCTCGCGCAAGACGTTCCCCGCCGGCCGGGACCGCGCCGTCCCGCCGCACACCCTCGGGGTCGAGGTCAGGTGGCCTGCCGGGGCCATTACCGTGGGAGCGTGCCGCACGATTCATCGCACGCGCCCGAACCGGTCGCGCTGAGCCTGTCCGTCCCGCCGCGCCCGGCGCGCGGGCTCACCGAGGACCTGGTCCGCCCGATCACCGCCGCTCCGGGCGTCGAGGTCCTGGACCTCACCCTCGACGACGAGGCGGTCTCGGAATTCCTGGTGCGAATCGTGCACGGCGACACCGGTTTCGTGGCCCGCACCGACTCCGGCGAGCGCGCCCTGGCCGCTGTCGCCGCGACCGTGGCCGCCCTCTGCGGCGAGGACATCCGCACCGCACTGACCGCCCCCGACACCGCGTTCCTGACGGGCCTGCAGCCGCCCGCCGTCGAGGCCTTCCGTGATGTTCTGCTCGCCATCGAGACCGCGGACGCGGTTGCCGTGCGAACCGGATTGGCGGTTCTGGGCGGCTGAATTCGCCCCGCCGCTGGCCTCCGCCCGGCCCTCCTGGCGTCCGGGCCTGCGGTTTTTATGGCGACACCGAGGATTTCGCCGAAAGTTACCCAGGAGTCGGGCAAAGCGGGAGGTGACCGCGCGCACGCAAGTAATGTCGTAACCGTGCCGCGTATCGCCTACTTCGGGCCGTCGGGAACCTTCACCGAGATGGCCCTCGCCAAACTCGAGTCCACCGGAGCCTTCGATGGACCGGTCGAGCGTATCCCCGCCCCGAGTCAGGGCGCTGCCGTCGAACTGGTGCGCGCCGGCAAGGCGGCGGGCGCGGTGGTGCCGATCGAGAGCTCGGTGGAGGGTTCGATCGCACCCACGCTGGACGCGCTGGCCGTCGGTCCGCGATTACAGATCCTCGCCGAGACCGATCTGGATGTGGCGTTCACGATCGTGGGCCGCCCGGGCATCGCGCTCGACCAGGTCCGCCGCATCGCCGCCTATCCGGTCGCGGCCGCGCAGGTGCGGATGTGGCTGGCCGTGAACATGCCGCTGGCCGAGATGTACACCTCGGCATCGAACGCCGCGGCCGCCGAGGACGTGGTGGCCGGGCACGCCGAGGCCGCGGTCTCCACCGCGCTGGCGGGTGAGCGCCTGGGACTGACCACCCTCGCCGACGGGGTCGCCGACGTGGAACGCGCCGTCACCCGCTTCGTGCTGGTCGCGCCGCCGCAACCGGCCCCGCGACGGACGGGTGCGGATCGCACCTCGATCGTGCTGGAGCTGGCCAACGAACCGGGTTCGCTGATGCGGGCGTTCGCCGAGTTCGCCACCCGCGGTATCGATCTCACCCGCATCGAGTCCCGGCCGACGCGCACCGGCATGGGGACCTATCGCTTCTACCTGGACTGTGTCGGACACATCGACGACACCGCTGTCGCCGAGGCCCTGAAGGCATTGCACCGCACCGCCGCCCGGATCCGGTTCCTCGGTTCCTGGCCCGCCACCGCGGCCACCGGCACCCCGCCGCCACCGGACGCGCCCGCCGCGGCCTGGCTGGCTGATCTGAAGAAGGGGGTGGCCGACCTGTGAGCGGCAAACTCATCCTGGTCCGCCACGGCGAGACCGAAGGCAATGTGGGCAAGATCCTCGACACCCGGCTGCCCGGGCTGCCGCTCACCGAACGCGGTGTGGCCCAGGCGAAGACCTTCGGCGCGAACCTGATCGCGCCGCCGCAACAGCTGTTCTCGTCGCAGGCGCTGCGGGCCCGCCAGACCGGCGGCTACATCGAGTCGGCCACCGGCGTCGCGCTCAACGTGCTCGACGACCTGCAGGAAGTGCAGCTCGGGGACCTGGAGGGCCAGACCAGCCGGGACGCGCACCTGGAATTCCAGAAGGTCTATCACGCCTGGCATTTCGGTGATCTGAGCGTGCGGATCCCGGGCGGCGAATCCGGCGAGGACGTGCTCGCCCGCTACCTGCCCGCACTGCGGCGACTACGCGACGACTACCTGACCAGGCCCGGCGCCGGCGATGTCATCGTGGTCAGCCACGGCGCCGCCATGCGCCTGGTGTCGCGTGAACTCACCGGGGTGCCAAGGCTTTTCGCCGCCAACAATCATCTCGACAACACCGAGACCATCGAGTTGCAGCCGTTCGAGGACGACCGCTGGGAGTGCACCCGCTGGGGCCGCCATCCCGCGCCGTTCACCGGCGCGTTCGCCGCCACCGGCGACGACCCGATGGGCTAGGAGCCGAATTCGGCACGCAGCGGCAGGGATTCGGCGAGATCCCGCAATGCCGTGCGCAGCCGGGCGGGGGTGCCGCTCGCGAAGGACGTCCACTTGGTCCCGTCCTCGGCGGTGGTGGTGATGGCGAGGAACCGGCCGTGACGGGTGTCGTACACGGCGAGGTGGTTCCCGGCGACCTCGCGCACGCCGTCGCCGTAGCGCACGCCGACGATCTCCGCGTGCGCATGCACCCGCACCAGCGCCGCTGCGATGGCCTGCGCGTCCCGCGCCGGATCGCACACCGTGCTCAGGCGGGCAGCCGTGGTGGCGGAGTCGCCCGCGTCGTCGAAGATCGGCACCAGATCCTCGGTGGGCGCGTGCATTCCGGCCAGTGCCAGCGGATCGGCCGGGCCGAGCGCGGCCAGCACGGTGCCGGGGAGATCGTGGCTCGCCTCGTCGAGGACATAGGATCCGGGGCCGCGCAGCGCGACCACGTCGACGTCGTCGCCCCTGGCGATACACAGCCGATTGACCTGGCCCTCGACGTACCAGCGCAACGCCAGCACCCAGTGCGGCCGGTGGAGCACCCGCAGCCGTTCGGCCAATTCCGGATGGACCCGATGGTCCTCGGCGGCCGGATCACCCTCGAGCAGTTCGCGTTCGGCGAGTGCGTCCGCCGCCGCGGCCATGGCGGCATCGTGGTCGGCGGCATGGTCGTAGCGCCCCAGGGCATTCAGCACCACGGGCAGCTCGTCGATACCCGATGTCTCCTGGAGATACCGCATTTCGTCGAGGGACAGTGTGACCGAGCCCAGCGGCGACGGCCCGCGGCCCGCGCCGAGGACGGTCACCGATGCGCCCGGGCAGCGGCATTCGCGTGGATGGCCGCAGGCGCGACCGTCGTGTCCCCGCCGCAGACCGCGTCGCCACCGATGACCGCGGGCGCGACCACCCGCCCGTCCGTGAACACCTCGACCGAGCGGCCGTAGTCGTGGCCGCGGCGCGTCTCGATTTCGTCGCCGCCGTGCTGCCCGAGCACTGAGCCGGTCCCGGTGGAACGGACCAGTGCGGTCGACGCGGGTGTCCCGGCCACACCCCTCGGCTCGGCGGCCGGCGCGGTCGGCGCCGTTGCGCCACTGGGGTTTCCGAGGCCACCGGGTCCGCCGAGGCCCGGTCCCCAGCCCTCGGGCAGACGCAGGGTACCCGCGCCGTTGCCGATACTCACCGATCCGCCGCCGGTGTAGGACACGGCCTGCGTGGACAGCGCCGCCCCGCCGACTCCGGTGGTCGCGACCCCTGTGGCCGCCGTGCCCGCCGGTGCCGGCGTCCCGTATCCCGGCTGTGTCAGGGCGTTGGCTGCGGCCGTGATCGCCGTGCTCGCAACGCTTCCCGCACTCGTGACACCGCCGGTGCTGAACGCGTCCCCACCGGCGTCGGCCGACCCCGCGCCCACCGCGATGGGCGGCGGCATCAGGAATTGGCCGGGTGTGGCGACCATCGAACTCGTCGCCGCCTCATAGGTTTCCATGACCAGCGCGGCCCGGATGTCGAGCGCCAGCTTGGCGGCCTCGGCGGCTTCGGCCGCGCCATCGAGTGCGCCGCCGGACGAGTACGCGGCCACCCGCGCAGTCTCCACCAGCGCGATCTCCGGCAGGCTCGGCATGGCGATGGAGGCCACGGTGTAGGCGGTGGCATGGGCGCCGGCCTTGCCCGCCATCACGCCCGCCATGACCGCCTGCTGTTCGGCCCAGACGGTGAACCCGCCGAGCCGGGCCAGCACGGCAAGCCCGTTGACGCCCTCGAGCCCGACCCCGATCTCGGCCATCACCCGCGCCACCGTCGTGGTGGCGTCCACCCAGGCGGCGGAGAGGCCGCCCCAGGCGCCGCCCGCGGCCGCGATCGGAATCGCGTGCGCCCCGGTGTTGAGTGAGAGGGAGTTGATCTCGGCCATGCGGGGCAGCCAGCACACCCCGGTGATCCCCAATGTCATGCGTTTCTTCCCTTACACCCGGATCGCCGCGAGAGCGGCCGCCCGCATGGCGTCGTGGGCCAGGTACTGGGCCAGCTGGCCGCGCAGGGTGGCGGCGGCGTGGTGCAGTTCGAGAATGCCCTGGGCGAGGGACCGGTCATGGGTCAGCGCGGCGGTGTTGAAATGCGCGGCGGCCAGGGAGGACACCTCTTCGGTGCCGGAGGGGAGCACGTGGGTCGCCGGCGCGGTCGCGCTCGCGGCGGCGGCCAGGCGTTCGGCGAGCAGATCGAGTTCCAGGGCGGCCGCGAGGATCACCTCGGGCTGCACGAGCACATGGCCAACCATGATCAGGCCCCTCTCTACGTTCTATCCCCGGTTATGAGGCTTGGACGCAGAGGTTCGCCGGTCGGTTCCCCCGGATCAGCCCCATCCCAGCTGATGGAGGCGCTCGTCGTCGATCCCGAAATAGTGCGCTATCTCGTGAATCACCGTGATCGCCACCTCTTCGACCACCTCGTCTTCGCTGCCGCACATCTCGAGGATGGCGTCGCGATAGATGGTGATGGTGTCCGGCAGGGCGCCCCCGTAGTGGCTGAAGTCCCGATCGGTGAGGGCGATGCCGTGGTAGAGACCGAGCAGGTGGGGGTCCTCGTCACTGCGCGCTTCGATGAGGACCACCACATTGTCGATCGCCCGGGCCAGCTCCGGCGGAATCAGGTCGAGCGCGTCGCCGACCAGCTCCTCGAAGCGGTCGTCGGACATCGAGACGGGCATGACTGCGTTGTCCCCCCGGAACTAGCGTGGCTGGGGGATGACCGGCGGCACCGCGCCGGGCAGCGGCGGCGGGGTGTAGCGGCCGTTGTTGGGCGGCGGCACCGGGGCCTGACCGTCGATCTGGATGTCGCCCTTGGCCGATCCGGTGATGGCCGCGAAGCCCTCCTGGTCCGCGCCCTTGCCGACCAGGCAGTTGAGGCTGCGGCTGCCGGCCACCCAGCTGCGGGTGTCGAGCGCGTCCCAGAACAGGGTGAGGGTCTTGTTGCGCAGCGCGTCGGGGGAGCCGAGGTAGTCGGTGGCGTCCTTGGCGCACTGGTCTTCCATGTACTTGTCCTGCTCGTCCTTCGATGGCGGGCCGCCGTTGAAGTGGGTGGCCAGGTCCACGGTGGAGACGATCTCGAAGGCGTGCGGCTGGCTGCAGTCGACCGGGTCGGTGGGCAGGTTCGACTTGATGCCGATGCAGGTGCCCACGTCGTAGACCTTGGACTGGTTGATGTCGCGCACGCTGCCGGTGATGGGCTTGGTGGCCAGGCCCTGGCTGCCGGAGACCTGCAGGCCGCAGCGCAGCGTGCGCTCGCCCGCCTTCCAGCCCGCCTCACCCGGATTGATCAGGCCGACGACGAATTTGCCGCGCGGGTCGAGCCGACCGCCGAGGTACTCCTGGGCGGCGGACACGCAGTGCTCGTCGCGCAGTTCGGAGAAGCGCAGCGAGTCCGGGAAGCGGGAGCCGGGCCCGAACTCCTTGCCCGGGTACTTGCTCAGGTCGATGTCGGCGGTCACCTCGAACAGGTGCTTGCCGCCGCACTCCACCTTGGACAGGTCGCTGGCATTGGACTTGGTCCAGGTCAGGCAGTCGCCCTCCTTGGCGGTGCCGAAGGCCGCGCCCGCGACCGCGCCGGTGGGCTGTGCGGCCCCCGGTGCGTGCGCCTTCACCCGGTTGGAGTCGAAGCCGTGCGAGACGAACATGGTGATGAGCACGGCGAGCGTGACGCCGACCGCCATGGCCAGCAGCCCCCACCGCACGGTGGATGCCGAGAGCGGACCGTTCTTGTCCAGCTGGGCTTCCACCGCGCGGAAGGGAGTCAGCAAACGATCCATCGCCGTCGGCTTGTGACGGGACGGCGGCCCTTGGCGCTGCGAGGACTGCGAGGACCACTGCGAAGGCGTCTTTTGCTCAGGCATCGCAGCCGAGCTTAATTGCCTCCGCTTCGCTCCGGCTGGTTCGCGGCCCCGCGGTCTCGATTCTTCCCTCCTCCGCTCCTCCGCTCCGTCCGTCCAGAATCGAGACGGCCGCGAACCCGCGGGCGCTGTTTCAGCCCGTGAGCGGGGGCAGGACCGTTAAGACAAGATCAGGTCAGCCGCCTTCTCGCCGATCATGACGGCCGGGGCGTGGGTGTGGCCGCGGGTGATCATCGGCATCACCGAGGTGTCGGCGACGCGCAGGCCCTCGATGCCGCGCACCCGCAGTTGCGGGTCCACCACGCTGGATTCGTCGCGGCTCATCGCGCAGGTGCCGACCGGGTGGTACAGCGTGTGCGAGTGGTCCTCGAGGCAGCGGCGCAGCACCTCGTCCAGCGCGGTGTCGGACGGGACGGCGGGTTGCATGAGTTCGCCGATGTGTTCCTTCAATGAGGGCTGGTTGGCGATTTCGACGCAGGTGCGCAGGCCCGCGAGCAGGGCGGCGCGGTCGGCCGGTTCGGCGCAGTAGCGCGGGTTGATGCGCGGCGCGACGAACGGATCCGGCGAGGTGATGGAGACGCTGCCGATGGATTCCGGCTTGAGCAGCACCGCGGCGAAGGTGAGCGCGTGCCCGTCGGGTTCGCCCAGGCCCTCGGCGATGTAGGGGGCGGGCGCGAAGATGAGTTCCAGGTCGGGCAGGTCGAGGCCCTCGCGGCTGCGCGTGAACCCGTACGCCTCACCGATGTTGGAGGTGAGCTGCCCGCGCCGCAGCACGAAGTAGTTGGCGAGTTCGAGCAGGTTCTTGTCCGCGCCGTAGAGGCTGCCGCCGGTGGTGCGGTAGACGATGGGGGCGGCCAGGTGGTCGCGCAGGCCGCGCCCGACCTCGGGCAGGTGCCGCACCACGGGGATGCCGAGTTCCTGTAGCCGGTCGCCATCGCCGATGCCGGACAGTTCGAGCAGCTGCGGGCTGTTGATCGCGCCGCCGGACAGGATGACCTCGCGTTTGGCGCTGATCTGCTTGGTCTCGCCGCCGATCCGGAATTCCACGCCGATGGCGCGGGTGCCCTCGAACAGCACCCGGGTGGCGTGCGCGTCGGTGACGACGGTGAGGTTGCGTCCTTGCTGGCGGGCGGGCCGCAGGTAGGCGTCGGCGGTGCTCCAGCGGGCGCCGCGCTTCTGCGTCACCATGGTCTGCGAGAACCCTTGCGGCCGATCGCTGTTGGCGCGTTCGACCGGGTATCCGGCTTCGGCGGCGGCCTGCAGGTAGGCGTGGGTGAGGGCACGGGGGCTGCGCTGGCGGGAGATGTGCAGCGGTCCCTTGCGGCCTTCGCCGGGCTCGCTGGCCTCTTCCACGGATTCGATTCGCTGGAAGTAGGGCAGCACGTTGTCGAAGGACCATTCGGGTCCGGCGTAGCGGGCCCATTCGTCGTAGTCGGCGGCGAAGCCGCGCACCCACATCATGGCGTTCATGGAGGAGGATCCGCCGAGCATCTTGCCGCGTGGCCAGTAGACGCGCCGGTTGCTGAGTTCGGGCTGGGTCTCGGTCCGGTAGTTCCAGTCGTTGTCGCCCTGGAACAGCTGGTTGAACGCCGCGGGGATGTGCGCGAACTTGTCGTTGTCCTCACCGCCGGCCTCCAGGACCACGACGCTGACGCCGGGTCGCTCACTCAGTTTCGCGGCCAGTGCGGCCCCCGCCGATCCGGCACCGACTACGACGAAATCGGCGGTGTGCGGGGTGTATTGGGGCATGGTGACTCCTCGGAAAGACCACGGCGGAGCCCGTCCCGGGCCCCGGCCGTCCCATCGGGGTAACCCTATGGCGGAAATCACCGGGTCGTGGGGTGGATGGCCCGGATGGATCGGATCAACTCAAAGGTCCGCGGCCGTCCCGATTCTGGACTGACGGAGCGGGGGAGCGAAGCGGAGGAGCGGAGGAGGGAAGAATCGGGACCAGAGGCCGCGAACCCGCCGGAGCGCAGCGGAGGCAGTCAAACTAGGCTGAATACTCATGATCGACCTTCGATTCCTGCGGGAGAACCCCGACGTGGTCCGTGCTTCGCAGCGTGCTCGCGGTGAGGACCCGTCCCTGGTGGATGCCCTGCTCGAGGCGGATGCCGCCCGTCGCGCGGCGGTCGCGACGGCCGACAATCTGCGCGCCGAGCAGAAGGCCCTGGGTAAGAAGGTCGGCAAGGCTTCCAAGGAGGAGCGCCCGGCGCTGCTGCAGGTGGGCCAGGAGCTGTCGGCGAAGGTGAAGGAGGCCGAAGCGGCGGAGAACGCCGCGGACGCCGACCTCGACGCCGCCCAGCGCGCGCTGTCGAATGTGGTGCAGGAGGGCGCGCCCGCCGGCGGCGAGGACGACTACATCGTGCTCGACACGGTCGGCACGCCGCGCGAGTTCGATTTCGAGCCGAAGGACCACCTGGATCTGGGTGAGTCGCTGGGCCTGATCGATATGGAACGCGGCGCGAAGGTGTCGGGTTCGCGGTTCTACTTCCTGACCGGCAACGGCGCGCTGCTGCAGCTGGGCCTGTTGCAGCTGGCCGCGCAGAAGGCGACGGCGAACGGTTTCACCATGATGATCCCGCCGGTGCTGGTGCGCCCGGAGATCATGCAGGGCACCGGCTTCCTGGGTCAGCATTCGGCCGAGGTCTACCACCTCGAGGACGATGACCTGTACCTGGTCGGCACCTCGGAGGTGCCGCTGGCGGGTTATCACTCGGGCGAGATCCTGGATCTGAGCGGCGGTCCCAAGCGCTACGCCGGCTGGTCGTCGTGCTTCCGCCGGGAGGCGGGCAGCTACGGCAAGGACACTCGCGGCATCATCCGCGTGCACCAGTTCGACAAGGTGGAGATGTTCGTCTACACCACCCCGGAGCAGGCCGACGAGGAACACCGGCGGCTGCTGGCCTGGGAGCGGGAGATGCTGGCCGCCATCGAGGTGCCCTACCGGGTGATCGATGTGGCGGCGGGCGATCTGGGTAGCTCGGCGGCCCGCAAATTCGATTGCGAGGCTTGGGTTCCCACTCAGCAGACCTACCGCGAACTCACCTCGACCTCGAACTGCACGACGTTCCAGGCCCGTCGCCTGAACGTCCGGTACCGGGACGAGAACGGCAAGCCGCAGATCGCCGCCACCCTGAACGGCACATTGGCGACAACGCGCTGGATTGTCGCGCTGCTGGAAAACCATCAGCAAGCGGACGGTTCGGTACGAGTGCCCGCTGCGCTGGTGCCTTTCGTCGGCGCCGAGGTTTTGGAGCCGCGCTGAGTATTCGCTACTCGGCGTGGCTTATTCCGCCGGATGTGTCTACCGCTGGCTGGGCTTGTGGCTAGGCTGGGCAGCGTGCGAGGAATCGGGTCTCGCGGCGATGCCCGAACCCGGGTCCGGGCGGCATCGGCGCTGGCGACGGCAATGGTCATGGCTCGGACCACCGGGGCGTTCTACGTCATGGGTGGCTTTCTGGGTCTTGTCCTGACCGCCGTCGCTCCGGGTGATGAGGGCAATCGGCCGCTGGTGGGCGTGGCGGCGTTCGTGGCGCTGCTGCTGGGCATCAGCCTGCTCATCTGGGGTCCGAGGCTGCCGCATTCGGTGCATCACGCCTATGTGGCGACGGCGACGGTGCTGGTGACCGTTGCGGTGCACTGGTTTCCGAACACGGTCGGCGCGATCAGCCTGGCCGCGTTCTATGTGTTCGTGGCCTGTGACGCCGCGATCTTCTTCTCGTGGCGCTGGCTGGGCGCGCATCTGGCGTTCGCCATAGCCTGCTGTCTCTGGGTGGTGCCGTCGCGCGGGCTGCCGTGGTGGTCGGGCATCATTCCGGCGGGTATCACCTTCGGAATCGGCATCGTGGTCGGCATTTTGACGCGCATGGCGTCCGACGCCGACATCGATGTGCTGACCCGTCTGCTGAACCGCCGCGGTTTCGACCGCGCGTTGAGCAATGCCATCGCGCACGCCACCCGTACGGGTCAGGGTCTGGCCCTGGTGCTGATGGACCTGGACCGCTTCCAGAAGATCAACGACCATCTGGGTCACCGGGCCGGTGACGCCGTGCTGCAGCGGGTGGCCGACACCTGGTCGAAACTGCTTGCGCCGGATCAGCGCCTGGCCCGCTACGGCGGTGACGCGTTCGCGCTGCTGCTGCCCGGCACCACCGAGCAGGCCGCGATCCTGTTGACCGAGGAGCTGCGGGCCGCCGTCACTACCGGTTGTTCGGCGGGCGTGACGTCGTGGCAGCCTGGTGAATCCGGTTCGCTGCTGGTGTCGCGTGCGGATGTGGGTCTGTACCGGGCCAAGCAGGCGGGCCGTAATCGCACGGTGCTGGAGTCGTCGCGGCAGCTGCCGCTGGCGGTGGAGTTGCGTGAGGCCATCGACCGCGGCACCCTGGATGTGCAGTACCAGCCGATCGTGAGTCTCACCGACGGCGATACCCGCGCGGTCGGCGTGGAAGCCTTGCTGCGCTGGTCTTCTCACGCGCAGCCGGAGGTCACCACGGAGGGCCTGATCCGGGTCGCCGAGGAATACGACCTCATCTCCGATCTGGACGAGCTGGTGTTGCGTCGCGCCTGCGCCGACGCCGCCCGCCTGCAGGAGACGTTCGCTCAGCTGGACCTGACTCTGAACGTCAATGTCAGCGGCCTGGAGTTGGCCGAGTCCGAGTACGCCGCCCGGGTTTCCGGCATTCTCGAGGAAACCGGCTGGCCCGCCGAGCAACTGGTGCTCGAGGTGACCGAGAGCGAGCTGGCGGCCGAGTCCGAGACCGCGATCGCGAACCTGCACAAGCTGCGTGAGTTCGGCGTCCGTATCGCCATCGACGATTTCGGCACCGGCTACTCCTCGCTGAGCCGCCTGGCCACCCTGCCCTCGGACATCCTCAAGGTGGACCAGTCCTTCGTGGCGTCGATCCGCTCCGATTCCCCCGCCCCGCCGCTGCTGGGCGTGATCGCGGCGTTGAGCAAGTCCCTGGACCTGCAGGTGATCGCCGAGGGTGTGGAGACCGAATACCAGGCCGCGGTCCTCACCGAGCTCGGTTTCGCTCTCGCCCAGGGCTACCACTACAGCGACGAGCACCCGGTCACCGAGCTCATCAATGACCTCAACGAACGCCCGGGTCTGGTCGGCGCGTCGGTGTCGGAGGGCGAGCCGTCCAGCAACGGCTGGATCCCCATCGATAATCCGCTTGACGGTGGTACCCCCGGCGCGCAGAGTTGATCCCATGCGGATGCTGATCTACGCCTGTTGATTCGTCCTTCGTAGTGCTCTGCCCCGCACCGAGCGTGCGGGCTCGATGCACGCACTCACCTTCCGGGCGGTCCTGTTCGCGTTCACCGCGGACCTGATCCCGCTCTACGCGATCTACGCCCTGCTGTTCGCCGATTACGGCCTGAACGCCGCGCAGATCTCCTCGCTGTTCGCGATCTGGTCGGCAACCGCGTTCATCCTGGAGATCCCCTCCGGAGCCTGGGCCGACACCGTGTCGCGGCGCGGCCTGCTCGTGTTGTCCGGCGCGCTCCTGGCGGCAGGCTTCGCGGTCTGGACCCTGTACCCGTCCTACCTGGGCTTCGCCGCCGGCTTCATGCTCTGGGGCGCGTCCGGCGCCCTCCGATCGGGCACCTTCGAGGCCCTGATCTACGACGACCTGCATGCCCGCGCCGCAACCGTCGAATACCCGCGCCTGATGGGCTACGTCCGCGCCGCTACCGAAGCGGCCGCGCTCGCAGGCATTCTCGCGGCCGCACCGCTCTACGCTTGGGGCGGTTACGCCCTGGTCGCCTGGTCCAGCGTCGCGATCGCCGCCGTGCACACCGTGACCGCGGTCCTGCTGCCCAGTGCGCCGAAGTCGATATCCGCCGCGACTGTCGAGGACCTCGAGGGCGTCGACGATGACGATCCGGATCCCGCCGCGGAGTCTCGCCTGCCACGAGCCTCGGCAGCCTCGGAACCTGTTGGCTACCTGGCGATGCTGCGCGCAGGACTACGAGAAGCACTGCATGTCAGGCTGATTCGCCGAGGAGTCATCCTGGTCGCCCTGCTGAACGGCATCACCGCCTTCGACGAGTACTTCTCCCTACTCGCCGACCACGCCGGCGCCGGACCGTCCCTGGCCGCGGTGCTGGTCGGCGTCACTGTCGCCGGCTCCCTGGCCGGCGCGATGCTGGTGGGCCGTACCGAGCGGACGTCGGCCCGAGGCATGGCATCGGCCCTGACAGTCGCGGGCGTCCTGTTCATCGCCGGCGCGCTGCTGGCGGGCTCGGCCGCCGCCCACCCGACCTCTCTGTATGTCCTGACCGCCGTGGGCTTTTCAGCGGTGGGCATCGCCTACGGCATCGACTACAATGCCGACGTTATCGCCTCGGCCCGCCTGCAGGACGCCATCACCGGCCAGGCCCGAGCCACGGTCACCTCGGTCGCGGGCTTCACCACCGAGGTGATCGCCCTGCTGGTCTTCGCTTTCGCAGCCGTCGCCACCACCTGGCTCCCCTTGCCGTTCGTGGTCGCCGCGCTGGGTATCCCTCTCCTCCTGGCCGCCGCCCTGACCCCCACCTGGCTTCCGCTCCAGTCCCACACCAGATCTCTTGCGGCCGAGCACGACTAGGCCGTGTTTTGAAAGTAGTTCGTGTGGAGGGGTGCCGCGAAGCGGCACCCCTCCACACGTGAGCTGGAAAGCGCTGTCCACGTTGGCAA
>NZ_JBIAMR010000005.1:0-438005 GCF_042874235.1 Nocardia sp. NPDC004151 | reverse complement strand
CCACCACCAGAACCCGACCGCACCAACCCTCCTGTCCCCGAATGTGATTCAAAGCGCGGGCTATCAGCCTGGCAAGTGATTCTGCAACAGGCTCCTTAGTGCACGTTTAGGCCCATCATCATCTCGAGCTTGTAGGTTGCGGTTGAGGTCGGTTCGTTGTGGCCGTAAGAGTTTTCGTGCCTGCTCTAGTCTCCACGGGTGCCAAAGATCAGATTCAGCAACACATCCGACAAGTTGCTTCGGGTGTGGACGGAGCCGATCCCCGAGGACTACTGGATGCGCCCCGGGGATGTGTTCACTATTGCCTACGATGACGACGACTACGCCGAGTCTGTGATCGGCGACGCACACTTCGACGTGTCGTGGAACGATGAGGGCGTCACGGTGTGGCTGGGCACGTGCGCTTTTCCTGATGTCTACGACCAGTCAGGCAACAGACTCGAGTGTGGTCACCAGCGTCCGAAGTCGACATGAACCGCGCTCGGTGGGGCAGCCGATAACACATGTGTCATGAACGTCCGCCGCTGCTGTCACCCGTGCTGACCGAGTCAGTCAGCGCTTGGCGGATGCCAATTGAGACTGACCATGCTGTCGGAACATCCGCTACTGCCGATTACGTTGCGTCCGCCAGTGATCGATTCTTCGGTGTGGGTCGTGGGCCCGGCGCCGACCGCGCGGCCGGCCTGGATATCTCCGACTCGCCGCGCTGGTACCGCAACGACAGTTGGACGAGTCGGTGCTGGCAGATCTGTTGCGTGGTGTTGGATCGTGTTGTGGCCGAGTTGGATTCGTTGATGGGCAGGATCGGAGTCCGATTCGCGCGGTCCGAACCGCGGGCTCGACCGGGAACTGTATCTGCCCGAATCCTGGACCACTGACTGTCACCGCTGCCGGGACGCGGGTATCCCCGACGACGTCGAGTTCGCCCCCAAACCCCGGCAGATGATCACCGTGCTCGAACGGGTGCTCGCCGCCGGGGTGCCCTTCGCGTGGTTCACCGCAGCCGAAGCCTACGGCCAGGCCGGTTAACCTGCGCGAATGACTCGAAACCCGTGACGTGTTCTACATGACGGCCACTCGCTGCGACCAGCAGATCACCACCCGCGCCGACACCCTGGTCGCGGAGTTCGCGGCCTCGGCCTGGTAGCGGCTGTCGGTCGGTGCCGGCGCGCACGGACCCCGCGAGTTCGACTGGGCGCGGCGCCAGATCGAGGGCACCTGGACCTGGGGACGCGGGCACTGGCTGCTGGCCCGGCGCAGCATCAGCAATTCGAGCGAGATCGCCTACTACCTGTTGTATGGGCCGCACAACGCCCGGCTGGCCGATCTGGCCTTCACCGCCGGATCATGCCGGCACATCGAGGGAGCATTCCAGCAGGCCAAAGGCGAGGCCGGACTCGACCACATCCGCCGCCTGCTCATCTCCGTCGTCCTGACCCGCCCCCGCCGGCCAGACCACCTCTGGGCCCGGTCCAGATGGTGTCGCCGCAGCCAATATCGAGCCTTCCTATCCCACTACCGACGCCGTGGACACCCACTCACCTGAATGTCGTTGCGGTACTAGCTGGTGGATCTACGTCGAAAGGCCGAGACTGGTTACTGCCTGTCCGCGCCATTGCGACCACTCGGGTCGCCCCACCTCGGATCCGCCAGATCGGGCGACGTGCGTGAGTCTCCGCCTATCGACACGAAGGAGGCTGGAAATGGATCACTCAGACTTGGACCCGACCTTCTATCGGAGCGCAGCGGAGGCGGCTGCCGCGCCGCCGGAGCGGCTCGCCTACGTTGTCGCGTTCGACCGGGCGGCGCAGCAGCCGGATGCGCTGTCGGTGGTCGATGTGGATCCGGGCTCGGCCACCTACGGCAGGGTGGTGGGCTGGACCGAGGTGCCCCACCTGGGCAACGAGCTGCACCATTTCGGCTGGAACGTCTGCAGCAGCGCGCTGAAGCACGAGGGCCACCACATCGACGGGCTGGCTCGGCGCTACCTGATCGTGCCGGGTCTGCGCTCGTCGCACCTGTACGTGTTCGACACCCAGCCCGACCCACGTCGGCCCACCCTTTCCAAGATCGTGGACAGCTCCGAGCTCGCGGCCAAGGCCGGCTACTCCCGCCCGCACACGCTGCACTGCGGGCCGGACGGTGTTTTCATGACCTGCCTGGGTGGGGCAGACGGATCGGACGGGCCGGGCGGGATCGCGCTGCTCGATCACGGCACGTTCGATGTGTTGCGGCAATGGGAGACCGACCGCGGGCCGCAATACCTCGCGTACGACGCCTGGTGGCATCTCAACCAGAACACCCTGATCAGCAGCGAATGGGGCACTCCGTCCATGATCGAGGACGGGTTGCAGCCGGAGTTGCTGCTGGCCAACAAGTACGGCCACGCGATCCACTTCTGGGACCTCACCGCCGGTCGGCACCAGCAGCGGGTCGATCTCGGGGAACAGAACCAGATGGCACTCGAGCTGCGCCCTTCGCACGATCCGGACGCCACCTGGGGATTCGTCGGCGTGGTGATCTCGACCGAGGATTTGTCGGCCTCCGTGTGGCGTTGGCACCACGACGGTGGTGTGTGGGCGGTCGACAAGGTGATCACCATACCGGCCGAGCCGGCTGATCCCGACCTGCTGCCACCGGCACTGAAACCGTTCGGCGCGGTGCCGCCGCTGGTCACCGACATCGACCTGTCGGTTGATGACGCATACCTCTACGTCTCGTGCTGGGGCACCGGGGAGCTCAAGCAGTTCGATGTGCGCGATCCGGCCAGCCCGAAACAGACCGCGTCCGTCCGGCTCGGCGGGATCGTGAGCCGCGCCGCCCACCCGGCCGCACCGAACCAGCCGCTCGCGGGTGGCCCCCAGATGGTCGAGATCAGCCGTAACGGTCAGCGGGTCTACCTCACCAACTCGCTCTACGGCGCATGGGACGATCAGTTCTACCCGGATGGGGTCGGCGCCTGGATGGCCGTGCTGCACACCGATCCCGACGGCGGAATGACCATCGACGAGTCGTTCTTCCCACACGACGAGGACTTTCGAGGTCTGCGGGTGCACCAGGTGCGCCTCCAGGGCGGTGACGCCTCCTCCGATTCCTACTGCTACCGCTAGCTGGACCGCCCCGACGACGACTGGACCCGATGTGGGCACGGCTCACTCGCCGCATTGTGCTGCAGATCGCGAATTGCCGCCGCTCGAACCGGCCGACCTGGCAGCCGGAAAGTGAACGGCCAGTGATCATCTCGGCCTCCTACCCGCATCCGCAGACTCGTCGACGGCCATGGAGCAGATCAGCGGTAGATCACCGCCCTCCCCGTATCGCTCTGGTTGAAAACGGTGACCACCAACTGATCGGTGATGGCTACCGGGTTGCCTGCTTGGTGCTCAACGCTTGATTCGCGGCTGCCACGGCGAGGATTTCCGGAACATCCTCGGCCAGCAGGAAGCCTGCCGCGACCGTCTTGTTGGTTGCCGCTCGGAACGCTGCGAGGTAGTCGGCCGGCGGGGGACCCGGGAGCGGTCGCGTGCAGCCGAACATGATCGCCGGGCCGCCGCCCTCCTGCCCGAGCCCGGACAGCACCACCAGCGGTACGTCCAGCCATGGCGTGCGGATGCCACCCAGCGCATTGCCGTGGACGTCCAGCACCAGTTCCCCGGCGGATACCGTGAGCCGATCGGCCTGCGCCGGAGCGGGTCCGCCGTCGGCCCATTGGGACAGCGCCGCGATGGCTGTCTGCACGACGTAGTGATGTTGCGGACCGGAATTGATCGGCTCGGGGAAATCGACGCCCAGCGGATTGCGGCGCGGAGCCATCCGCTCGACCAGTTCCTTCGCGGTCAGAGAACCCGAGTCGGTGAACGATGCGCCGACGGTGTATGAGTCCGCGTGCGCGGCACCGGCCAGTTCCCAGAGCCGGAACCGGTCGGAGTCGGGCTGGCGGGAGGCAATCGAGCGCATGAGACCGACCACCTCGAACTCGGTTTGGAGCACCAGCACCGGCGCGGTCGAATCCGCACGCACCCGCGTACCGCCGTCCAGCGACTCGGGGTCCACCGAACCGGTCAGCGTGGCAGGGCGGCCCGGCCGTCCGTCGATGAGGTACGCATCGTACGGCGAGCCATGCGGCGCAATGGCATTCACAAATGTGACGAGCGCGGCCGCGGATTGCGACTGCCCGGCCGCGAGCAGCTGCCGGGTCCCCGGCTGCAGTCTTCGAATCACCTCTCCCGCCTGCCGGTAGATGTCGTAGCAGTAGGCATCGCCAGGATGCGAAAGATCGGCATACCGAACCGGATCCGCCTGCTTCAGCGGCGGCAGCAGGACCGAATTCCAGGTGTCGTCCTCCTCGGCCGCCGCGGCCATGACGCTGCCGCCGTGAATCGGCGCGTACTGTGCGGAAACGCCGATCCAGGCCATCCGGGCCCGGATGAGATGCCGGTGTGCCAGCAGCCAGATCGGCGGCGTGTCCGCTCCAGAGGACGCGTTGAGCCACTCCACGACAGCCGTTCCGCAGTAGCCCTCAACCGGCCGGTACACCACCAGTCTGGTCGTGAACGGTGCAAGGCCGTCCGGCTCGGTCACCCACTCCCCGTCGTCACCAGCCGAGCCACTCAGGCGGTAGGACCCGGCTGTGCCGGACAAGAAGTACTCCTCGGCGATGTAACCGACATCGGCCAGTGGGAAGAACGTTGAGATCAGGTTGATCGGACCTGCCGCCGGACCGGAAAGCTCCACCGCGAAACCCTAACAAGTGCTTGGTTTTTGGACAATCGCCAGACTCGCGCCGACCCAGCATCGGGCGGGTCACTCCGGCTCGGCCGGCCAGCCCGCCAGCATGTAGCCCACATCGGCACGTGAGCAATCCATACGACCGCATCGATCCCGCCCATCGAAACGCGCTGCAGTGCCCGTGGCGGCGGTGGCGATCCAGGACCGCGCGGTCGAGATCGCCCGCTGGCGGCCGGGCGCTGAAACCTACCTCGCCACAACGCCTTCGGCGGCCATGACCTCTGTGGCGGCACGTTCCCCCGACCGCACCGCACCGTCGATCCAGCCGCACATGATCGCCGAGCTCTCACTCCCGGCCCAGTGGATCCGCCCGCAGGGGGTGCGTAGCGCGTGACCGAACTCGGTGAGCACACCCGGTGGCGCATGACTGATCATTCCGCCGCCGGAGTAGCGCTCGACCGTCCAGTTCTGCTCGTGGTAGCTGACCGGGGACGAGGCCTTCGCCCCGAACCTGTCGACCAGTTCGTTGATCACCACAGCTTTGCGCTCCGCCGGATCGAGTAGCCCGAGCTTGCGAGCCGCGGGACCCTCGGTGATCACGCACATGATGCCGGGGGTGCCGGTGTCCGTGCAGGCGTCGATGGTCAGAGTGGCCGGGCTGCCGGGCGCGGCCGACTGTCCACACAGGCCGTCAGTGCGCCAGAACGCGGTGTCGTAGACGACCGAGATCTTGTAGACGGCACCACTGGGCATGCGCCGGTGCAGGAAGGTGCGGTCGACGGGAAGCATTGGCTCGTAGGCGATTTGCGTGGCGACGGCCAACGGCACGGCGACGATCGCGTGCCGAGCACGGACGGTGAGCCGCTCGGAGTGGACGCTGACGCCGTCCTCGTCCTGCGCGATGAGGTCCACCGGTCTCGAAAGATGCAGCGCGTCACCGAGTTCGGCGGCCATCGGCCCATAGATCGCACCCATACCGCCGTGCACCCTGGCGTCCTGGGCGCCGTCCTTGTTGGAGATGACGAACACCGGCCCGCCGCCCGAGCCCATCTGGTACAGCGCCCACAACAACGACACCTCCGAGGCGGCCGAGGTGTAGATGCCGGCGAACGCCATGTCGAGCATCTCGCGCGCCTGATGGGAGTGAATGTTTCGACTCAGCCACTCCCCCAATGAGATTCGGTCCCATTCGCTGGCCTTCTCGGCCTCCCACGGAGCGTCGAACGGGATCGACTTGCACATCTGCCCGACCTCGAACAGGCCGGCTCCGAGGTTGGCGATCGCCCACGGGCTCATCGCCCAGGGAATGGTGCCGGAGTAACGGTGCTTCTTGCCGTCGACGATCATCATCGCGTCGCCGTCGACATACTCCTTGTATTCGGTCACGCCGAATTCAGCCATCAGGGCCTTGATACGGTCCTGCCCGGGGCCCACCCACGCGCCGCCGCGATCGATCCAGGTCCCGTCGGGCAGGAACTCGGTGAAGGTGCGACCTCCGACCCGGTCACGCGCCTCCAGCAGAGCGACCGAGCGGCCGGCCTGCTTCAGCCGCAGCGCGGCGGTCAATCCCGCGAAACCCGCACCCACCACACAAAAATCGACATCGGCTGCCATGAGTCGCCCCTTCGTCCGGAAGTTCCGCACTAGCGCCACGTGTCCCCGCCACCACGTGAGGTGACTGGGCCAGCTCGTCGACCGCAGGGTCTGGCATAGCCAAAAGTACGCCGCGCGCCAGTCTCAGTATCGGGATTCGCAGGAAATCTACGCAGGTGAGGACGTGCCCCGGTGGATGGGCAGGTCAGTTGGTCTCGAGGATGGTGATGTCCTCGGGTACGCGGTCGTATCGCAGTCCGCGCCAGGATGGATGACGCAGGCCGGTTCGCGGTGGGCGATGTCGCCGACCAGCGGCGGTGAGGCCCAGTGCGCGGTGACCGCGATCGATGACGGCGCCGTGCCGGTGGACGGCGCCAGCGGGGCGAAACCCATACCGACCACGCCCGCGGGTCGTTCGTCGACCGCTCCGGGGGCGTCGCCGCGGCCGCGCGGGCCCGGCTCGAACGCCCCCGTGACGGCGGCTGGTCGAGCGAGCGACGCAGCCGAGCCACGAACATATGCTCTCCCGCATGTCGACCTTTTCCATGCCCGACCTCTTGTCGTACGCCGACGTGGACGCCCGCCTGGGCGGCGTGCTGTCCGCCGAGTTCGAGGGAGCCGCAGACGAGCCCGACGATCCCACGGTGCTGTTCTTCGACGGTGACCTCACCCTCGACGGGGATTTCCTGTCCGCCGTCGCCGAGCTGCGCGGTGTGGACGCCGATGGCGACGGCGATGTCGAGTTGATCGTGGTGACCGGTGACCTGACGGTCAACGGCCCGATCGCGCTCTACGAGGACTCGCCCGGGCTCTACGTCGGCGGCCACACCCGGGCCGAGACGCTGGAAGGCGGCGACGCCGAGATCTGCATCCACGACGGCACCTTCACCCACATGGTGTACGGCTATTACAACCACGGCTCCCTGGCGGCCGCGGTGGTCGACACCCCCTGGGTGATCGACTTCGACCACCACATGGCACTGGCGGCCCCGGGCGCGCGCTGGGTGGACAACCTCGGCGTCTGTGACCGGGACGTCGACTTCGTCGCCGGGAACGGCCTCGGCGAGGCGTTCGTGCCCGAGGTCGTCGACGACGAGGGTCGCCTGGACGTCGACGCGTTCCTGAACCGGCTGCGTGCCGGGCTGCCGGTCCTGCGGCCCGGGGCCCGGTCGGCGCGCGGGTCGGCGGCCGCGGCGCTGGACGACCAGCTGTCCCGGGCCTTGGCCGGCCGGGCCGACCATCTCGACCTGGCGGGGCGCAAGCTGAAGGCGTTCCCCGCCGAGGTGCTCCGGATGCCGTGGCTGCGCACCCTGATCCTGGACCGCAATCCGATCCGCGAGCTGCCCGAGGAGATCGGGACCCTCACCGGACTGGAGCACCTGTCGGTGCGCGACTGCAAGTTGACCGCCCTGCCCGGATCGATCGGCGACCTGGCCGGGTTGCGGGTGCTGCGGGTCGCCGGCAACTCGTCCCTGGACGAGAACGAGGTCGAGTTCACCCTGCCCGCCGCCATCGGGCGGCTGTCCGCGCTGGAGGAACTCGACATCTCCTCGCTGTCCGTCCGCACCGACGCGGAGTACGAGCCGGGACGGATGCCACCCGAGTCGACGCGGTTCGTCCTGCCGGACACCTTCGGCGGCCTGGTCGGGCTGCGGAAGCTGGTCGCCGACGGCACCAACGTCGTGTTCCCCGACTCTGCGCGCGGCCTGACCGGCGTCGAGGAGGTGTCGATGTCCGGCAGCCCCGCCCGGTACCTGCTGACCTTCCCCGAGGTGGTCACCACCTTCCCGAACCTGCGCCGTCTCGATCTGAGCTGCAACAACTTCGACACCGTCCCCGACAGCCTGCTCCGCTTGACCCGGCTGGTGGAACTCGACCTCGGCGGCAGCCTCGGCCTGCTGCGCGACCCGTTGCCGAACCTCGGCCGCCTGCCCGCACTGCGGGTCCTCGGCTTCAGCGGGCAGAGCAGCCGCGGCCCGGAACCCGGGCACGCCTTCCTCCGGGAGTTGTTCGCGATGGAGCTGACCGATCTGGAGGAACTCCGGATCGACAGGTGGCGCCGGGACGGCAAGCGCCGCCGGCTCGAGCCCGAGCACTTCGCCGGGATCGGGACGTTCCGCCGGCTGCGGACCGTCCGCCTGGCCTTCAACGGCCTCGAAGACCTGCCGCCCGACTTCGACACGCTCCCCGACCTCGAGACCGCCGACCTCTACGGCAACCGGTTCCCCCGAGAGGTCCGCGACCGGATCACCGCCGCGCACCCGAGCGCCCGGATCGACTTCGGGTCGTAGGGGTCCACCGGGCCCGAGCCGGCTGCCGGCCACCTCAGGGGTGTTCAGAAATCGATGGCGGGATCTCCAAACCACAAGCGACGCATACGGCTTGCCCCGCCTGCGCCTGCCTCTCGGTAGCCCGACCCTCAGGTTTCAACCACGTGGGCGAGGTGGGGTTCCGGTAGTCATCGGCACTGTGCCCGTGGGCTCTGCGAGCCGGTGCCGGCCACCGGCCACGGGCACCACCGCGGCCGGGCGCACGACGGTGGGTGTGTCCAGCAGAGCGTGCAGACGGGCGATGAAGACGTCGAGGCTGCCGTAGCGCGCGAGGATCTGTGCGAGCAGTTCGTGCGCGGTCGATCCCATCAGATCGGTCATGTCCACCCCATGAAGGTTCACCGACCGGTCGGGCCGGTTCTGATCGGCATTCTGCACGACAATCTCGATCACTTAGCTATTTCCGAGATTTCGGTGACCACCCGTGCCTGGACACTCTCGATTCGTGCCATCAGCGCGGTATTCGGGCCGCTCCAGCCCAGGATCTCGATACGGTGCGGTGCGGGTGAGCCGATCGTTGAGCGCGGCGGGAATCAGGGTGCGGTTATCGCGCCGCATTCACATTTCGGATCATCCGACCGGGGTCAACCGTGGACGACTCCGGAATCGATGCCCCGCTTCACCGACTCCGAGCGGCGCATCGTGCTCGGCAGCCGGGTGGATCGGCCCGCAGACTCTTCCTGTCCACCCGGCCCGAGCAGCAATTTTTACCGTCACGGCGGAAATCGTCGTTCGAAGAGGAAGTGCTCGCGTGCAGATGTTCATCAGCGGCCGGGTCACCCGCCGCGGTAGTGAGGCCCACGTCGTCATCGGCGCACCGCGCCCGGTCGCCGGGTCCGCCCGCGGTGACAAGGTCTGCCACGTCGAAATCCGGCGGGCGGGCACCCTCGTGCGACTGCACCCCCAGCCGGGGTCCACGCGGGCGGCACTCGACAACGCGCTGCGTGAGGTCACCCAGCATCTGGGCATCGACCTGCCGGCGTTTCTCGCACACGTCGCGATCGGACCCGCGGTATACGAACCCCAGAATCGGTAGCCGAGATACGAATTCGGCGTCGATCCCGTGCGGTGGCCTGGTCGCCGGCGAGGACGATGACGGTGAGTTCGGGCCCGGGGTCCTGCACACCATGGGAAAAGAACTGACGCGCCAGTGGCTCTCGGAGCACGGGGATCGCCGGAATCTGCTGGCCTGCCTCGAACCGGATTGGGACACGATGTCTGATGAACGAGGGTCTCGCCCCAGCGTCGCTGTAGTGCACGTAGGGCGAGACCCTCGTATCGGCTCAGCGGTCAGGGTTCCGTTGTGTGCTGCGCCGACACTTCAGCGCATACCAATGGGTCGGTCTTCTCAACCGGTCGGTGCGCGATCGTGGCCGACAGATGATGAGGTCGTTACCGGCCCTCCGGAACCCCGAGATACCGACGAATGACCCTGGTGCGTCTGCTGATTCGGGACTGAACGAACAGGCCGCGCGGATCGCACGGTTGTGTTCGCACGGTTGCGTTGCAGTGATGTCGACACCCGACTGGGGCTGTTCGGAAACCGATCGTCGTATGGATCTAGCGGGCGTCGGTGCATCTAGGAGATCTGTATGTGCCTTGAGGCCACGCACTACATTGCCGCGAGCCGCGCGGTTCGGCGCTTCAGAACAACTGATCGCCCGACGGCTCCGGCACGGGCGTAGTCAGCATGCGGCCGCGCTCCTCGTCGTCGATGACATCCTGAATCGCGTCGATCTGGTCCTGAACGACCTCGGCGCGCGCCACCAACTCGACCCGGTCGGGCTCGGTGAGGCTCTCGTGACCGAGCTTCTCGAAAACGCATGAGAGCACTGACCGTAGGTCCTCCAGCTTGCTGTCTGACTCCACAGGACCTCACCCTACGTCCGAATCCAAACGACGACCGTCCGAGCCCATAGCGTCGTGTTTCCGGTGGCATAAACGCACCGGTGTGCATGGGCCAGAGGTGGAGGCGTATGTCGGCGAGCTCGCTCGTGGACATACGCTCGGCGGGCAGAATGGCGGCCCTTTTCGCGTCCTCACCGATGTCGGTCATGGTCCCCTCCGGTTGCCCGGCGCGTCTGGTCGCCACTCGGTCTGCGCCTCGGCCGAGGGACTGCGCGGCGCTTCCCGGGTTCAGCCCGCCTCGAGGGATTTGCGGATCTCGGCCTGGATCTCGAGTTGCGCCCGCGCCGCGGTCAGCCCCGCGGTGACCTCCGCGGCGGTGCGCTGGGTTGCGGCCGAAACATATTGCGCCACCGCGGCTTCGATGGATTCGACGGCCTGGGTGGCGGTCGCCCGCTGCTCGGTCAGGGCGGCGGCGGGCAGGGCCGCCATGGCGACCAACCGGTCGTCCCAGGCGAGGGCGGCCTGCTCGAGTTCGGCGCGCAACACGATCGTGGTGGCGTCGTCGAGGGTGTCGGCGGTGTGCAGGGCCCGGATGGCGTCGCGCAGACGCCGGTGCAGCCGCGGCTCCGGGTCGTGCGAGCCCGCCCACGAGGCCGGGGCGCGGGTCGGGGTGCCCGGCACCACCTGGTTGGCGGTGGCGGTCGAGGCGCGCTGACTGCGCGACACCAGGACGATGCCGGCGGCCACGGCGGCGATCAGGATCAGCGCGACGGCTACGAAGATCAACACGGTCGGTTCCGCTCTGCTCGGTGGGTCATCGATGGGTGGTGGGGCGCGTCGGCACGACGGTGGAGTGGCTCGGCCCGCTCGGATGATGGCTCGGCGTGTGATGCCCGCGCGCGACCGCGAACGCCACCACCACCGCGACGATCACCGCGAGCACCGCCAGGATCGCGGCGATGATCTTCGCCTTGCTCCACGGCCGGTCACCGGACACCTGCCCGGTCAGGCCGTTGATGTACACCTGATAGGTCTTGTCCATGTAGACGACCGTCAGCAGCCAGATCGGCAGCAGCACATGCTTGTACGCCAGCCAGTTCCAGTTGGTGTTCAGCTCGTGGATGCGCTGGTGGTCGCCGCCGATGTCGGCGCGCACGCTCGACTCGATGGCCGACTCGATCCGCTGCTGCGCCTCCGGGAACGACTCCTCGGCGTCCTTGTCGTAGGTGCGGCACAGGTGCCCGGCCACGAACTCCGGCGAGTAGGCGCGCGCCTGCTCCACCGGCCACGGTTCCAGCGACCGGATCCGGTCCCGGTTCAGGTTCTCGTTGGCCAGCACCGGCAGATCGGCGAACTCGTTGCCGACCTCACCGGCCACCGGATGCCACCGGGTGTGGGTCTCGTAGATCGGATCGCCGTCCTCGTCGGTCCCGACCCGCACCTGATAGTCGTCGCCGCGTTCACCCTGATACCAGCTCGCAGTGTCCGCGTCATAGGTGAAGTACGCGGTGTACAGACTCGAGAAGGCACCGATCCGCCGGTACTTCCGGAAGTTCGACGGCGCGAACCACCGCTTCGACACCCACTTCTCGACCAGCTCCCGAGCCTGCTTCTCCCCCACCAGGAACGGCACCACCCCGTCCACCGGCAGCCGAGCGGGCGCGTTGTGCACGTCATCACGCTGAATCGGCGTAGCGCAGTACGGGCACCGAGTGGCGGTGAGGCTGCCATTGAATCCCGTGGTCCCACCACAGTTCTGGCACTTCACCTCCCACTCCCCCGTCACTTGCGGCCCCGCCGCCTGCCCCTGCAACTCCCGCAGCGCCGCCATCGCGGGCCCCAGCTCCCGAGCCTGCACCGGCACGTTCGGCGCGATCACCGGCGACCGGTTCCCGCAACTCGGGCACAGCAGATCCTGCCCCACCGGATCGAACACCAATTGCGCCCCGCACGCCGCACACGGATACGTCCGAGTCAACTCCGTGCCGTGCAACATGGCCCGATCCGGCGCCACCGGCTGAGCCTGCGGCCCAGCACCTCCCGCCCCATGCTCGGGCTCGCCCGCCCCGGGAACGAACACCGGAGCCACAACCATCGGCTGCGGCATCGCACCCATCGGGGCCTGTATCGGCGCATTCGGCGCGAATCCACCCGGAAGCGGCGGTGGCACAGCCATTCCCACGCCCGCACCGGCGGGCGGGGCGCTGACAGGACCGCTCAACCCCTGCGGCGGAAGCGGCGGCGGCAGGGGGGAACCTGTAGCCCCCGACAGAGGCGGAGGGCTGACTGCACCCTGAGGCATGGGCGGGACACCGGTCGCATCGCGCGGCGGAAGCGGCGGCGGCACAGGGTTTCCTGCTCCGGGCATCGGCGGTGGCATCGTCCGTCCGGGTTGCGCGGCACCCGGGAGGGGCGGCGGGCCGGACGGGGTCGCCGCCGCGCCGCCGGGGTCGGCCGCGACGGGAGGGGTCCACTGGCGGGGTTCGGTGGTGTGCGGGGCGGCGTCGCTGCCGGGGAGCGGGGGCGGGCCCGCGGGGTGCTGTGGGGGCTGGTGGTCGTTCATGTGCGCTCACTCGGTGCGGCGGACTCGATGGTCACGCTGTTGCGGTGGAAGGAGTTTCGGGACGCACCGAGTTGTCGGGCGTTCGATCGGGCGGGTGACCGGATTCGGGTACGGCGAACCGACCCGTCGGCGATCATGGGCCGACGGGTGGGCCGGGCGGATCCGGTTGCGGAGGTTGCCGTTACTGCGGGGGCAGCGGCGGCGGGGTGCCCGGCAGCGGCGGCGGCGTCGCGAAGAGGGACTGCAACGCCGGGACGGTGGAGGCCGGGGCCCAGCCCGCCATGCCCTCGGCCCACACATTGGTGTCGCGGGTCAGCTGTCCACCCGAAACGTATTGGCGTAGCTGGTCGATCGGGAACGGGCCCGCGGCCTGGCCGCCATTGTCGAAGTGGAACTGCTGCTGACCCGGCAGCGGCGGCGGGGCCTGCTGCGGCGCGGGCTGGGCGTAGCCGCCCTGCTGGGGCTGGCCGTAGCCGGGCTGCGGCTGCATGCTGCCCTGCATTGCGCCCGCCATCTGCCCGCCGAGAACGACGCCCATGCCGGCCTGCATGGCGGCTCCCATTCCCCCGCCGGGGTTCTGGGCGGCGGCGAGCATGGCGTCGGCGGCCTGCATCTGCTGGTACCGGTTGAGGTCGACATTGTTCATGAACCCGCCGGCCTCGACACCGCGCGCGACGCCGCGGGTCATGGCCTGCTGGATCTCCTCGGGCAGCGAGATGCTCATGGTGACGCCCTCGACCCCGACACCGAAGCCGGACAGTCGCTGGCCCACGAATTCGCGCAGCTTGTCGGACAATTCGACCTGGCGGCCCTGCAGGTCGATGGCGCCCAGCCCGCTGGCCAGCACCATGTCGGAGAACGCGAGTGCGACATTGGCGCGCAGCTGCTCACTGAGCACGTCCGCGTCGACCTCGGCATTGGTGCCGATCATCTGGCGCAGGAAGACCTCGATATCGGTGACCCGCACGTTCGCGGTGCCGTTGGCGCGGATCTGCACCATCCGGAAGTCGGGGTCGCGCACGGTGACGGGCTGCGGTGTGCCCCACCGCATATCGGTGACCGCGCGGGTATTGACGTAGTACACCTCGGACCGGAACGGCGAGTTGAACCCGTGCCGCCACCCCTGCAGGGTGGACATGATCGGCATGTTCTCGGTGGTCAGCGTGTAATGCCCGGGCCCGTACTTGTCGGCGAGCTGCCCCCGATACACGAAGACGGCCTGCTGCCCCTCCCGGACGATCAGCTCCGCGCCGTTCTTGATCTCGTTCTCGTAGCGCGGAAACCGCCAGGCCAACGTGGTCCGGCTGTCATCCAGCCATTCGATGATGTCGACGAATTCGCCGCGGATCATGTCGAACAGGCCCATCGAGCTCTCTTTCCTCCCTCAGGCGCGACCGCAGCCCGCGCCGAGTATGGCACAGGACAGCAACGCGCCGGTCACCGTCAGATGGCTATCGAGCCAACCACGAGCAGTGTTAATGATCCACGAACGACCAAGGCCCGCGCGGACTTTCCCGCACAGGCCATAGCCATCGGCTACCGCTCGCCGCGTGGCTCAGGCGGGCGCGCCGAGCCCTCCACCCGCCACGCCGGCGGTGAACGCGTCCCACTCGCCGGGCGCGAACACCAACGCCGGACCGGTCGGATTCTTGGAGTCCCGGATGCCGACCATGCCCCCGTCGAGGAACGCGACCTCCACACATTCCGAGTTTCCAGAGCTGCGGCTGCTCTTGAACCACTCGGCTTCAGCAAGGTGACGTTCGTTCATCCTCAGGATTCCCTTCTTGCGCACTGCCGCAGCATGTTTCGACTCGTTACCGCATCCATCGCGACGTGCTGGATCGTCGCAAACGCCCGACGGTATTTGCCGACATCTGCCTCTCCCTCAAGGTACATATCGCCGGTGTAGCTCTCGACATAGATGACTGTCGGTTCCGCGACGCCCTTCACGTCCGGCTTGAAGTCGAGCGTTGCGAACGGCCCGACCGGTGTTCCGAGTGGGAATCCCGCCTGGAACGGCACGACGCGAACCGTGATGTTCGGACGAGTGCCGAGGTCGGCCAGATGCCGAAGTTGCGTTGCCATGATCACGTCATTGCCGACTGTGGTGCGCAGGGCCGACTCGTGCAGCACCAGATCGACGGTGATCGGCGACCGCTTACGCGTGATGATCGTCTGCCGCCTCAGCTTCAGGTCGATCCGCCGATCCTGCTCTTCCTCGGAGTCTTTCGGAAAGTAGGTCCGGTTCAGCGAGCGGGCGTAGTCGGCGGTCTGGAACAGCCCTGGAACCAGGTCCGGCCGGTAGATCTCCATCGATCCGGCCTCGGTCTCCATCCGCATATAGACGTCGAAGTTGGCCCGAATGAGGTCGTTGAAACTGTTGTACCAGGTCTTTTCGGCCACCTGCCGGGCGAGTTCGATCATGGCGTCGGTCTTCTCGTCCGGGATCTCGAGGATCTTGCCGAGTTCACGGAGATCGCGATCGAGTATCCGCCCCGGCTCACCCCGCTCCAGCCGGGAGTATTTGCTGTGGCTCCATTGCATCGCAGCCGCTACTTCGGCCTGCGTGAGTAGGGTGTTCTCTTCGCGCTGGCGGCGAATGTACCGCCCGAGCTGCCGACGTGGCAGCGAAGCGCGCGAGTTCTCCTCGGGCATCGCAAACTCCTCGACTCGGTCAGAGTGGCACTGCTCCGATCCCAGAGTGACAGCGCTGCTGGGCTTTTGCGGCTGCTTTACGAGAATCCCTAAATGACAATGTCATAGCCGATCGAGCGGTGGTCTCCTTGACGGACAACGACGACACCCCAGGTAGGTGACGATGTCCAGCAAGAACCCGTGGTCGGTGCAGGCGATCATCGACCGGATCGAACGAGAGAAGCGCCAGGCGGCCGAACCGGCGGCGGAGCAGACCGCTGTGGTCGGTTATGCGGTGCGCGGGCTGTGGTCGTGCTATTCCGATCCCGGCAAACTGACTGCCACGCAAGCGCATATCGCGATGCAACTGCACCTCGGGTGCGGAGTCGGCACCTGCCTGGTGCGGCGGCGGGCGCGCACCGCTTTGGTCTCCGCCGGGCGCATGGTGCTCGACGCACGCGCGGAGCGGTCCTCGGCGACGCCCAAGCGGTCCCTGCTCACTCTGCTCCGGGTGGCCGCAATCGCCTACAGCACACTGTTCTTCGGTGGTCGCCATGCCGTGCGATGACCCGGACCTGGTCGAGATTCAGGTCATCCAGGACGTTCTCGACACCATCGAGGCTCGCCTGCGCGACCGTGAACGCCACGGCTGGCGCTTGATCGTCCCCCGCTCTCGCGTGTACGCGACCGTGCTGCACGCGGTCATCGTCAGCGCCCGCGAATCCCGCCGTCTCCCCGCGACTCTGGACCACGCCGCCATCCTCGACACGATCCTCGACGGCGCCGAGGCCACGGACCCCGACACCGGCCTCCGCCCGATCGAGGACGTCCTCGACCATCACACCGTGCCGATGAACTGAACCGTTCCGGATGACTCCGGATCAGTCCGCGGGGACCTTGACCCCGATTTCGCCTCCGAGGTGGTAGCCGTCGGCCAGACGCAGGTTGTCACCGCTCCAGAACCGGCCCGGGTCGTACCAGTTCGGGCGCTTCTCCGGCAGCAGACCCATGGCCTGGTAGGTCATGGCGACGATCTCCGCGCAGTACGCGTTCTCCAGTCCCGCAGCGGTTTCGGGCGGGTTCGATCGCTTCGCCCGCGGTACCCGGCCGCGCAGCCACCGCCCCGCGAGCGCGGTGGTGGAGGGGAAGGGCATGCCGTCCAGCCTCGCCACCATCCGCAGCGCGGCGTCCTCCATCTCCCGGGTGACCGGCCGATCCAGCTGGCGGATCCACGCCTGCTGCTCATAGACGTTGGCCCAGCGCATGACCGCGGCCCGCAGGTCGTGCAGCTGGGCCCCGCGATGGTTGTTGCCCGACCAGACGTCGGGCAGCGAACGACCGAGCTCGGCATGCCAGATCAGGGCCGGGAGATCATCGATCACCACCGCCATCCCGACATGGTTGACCGGACTGTTGGTCAGTCCCCGAATCGCCCGGTCGGCACCGGAATGCCCCCGAAACAGCCACAGATCACCGGTCCTGGTGAGATCGACCGCTTCATCCAAACCGACACTCGACAGCGCTTCGCGTGACACAACCGCTAGCCTAGGCGCATGCGCTGGTGGAAGTGGCTCGGCCTGGCAGGCGCCGCGGGTGTCGCGGCAACCGGAGTGGTGATCGTGCGCTCCGAACGCAAACGCCGCGCCTACACCCCCGACGAGATCCGCGACCGCCTCCACGCCCGCCTCAACGATCGGCCCGCGGAGGGCTGAGCCCCTGTCGTCCTCGGCCTCGAAGCATCAGAGCAGACAGGGCCGATCCGGGTCGAACACCTCACTGACCTCGCCTCGATCGAGCGTCGCGATGAGGGCGTCGGTGCCATGCTCGATCTTCAGCGCTACCTCGTCCTCATGTAGCGGCACTACGGCGAGAAGGTTGATGGCCGTGCTGGATTCGATGACCCTGGCTTCCGGTTCGACGTCGAGCATCGGAGTCACGACCACACCCGCGAACGGCGTATCCGGGGCATAGGGCTGGACCGGATTGCCGTTCGGTACCAAATGCCATGCGCCGAGCCACGTCTCGCGTTCGTGCGGGAACCGAGCCAAATACTTCAGCACATGGACCGGCCACGACCCGCCGTCCTCCTCCAACGGCCAATCCGCGGGCAGGCCGATCATCAACTCGGCGAAGGGGCTCACCCCCTCCGGTACCCGCATCGGCCGTCCGCTCATCCCCTCGGTGACCAGCGTCCGGTACGGTCGCCGTTCCGTCGGCCCCACCACGAGCACATGCACGCGATCCGCCATGCCGACCTCGTGCATCACGAACTCGATCGGCCCGAAGTGCTGTTCGACATGACGTTCGATGGCTTCGTCGTGCTCCACGACAGCGAGCCTACGGTGCCGGCCACGAGTGTCCGGCAGTGCGTCGAATTGCCGGCGCCCATGCTTCGTCGCGGTGTGGGCACACTGGCGAGTGTCAACACGGGCAAGTGACTTAGAGACTTTTCAGCAAACCAGTTTTCTGATGTTAACGTAACGCTCACGGCCCAATTGACCTGTCATGTGCAACTGACAGCAACCATCTGGCGCCGCCCTAGTCGCGACCTGGAGGAGTAGAACCCAGATGCTGGCATCCATCGCCCGCTCGGCAGCAGTAGCCGCACTCGCAGTCCCCCTGCTGACCCTCGCGGCCCCGTCCGCCTCCGCGGCCGAGCCCGCCGCCCCGGCCCCCGCCCAGCCCGCGGCGCTGCAGAACATCGACGCCCCCTACATCTCGATCAACATCTGCCTCCACATCCCGACCCCCGGCTCCGCCACCCTGGACTGGTGCTGGCCGTAACCCCGACAGCCACACCACGGACGGCCCGCTCGGCTTGGATCGAGCGGGCCGCCGCCATTCCTGAACCCCGCAGCGGCCGGAGCGCCTGGATAGCCTTCGAAGGCATTGATAGGGCGAATGAGCCGCAGCGGGAATGAGTTCCGTGCCGGTGCCTGCCCCCAGGTTCAGCGCTTCTCGGCGCGCGAGTAGTGCCCCTGCCGCATGAGGTCGAGCAATTCGGCGGGCAGGTCGGTGACCGGGTGGGCGTAGGCGGCGGCGAGGTCGACAGGCGTGGTGATGTGGACCGACCAGCCGTGGCGTGACAGCCAGTCGCCTGGATCGGCGCGGGCGTCGTCGTACAGGAGGTCACTGACGTCCAGGTCGCCGAAGGGGTTGCTGCCGAAGAACTTCTCCTCCGTATCGGCGAAGTGTTGCGGGTCCAAGCCGCGACTGAAGTCGTCGGAGGCCACACTGCTGCCGGGCGCGGACAGCGCGTCGATGCGTTCGAACAAGGCGTCGTGCGCGGGACCCGGCAGGAACGGCAACAGCCCCTCGGCCGACCACACGGTCGGCTGACCCGGATCGAATCCGGCGGCGACGAGCGCAGCCGGCCAATCGTCGCGCAGATCGACCGCCACCACGCGGCGATCAGCCTTCGCCACGGCACCGTGCTCGGCGAGGACCCGGTCCTTGAACTCCAGCACCCGGGGCTGATCGATCTCGAAGACGACCGCGCCCGCGGGCCAATCCAGCCGGTACGCCCGCGCATCCAGACCGGACGCCAGGATCACCGCCTGCCGCACACCCCGCTGAAACGCCGCGGCGAAGAACTCGTCGAAGAACCTCGTCCGAACACCCATGAAATGCCCGAACCGCCTGACCTCGCCCACCGACTCCGGGTCGGCCAGCATGTCGGCGAAGTGCGATTCACCGGCCGCTTCGACGAACCACGCCGCGTAGTCGTCGCGGATCATCGGCTCGGGATCGGCCGTCTCGAGTGCGCGAAACGCGGCGACGCCCAGGGCGGTCAGGCCCACGCTCGTCACTATGTCCCAGCTATCCCCTTCGGTTCGCATCAAGGTCACCCCACTGGTGTCAGAGATCGTCCGGGTTATGTCGAGCGGAGCCAAACGCCCGAGTGTCAACCCAGTCGATTCTGCGCCGATACGGAAGCTCCGGCAACCAACCAGACACCTTCGTCGCCAAGTCCGGCGCGTATGCACGCGACATCCCTTTGCGGCACGAAGATGAGGCCAACGACAATCTGGGGATCAACCCGGGATTCTCCGCCACATTCCCGAACAGCCGTCAGTTCTGACTTTCAGCAATGTTCAGGCATCCTCGACGATGGGAAGTCTGCCGCATCTCCGGCCCGGGTGAATTCTGTATCGAACCGCACCGGGCCCCGATAGCGAACACCACCCGGACCAGGCGGCCGGGTGGTGTCGATGCGGCGCGTCGGAGCGCGTTCGCCGTTCAGCGCGAATCCCTACTTGCGGCCGGTGAATTCGTCCATCGAGTGGTAGACGCCCACCGTGTTGAGATAGAAGTCGCGCAGCTTCAGCGGGAGGAGGCCGGAGATGGCGCGATTGAGGCGGGAGGTCCAGGGGAGGACGACCAGGGCCGAGCCCTTCTTCATCTCGGTCCAGGAGGTGTCGACCACTTCCTCCTGCTCGAGGATCGGGGTGAACCAGAAACCCTTGGCGCCGTCGAACATTCCGGTGTTGATGTAGGTCGGGCACACCGTGGTGAACTTGACGTGGTCGGTGCCGGACTGCTCGAGTTCCAGGCGGACCGAGTCCGACCAGCCCAGGGCCGCCCACTTGGAGGCGGCGTACACGCTCATGCGCGGGTTGGAGACCAGGCCCGCGGAGGAGGCGATGTTCAGCACGCGCGCCTCGACGCCGGTGTTGGCGACCATGGCGGGCAGGAACTCGAGGGTGATGTACATGGGGGCCAGCGAGTTGATCGCCATCGTCTTGTCGATGTCGGCCTTGTTCGCGGTCTCCCAGAAGTAGCCGTTGCCGCGCACGATGCCGGCATTGTTGACCAGCACGTCGATGCCGCCGGCCTCGGCGCGCACGGCCGCGCCCGCCTCGGCGATGGCGTCACGGTCGGACACGTCCACCACGTAATGGTGAATCCGGCTGCCGCCCAAGGCCGCCAGCTCGGCAGCGGTCTCCTTCAGCGCCGTCTCGTTGACGTCCCACAACACCACGTCGGCGGCCTGCTCGGCCACCGCGCGCCGCGCGAACGACTTGCCCAGACCCATGGCGGCCCCGGTGACCAGGACCTTCTTACCGGCTACGGACTTCATACCCCTCTGTACCCCTGTCGAATGGTCGGCGGAATCACTTCTGCCGCAGTGTCTTCATGACGTTCAGGTAGAGCGTCATGGTCTTGGCCCACAGTTGCTCCGACATGCCCGGCAGCGGCGCGATGGGCAGCACCCGCTGCACCGCGATGGTCTGGGTGTCGATGTACTTCAGCAGGCCCTCGGGTCCGTGGCGGCGGCCGGTGCCGGAGATGCCGAGTCCGCCCGACGGCGCGGCGACCGAACCCCAGGCGGCGATGAAGCCCTCGTTCACATTGACCGATCCGGCGTTGACCCGGGCGGCCACCTCGCGACCGCGGGCGGTATCGCGGCTCCACACGCTGGCGTTGAGGCCGTAGGCGGTGTCGTTGGCCTGCGCGACGGCCTCGTCGTCGCTGTGCACGCGGTACAGCGATACGACCGGTCCGAAGGTCTCCTCGCGGTAGACCGTCATGCCTTCGCGCACGCCCTCGAGGATGGTGGGCTCGTAGAAGTACGGGCCCAGGTCCGGGCGCGCCTTGCCGCCGGCGAGGACGGTCGCGCCCTGGGCGACGGCGTCATCGACATGCTTGGCGACATTGTCGATCTGGCGCGGGAAGGTCAGCGACCCGATCTCGTAGCCGAAATCGAGGGTCTTGCCGAGCGTCAAATCCTTGGTGTGTCCGACGAATTCGCGGACGAACTGGTCGTACACCTTGTCGTGCACGTAGATTCGCTCGATCGACTCGCACAGCTGCCCGGCGGAGGCGAAGCAGGCGCGCACCGCGATCTTGGCGGCCGCGGAGACATCGGCATCCTCGAGCACCAGCAGCGGGTTCTTGCCGCCCAGTTCGAGCGAGTAGCCGATCAGCCGCTCCCCCGCCTGCTGGGCGATGGTTCGGCCGGTGGCGCTGGACCCGGTGTAGTCGACGTAGTCGGCGCGCGCGATGACCTCGGTGCCGACGACCGCGCCACGCCCGAGCACGGCCTGCCACAGCCCCTTGGGCAGGCCCGCCCGCTCAGCGATGTCGATGGCCCACAGCAGGGTCAGAGCGGTCTGATTGTCCGGCCGCCCGATGACGGCGTTACCGGCGAGCAACGCCGGCAGCGCGTCGGAGGCGCCCAGCGCGAGCGGATAGTTCCACGGCGAGATGACCGCGACCACGCCCTTGGGCCGGTTGCGCACCTCCACCTGGGTCAGCACCGGCATCACGCCGCGCGGCTTGCGGTGCGCCAGAATCGATTTGCCCTCGGCGGCGTAGTAGCGGGAGTTCACCGCGACATCGGACACCTCGTCGAAGGCGTGTACCCGGGACTTGCCGGTCTCGAGCTGGACGATGTCGAGGATGGTGTCCTGCTCGGCCAGCACCAGATCGTGGATGCGGCGCAGCAGCGCGGCCCGCTCCCCGACCGGCACCTTCGCCCATTCGGCCTGCGCGGCGCGCGCGGTGGCGAAAGCGGCCTCGATATCGGTGACCGAGGATTGCGGCAGGTCGGCGATCTTGGCGCCGGTGGCGGGCGCGAACACCTCGACCGAGGGCGCACCACCCGCGACGGCATGGCCGAGCAGGCGCTGGACCAGGTCAAAAGGCAGCGCATCGGCGGCGGCGAGCTGCGGGGCAGTCGTCATTGGTCGCCCTCTCGAAGAGTCGTATCCGGTGGAGCTCACTATTAACTGAACACCAGTGTTACATGAACACCAGTGTTAGATTAATAGACGTGACGCATGCGATGTCAAGCCCTCCGGCGGACAAGGCCACCCCCGCCCGCCGCGGCCGCCCCCCGCAGACGGAACAGCAGGCCGACCAGGTGCGCGCCCGCATCGTGCTGGCAACCACCGAGGTGTTCGCCGCGCACGGGTCCCGCGGGCTGAGCGTGGCCCGCATCATCGAGCAGGCCGGGATCGCGCGGCCGACCTTCTACCGGTATTTCGCGAATGCCACCGAGCCCCTGCACGCGGTGCTCACCGTCTCCAACGACGACCTCGTCGGCGGTATCCGATCGGCCCTGGAACGGACCGAGGAGCCGGTCGAGCTCGGCATCAACATGATCGAGGCGTATCTGCACTGGGCGGGCGGGCACGGCTCGATGCTGGCGCCGTTGTTCGCCGAACTGCACGATCCGAGCTCACCGGTGTCGGAGTATCGGAATCGGGTGGTCGACGACATCCGGGTTCTGGTGCGCAACAAGATCACCGGGCTGGGCCGGCCCGCCCCCACGGACCTCGAACTCGATACCGCGCTGCACACCTGCGAATACGTCGTCTTCCGCATCTCGGCTGCCGCCCCACACGGCGAACCCGACCAGGCCACCATCGATGCCGCCCGGCTGACCATGATTCGCGGCGTACTCACCATGCTCGGCACCCGCCAGGACGTGGAGTACGCGCTCACCGTTCCCGGGCTGTTCGAATCAGCCTGAGCAGGGCCAGGCCGTGCGATCGCCCGGACCGGCGATCGAATGACGTACGAACTGAACGGATTCGAGTCGGTTCAGTGTGCGCCGAGGTGGGCTTCGATGAGTTTGACCGCGGTGCCCGCGCCGTCCTCCTGGGCGATCCGTTCCGCCAGCCGGGTGGCGTTGTCGCGGTAGAAGCTGTCGGTGGTCATCGCGTGCAGGGCGGAGACCAGGCCGTCGACCGAGAGTTGCTGCTGCGCGATGGTCGCCGGGCTGACGCCGAGTTCCCGCATCCGCCGCGCCCAGAAGCCCTGGTCCGCCTGGCCGGGGACGGCGGCGAACGGCATGCCCGCGCGCAGGCTGGCCGAGGAGGTCCCGGCGCCACCGTGGTGAATCGCGGCGGCGACCTGCGGGAACAGCCAGTCGTAAGGCACGCTGCCGATGGTCATGACGTCGTCACCACTGATGTCGAGATTCATCCAGCCCGTCTGCACGAGTGCGCGGCCGCCGAACCGCCGCAGCGTCTCGTTCAGCAGCTCCGAGAATTCGGCGCGACGATCGCGACCTTCGGTGGTGCTGCCGAATCCGACGAACACCGGGGGCGGTCCGGCTTCGAGGAAGTCCACGAGTTCGGTGGGCGGCTCCCAGTCGAGAGGCCGCGGCGGCCACCAATAGCCGGTGACCTCGAGCCCCGGACGCCAGTCCGCGGGCCGCGGCGACACACTCGGCGAATAGCCGTGCAGCACGGGCCATTCCGACGCGGTGCGCCGTCGCCGCAACTCGCGGGCGGACACCTTCGGCAGCCCCAGGTCCCGCCGGAAGTCGGCGACCGGCCCGCGATAGACGGTGTCGAACACCCACGCCCCGACATTGGCCGTCAGCCGATTCCGGAACCCCCCGAAGTCCTTGTCCCCGACCAGACTCGGCGGATGCTGCGTGGTCGCCGACAATGGGAACAGCCGCAATCCGATCGCCGGAATCCCCTTCGCCTCGGCGAGCTGGAATCCCGAGAACTCGGTGATCGGACTGAGCAGCAGCGCATCCATCGGCTCGTCGATCAGCGCCTCGATCAACCCGTTCCCCAGGAACCGCTGCCCCTCCGGCCAGGCCAGCTTCTCCGGCACCACCAAATCCTCGTGCCCGCTCAGATCGACATTGAACGGATCCGACTCGTCCACTTTGACGTCGGCCCCCATCAGCCGAAATTCGAGCCCCGCCTCGCTGATCAACTCCCGGAACAAACAATGCGCGGCAACCACCACCTCATGCCCCGCATCCCGCAACCGCAACGCCACATCCAGCAATGGCGCCACATCCCCCCGGGTCCCCATCGCCGCAATAACCAACTTGCTCACGCGTCAACTCCTGCCCGACGAGACCCGATCGACTTCACCCCTCGAATATCGAATGCGCACTCCCACTTGGCAACTGATCGAACGCCCCAGTCATGCGTGCACGCGGAACCCACCACCACCGGCCCGTCCACCGCCCACCGCCGGTACCCCTGGCGGGGGTATCCGCACACAGAGACCATCCTGGAAATCCGCTGGCCGGGCTCGCGGTGCCGGATTCACAATCCAGCGGTGGCAGTCACGGAGAGGGCGGGCCGGATTCCGATCCGAGTGCAGGCGACCGGATGGGGCCTGTTGTCGTGGGTGTTGTTCGCCGGCTCGGGTCCGTTGGCCAAGGCCATGATGGTGGCCGGCTGGAGCCCGGCGGCGGTGACGTCGGCGCGAATCGTCCTGGCGGCGGTGCTGCTGGTGCCGGTTGTGGCCTGGTTTCGTCCGCACGCGCTCCGGTTCTCGCGGTCGGATCTCTGGCTACCGGTCGCGTATGGACTGCTCGGTGTCGGGGGCGTTCAGCTGTTGTTCTTCGTCGCGGTGGCCGAAATCCCGGTCGGGGTGGCGATCGTTCTCGTCAACCTCGCCCCCGCATTCGTCGCACTGTGGATGCGGACCGCCCGGGGTGCGCGCCTGCGCGGGTCGGTCTGGGTGGGAATCGGATTCGCCATTGCCGGATTGGCCGTTGTCGCCCAACCTTGGCAGTCCGCCGGGCTGAATATCGTCGGCCTCACGGCGGGCCTCGGTTCGGCGATGTGCTCGGCCGCCTACTTTCTGCTCGGTGAATACGGCGCCCGCCGAACCGACCCGTCCGGGCTCACCGCGACCGGACTGGCCGTCGGAGCTGTCGCGGTCACCGTGATCGCCCCGCCGTGGGCGTTCCCTCCCGGCCTGCTCACAGCCCCGATCGCACTCGGCGACCGGCAGCTGCCCGCGTGGCTGGTCCTGCTGATCCTCGCCGCCTTCGGCACCGCCGTGCCCTACCTGGCCGGGCTCCGAGCCCTGCGCGAGCTGTCTCCGATCGCGGCCAGCGTGCTCGCCGTGGTGGAGCCTCTGGCCGCCGCTGTCCTGGCGTGGCTGCTCCTGGGCCAGTCCCTCCACCCGGCCCAGGTCATCGGCGCGGTCATCATGCTGATCGGCGCGACAGCGGTGCAGGTCGGCGGTGTCAGTGGAGGAGTTGTTCGGCGATCGACCGGACTCGGGCGCGGGTGATGCCGGTTCGGTGCTCGACGGCGAGGGGGTGGTCGGTGGGTTCGAGTTCGAGCAGGGGGCGGGTTCCGAGTGGCTGGGTGTGGAGTTTGGTTTTCAGGTTGATGGTGGTGGGGGCGTAGATCGGGATTTGGGTGGAGAGCCAGCCGAAATAGGGTGGTTCGTCGACTCGGGCGGGGTCGTTCCATAGTTCGGACATGCGGTGGAAGTTCTGTTCGCTGACGGAAATCCAGACGCCCCAGACGAATTCGTCGTCGCTGTCCAGGATGGGCAGGATGATGCGGGCGCGGACGAAGAAGTGCTCGCCGGCGATGACGCACTGCTCTTCACCCAGAACACTGCCGGGCGCTTCGGCCACTTCGTCGTTCCAATAGGCCGGGGCGGGAAACGCGAAGCTGAGCGGCGGGCCGTCGTGGAGTTCATCGCAGCTGGTGCAGGTGAAAGTTGAGCTGGTCACAACGGCAGCGTAGGCGCGGTCAGCCGATCGGTTGACGAGAGCCTCGACTGGATGGCGGTGGGAGAAGGAGCCGGTGCACCGATTCGGGGGTGGGTGGGGGTGCGGAGCATGGGAGGGGAGGCAATTCGGTCGACGGATGGAGCAGTGGTGATGAGGACCTCGTGGTGGCGTGGTCGTGCTCGGGGAGTCCGGGTCGGGGTGGCGGTGGTGGCCGGGGCGGTGCTCGTCGCCGCCTGCTCGGCCGAGCCGGGGGCGAAGGATGGCGCGGAGACTGGTCAGCAGACGCAGAACGGATCGGTGATGATGTCCGACAACAATGGTTCGGGGCCGGCCGGCATGCCGGTGGAGCAGGCGAACAAGGCTTTGCTCAGGGCGTCCAAGGGCGGGGACGCGGACGGAGTTCGGGCCGCGTTGAATCAGAAGGCGCAGGTGGAGACTCGGGATGGGTCCGGGCGGACGCCATTGATGATCGCTGTGCTGGATGACAATCTGCCGGTGGCCAAGGTGCTGATGGAATTCGAGGCGGATCCGGACGCCAAGGACGATCGCGGGGAGAGTCCCTGGGTGAATACCGGGGTCACCGGCAGTGTCGCGATGATGGAATTGCTGCTGCCCGCGCAGCCGGATTTGACGTTGCGGAATCGGTTCGGCGGGAACGCGCTGATTCCGGCCGCGGAGAAGGGGCATCTCGACTACGTGCGAGAAGTGTTGCGGCAGACCGATATCGACATCGATCACGTGAACGATCTCGGTTGGACCGCACTCCTCGAAGCCGTCTACTACGGCAATGGCAGTGCCGTGTATCGCGATATCGTCCGGGCGCTGGTGGACAATGGCGCGAACGTCTCGATTCGTGATGCCAAGGGGCGCACGGCTTATGACCACGCGGTGCGGCGCGGGTTCAGTGAGATCGCGGCGATGGTGAAACCCACGTGACCCCGAGCGGCTAGGCGCGTTCGAAGTGGATGGCGGGGTCGGTGATCTTGCCGAAGCGCAGGGCGGGGAGATCGCGGAGGTAGTTCATGTGCAGTTTCCACGGGGCGCGGGTGCCCTGCTTGGGGAGGATGTCGAGGGAGCGCAGGACGTAGCCCGGCTCGAAATCGAGGAAGGGGGCCGGGCCGACGGCGGGGTCGCGGATCGGGGTGGCCTTGGTGTAGCCCTCGGCATCCATGTGGCGGAGCAGACGGACGACGTATTCGCACACCAGGTCCGCCTTCAACGTCCAGGAGGCGTTGGTGTAGCCGATGATGAAGGCGAAATTGGGGATGCCCGAGAGCATCATCGCCTTGTAGGCCATGGTGTCGGGCAGGTTGACGTCGTGGCCGTCCACAGCGAGGGCGATGCCGCCGAAGGGGATCAGGTTGAGGCCGGTGGCGGTGATGACGATATCGGCGTCGAGGTCGCGGCCCGATTCGAGGCGCACGCCGGTTTCGGTGAAGGTGGCGATGCGGTCGGTGACCAGGTCGAGCTTGCCCTGGCGGATGGCGCGGAAGAAGTCGCCGTTGGGTGACAGGCACAAGCGCTGGTCCCACGGCTTGTAGCTGGGGTTGAAGTGGGTGTCGATGTCGAAACCCTCGGGGAGCCAGCGTTGCTGCCAGCCGCGGATCCAGGCCCGCATGCGGGTCGGATAGCGTTGCGACAGTTGGTACATCGCGGTGCTCAGGGCGACGTTCTTGGCGCGGGCCACCGCGTACGCGGCGCGGGCGGGCAGGAACTTGCGGGCGCGGTCGGCCAGGCCGTCGCGAGCGGGCAGGGAGATGATGTAGGACGGCGACCGTTGCAGCATGGTCACGTGCGCGCCCTGCTCGACCAGCGCGGGACCGAGGGTGACGGCGGTGGCGCCCGAGCCGATGATGACGACGTGTTGGCCTTCCACGTCGACCGACTCCGGCCAATGCTGCGGATGGATGATCGGGCCCGGAAAGCGTTCGGTGCCCGGGAAATCCGGGGTGTAGCCCTCGTCGTAGCGGTAGTAGCCCGAGCAGCTGAACAGGAAGTCCGCGGTCAGGGTGACCGGTTCCCCGTCGTGGTCGGCGGTCACGGTCCAGCGGTTGCGCGGCGAGAACCATTCGGCCCGCACCACCCGATGCCGGTATCGGATGTGGCGGTCGATGTCGTTCTCGGCGGCGGTGTCGCGCAGGTAAGCCAGAATGTCGTCGCCGTCGGCGATGGCCTTCTCCCCCAGCCACGGACGGAATCGATAGCCGAGGGTGAACATATCGGAGTCGGAGCGAATGCCCGGATAGCGGAACAGGTCCCAGGTGCCGCCGCTGGCCTCCCGTGCCTCCAACACGGCGTAGGTGCGCCCGGGAAAGGCGCGCTGCACATGGTAGGCGGCATCGATGCCGGATAACCCGGCCCCGACAATGAGCATGTCGACGTGCTCCGGCGTAGTGGCCATTCCCCCAGCGTATTCTTCACGCCGCGGGCGCAGTGCCCGATGCCGCTACGAACGCGACAAGAATTCGCCGATCACGCCCGCCACCCGGTCCGGCGCTCCCTTGTCGATGCCGAAGTGGTCCAGTCCGGGCACGGTGACGCGCTCGCACCGCGGGATCACCGAGGCGAGCAGCTCCTGGTCGGAGGCGGTCCATGCCCGCCGGTCCTTGTCCCCGTCGACGAGCAGCACCTCGGCGCTGATCTCCGCGTAATTCCGATACGTATTGTCGAACCGCGCGTACTGCCGATGTTCGACGAGATTCTGCGGCAACTGCGCGATGACCTCGTCTTTCTCGGGCGCTTTCATCATGACCGGCATCATGCGCCGGAACATCCACCGCGGTGTATTCCGGACGGCATCCGGCCCGATGGCCCGCAGGAACTCGATGAAGGCCTCGAGGGGTTTGCCCTGGGCGAGGTATTTCTCGTAGGCGTCCATCCATCCCAGCGGCATGGACCCGTTCACCGACAGTCCCGGCTCGTACACCGCGACCTTCGCGATCCCCGTGTTCTGCCGCGCCGTCTCGAGCGCCACGAATCCCCCGTAGCTGTGCCCGACCAGAAACGCCGCGCCCGTCTTGTCCTGGAGCGCTCGCACATCCGCGCAATCGTCCTCGACCCCGTGCCCGGGGCGCTGGGGCCCGCTCTCCCCGTGCCCCCGCCGCTCGATGGTGTGCACGGTGAACTCGCTGGCCAGGGCTGTCGCGAACTGCTCGTACCCGCTCGCGAGGGCCAGCACTCCCGGAACCACGATCACCGCGGGCCCGCTGCCCCTGCTCAGGTACGCGATCCGGGTCCCGTCCTCCGACACCACGGAGTCCGTGCTCGGTTCAGCTTCGAAATCGACCATCACAAGCCCTCCCCTCGTCGGGCCGCCCTGCTCAGAAGGACCACGGCGACAGCGGCATCGAGCACCGCCCACGCTACGCCGCCCCGGCCGCCACGCCCACGCCCGGCAGAACTTCGCACCCCCGCAGCGTGTCCCGGCCCCGGATCACTCCCGATTACGCAGGCCGCTCGCACGCAGGACGCGGCGGGCGATGCCCGACCGGATCGATTCCTCGGTCCCGAGGATCCGGACGTGCTTCCGGGCCCGGGTCACAGCCGTGTACAGCAGCTCTCGCGTCAACAGCGTCGATTCGGGGCCGGGCAGCACCGTCGACACGGTGTCGTACTGACTGCCCTGGCTGCGGTGAATCGTCATGGCGTACACGGTGGTCACCCCGGGGAACTGGGTCGGATGCACCAGGTACGGCTCGGTGCCGCGCTGCAGCGCCGCACGCAGCGTCCCGTCGGGCGCGCGCACGATGACACCGGTGTCGCCGTTGTAGATCCGCGCCTCGTGGTCGTTGGCGGTGACCAGCAGCGGCTGCCCCGGATACCAGTGCCCGGCACCGGGATCGGCGCTGATCCCCGCCCCGATCACCCAGCCCGCGGCCAGCCGGTCCCAGCGTTCGACACCGGCCGGGCCCTGCCGGTGCGCACACAGCAGACGATGCGATTCGAGGGCGGTGAGAGCTGCGGTTGCGTCTCCCGTCAGCGCCGCGTCGGTGGCTTCGCGGGCGGCCCGCAGCACATCCGCGCGCACGCCGGCGATGTCGTCGGGCGCGTGCAGCGACAGTTCGTCACCGCCATCGGCGAGCAGGGCCAGCGCCCCGTCGGCGTCACCCGCGCGAATGGCGACCGCCAGCTCCGCGATCCGCCCTCCGAAGCGGCGACCGCGCGTCAATCGGACGATGCCGCCGCGCAGCCGTTCCCGTTCCCGCCCGGACAGCGCGTCCGGATGCGCGGCCGTCGCCTGCAAGTCCCCGCCGAGGATCCGTTCGAGCGCCGGATTCGCCTGTCCCGGAACAGGTCCGGCCACCAGGTCGGCGAGCACCGCGCCCGCGTCGACCGATGCCAGCTGGTCCGGGTCGCCGACCAGGACGAGCCGCGCGTCCGGGCGGACCGCGGGCAGCAGTCGGCTCATCATGGTCAGCGACACCATGGAGGTCTCGTCCACCACGATCACGTCGTACGGCAGCCGATTGAACTCGTTGTGCTTGAACCGCCCCGCGCCTCCACGCTGCCAGCCCAGCAGCCGGTGCAGGGTGGCGGCGGTCAGCTCGGGCAGGCCGATCTCCCCGGCCTGCTCACGCACCGCCTCCTGCATGCGCGCGGCGGCCTTGCCGGTCGGGGCGGCCAGCGCGATACGCAGCGCGGGCGCGCCCGGCACGGCCTGCTGATGCGCCACCAGCAGCGCCAGCACCCGAGCGATCGTGTGAGTCTTGCCCGTACCCGGCCCGCCCGCGACCACCGTTGTCCACTGCGTGGTGGCCAGCGCGGCCGCCAAACGTTGCCGGTCGGGCGGTTCGCCGGGCCCGCTGTGATCCGGGAACAGTCGATCCAGTTCGCGGCGCACCAGTTCCGCGTCCACCATCGGGTGGGAGGCGGCCCGCTCGGTGAGCACCCGCCGGATGGTCTCCTCCTGCCGGTAGTACCGGTCGAGGTAGAGCAGCGGACCTGTATCGCCGCCCGAGTGCGCCCCGGTGCCACCGCCGCGTGGGCCGGAGTCACCACCGCCACGCGAGCCGGAGTCCCTACCGCCGGACGGGTCGATGAGCCGCAGCGGGCGCAGCGGCCCGGCCGGGCTTCCGGTCACCAGCGGGCTCACCCGCAGGGCCGCGATCACCCTGTCCACGTCCGGCCAGGGTAGTGTGGCCGGATCGATGGCTGATTCCTCGGTGTCCTGAGCGTCCACGCCGATCTCGTGCATGCGCCGCACTTCCAGGCACACCGACCCCGAGCGCACGGCGCGCACGGCCAGCGCGGTCGCGAACACGACCGCCTCGGACCGTTCCCCGCCGAGCCGCGCCAGCCGCAACGCCACGTGCACGTCCGCCGCCGACAGCACCCCGGCGGTATTGAACACCTGCAGCAGCCCGGTGCCGCGCTGCGCCAACTGAATCGAGGTCATCGCACCACTCCCGTGTCACCGGCGAGCAGCGCCGACAGGTCCTCCACCAGGGCGGCGGGCGGATGCCAGTCGAATACGCCGCAGCCGTCCGGGGTGTCGGGCCCGATCATGCCGCGCACGAACAGGTACCGGATGCCGCCCAGGTGTCGCGCCGGATCGTAGCCGGGCAGCCGCCACCGCAGATATCGGTGCAGCGCAACCGAATACAGAATCGCCTGCAGCGGGTAGTGCGAGCGCATCATCTCCGCCGCCATGCGCTCGCGGGTGTAGTGCGCCACCGTGAGATCACCGACGCCGAGCCGGTTGGTCTTGTAGTCGACGACCAGGAATCGCGGCCCGGCCGTCCGCAACACGGCGTCGATACTGCCGGTCAGGTACCCGCGCAACGGGGTGTCGTCCAGGTGCGCGAGCTGATCGGCGTAGGGCGCGAACACGTCGTCGGCGGGCAGGTGCCGACGCAGCAGATCGGCGATACGCGGCACGGTCACCCGCGCTGCGACCGGATCGTCGCCGCCGGCGAGCGGCAGTTCGAAATCGAGTTCGCTCAACCGATCCCGCGCCGAGAACCCGGCGAGCGTCCCGTCCCCGATCGGCGTGTGCATGACCGCCAGCAGCGCCCCCGACAACACGTCGGGGTCCGCGTCGAACATCTGCTCGTTCACCGCGTGCAGGCAGCGGGCCCGGATCTCGGCGGCCAGGTCGGCGGCGTCGGTGTCGACGTACTCCAGGACCTCGTGCACCAGGGTGCCGAACTCCGCGCCGTAGGGCAGCGAATTCATCAGCGAGGGCGCGGCTCCCGCGAACGCGCTCAGATCGTCGGCGAGCACAGCCGGATCAGCCGGTTCGTCGGAGACACCGCCGCCCTCGGGCAGATCGGCGGCGGGCAGAGCGTCGTGCGCGCCCGCGGTCAACGCCGAATAGGACGTCCGCCGCCACGCCTGATCCAGCACCCGGTCGAAGCGGGCCGCGGCCAATGGCTCGGAGGCCGTGGCCGTGTCGTCGTGCGGCAGCCGGGCACGGGCGATCTCCCGCACCGGCTCGACGGCGATGACCCCGGGTTCCGCGGTCGACGCCCACTCCCGGATCCGTTCCAGCACTACCGAATCCGCGGGCACCGGCACCTTGTCCGCGACGGCGGGGCTGCCCGGTTCGCGCCCCAGCAGCATGCGGTGCAGCGGCGCGGTCTGGGTGTCGTAGGCCGGCGCCCACCACGCCACAACCTGCGCGCCCGCCCGTGTCAACGCCACGTAGAGCAGCCGCAGTTCCTCGGCCTGCTCCTCGGTTTCGGCGCGCAGACGCCGGGAGTTGTAGCCCGGAGCTTCGGAGCCGCCCACATCGAGGACGCGGCGACCCTGCTCGTCATGGAACAGCAGCGTCGGCGGATTGCGCAGCTTCGCGGCGTCCCACGCGAAAGGCAGGTACACGACCGGGAATTCGAGCCCCTTGCTGGCGTGCACGGTCGCCACCTGCACGGCTGCGGCGTCGCGATCCAGCCGACGGCTCCGATCGGCGACGCTCCCGGAGGCCGGATCGCGCACGCGGTCGGCCAGCCACCTGGTCAGCGCGGACAGTCCCAGACCCTCACGCAAGGCCGCGTCGTCGAGCAGCTGCGCGATCTGCCGCAGGTCGGTGAGCTGCCGTTCCCCGCCTTCGAGAGCCAGCAGACGCGGCGCCAATCGGGTTTCGGCACTGAGCTTCTCGGCGACCGCCGCGAACCCGGCGCGGGCGAACAGCCGGGCCGCGTCGCGCAGATCCGCACTGAGCCGACCCACCAGATCGGGTCCCCCGGCGTCGATCTCGGCCGCGCTCACCCCGAGCAGCACCGTCCCGGCCGCCAGCCGCACGCGGTCCCCGCGATGCGGCTGCTCCACCGCCCGCAGCACCCACAGCCATTCGGTGGCCGCGGGCGTCCCGAACACGCTCGCGCCGCCGGCCAGCACCGAGGCGACCCCGGCCGCCTCCAGCTCGGTCCGCACCATCTCCAGTTGCGCGCGATTGCGGACCAGCACCGCGATATCGCCGGGCCCGATGCCCCTTTCGCGGGGAGTCCCGGCATCGATGCGCACCCCGGACCCGAGCAGCCCGACGATATCGGCGGCCACATCGATGGCCACCCGCTCCCGCTGCCGGCCCACCGCTGGATACCCGGACTTGTTGAGCGGTCCGGCCCCACTGCGCGGCAGGCACCGCAGCCGCAGCGGCGTCACCCGCTCGGGCGCACCCGACAGCCGTGAGAACGGGCGCGTCGCCGCCACCCGGTGCACGGTGATCTCCTTGTGCCCCAGGGCCGCACCGCCGTGCACGTGCTCGAGGGCGGCCAGCAGCCCCGCGTCACTGCGCCGGTTGGTGGTCAGTTCCCGCTTGCTGTCGGCGTGCGCCACCGCGTCCAGGTAGCTGAGCACCTCCGCGCCGCGGAAGGCGTAGATCGCCTGCTTCGGGTCGCCGACCAGCACGAGGGTGGCGTGCCCGTGGAAGGCGCGGCGCAGGATGTCCCACTGCAGCGGGTCGGTGTCCTGGAATTCGTCGACCAGCGCCACCCGATACCGGTCCCGGATCCGCCGGCAGGCGCGCGGGCCGTGCTCGGGGTCGGCGAGCACCTCGTGCAGCAGGACCAGCAGGTCGTCGAAGTCCCGCAGTCCCGAAAGCCGTTTGCGGCGAGCGGTTTCCACCCGCACCGCCGACGCGAACGCCACCCGCTCGGCCGCCGGATCGTCGTCGCCCTCGGCCTCCGGCATCAGCAGCGCGTGCGGGTCGCCGACCGCGGCCGTGGCCAGTCGCTGCGCGTCGGCGGGACCGAACACCGATCCGCCGCGCGCGTACCGGCTCAGATACAGGTCGTCGGCGACCGTGGACACCACATCGGCGACGCTCTCGACCAGCCGCACCCCCGGGTCCTGCTCCCCCGCCAGCCCCAGCTCGTCGAGCATCCGCTGACAGAAGCTGTGGGTCGTGGCGATGGTTCCCGCGTCGAAGTCCGAGAGCGCCGTCAGCAGCCGCTCCCGCCTGGTCGCGATCTCGCCCGGGTTGCCCTGTGCCAGATGCCGGATCAGCTCGTCGTTCGACGCGAGCGCCCGCTCCGGTTCGGCCAGCGCGGCCGCCACCGCGACGAATCGATCCCGGGTGCGCTCCCGCAATTCCTGGGTCGCCGCCCGGCTGAACGTCACCAGCAGCAGCTCCGAGACATCCACGCCCAGCTCGGCGACGAATCGAACCGCCAATCCGACGATGGCGTACGTCTTTCCGGTGCCCGCACTCGCTTCGAGGACGGTCGTCCCCGTCGGCAGCGGCCCGGTCAGCTCGAACCGGTTCGCCGAATCCGCGAAAGCCCCTGATGCGGCGGTGGTTCCGGACGCGCCGTCCCCGGACACCGTTCCCTGCGCTGATCGCGATGCCGCCGAACCGTCGTCCCACAACCCTTGTCCCGCGGAGTCATCACCCGAGCGCAGCGAGACGCTCGCACCGGTGGTATCCGAATCGTGGCGCGCCCCGGACGGATCGGCAGGCTGCGACTCCTGCCGACCGGTCGCCTCGGGAGCGGCGGCCCACAGCCCCTGCGGCCCGCCGGAATCGGCCGCCTCGGCGACCGTTTCGCGCGCGTCGGCGCCCGAGTCCAGCCCACCCAGCGGTGTCGGTTCGGCCGTGTCGAACAGATCCGGGGCGCCGGAATCAGCCGGCGCGCCCTCCGGACGCCGCGGTTCTTCCACCGCCGGGTCCGCCCGCAGCAGCCTTCGCCGCGCGGGGCGCGGGGCCAGATCCGGATCGGTGAACGAGAACAGGTCGTCGGTCATGCGGGGCTCCCGGGGACGGTCACGGGCAGGAGAGTCCTCCTCGGGGTGGTCATGGCTGACCCTGATTCTCGTTGGTCAGCAGGGGATTCCAGAGACGACGCGCCAGCTCACCGAAACGGGTCGGTTCGGATTCGACTCCCGGCAGCGCGGGCGCGGCGGCCTCGGTCAGCTGATCGAACCGCGGCGACCGGCCCAGAATGTGCCGGAAGTAGCGGTCGGTGTGTTCACCGAAGCGATCGTCGAAGTCCTGGCTCGCCGCATGCAGCGCGTCCTCGGGCGACGCGCCCGCGAGACGGCGCTCGGCATAGGTGGCCGACGCCGACGGCGCGATCGGCAGAGGTTCGGTGAGGCCCTCGTCGCGCAACAACGCCAGTTCCCGCAACAGACCCCGCGCCAGGGGGGCGGGCGGCGCGGTGAGCGTCGACTGCCAGGCCGGACGATGGTGCTTCCCGCGCCCGATGGTGATGGCGCGCCACGACTGATGGGTCCCGGTGGCGGCCAGCGCCAGCAGGCGAATCCACGCCGCCATCCGATGCTTCGGGGCCAACCGCGAGAACGTCGTGCGCAGCAGCGCGTCGTCGTGGACGTCGGGCACGGTGCCGGTCAGACGACGCCCGTCACCCAGATCCACCGCGATATCGATGGTGCGCGACGGGATCTCGTGCAACGGACGCGCCACCCGCACCAGCTGGTCGACGGTCCCCTCGACCTCGTCGAGCACGGCCGCGCCCATCCCGAACGGCGGCAGCGTCCCACGCCGCCACTCCGCGGCCCGCAACACCGTGGGATCCACGCCGGTGAGCCGCGCCGACAGCATGCGCTCGCCCATATTCCACTTGGTCAGCCCGTCGAGTTCGATGGGGAGCCGGTCGGCGATCTCCTCCTCGTCCTCGGGCACGCGAATTCCCAAGCGCTGCCACAGGAATGCCCGCACCGGATGCTCGGCGAAGGACACCAGATCGGCCAGCTCCACATCCCCGGGCTCGCGGCCCGGCAGCGTGGTCGGCAGGAACAGTGGCCGCGGCTCCGGTGCACGACCCGCCGCCACCGCACCCGCCAGCGCGACGGTGTCGAAACTGAACGGATTCTCCGGCCGGAAGTTGCGGCGATCGAAGGGCTGCAACGGATGCCGCGTCACCACCTGATCCATCGCCCCCGCGCCGATGTGCGCGCGCACGGTGTCGAGCAGCTCGGCCAGCGGGATCGCGGGCGGTCGGTGCGCGCCGGAGACCGGATCGGATCCGGTGTGCAGCAACACCAGTCGCTCCCCCGCCGCCATGATGGCGTCCAGCAGCAGCTGCCGGTCCTCGCTGCGCGGATCCCGATCCCCCGGGCATCGGTGCCGTGCCAGCACATCGTCCCCGTCCACGCCGCCCGCGCGCGGGAACACCTCGTCGTCGAGACCCAGCAGCACCACCACTCGGTGCGGCACCGACCGCATCGGCACCATGGTGCACACCGTGAGCTCCCCGGTGCGGAAGTTGGCGCGCGAGGGCCGACCGGCCAGCCGCGCCGTGAGCAGCGCGCCGATATCACTGAGCCGCAAGGGAATCGAACCGGCCGGTTCCAGCGCCGTCGCCAGTTCGCGACGCGCCTGCACCGCCATCCAGCCCTGACCCGACGGCACCTCCGTCAGCAGATCCAGGGCGCGCCCCAGCACCGCGGCCCATTCCGACGCGGGCCGCGCGCTGCCCGCGGGCTCGTCCAGGGTGGAGCCGCGCAGGTCGCGCAGGCACACCGCGAGCCGGTCCACGAATTCGGCGAACCGGCCGCCCAGGTCGATGTCATTGCTGTCCACGTCGTCCAGCGGCAGCACCAGATCCAGCCAGTCCTCACTGGATTCGCCCGCCGCGACCCCGAGCAGGATCCGGTCGACCGCCGCATTGAGCGTGTTCTGCGGGAAGTCGCCCAGCCCGAACGCCTGCCGCTGCCGCTGCCCGATCCCCCAGCGCGCCCCGGTCTCGGCCGCCCATTCCCGCAGCCGCTCGATATCGTCGTCGTCGAATCCGCAGCGCACCCGAACCGGTTCGGTCGCACACAGATCCAGCGCCTCGGTCACGGTGACGCGGCCGTCGGCCAGCTCCAGCAGCGTGCCCACCACATCCAGCACCGGATTGACCGCGCGCTGGGCGCGATCGGCCAGCCGCACCCGCAGCCCGTGCGCGGGATGCCCCGGCTCGGCCCCGTCGAGGGACCACTGTCCGAACGCCGCCCGCACCAGCGGCGCGTAGCTCTCCACGTCGGGGCACAGCACGATGACGTCGCGCGGTTCCAGCGTCGGATCGGCGGCGAACACGCTCAGCAGCGCGTCACGCAGCACCTCCACCTGCCGAGACGGCCCGTGGCAGGAGTGCACGGTGACCGTCCCGTCCACCAGGCCCGGGTCGGGCATGAGCGACCAGCGGTCCTGACGCACCGCGGCCTGCAGCTCCGACAGCAGCGTGCGCGGCCCGATCTCGTCCGGTCCCGGGTGATAGGTGTCGATGTGGTCGTAGCCCGCCAGCCGCTCCTGCAGCTCCCGCACATCCCGGCCCAGCGCCGCGAGCAGCGGATGCCGGACGCGCACGGCGGAATTCGGGATCACCTCGGCGTCGGCGAGCTTGGTCCACAGCGCCGGGCTGGGGTGCACCAACCACAAGTGCACCTGCCGACCGGTCGACAGCGCCGACAGCACCTCCAGCTGATCGGTGGTCAGCCGTGTCACTCCGAACAGCGAAATCCGTTCCGGCACCGAGACGATCGACGGCTCGGCCCGCAGCCGGGCGCACGCCGCCGCCAGCCGCTCGGCGGGACTGGGCACCCCGACCACGCCGCGCACCCGCCGCCACAGCATCGCCTGCCACACCAGATCCGCCGGGAGCGCGTGCCCCGCGCCGTCGGTGTCGCCGCCCGCGGCCCACTCGGTGATCATGGCCGGGCGCTGGGTGCCGTAGCTGTCGAACAGCGCCGCGATCCGCGCCGCCGTCGCGTACCGGCGTCCCACCCGGTACCCGCCCGCGTCGCCGTGGCCGAGGTGGCGCGCGAGCACCGCGCTCCAGGGTTCGGACAGCACGTCGTCGAGGACCGGCAACAAGGTCCAGACCAGTCGCTCCGGCGACCACGGATCCTGCTCCGGATCCACTCCCGTCGCCTCGGCGAGGACCGCCGACACCAGCGCCGCCGGATCCGCGAAGTCGATATTGGCCGAGATCCCGTCGGTACCGAGCCCACCAGCCGCACCGGGGTCGGGGTCACCACCCGCGCCGAGTACCGTGGCCAGCCGCTGTGTGAGCCAGCGCTCGATCCCCTTGGCGGGAACCGCGACGACTTCCGGGGTGAACGGATCGCCGAGCGGTTCGATCAGCAGCCCGGCGAGCGCGTCGGCGAGCGTGTCCGCTCGTTCCGCCCGGTGAATGTGCACGACCTGTGTTTATACAGTCGGCGAACGACATGCAAACACCGAGCTGCGCGGCTCGCCGGGTGACACCTGCCACATGCCGGATATTTGCTAGGGCGCGTCACTGCGAAATTCGAGTGTGGTATGCGACAGTGCCTTTCGGGGTGGTTCTCAATTCTCGCTGAAAGGCTGGTCCGCGTACATGTCTGCGTCGGTGATTCCCCTGGTGCCCAGAACCGGGTTCACGGTGCGACGGGTGGGAGAGCGCTGGGAGCTGGTCAACTCCCGACATTACGGACGCGGCGTGGTGCTGCAGTCCTGGCCGCGGGACCGCCACACCGAGGCCTTCGAGCACTGCTACCGGCTCAATGGCCGCGGAATCGAAGAGCTACGGGCGGCTTTCCGCTGATCCGGATGAAACTCGCGAGCCGTACACGAAAATCCGTGTGACAGTGTCGATTCGATAACAGACAACCCGATCACCTGCAAGACGTGCGAATCGGGCATTGTCCCCTCTATTGTGATCCCTCGTGCGTTCCCCCAAGGCCCGGCGCGTGGCCTCCTCCGCTTGTGTCCTCGCGGCCGCTGCCCTGATTCCGGCCGCGCCCGTCCTCATTCCCGTCGCCGGCGCGGTCCCCGCGCACGCACAGGGCCCGATCGCGGGATTCGACGCGGATATGAGCAGACGCATCGCCGCGGTCGACGACTATCTCGCCACCCGCCCCGGCGTCACCGGTTATGTGATGCGCGACCGCGTCACCGGCGGCATTTACCGGAATGGCAACGCGGACACCAACTTCTGGACCGCGTCCACCATCAAGCTGGCGATCGCGGAGGATCTGCTGAATCGCGCCCGGGTCGGCGCCATCACGCTCGGTCCCGACGACCGCGCGCTCATGGAGTCGATGCTGGCAACCTCCAACGACAATGCCGCCGACATCCTGTGGAACAAGTTCGCCGGCTTCGACCGCATGGCGTTCAACAACGCCTTCCGGGCCAACGGCATGGTCGGGCTGGTCCCGCTGCCGCCGACCACCTCGATCGAGCAGATCAAGCTGTTTCCGGACTGGGGCTTCCAGCAGTGCTCGCCCGCCGACCTGGATCGGCTGATGGACAACATCCTCACCCGCATGCACCCCGACGACCGCGCGTACCTGCTCGACCGCATGCGCCGGGTCGACACCAACCAGCACTGGGGCGTGTGGGGCGCGGGCGCGGCCATGAACCCGGGTCTGAAGAACGGCTGGTCCGACGAGCAGGGCGGCTGGGTGGTCAACTCGGTCGGCTTCGCCGGTCCCGGTGAGCGCTACACCCTGGCGATCATGACCGAGCAGGGCAACCAGGGCGGCTACCTCGAAGGCTCCGAAACCACCACGCGCGTGGCGCAATTGCTCTTCCAGGGGCGCTGAGCCACCTCACCCGATCACGAGCGCGGGCGGCCTTCGCGGCCGCCCGCCGCGGGCCTCACGCCAATCCGCACTGAACGACCGTCCATATTGTATTTTCGAGTGAGCTGTCTGGAAGGTCTGTTTTCGGTCGGTCCTGATTGGGCTGCGCTACTCACACTGCATTACCGTTGTGCGTGAGTTGTCGTAGTTTCACCGTCTGGCGAGGAGCAGGAACTAGATGAACGCCGAGAATTCCGTCGCACAGCGCCATCGGGTGGTGGTGATCGGGTCCGGGTTCGGTGGACTGTTCGCCTGCAAGCACCTGCGCAAGGCCGACGTCGACATCACACTCATCTCCAAGACGTCCACGCACCTGTTCCAGCCGCTGCTGTACCAGGTCGCGACCGGCATCCTGTCCGTCGGCGAGATCGCCCCGGCCACCCGCATCGTGCTGCGCAAGCAGCAGAACACGCAGGTGATCATGGGCGAGGTCACCGATATCGACCTCGAGGGCGGCACCGTCACCTCGCGCCTGCTCAACCGGGACTACGTCACCCCCTTCGACAGCCTCATCGTGGCCGCGGGCGCGCAGCAGTCGTACTTCGGCAACGACCACTTCGCCACCTACGCCCCGGGCATGAAGACCATCGACGACGCCCTCGAACTGCGCGCGCGCATCCTGGGCTCCTTCGAGGAGGCCGAACTGGCCACCGACCAGGAGACCCGCGACCGGTTCATGACCTTCGTGGTGGTCGGCGCCGGCCCCACCGGCGTCGAGCTGGCCGGGCAGATCGCCGAACTCGCCGACCGCACCCTGGACGGCACCTTCCGCAATATCGACACCCGCGACGCACGCGTCATCCTGGTCGAGGGCGCGGGCGCGGTGCTCGCCCCGATGGGCCCCAAGCTGGGCGCCAAGGCGCACAAGCGGCTCGAGAAGATGGGCGTGGAGATACAGCTCAACGCCATCGTCACCAATGTCGACGCGCGCGGGGTCACCGTCAAGGACAAGGACGGCTCCGAGCGCCGCATCGAATCCGCCTGCAAGGTGTGGTCGGCGGGCGTGCAGGCCAGCGGCCTGGGCAAGATCCTCGCCGACAAGTCCAAGGGCACCGAGGTGGACCGGGCCGGGCGCGTCATCGTCGAACCGGACCTCACCATCAAGGGCTACCCGAACGTGTTCGTGGTCGGCGACCTGATGTCGGTGCCGGGCGTGCCCGGGCAGGCCCAGGGCGCGATCCAGGGCGGCACCTACGCCGCCAAGGCCATCAAGGCCGAGACCGAGGGCAAGCAGAAGGTCGAGGGCCGCAAGCCCTTCAAGTACTTCGACAAGGGCTCGATGGCCACGGTGTCGCGGTTCTCCGCGGTCTGCCAGGTGGGCAAGCTGGAGTTCAGCGGCTTCTTCGCGTGGCTGGCCTGGCTGGGTCTGCACCTGTGGTACCTGGTCGGCTTCCGCAGCCGGTTCGTCACGGTGCTGGAGTGGTTCGTGTCGTTCCTGGGCCGCCACCGCGGTCAGATGGCGGCCACCGAGCAGTGGGTGTTCGCGCGGCTCGCGCTCGAGGCGCTCGACGATCCCGCCGAGGCACTGGAATTGGCCAAACAGATCGGCGCGGCCGAAAACGCTTCCGGCAACGGCAAATCCGTCGCGAATTCCGAATCGGCGAAATCCACCGAACAGCGCGCGGGCTGACAGCCCGGCCCGGCCGTCCTTACGAATGAGGGGCTGATTGGGCGGCGTGTCCAGACCAATCCGGGCACCAGCCGGATCCGAATGTTCGACGTCTGTCGATATTCGGAAGAAAGGTCATTCATGGGCAAACGCCAACCGGTCGATACTGTTTCGCCGCCGCGACGGCGCCTGGGCACACTGGCGGTCGCGGGCGCGCTGCCGCTGGTCGCCGCCCTCGCCGCCGCCGGAACCAGTGCGGCGGAACCGGTTTCGCCCGACGATACCCAGCCGGCGGTGGTCGACAACCAGCCCGGCGCCATGCTGCCGGACGGCACCGACACCCAGCCGGGCGTGGTCATCGACACCCCGTTCGGCAAGCTGGCCGTGCCGGTGCCGCAGGCCATGGCCACGGCGCGCACACCTATCTGGCCGCCACCGCAGCCGAGGTCGCCCCGGACGAACTGATCGAGCCCGCCGCCGAGGTCGTCCTCCCCGTGCGGGTCCGCCACCACCGGCGTTCGGGCGGTGTCATCGGCGCGGTGGCGGCCACGCCGTTCGCACCGGCGGGCTGGGTCTTCGGCCCGGCCGCGGGCGCGAGCCTGATCGCGAGCCTGATCGCGATGCCGACGGCGACTGTCGGGGCCGTGATCGGTGGCGCCGTCGGCGCGGTCAACGGCTACCTGGCTCCGGCCACCCCTGGCGCCGTCGTGGACCGGGCGACCGGTGCCGACGACACCACCACGGTGGACGCGCCGAGCGCCGAAGAGGCGTCCGTCCAGGAGTGATCGCCGAGCTAGCGAGGCCGGAATCCGTTACCAGGGATTCCGGCCTCTTGCCTCGTCGAAACCCGCTCAATCCGCTAATTTTCGGTTATCGCAAGGATTTTCGGCCGTCCCTTTCCTCACCAATCCAGGTGGTCGGCGGGTTCGAATGTCGGTCGTCCCGATGTTCCCCCTGTCCAGAAAGGTCATGTATGGCCGCAGGTAAGCACCGAGCGCTCAACCCGCACCGGAACAAGGTCGGCAACGTGGTGGCGGCGGGTGCGGTCCCGCTAGTCATGGCGATCGTCGGATCCGGTGCCGCCAACGCCGCCCCGTCCGAGGTCGCTCCGGTGGCGCAGCGTGGCGACGCGCCCAGGGCCCAGTGGCCGGCCGCGGCCTCCCCGAATGTGAATCCCTATGAGGGCCTGCACATTCCGAATGACACCAAGAGCTCCCTCCAGCTCGGCGCCGCCGTCGGCGCGTTCAACGGATTCAACGCACCGCCCCGCGTCGTCGGCGACTGATCCCTCCCCGACGAGGCCGCTTTGACCAGGTAGATGTGCGCACGCGGCGGAAACCAGCGGTGAGGTCGGTTCCCGCCGTGAACGCGACCCGCCGTGACCCGAAGGCTCCGCGGCGGATCGAAGTTCGTGCGCGACAGCCGTTTCCGATACGCCGGTCAGGCCGTCAGCAGTCGACCGGTCCGCGTGAACAGCGTGCCACCGGCGGCCAGTGGCAGCAGCGCCTGATCCAGGCCCGCCGTATCGGCCGGGCGATCGTCGGGATAGGTGAGCACGCTCTCCAGTGCCCGCGGCCCCGACAGCGCGTCATCGGTGATCGCCTCGGAACCCAGTTCCAGTCGGTGCCGCAGCAGCGGAATCGCACCGACATCCGCGATCAATTCCCCGGTCCAGTGACCGTGGTCCTCCCCCGCGCGGCCGATCTGCACCCGTTCCCGAAGTCGCAGCCGCGCACCGTCTTCCAGGCGCACCGTGGTGAACGTGTCGTGCTCCGCGCCGCCCGCGACCACGGTCGGTTCCGGATCGAAGTCCAGGTCTCCGTCCGCGGCCACCTCGAAACGCCAGTGCGCCACCGACTTCCGGGTCTCGCGGCCCGGCAGCGCGATGGTCGCGGCCACCGACCGCACCCGCAGCCGCGCGCCCGCGCCCACCGTGATCGTGATGTCCAGGACGTCGCCGCCCAGCGGTGTGGCGGCGGTGCCGATCAGGTGCACCGTGTCCGGGCCCGTGTGCCGCGCCGCCAGGCCGCCGACCGCGTGGATGCGCGGCAGCGTCCCGGCGGCCGCGGTGATGCGGAGCTCAGTGCGAATGGGCACCGCCCGCGGTGAGCGAATGGGCACCGCCCGCGGTGAGCGAATGGGCAACGCCCGCATCCTGTTCGGCGGCCAGCCGCAGCTGCTCGCGCACCCACGCCAGCACCGGCGTCGCGGCCGGGTCCTCGGTGAGGGAGGTGAACACGAACGGGCGGCCCTCGCGCACGGTCGTCGAATCACGTTCCATGACCGACAGATCCGCGCCGACCATCGGGGCCAGATCGGTCTTGTTGATGACCAATAGATCCGACCAGGTGACACCCGGGCCGCCCTTGCGCGGCACCTTGTCGCCGCCGGCCACGTCCACCACGAAGATCTGGGCATCGATCAGGCCGGAGGAGAAGGTGGCGGTCAGGTTGTCGCCGCCGGATTCCACCAGGATCAGATCCAGCGGCGGGTTGGCCTCGATCAGGTCGTCGATGGCGTCGAGGTTGGCGGTGATGTCGTCCCGGATGGCGGTGTGCGGGCAGCCGCCGGTCTGCACGGCGGTGATGCGCTCGTCCGGCAGCACCGCGTTGCGCCGCAGGAAGTCGGCGTCCTCGGTAGTGTAGATGTCGTTGGTCAGGACGGCCAGCGACAGCTCGTCGCGCAGCTGCCGGCACAGGGCCGCGGTCAGCGCGGTCTTGCCCGATCCGACCGGACCGCCGATCCCGATCCGCACCGGTTCCCCGGGCGTGCGCTCCCGCTTGGGCCGGTCGTGACTGTGATCGTGCGGTTCCCCGTCGATGAGGTGAGGTGGCATGTGCGCTCCTTTCACCCCCATCCTGACCCAGTCACGTAAACCGGGTGTTACCTGGCCTGTGACCGGCTACGACGCGAACAGCGGCATGTCCCGGCGGGGGTGTCGTTCGGCGAGCACGTCCTGCAGCGGGTCGGACAGCGCGGCCAGCGATTCGGTGGCGGCGCGGGCGGTGGCGTCGCACACCGGGGCGAGGCGAATGGTGCAGGCGGCGACGGCGGCCGGATCGAGGGCGAGCAGGCGCTGTGCGGCGGTGGCCGCCCCGGTCATGGTGGTGTAGACGGTGACGGCCGCGATGTCCGCCGGGGTGGCCTCGCACACCGTGCCCACCACGCCGAACACGGTGGACAGATGGGGACGCGTGCCGAGCGCGCGCCACTCGGCGTGCGGCCAGACCTGTTTGGCCAGCCGCAGCAGGCCACGGCCCTGGGCGCGAGAGGCGGTGCGGGCGGCCGGGGACGGGGTGCGCGCGTCGGCCTCGAGTTCGGCGCGCCGCGGGTCGAGGGTGCCCGCGCAGACGGCCGCGGCCAGCGAGGCCGCCACCAGCCCCGAGGTGCGGATGCGGCGGCGCAGGAACAGTTCCACGCTGGGCACGTCGCGCAGCAGCCCAGAGGCGATGGCCTCCTCGACGCCGCCGGAGTGCACGTGCCCGCCGATCGGCAGCCGGGAGTCGGCGAGGGTCAGCAGGGTGGCCAGGCTCATCGGCGCACGTCCGGGTGTCGCATGGGTCGATCCTAAGCGGCACCCGGAGCGGCGGTGTCGACTAGGTGAGCAGGCAGGGCATGGCCGCCGAGATGCTCTGCAGCGCACAGGTGATGGAGTTGGACAGCCCGGCCGAGCCGGTCATCGGCACCAGCCCGGCGACCGGGGCGGCGCCGGTGTCGGTGACGGGCACCAACTCGACCGGGGCGGCCATGGCCGGGGCGGCGCCGATGCCGGAGGCGATGGCGGCGACGGCAAAGGCTTTCAGTGCAACGTTTTTCATGAATTTCCCTTTCTCACACAGCATCCTCACCGGATGTGATCGCAGCGAGACTAACCCACGTTCCACAGGTGTGAACGGTGTTTGTTTCAAAATGCGTGACTTGACCTGAACAATAGTTGAGGTCGCAGACTGGGCGGGCAGAACGTCAACGAGGTAGAGGAGTCGCCGTGCACGCCATCCGTCTTCACGAGTTCGGGCCCGCCGAGAACCTGCGGTACGAGAGCGTCGCGGACCCCGAACCCGGGGCCGGGCAGGTCCGGATCGCGGTCCGCGCGGCGGGGGTGCACCTGCTGGACACCTCGATGCGGCAGGGCGTGGCGGGCGGCCCGCTGCCCTTGCCCGAGCTGCCGACGATTCCGGGCCGCGAGATCGCCGGGACCGTGGACCGGGTCGGGCCCGGCGTCGACGAAAGCTGGCTCGGGCGCGCGGTTGTCGCCCACATCGGGCAGGCGCCGGGAGGTTACGCCGAGCTCGTGGTCACCGAAGCCGAACGGCTGCACCCGATTCCGGACGGCCTCGACGCGGCATCGGCGGTAGCCATGATCGGCACCGGCCGGACCACACTGGGCATTCTGAGTTTCGCGGAGGTGGGCCCGGAGACCGTGGCCCTGGTTCCGGCCGCGGCGGGCGGCATCGGCACCCTGCTGGTGCAGTATCTGGTGGCGGCGGGCGCGACCGTCATCGGGCTCGCGGGCGGGACGGTGAAGACCGATCAGGTGTACGAGAACGGCGCGGATCTCGCGCTGGACTATCTCGATCCGTCCTGGCCCGAGGCCGTGCGCGCCAAATACGGGGAGCGGCCCGCGACCCTGCTGTTCGACGGGATCGGCGGCGAGATCGCGCGCACCGCGGTCGATCTGCTCGCCGACGGCGGCGTGCGCCTGGTGTTCGGCTGGTCCGGCGGGGAAGTGAAACTCGACGAGCAGGCCTTGGCCGCGCGCGGCATCACCTCGCAGGTGACGCTCGGTCCGCCGATGCTGCAGCGCGGAGGCGGCTTGCGCGCCTTGGAGACTCGCGCGCTGGCCGAGGCCGCGGCGGGCCGGCTGCGTCCGGCCGTGCGGTCCTTCCCGCTCGCCGAGGCGGCGGCCGCGCACCACGCCCTGGAGACCCGGGCGACCACCGGCAAAGTGGTACTAGCCCCCTGACCGCCGCCCGAGGCCGCGTTCCATGAACCGTTGCGCGGCCCCGCGTCGCAGATCCGTCCAGGCCTGCACCGGGCCGGTCCACCACGGCGAGATCTCGAGGGGCCGCGCGACCACGGCGTGACAGACCAGGTCGGCCGCCTCGTCGGCGGTCAGCCCGGGCACTCCCGAGAAGTCGGTGGGCGCGCTCATGCGGGTGTGCACCAGCGGCATGTACACCGAGGTGGTGGTGACGCCGTCGGCGGCGATCTCGGTGGCCACCGTCCGCAGCCAGATGTCGAACGCGCCCTTCGAGGCGCCATAGGCCGCCCAGCGCGGCGCGGGCGGCATGCGCAGACCCCAGGTGGAGATGTTCACGATGTGCCCGCGGCCGCGTTCGCGCATACCGGGCAGCAGGGTCAGCAGCAGCCGCACCGGGCCCAGATAGTTGACGTCCATGGTGCGGGTGAAATCGTGGAAGCGGTCATAGGATTCGTCGATCGGGCGGCGGATCGAGCGGCCCGCGTTGTTGATCACCACATCCACCCGGCCGTGTTCGGCCAGCACCCGGCGGCCCAGCTCTTCGACGGCGTCGAATTCGGTGATGTCGGACTGGTAGACGTGCGCGATCCCGCCCGCGGCGGTGATCTCGGCGGCCACGTCCTCGAGGTCCTCGCGCGACCGCGCGACCAGCAGGACCGTCGCACCCGCGGCGGCCAGCTTCCGGGCCGCCGCCTTGCCGATGCCGTGTGAGGCCCCGGTCACCAGGATCACGGTGCCCGACACCGCCTCGCGCAGGGCTTTCGCGCGCGGCCGGGAGGTCGGGTAGAAGATTCTGGTCGCCACGCGTTCGGCCAGCGGTCGGCCGTTCGGCCCGGCCGGCTGGTTCGGGGCGTCGTGCTCAGCCACGTTTCCGAGCCTAACCGCCGGACCGGTATGTGATCGCGAATGAGTGGAAATACCCTGGCCGCAATGCGGATTCCTGCACCAGGATGAGGACGATATCCCGGGGGAAGGAAACCGATGACGACCACTCGAACACCGGAGCGGCCGACGCCGGAACAGGTGACATTCTGGGGCTGGTGCGCCCGCGCGGTGGTGCTGGTGGTGTTCGTGCCGCCGCGGCTGCTGTGGGAGGGGATCACCCGCGTGCCGCGGCTGATCGCGGCGGCGTTCCGGCTGTTCGCCGACCATCTCGCGAAGCCGCTCGCGATCCTGTTCCGGGACTGGGTGTTCCGGCCGCTGCGCGACTTCGTGCGCAACTACCTGTGGCATCTGCTGATCCAGCAACTGTTGTTCGGCATGGTGCTCACGCCGATCGGGGCGTTCCTGCTCGCGTACTTCCTGCGCCCGATCCAGCGCGCTATCGAGGAATGGCTGTGGCGAAGAGTGCTGAAGCCCGGCATCCCGTGGCTGTTCCGCACGATCGTGAACCCCCTGGTGGAGGGCATCGTGCGGGCTGTGACCACGACCTGGAAATGGCTTGTCGCCATACCACTCTCAGCACTGTGGCGGTATGTGGTGCGCCCCGGCGGCCGCTGGCTGGTGACCGCCTTTATCGAGCCGCTGGTCGAGTGGCTGATCGTGTGGCCCGCGAAGCAGCTGTGGCGCTGGGTGCTGCGCCCTCTCGTCTACGCGGTCATCGCGGTGATCGTGTTCGGCTGGCGGGTGGCCACCGCCGTCGTCGCGGTCACGGTGCTGGCGCCGTGCCGATGGCTGCATCGCACGGTGCTGCGTCCGCTGTTCGCGGCCGTCGCCCGGGCGTGGCGAGCCCTCGCCGACCCGGTGCGCCGGCTGTATCAGCGGGTGATCATGCCCTGGCGCGCCCGGATCACCGAGGTGTGGACCGGTCTGTTCGGCTAGTGCGAAGCGGCTTTCACCGCAGCCTCTTTCGCGGGTGTCCCGGTCCTGGCGAAGAACGCGATCGCCGCCATCGCGGCCAGCAGGACCGCGCCGGCGGTGGTGGCGACGTGCATGCCGGTCACGAACGACTCGCGCGCCGAATCGATCCGGGCGGTATCGTCCCCCGCCTCGGCGACGGTCTCCCCCAGCGTGGACCCGAAGTTCCCGCCGGACCGGAACACCAGCGCGGCCAGCGAACCCAGGAGCGCCAGGCCCAGGCCATTGCCCAGCTCGAAGCTGGTCTCAGAGATTCCGACCGCGGAACCGGCCCGCTCCGGCGGCACCGAGGACACCGCCACCTCCGACACCAGGGTGAAGGCGATGCCGAAGCCCGCGCCCGCGACCACGGATCCGGCCACGTACCAGCCGATTCCGCCGTTCACGCCGACCCCGAGCAGCATCAGGTTGCCCAGCGCGGCCAGGCCCAAGGCGAGCACGAAGGTGGTCTTGGTGCCGAACACGCGCCCGATCCGCGCGCCGCTCATGGAGAACACGAACACCACGACCGCGCCCGGAATCCCGAGCAGCGCCGCGGCCAGCGGGTCGCGGCCGGTCACCGACTGCAGATACACGCTGGTCAGGTAGCTCATCCCGGCCAGGGCGAGCATGCCGACCGTGCTGGAGCCGATGGCCACCGAGAACAGTCCGCGGCGGAACAGGCTCAGATCCAGGAGCGGTTCCTCCAGGTGGCGCTGACGGCGGACGAACGCGGTCAGCAGCAGTGCGCCGACGATGCCGATGCCCACCGCGGGCAGGTCGAAGCCCTCGGCCGCCAAGCGCTTGATGGCGTACACGATCGGCAGGATGCCGCCGATCGACAGCAGCACGCTCACCCAGTCGAGGGGGCCGCGCGCGCTGGCGCGGTGTTCGGGGAGCAGCAGCGGCCCCAAGACCAGCAGCACCAGCAGGACCGGAGCGTTGATGAGGAAGACCGAGCCCCACCAGAAGTGGTGCAGCAGCACGCCGCCGATGATCGGCCCGACCGCGGAGCCGCCCGCGAAGAACGCCGTCCACACGCCGATCGCGGTGGCGCGGGAGCGGTCCTCGGGGAACAGGGTGGAGATCAGCGCCAGCGAGGAGGGCAGCAGTGTCGCGCCGCCCAATCCCATGAGCGCCCGCGCCGCGATGAGCACGCCCGCGCTGGGGGCGAAAGCGGCCAGCGCCGAGGCGATTCCGAAGACGGTGGCCCCGGCCAGCAGGATATTGCGTCGCCCGATGCGATCGCCGAGGTTGCCCATGGTGATGAGCAGGCCGGCGATCATGAAGCCGTAGATGTCGAGGATCCAGAGCTGTTGGGTCGCCGACGGATCCAGGCTCTGGGTCAGGGTGGGCATGGCCAGGTAGAGCACCGACATGTCCATCGACACCAGCAGGACCGGGAGCAGCAGGACGGCCAGGCCCGCCCAGGCACGGCGCGGCGTCTTCGCGCCGGGGCGCGCGAGGGTACTCGTCATGACCTATCCTTCGGGCTGCTCGGGGCCCACCGGGCCCTGTCCATGGAACGCGCCCGGGCGTACAACGTACGCTCGAGCGCGGGTACAGTGTACGCACACCCCGCGCCGGAAGGGAACAATTCGTCCGATGACCGAGGCCAAGCTCACCCGGGCCGCCATCGTCGACACCGCCATCGCCCTCGCCGACGAGTCCGGACTCGACGCGCTGTCCATGCGCCGCATCGCCGAGCGGATGAACGCCGGGGCCATGTCGCTCTACCGGCACGTCCCCAACAAGGACACCCTGCTCGCCGCCATGACCGACGAGGTCTCGCGCCGCAATCCCTATCCCCCGGCCGAGGGGCAGGACTGGACCTGGCGCGACCGCGTGCGCATCGCCGCCGAGGTGGATTGGCGGCTCTACCAGGAGCATCCGTGGGTGCTGTTCACCTTCGCGGTGCCGCGCTACAACTTCGGCGAGCACAGCCTGATCGTGCTGAGCTGGCTGGTCGAGGGGTTCGCCGAACTCGGCGTGGGCGCCCGTGAGGCGACCCGGATGTCGCTGTCGGTGTGGAGCTACATCGCGGGCGTGGCGTTGCAAGAGGTCAGCGCCCGGATGCTGCACGGCCGCGACAGCGACGGGGAAGACCGGTCAGGCCTGACCGCGCTGCTCGACGGCGATCCACACTGGCCGGTGCCGCCCGCCCTGGCCGGACTCGAGGGCACCCGCGACACCGCCCTGTTGAATCCGGAGCATCTGCTCGACACCGGCCTCACCGCGCTCTGCGACGGCTTCGCGGCCCGCGCCGCGCTCTGACCCACCCCGAAAACCGTTCGGTATCGGGCTCGTTCAACCGCCACCGCAAGTACATTCCGGTCGGTACTCTTTGGGGGGTGCGAAAGGTGGGTGATCCGCACGGTTTCCGGACGCCGAGTCCCGGAACCGCGTGATCACCGACGCGTCGATGAACTCCCAGCGGTCACGCCGGAGCTGGGTATCACTCCCAACGATTCTCCTTTCCCGAGGTGAATGATGGCCAGGAAGTTCGAAGGACATATCGCCCTCGATATTCGTGATTCGGTCGCCGATTGGGGACCGTACGCGGAACCGACCGCCCCGCCCGGCGCGCCCAACGTGCTGTATCTGGTGTGGGACGACATCGGCATCGCCACCTGGGACTGCTACGGCGGCCTGGTCGACATGCCGAACATGAAACGGATCGCCGACAGTGGCGTGCAATTCACGCAATTCCACACCACCGCACTGTGTTCACCCACCCGCGCCTCACTGCTGACCGGGCGAAACGCGTCGTCGGTCGGCATGGCGACCATCGAGGAGTTCAGCGACGGATTCCCGAGCCTGTCGGGACGCATCCCCGCCGACACCGCCCTGTGCTCGGAGGTGCTCGGCGAACGCGGGTGGAACACCTACGCCGTCGGCAAATGGCATATGACGCCGTTGGAGGAGGAGAACCTCGCGGCATCGAAGCGGCACTGGCCGCTGGGGCGCGGATTCGAACGGTTCTACGGTTTCCTGGGCGGCGAAGCCGACCAGTGGTATCCGAATCTCGTCTACGACAATCACCCGATCGAGCAGCCGTATTCGCCGGAGGACGGGTATCACCTGTCGAAGGATCTGGCCGACAAATCGATCGAGTTCATTCGCGACGCCAAGGTGATCGCCCCGGACAAGCCGTGGTTCATGTACCTGTGCCCGGGCTGCGGGCACGCCCCGCACCATGTCGCTCAGGAGTGGGCCGACCGATACCGCGGCACGTTCGACATGGGCTACGAGAAGTACCGCGAGATCGTCCTCGACAACCAGAAGCGCATGGGCCTGATTCCGGAGAACACCGAGCTGTCGCCCATGAACCCGTACAGCGATGTCACCAGCGCCGACGGCAAGCCGTGGCCGGCGCAGGACACGGTGCGCGCCTGGGATTCGCTGTCGGAGAACGAGAAGCGGCTCTTCGCCCGCCAGGCGGAGGTGTTCGCCGGATTCCTGTCCTACACCGACGCCCAGATCGGCCGGGTGCTGGACTACCTCGAGGAGACCGGCCAGCTGGACAACACCATCATCGTGGCCTTCTCCGACAACGGCGCCAGCGGCGAGGGCGGCCCGAACGGTTCGGTCAACGAGATGAAGTTCTTCAACGGCTACATCGACACGATCGAGGACAGCCTGGTCAAGCTCGACGAGCTGGGTCTGCCGACCACCTACAACCACTACAGCATCGGGTGGGCGATGGCCTTCAACACCCCGTACAAGCTGTACAAGCGGTACGCCTCCCACGAGGGCGGCATCGCCGACCCCTGCCTGATGGCCTGGCCGGCGGGCATCCCGGCCCGCGGCGAGATCCGCCACCAGTACCTCAATGTCTGCGACGTCACCCCCACCGTCTACGAGCTGCTGGGCATCACGCCGCCGGACACGGTGAAGAACGTGCCGCAGCGTCCCCTCGAAGGAGTCAGCTTCCGGGCCCTGTTCGACGACGCCGAGGCCGATGTCGGCAAGCACACCCAGTTCTATTCGATGCTGGGCACGCGCGGCATCTGGCATCGCGGCTGGTTCGCCGACACCGTGCACGCGGCCTGCCCGTCCGGTTGGGGACACTTCGATAAGGACCGCTGGGAGCTGTTCCATATCGATCAGGACCGCAGCCAGATGCACGACCTGGCCGAGGAGCATCCCGAGAAGCTCGAGGAATTGAAGGCGCTGTGGTTCTCCGAGGCGGAGAAGTACAACGGGATGCCGCTCAATGACCTCGACATCGTCTCCGCGCTGGTGCGCTATCGGCCGACGTACGCCAGGGGCCTGGACCGTGCCGTCTACTACCCGGACAGTGCGGAGGTCGGACCGGGCGCTGCGCTCGAGATTCTGGGCCGTTCGTTCGCGCTGCTGGCCGAGACGACGATCGTCAGCCCGGACGCGGAGGGCGTGCTGTTCGCCCACGGCGGGCGGCTCGGCGGGCACGCCCTGTTCGTCCAGGACGGTCACCTCTGTTACGTCTACAACTTCCTCGGCGAGGAGGAGCAGGCCATCGTCTCCGATTGCCGGGTGCCGCTCGGCGATCACATCCTCGGGGTGCGCTACGAACGGCACGGCACCAGGCCCGACCACTACACGCCCACGGGTGAGGCCGTCCTCTACATCGACGAGAACCCGGTGGGTTCACTCGATGACATGCGGATCCAGCCGACCGTGTTCTCCGGGGTCGGGGAGGGCGTCCGGGTCGGCCGGGACACCGGCCAGTCCGTGTCGGGCCGGTACCACTCGCCGTTCCCGTTCACCGGCGGAACCATGCACCAGGTGATCGAGGACGTGAGTGGGAAGCCGTACATGGATCTGGAAATGGCTGCGGCCGCCGCGTTCTCGCGCGACTGAGCCGCGCGCTCGGGGCCGGTGTTCCCGTCGGGACTTTCCGCTGGTCGCCGCCCCGAGCGCAGCCGTAGTGGCACGCTGTGCACGATTGCCGATCGTGCACAGTCACGCGGTGTGCGAATACGCAGGGGCGGCAAGGGGTCAGTGCTCGATATCGCCGTCGAGGTACACCCACTTGCCCTCGGCCCGGCGAAATCGACTGTTCTCGTGCAGTTCTCCCGCCGCCCCGTGCGCCCGGTAGTGCGCCCGGAATTCCACGGTCCCCTCGGTGTGGAACGGTCCCCCACCGGTCGCGCCGAGGATCTCGAGCCGATCCCAGCGCATGCCCGGATCGAAATCGACCTCGGTGGGCCGGGTTTCGGGGTCCCAGCTGCGCAGCAGGTACGCCTCGTCCTGAACCGCGAAGGCACTGAATCGGGACCGCATCAGTTGTTCGGCGGTGGTGGCGGCCCGCTCGCCGCGGTGCAGCCGCCCGCAGCAGTCGGCATAGGCGGCGGGCAGCCCGCACGGGCAGGCCTCGGGCGCGGGACGGTTCGCGCGGCGCTTCGACATGGACTCAAGCGTAGAAGCTGCGCCCTTCGGCCCCGCCGGACACCGACCACACCTCCACGATCTGCCCGTTCTCGGCGCGCAGGATGTCGGTGCCGCTGAGTTCGCGCACGATCGTCCCGTCCGGTGCGGTGATCCGGGCGCCGTAGGGGCGGGCGATGATTCCGGTTCGGGTGTCGTCCATCTCGACGACCGGGATGCCCTGCGTGGAGAACTCCAGGCCCGGCCGCTCGGCCCGGAAGGTGTCGATGGCGGCGGCGAAGGCCGCGCGGTCCCGCACGCTGTCGTAGGCGTCCGCGCCCGGCTGGGCGTAGCGCAGGGTGAAAGCGGGGGCCATGATCTCGTCGGCCAACGCGAGGTCGCCGTTCCACATCTGGGTCCAGCGGTCGAACAGGTCGATGGCGTAGTCGCGCATATCCACTCCAATAGTCTCATTGATACCGTATGACTGACACCAAGGTATAGTCTCGGCGATACGGTGTCAAACGAGAGAGGGGATTCGGAATGGCCGCGTTAGGCCCGCAGGACCACATCGTGCTGGGACTCATCGCCCGCCACGGACCGCTGACGCCCTACGACATCAAGGCGCGTCTGGAGGAGAGCGTCGACAAGTTCTGGCCCATCCCCCACGCGCAGCTCTACCGCGTCCCCCCGCGCCTGGCCGATCAGGGCCTGCTCCGCGAGGAGACCGAGGAGTCCGGCCGCCGCCGGCGCATCTTCCACCTCACCGACGCCGGGCGCGCCGAATTGACCCGCTGGCTGGGCGATCCCACCTCACCCCAGCCCGAGACCCGCGACCCCGCCCAGCTGAAACTGTTCTTCGCCGACCTGGGCGAACCCGGCGACGTGGTGGCGCTGGCCCGCAATCAGGTTGCCGAACACCGGCATTGGCTGGACATGTACCGGGCGCTCTACGACGAGATCGACCCCACCGACAGCGTCCGCGCCACCTCGCGGGCCCGCATCCTGCGCCTGGGCATCATGCACGAGCAGGCGTACGTGGACTATTGGGAGGAATTGGCCGCGAACCCCGATCCGCGGCCGTGACCGGTCAGTCGTCGTCGCCGATCACGACCGCGTACGCGAATCCGTCCCACCCCTTGCCGCCGACGGTCTGCACCACGGTCCCGTCCAATCGCGGCTCGGCGGCGATGAATTCGACGACCTCCCGGCCGGCCCGCACCGCCGCGTCCCCGGAATCCGCGTCCGCGATCGCGCCGTTGCGCACCACATTGTCGACGACGATCACCGATCCGGGCCGCGTCAACCGCAACGCCCACCGCACATAGTTGGTGTTGTTGACCTTGTCGGCATCGATGAACACCAGATCGAACGGCTCGGGCCGCTCGGCCTCGAGCTCGGGCAGCGAGTCCAGCGCCGCGCCGACCCGAATCTCCACCCGATCCCCCACCCCGGCCCGATCCAGGTTCTCGCGCGCGACTTCCGCGTGCAGCGGCTCGAATTCGAGCGTCACCACCCGCCCGGACTTCCCCACGGCCCGCGCCAGCCACGTGGTGCTGTACCCGCCGAGCGTCCCGATCTCCAGCACCCGCCGCGCCCGCACCGACTTCCCGAGCAGATACAGGAACTTCCCCTGCGGCGGCGACACATCGATGGCGGGCAACCCCGCCTCCGCGTTGGCCCGCAACGCCCCCGAATCCTCGTCCCCCACCAGGGTTTCGACGAGGTAGCGATCAACATCGGCCCAGTCGGCAGTCGTCATACCTCGCAGTCTGCCAGGGGTTCGGGCACCCGCCCAGCATTGTGCTCACGCTGACAATTTCACGTTCAGGAATTGACCGCGTCCGCGAGCCGTGGGAGTTGGCGGAGTGGATTGTGGTGTTCGATCTCCATACGCTGGTCGGCGTCGAAGAGGGCGGACAGTCCCGGAGCCGGGTCGTGGGATCCGATCTGGGGCAGGGTGAGTGCACTGAAGGGCCAGTCGGATCCGAAGACGATGTGGTCGCGGCCGGTGACCGCGAGCACGCTCGCCATGGCGGCGGCCGAACCGCTCAGTGCGGTGTCGTAGTAGAAGCGCGAGATCTGGTGCTGGGTGTCGAGGATGGAGGGTTTCGGCAGGTCCTCGGGCCACAGTCGGCCCAGCACCGACTGGGAGGCGACGCTGATGCGATGGGACAGGAACGGCACGGCGCCACCGGCGTGGGCGAGCTGGAAGCGGATGCCGGGATAGCGCTGGGTCATGCCGGTGACCATCATCATGGTGGCCGCGCGGGTGGTGTCGAAGGTGAACTCCTCGAGGAAGTCCGGCAGCGGCAGGGCGGGTTTGGCGTTGTCGGGGATGGCCGCCGGGTGCACGAAGACGTAGGCGTTGCGCTGGTTCAAAGCGGCCATCAGCGGTTCGAAGCGGGGATCGCCGAGGTAGACGCCGGTGTAGGCGGACAGCAGGATCACGCCGTCGAGCCGCAGTTCGTCGAGGGCGTGGATCGCCTCCGCGATCGAGGCGGCGAGGTCGGGCATCGGCAGGACCGCGAACGCGCCGAACCGGGTGGGGTGGACGGTGAACAGTCCGGCGGCGTAGGTGTTGCAGTACCGGGCCATGTCGATGGCGTCCCGGCCGCTCAGGAACGACACGCCCGGGTCGGACACCGAAAGCGCCTGCGCCTGAATGCCGTAGTAGTCCATGAAGCCGATGGCTTGCTCGGGCGACCAGTCCGGGGTCGGGTAGCCGCCGATGGTGAGGTGGCCGTGCTCGAGCAGCGCGGCCCGATAGTCCGGCGGCAGGAAGTGCGCGTGCAGGTCGATGCGGTAGGTCCCGGCCGGTGCGGGCTGCTCGGCGCGCGCCGGTGTGGCGAGACCTGCGGGCAGGGCGGCCGCGGCGAGGCCGGCCAGACCGCCGCCGAGTGCGGCTCGGCGGGTGAGGTCGGTTCGGAGTGCCGGTCGAGAGTTCGTCACGGGGTTCGCCTTTCGATAATGATCGAAATCGCTTCTGATATTTTCGTCAGATACGATTCGGGTAACAGTGCCGAGGGGAACGAGGGAGCGCATGGCCGCAGCACCGGAGGCGCGGACCCGCACCGATCGGCGGCGGGAACGCACTCGCGCCGCCTTGGTGGGCGCGGCGCAGAAGTTCCTGTCGGAGGGCCGTTCCTCGGTGAGCATCCAGGAGATCACCGAGGCCGCAGATGTGGGGTTCGGCTCCTTCTACAACCACTTCGGTTCCAAGGAAGAGCTTTTCGACGAGGCCGTCCGAGCCGCGCTGAACATCTACAGCGAGATGCGTGACGACATCGTGGCGCTCTACACCGACCCCGCCGAGGTGTTCGCGGTCAGCTTCCGCATGACCGGCCGCCTGCAACGGCAACTGCCCGAAGGGGTCCGGGTGATCCTGAACTCCGGCACCTCCATCCTGCTGCGCGACGAGGGTCTGGCTCCGCGGGCCCGGCACGACATCGTGGCCGCCCAGGAGGCGGGCCGCTTCGAGCCGATGGATCCCGATATGGCGGTGATGGCCGCGGGCGGCGCGCTGCTGGGTCTGCTCCAGATGCTCGACGCGCGGCCCGAAGCCGACGCGGGCACGCTCACCGACGAGATGACCTTCCACGTGCTGCGCATGTTCGGCATGACCAAGCGCGCGGCGCAGAAGCTGACCACCGGCGAGCTGCCCCCGCAGCCGCAGCTCTGAGTTCATCGCCGCGCGTCCTCCGCGATCAGGTCGAGGGCGATATCGGCGAGCATGTCCTCCTGGCCGCCCACCAGGCCGCGGCGTCCTGCCTCCACCAGCAGTGTCCGCACGTCGACGCCATAGGTGCCGGAAGCCTGTTCGGCGTGCCGCAGGAAGCTCGAGTACACGCCCGCGTAGCCGAGGGTCAGGGTCTCGCGATCGACCTGCACCGGTCGTTCGAGCAGCGGACGGATCAGATCGTCGGCGGCATCGGTGAGCGCGTCCAGATCAGCGCGGTGCTCCCACCCGGACAGGTCGGCGACCGCGACGAAGGCCTCCAGGGGTGTATTGCCCGCGCCCGCACCGAGACCCGCGAGGGAGGCATCGACCCGGGTAGCGCCCTGTTCCACCGCGACGACGCTGTTGGCCACCGCGAGAGACAGATTCTGGTGCGCGTGGATGCCGATCTCGGTCGCGTCGTCCAGTACATCGCGATACGCACGGACCCGGTCCCGCACGCCGTTCATGGTGAGGCGACCGCCGGAGTCGGTGACGTAGACGCACTGCGCGCCATAGGATTCCATCAGTTTCGCCTGCCCGGCCAGCCCCTCGGGGCTGTTCAGGTGACTCATCATCAGGAATCCGGAGACGTCCATCCCGAGGTCGCGGGCGCACGCGATGTGCTGGGCGGCGATATCGGCCTCGGTGCAGTGGGTGGCCACCCGGACCGAACGCACCCCGAGGTCGTGGGCGCGGCGCAGGTCCGCGACGGTGCCGATGCCGGGCAGCAGCAGCGTGGTGAGCCTGGCACGGGTGAGCGCGCCCGCGGCGGCTTCCAGCCATTCCCGATCGGTGTGGCTGCCGGGGCCGTAGGTGAGGCTGCCGCCGTGCAGGCCGTCGCCGTGGGCCACTTCCACCGCGTCGACTCCGGCCGCGTCCAGGGCGGCGGCGATGGCGGCGACGGTCCGCGGGCCGATGCGGTGCCGGAGCGCGTGCATGCCGTCGCGCAGGGTCACGTCTTGCAGGTACAGGCCGGTCATCGGGCGGGCTCCGGGGTCGGCGTGATCGCGGTCGTGGCAAAGCGTTCGGCGACCCGCAGCGCGGCCGAGGTCATGATGTCGAGGTTTCCGGCGTAGGCGGGCAGGTAGTGGGCCGCGCCCTCCACCTCGAGGAAGACCGACACCTGGTGGGTGACGGGGGCATTCCCGGTCAGCGTGCGCCGCGCGGTGTCCGGGGCCAGCGGCGTGATCTGGACGTCTTGTTTGAGCCGGTAGCCGGGCACGTAGGCCGCGACCTCGGCCACCATGGCGGTGATCGAGTCCCGCACGGCCGCTTCGAGTTCGGAATCGGGATCGTCGATGAGCGCCAGCACGGTGTCGCGCATGATCAGCGGCGGCTCGGCCGGATTGAGGACGATGAGTGCCCGGCCGCGCGCCGCGCCGCCGACGTCTTCGATGGCGCGCGAGGTGGTTTCGGTGAACTCGTCGATATTCGCGCGAGTACCCGGACCCGCGGATCTCGAGGCGATCGAGGCCACGATCTCGGCGTAGGCCACCGCGGTCACCCGGGAGATCGCGGCGACGACCGGGATCGTCGCCTGTCCGCCGCAGGTCACCATGTTCACGTTCATCGCTTCCCGGTGTGCGTCCAGATTGACCGCCGGGACCACGAAGGGGCCCAGCGCCGCCGGTGTCAGATCGATCAGGCGTTTGCCGTGCGGTGCGAGCGCGGCCGAATTGGTGTGGTGCGCACCGGCGGACGTGGCGTCGAAGACGATGTCGATCTCGCCGAAGTGCGGCATGGCGGTCAGCCCGTCCACACCGTCCGCGGTGACCGGAACACCGAGTCGCGCCGCGCGGGCCAGCCCGTCGGAAGCCGGATCGATGCCCACCATGGCGGCCATCTCCAACGAATGCGACAACCGCAGCACCTTGATCATCAGATCGGTGCCGATATTGCCCGAGCCGATGACGGCTACCTTGGTGCGGCTCATTGCTCCTCCTCCAGTGTGAAGTCGACGGCACCGAGCAGCGTGGTGCCGGTGAACAGTTCGGATCGGACCCGTGCGCCGGGCCGCAGCGCGGCCATCGGTCCCAGCGCCCCCGACAGCACGGTCTCCCCCGCGCGCAGCGGTTCCCCGAAGTCGCGTGCGGTTCGCGCCAGCCAGGCCAGGGCGTTGAGCGGATCGCCGAGACACGCGGAACCTGTTCCGGTGGATACGATCTCCCCGTCGACGGTCATACTCATGACGACGTCGCGTGGCTCGAACTCCCCGAGCGAGAGACGCTCTCCGCCCAGGACGTACCAGCCGCTCGACGCGTTGTCGGCGACGGTGTCGGCGAAAGTGATGTCCCAGCCGGTGATCCGGCTGTCCACGATCTCGAGCGCCGCGACCGCGTAGTCCACGGCCCCGCGCACGCCGGCCACGTCCAGATCCTCCGCGTCGAGATCCGTGCCGAGCACGAAGGCCACTTCGGCCTCGATCTTGGGTTGCAGCAGCCTGGGTCGCCGCCCCGCCGGCGTCGCACCGGCATCCATGTCGTCGAACAGCACCCCGAAGTCGGGCTGATCCACACCCAGTTGCCGCTGCACGGCGGGCGCGGTGAGCCCGATCTTGCGCCCTACCACCCGGGCCCCCGCCGCCACCCGTTCCCGAACTCCGATGCGCTGCACCGCGTACGCGGTCGCTACATCGTCGTGCCCGATGAGATCCCGCACCGGAGCGACAGGTTCGCCACCGGTCACGGCGCGTGAAAGCCGCTCGGCGGCCGCCCGTACCCGGTCCGACTCGACCGCGATCGTTGTCATCGGCTCTCCTCCGATCCGAGCAGCACGCCCGCCCCATCCGGTGCGTGCGCGCTGTCCATGTCATTGCGGCGCACGCTCTCCGGCCTGGTCCGCTGCGACGCGCGCGGTGATCGGTCGTCCGCCGCACCCAACGGGTTACGTGGCCCGGCCCCGCCGGAGTGCGCCGATTCCCGGATCGGCGAATCCTCGGGCGGGACGTCCGGTTCTGTGACAGGCGGCTCGGCGGGTCCGCCCCCCACTGCGAACAGTTGCGTGCGGAGCGCGGCCACGAGCTCCCCGGCCCGGCCTTGCTCGACCGTGCCGAAAACGAAGCGGTCGGGCCGGAGCAAGGTCACGCTGCCACGCCGCGCACCGCCCTTGGCGAGCCATCTCGTCAGCGCGCCGGTGTGGTCCTCGATGTCGGCGAGGTTCACGTCCTCCCGGTTCCACTCACCGGGGTGGCCCTGCGGTCGCCCGCCGCGGGGGAAAGCCATGACGAATCGGGTGCCCACGGCCCGCAGTGCGGCCAGCTCGTCGGCGCTCAACTCCGCCCGCGGATCGACGCCGTAGCCGAGCAGCGAAAAGCCCAGGCCCAGCACCTCATCGAAGCGGATGGCGCGGCCGTCGTGAGTGCGGACCATCGGCTGCGGCGCGAGCGTGCCCTCGGTGCCGCGCCAACCCCGCCGCGGCAGTCCCAGATATGCCCCACGCCGGAATCGGGGTGTCGGCTTCATCCTCGCGGCGCGGATCCAGCCGCCCACCCCCGGCAGCCGCACGGCCGTGGCCAGCCCGAGGTCGCGGACTGCGGCGAGAAACGGGTTACCCAGGGACACCAGGTGTTTGTTGAGGACCGACAGGTCGATCATCGCCTTGGCGTGCGGGCGGCGCTCGGTCTCGTAGGTGTCCAGGATGCGGTGGTCCGCACCGTGTTCGAGGATGGCGGTGAGCTTCCAGGAGAGATTGTCCGCGTCGCGGACACCGGAGTTCATGCCCTGGCCGATGAATTGCGGCGTCATGTGGGCGGCGTCGCCCGCGATCAGGACGCGCCCGTCGCGCCAGCGGTCGGCGACCACGGCATTGAAGGTGTACACGAGATTGCGCACGACCTCGACCCGGTCGGGGTCGACGAAGCGGGAGATGTGGCGGCGCACCGTATCCGGGCTCTCCATGTCCTCCTTGGTCTGGCTGTCGGTGAGCATGAACTCGAAGCGGTGGTGGCCGCCCGGCTGCGGGCAGGACACGATCGGCAGGGCCGGGTCGCAGACGAAGTCGAAGTACGGCAGGTGCGCGAACGGGTTCGCGCCGTCGCGGGCCTTCAGGTCCACGACCAGCCAGCGTTCGGGAAAACTGGTGCCGCTCATGTCGATTCCGAGCGCCGTGCGCACCACGCTGCGGCCACCGTCGCAGCCGATCAGGAAACGCGCGCGGACGCTCTCGGCGGTCTGCCGGTCGGTGTCGCGGGGGTTCTTGCCATATCCCGTCCCGTGGCACCGCCCGTGCTCGACGGTGACTCCGTCGGCGTCCTGGTCGAAGCCGAGGACTTCGCGACCGCGGAGGACAGTGACGTGCGGGTATCGGTCCAGCGCGCGTTCGAGGGTGTTCTCCAGGTACGGCTGGTACAGGAAGTTCACGATCGGCCAGCCGAGCGGACGGTCGGTGCGCTGGAACTGGGCCAGGATCCGGCCGTCGCCGCGCACCCATTGCACGACCGAGTCGGCGTTCATGTCGGCGGCCAGTTCGTCTGCGGCCCCTGCGGTCTGGAAGATCCGCAGGCCCTCGTCGTCGGTGTAGACGGCGCGGGCCATGCCGTAGAACTCGGGTTCGCGTTCGAGGACGAGCACGCTGGTTCCGCGCCGCCCGAGCAGGTTCGCCAGGGTGAGGCCGGTGGGTCCGAGACCGACGATCACCACGTCGTAGCCGGTGTCTGTCATCGGGGTCCTCCGGTCAACTGCGGGACGGTGATCTCGGGTGTGGCGGCGGTCCGCAACGCCTGCCGGAATTGGGTGAACTTGTCGAGCACGGTCGCCCCCACCGGGGTGTGGCCCCAGCTGCTGATGCCCTGGTAGGTCGCGGGCTCCCAGGTGGATTCGAGTTCGGGCCCGATGACCATCGGGTTCCAGCCGACCTCGAGTTCGAATCCGGAGGGGGTCACGCAGTAGAAGGACAGCTCCCGGTCATTGGTGTGCTGGCCGACCGACCACTGCATGCGGAAGCCCTGTTCGGTGACCCGCCGGAACGCGGCGAGCATGTCGTCGAGGGTCGCGGACTGGATATTGATGTGCTGCACCCGCGTTCGCAGCGGGTCGACCTTGAGACCGCGAATATTGGCGATGGCGATCGAGTGGTGGCGTTCGTTGACCCGCAGGAATCGGATCTTCATCCGCAGGCCGGACACGTTCTCGTCGATGAAATCCGTGAGGCGGGAATCGAAGACGGTCCGGTAGTAGGCGCGCATGGCCTCCGGTTCCCGCGACACGATGGCCACGTGCCCGAGCCCTGCCTCCCCGGTGACCCAGCCGGAACTCAGCATGCGCAGCGGGGCCGGAGCGGACACCGGTATCGTGAAGATCTCCTGCGCGAGGCCTTTCGGCCCGGCGAAGCGCCACAGACGTTCCACCCCGCGCAAGGCGGCTTCGTCCGCACCGCCCTCGGTGATCGGAACGCCTCGGTCGGCGACGCGGGCCAGGATTCGGTCGAAGGTCTGGTGATCGTCGATCTGCCAGCCGATGGCGGTCACGTCCTCGGCGGGACCTCGCTCGACCAGGAACCGGCATTCGCGATCGTCGAGCCGGAAACGCAGTGCGCCGCCGTCGATCTCGTCGACGTGCAGGCCGATGGCGTCCGCGCCGAAGCGCCGCCACTGCGGCAGCCGGTTGGATCGCACCACGATGTATCCGAGGTGGACGGCGCCGAATACCGATCCGTCGATGCTGGGTCGGAGGAACTCGCTCATGATCAGTCCCCGAGGAACGCGGCCGCGAGGGTGTTGAACAGCTCGGCGCGCTCCCACTGCACCCAGTGGCCGGTGTTCGCCGCCAGATACAGGTCGCAGTTCGGCATGGTGTCGGCGAGCAGTCGCCCACCCTCGGGACGATTGACCCTGTCGTTCGCACCCCAGATCACCAAGGTGGGATGGGCGAGCGCGCGCAGCCGCGAGTCGCGGGCGAAATCCATGCGCCACAACGTCCGCAGCGCCAGCGGACCCGACGGGCGGCGCAGGGGCGGGTTGGCCACGACCTCGGGATCGACGCTGGCCGCGTAGCGCTGTTCGATCAGTTCCTCGGGCACTGTGCCGCCGTCGAAGACCAGGTACTCCCGGATGAATCGGCGCAGCTTGTCGCGACTGGGGCCCTCGCCCTGGTAGTAGCCCAGCAGCGCGTTCAGCCCGGCGGTCGGCAAGGTCCGGGTGGTGCCGACGCCGCCGGGGCCCATGAGCACCATGCGGCCGACCTTGTCGGGCCGATCCAGCGCGAGGCGCAGGGCGGCCGCCCCGCCGTAGGAGTTCCCGACCAGATGCGCGGAGTCGATCCCGAGTTCGTCGAGCAGCCCTCCGATCGACCGCCCGAGGTATCCGAACGGATCCGAGTGGTCGATCCACTTCTCGGACCGCCCGTATCCGGGCAGGTCCGGAACGATCACGCGGAACCGGCGGGCCAGCTCGCCGATATTGCGCGAATAGTTCGCGATCCCGGTCGCGCCCGGCCCGCCGCCGTGCAGCAGCACGACCGCCGGTCCCGATCCGGTCTCGCCGACCTGGATCTCGCGGCCGCCGACCCGGACCGTCCGTTCGGTCAGCTCGCAATCGATGCTCGTCATCGCCACCTCCGTACCGTTGTTGATGAAATCATCAGTTACGACCGTTTCCTCTGTCAAGAAGAAAATGATGAAATCATCAGAACCGCGGGGTGGGGTGTCCGCAGACGAAAGAACGCCAATGCCCATCGGGCATTGGCGTTCGATGCGGTGTTCGCCCTCCCCGAGACCAGGGAAGAGCGTGACTCAGAACAGGAAGTAGCGCTGGGCCATCGGGAGTTCGGTGGCGGGTTGCTCGCTCCAGACCTCGCCGTCGATGCGGACGGTGAAGGTGTCGGGATCGACCTCGATGCGGGGCATGGCCTCGTTGTTCGGGAGGTCGGCCTTGGTGCGGCGGCGGACATTGGCCACGGGGACCAGTTTCCGGTCGACGCGCAGGCGGTCGGCCAGGCCGTCCTCGATGGCCTGTTCGGAGACGAAGTGCAGGGAGGTCGAGGCCGTCACGCTCGGGGCGGCGCCGAACATGGGGCGCGGGAGGACCGGCTGCGGGGTCGGGATGGAGGCGTTGGCGTCGCCCATGGCGGCCCAGGCGATCGCGCCGCCCTTGATGACCGCGTGCGGGCGGACGCCGAAGAAGGCGGGCTCCCACAGCACCAGATCGGCCAGTTTGCCGACCTCGACCGAACCGATCTCGGCGTCCAGGCCGTGCGTAACCGCCGGGCAGATGGTGTATTTCGCGACGTAGCGCTGCACGCGGTTGTTGTCGGCGGCGCCGTCGCCGGGCAGGGCGCCGCGGCGGCGCTTCATGACGTGCGCGGTCTGCCAGGTGCGCATGACCACCTCGCCGATGCGGCCCATGGCCTGGGCGTCGGAGCCGATCATGGAGATCGCGCCCAGATCGTGCAGGAGGTCCTCGGCGGCGATCGTGGAGGGGCGGATGCGGGACTCCGCGAACGCCAGGTCCTCGGGGATGGACGGGCTCAGGTGGTGGCACACCATGAGCATGTCCAGGTGCTCGTCGAGGGTGTTGATGGTGTGCGGCCTGGTCGGGTTGGTGGAACTGGGCAGCACGTTGAGATGCGAAGCGACGGTGATGATGTCGGGTGCGTGGCCGCCGCCCGCGCCCTCGGTGTGATACGAGTGGATGGCCCGGCCGCGGATCGCCGCCAGGGTGTCCTCCACGAATCCCGCCTCGTTCAGGGTGTCCGAGTGCAAGGCCACCTGCACGCCGGAGGCGTCCGCGACGGTGAGGCAGCGGTCGATGGCGGCCGGGGTGGTGCCCCAGTCCTCGTGCAGTTTGAAACCGCCCGCGCCGCCGCGCAATTGCTCCCACAGCGCGTCCTCACGCACCGTGTTGCCCTTGCCCAGCAGCAGGATGTTCACCGGCCAGGAGTCGGTGGACTCCAGCATGCGGGCCAGATGCCAGGCGCCCGGGGTGACGGTGGTGGCCTTGGAGCCCTCGGCCGGGCCGGTGCCGCCGCCGACCAGGGTGGTGATGCCGCCCGCCATGGCCTCGTCGAGGATCTGCGGGCAGATGAAATGCACGTGGCAGTCGATGGCGCCCGCGGTGACGATGCGGCCATTGCCGGCAATGATCTCGGTCGACGGACCGACCACCAGGTCCGGGTGCACACCGCTCATGGTGTCCGGGTTCCCGGCCTTGCCGATGGCGACGATGCGGCCGTCACGAATACCGATGTCGGCCTTGATGATTCCCCAGTAGTCGACGATCACCACGCCGGTGATGACGGTGTCCGGGGTGCCCTCGGCGCGGGTGGCGCGGGCCTGGCCCATGGATTCGCGCAGCACCTTGCCGCCGCCGAACACGGCCTCGTCACCGGCGAGCCCCGGTCCGCCGCTGCGGTCCTCGGTGATCTCGATGAGCAGGTCGGTGTCGGCGAGCCGGATGCGGTCGCCGACGGTGGGCCCGAACAGTTCGGCGTATCGGGCGCGAGAGAGTTCGGCCATCAGGCATCCAGCTTTCCGGGAGGGGTGAGGCTGATTCCGTGCACTTCGCGGTCGCCACCGAGGGGAATCAGCGAAACCCGCTGCCCCAGACCGGGTTCGAACCGCACCGCGGTACCGGCCGGAATGTCGAGACGGTGGCCGTGCGCGGAGTCACGGTCGAACTCGAGCGCGGAGTTGGCCTGCGGGAAATGCACGTGCGAGCCGACCTGCACCGGCCGGTCACCGGTGTTCACGACTTCGAGTTCGACGCGATCCGCGCCGGCGTTGAGCTCGATCGTGCCCTCGGCACAAAGGTATTCACCAGGAATCATCGCGCGTCATCCGATCGGGTGGTGGACGGTGACGAGCTTCGTGCCGTCGGGGAAGGTGGCCTCGACCTGCACATCGTGGATCATCTCGGGAATGCCGTCCATGACGTCGTCGCGGGTCAGCACGGTGCGCCCGGAAGCCATCAACTCGGCTACCGTGCGCCCGTCCCGCGCACCCTCGAGCACATGATCGGTGATGAGCGCGATCGCCTCGGGATGATTGAGTTTCAACCCGCGCGCCTGCCGCCGCCGCGCCAACTCAGCCGCGTAACTCAACAGCAGGCGTTCCTGCTCGTGCGGCGTCAGTCGCATGCGGGCTCCTCGGCAATCACGGGGACGGATCGTCGGTCATTCTGGCACGACCCGCGTTACCAGCATGTTTCGGAGATATACGATTTTCCGTCCCCGCGTCCGGACCACCGAATCCGGTTGCGCCCGATTCAGTTCTGCGGACTGAGGTTCTGCAACCGCACCTGCCCGCGAGCCACCGTCCGCTCCTGCTCATCGGTGATGACGACCTGCCACAACTGCTGCGAGCGCCCCCGATGGATCGGCGTCGCCACCCCGCTCAACTTCCCCTCGCGCACCGCCCGCAGAAAGTCGGTGTTGTTGTTCACGCCGACCACGGTGCCGCGGTCACCCAGCCACGCCCCGCCGGCCACACTCGCCAGCGTCTCGATCACCGTGCAGTACACGCCGCCGTTGACGATCCCGGCAGGCTGATACAGCTGCGGCGTCACCACCCACTCCGCCGCCACCCCGTCCCCACTCAACTCGGTGAACTTCAACCCGATGAGGTCGGTGAACGTTCCCTCGCTGAGCTTGTTCATCAGCTCGGGCGTCACATCAGCCAGCGATTTGATCGAAGAGAAGTCGTCGCTCATATGCACACATTTGCACATCCCCGCGACCCACCCGCTACCGGGGACCCCGGGCTCGGCAGTCGCGGCCGATCACGATCTGCGCGAGATGATCATGATGTATTCGCAGGGAGCGTTCGTCCGGTTCGCGAAGCCGTGATCCGCGTCGGCCTGAAAGAAGATGGAATCGCCCGTGTTCAGCGTCTCGGAGATCCCGCCGATCGCACCACCGATCGGCCGCTCGGACGGCCCGACGAAGACAGCGAAGGCGGGGCCGTTGCGATCGAGGCGCAACAACAGGCGCTTGCGAGTTAGGTAAGCCTGACCTATACTCAGTTTCGGCGTCAGGATCGTGGGAGGCCCCGAGGGCTGCGGTGGCCCCCGATCCGCTGCCGGTGGTGGGTTCTGTCGAGAGTGATCGGTCGACAGAGCCCACCACCTCTGTATTCGGGTGGGTCGGGTCAGTCGGTCATGCCCCACAGCATGCGGATCCAGCCTGGGTAGCGGGCGCTTTCGACGTCGTAGAGCTGCATGTCCAAGGGGGTCTCGCCACGGGGGGTGCGGAGTCGGATGAGTCGGTCGCCGGGGTGGTCCAGGTCTTGGGCTCGCGACCACAGGCGTCGGAATTCGGGGTTTCGGCCCAGGGCGCGCAGGTAGTCGCCGGACCAGTCGGGGACGTCGAAGGCGGCGATGCGGGCGCGCAGCACCGATACCGAGGCGTGGGCGGCGGCTTCGCGGTCGAGTAGGGCGGTCGCGGCGCGAGGGTCGTCGAGGAGCCAGATGAGCCAGTTGCCGCCCTCGGCCAGGCCGGGGAAGGCGCGGCGCGCGGCGTCGTTCAATGCCAGGACGTGCCAGCGGGAATCGAAGTAGCCCGCGGGATCGGGGGCGAGTCGCTCGAGTCGGCGCAGCCGGTCCGGGGTGATGGCCGCGCGCAGTTCGGCGACATCCGGGGCGGCGGGGTCGGGCAGTCCGGCCAGGTCGTACAAGTAACGCCGCGACCGGTGCGAGACCGGCTGGACCCGGTCGAGGCAGCCGCACAAGGCTTCGACGACGGCCTGGGTGGGGCGACCGCGGCGGCCGAGTTCCAGGTGGGTGATGTAGCTGGCGCTGACACCGGCCGCCATGCCCAGGCGTTCGCGTGACACCCGGCGCTCGTCGCGCAACCGCCGCAGGACCGCGCCGAAGCTCGGCGGTTGCACGGCCGCGGCGTCGATATCCGATGTCAGGCGGCCCGGCTCGCGCACAACCGGTGCATCCGCGATCGAAATCGTCGCTACGCCTTGCATGTTCGTCATGCGTCTCCCGCTCCTTTCAGCTATGGCTGTGACCCCGAACACCAATCAAGTTATGTGTACGACCGAGTACCAAGGGTGCTGTGCGTGCCAGCCAATCGACTCACAGCGACCACTCGGTTTGGAATCCGCGCCGGGTGGGGAACCGGATTGGCGCGCAGACACTCTGAGTCGACTGCTGTGCACTCACGGTCATGGGCTTCGACTCCGGCGCGCCCTATGGTCGATTCGGGTGGGCGACGCAGTGAGCCGCCTCGCCGCCCGGTTCCACAACGCGGCCGGCCGTCGACGACGACCCGCCTGCACGGTGATCGTGCGGCCGGCCGCGAGAAAACCATCCGTGGAACGCGTCCATGCCACGGGCATCGACGCCCGCACCCTGGCGGTCCAGGATTCACCCGCACATCGACACCAGTTGTCGCGCACCGTTGTCCGGGCGTAGGCCCAGCGCGATTGCCAGCGCACCGCGGGTGTGGACCGTTCGGCACATCTCCATCGCATTCCTGAACAAGCGAACACCGCCAAGGAGTTTCGATGAGCACCCGTACCGCCGTAGTCCTCCCCGGCCAGGGGTCGTATCAACCCGGCGCTCTCGCCGCCCTGACCGAGGACCCGCGGCTGTCCGCGCTTCTCGCCGACATCGACGCCGTCGCCGCCCTGCGCGGCCACGGCCGCATCTCCGACCTGCTGCGCGACCCGCACCGAGTTGGGAGGAACTCGCCCGGACCCGGCCGGTGACACTGGATCTGGCGCTGTTCGCCGGCGGCGTGCTGGCCTGGCACGGACTCGCCGCGCCCGCCGCGATCGACGCGGAGCCCACCCCGGCAACAGTGCCGGCCAACGGATTTCACGACCTCGCGTTGGTGGACACGGCACGCTGACAGCACCCGGCCCCCGCCGCCGAACGATCCGACGCGGGGGCCGAGGCGTGTCCGGGATCGGGTCCGCGCTTCGGCTCGGGGTCGACGGACCCGGCTCCTCGCCGGAAAAGTACTCGGGGGGCGATGGTCGCGGTGAACGTCCCCGCCCACGTGGCTGCCCACCCGCGCCACCCGCCCAGGTCCGACGACCGGCCTGCAAGCGACAGGGGCACGGGGGTCGAAATCGTCTATCTCGGACGGGGTCTGCACCTGTGCCTTCGCCCCACCATGCGTGTCGGGTCGGCTCCTGGACTCCGCGCAATCCTCACAGCGCTTCCCCCGGCGTCGGTGAGATCGTGCTCTGAGTGCCTCGCGGGCGCCCATCGGTGCCGAGCATCGCGAACATGCGTGTCACACATTGTCGGCCCTGAGTGCCGCGAATCTTGCCTGCCGTGCACCGATAACGCTCCGACCGGCCGAGGTCGTGAACCGGAAACCGACACGGGTGGTGGCGCTCGCAAATTTGCTGTGGGCGCACGATTGTCGCCTCTGTGTGCCGTGCGAATGGCACACAGAGGCGAGTCAGGGTGACGAAATCACTGGTCACTTGACCGTCCAGTTCTATTTGCCTGACTTTTCAGCACTGCACTCCTCGTAATGGCCGCTCCGCGCATGCGGGGAGTTGGCCTGGAACTTTCTAAAATCAGGCCGTTCGTAATGTTCAGCACGAAGCTGGAACTCGAGTGGGGGCGAGTTCCGAGGGGAGTTGAGATGGCTGTCCTTTTGGATGCGGAGTCGTGCCCGATCGAGAATCGGCACGGCCTCGTCACCGACCTCGCTAAGTCGGTGGCCCTGCAGGTGGACGCGGAACTGCTGGATCCACCGGAACGCATCGTCACCCGCCACGAGAAGTGGCGGCTCGGGGTGGCCACCCTGCACCGGATCCAGATCTCGGCCGTCCGGGTCCGCCGGACGCCCGCGCAGGTACTGCGAACACCCTCGTCCGCGGTCGCGGTGGTCTTGCAGAAGCAGGCCGTCCGGCATCATTACCAGAACGGCCGGCACACCGTCACCTCGCCGGGCGAATGCGCCCTCTGGGATTTCGCCACGCCCTTCGAAGTCGGCTGGGACGGGCTGGGCGAATCCTGGTGCATCGCGGTCCCGCGCGATCGGCTGGGAGTGTCGGGCGAGACCCTCGCCGCCGCCACCGGCCGGCTGCGGCACAGCCCGCTGCACGACATGATCGCCGGGCAGATCACCGAACTCATCGAGGGCGCCGAGGCGCTCGAACGCGATCCGGCCGCGGTCATGCTGGGCCAGTGCTGCGTCGAGATGGTGCGGGCGCTGCTGCTGTCCGCCTCCGGACCCGCGACCGGTGACGAGACCCCCGTCCACCAGCAGGCCGTGGTCCGCGAGGTGCAGAACTACGTGCGCCGCCACCTCAACGACCCCGACCTGAAGGTCGAGCAGATCGCCGCCGCCCACAACATGTCCGCCCGCTACCTCTACCGGCTGTGCGCGAACGCCGGAATTCGCCTGGAGCAGTGGATCATCGGCGAACGGCTCGCGGCCGCGCGCGCCCTGCTGGTGGATCCGGCCCACGGCGGGCGCACCATCAGCGCCATCGCGCACACCGTCGGCTTCCGGGACGCCACACACTTCACCCGCCGGTTCCGGGCGGCGTACGGCATGACCCCGCGCGACTGGCGCTACGCCGCCGCGACCGCCTGAGCGCTAGCTCACGGACCCGCCGACACGCCGCGCCTCGGCCCGCCATTCGCTCGGGCCGACGCCGTAGGCGGCGCGGAAGCGGCGGGTGAAGTGGCTCGCGTCGCGAAATCCCGCGGCTCGCGCGATCCAGCCGATGGTGCGCTCCGTGTGCCGGGGATCGGCGAGCATGCGACGCGTCAGCTCCAAACGTTCACCGATGATCCACTGCTGCATCGACACTCCCTGCTCCGACCACAGCCGATACATCCGGCGCACCGAGATATGGTGCGCGGCGGCGACTTCCGCCGCGGTCAGGTCGCGACGGCGCAGATTCAAGCGCAGGTAGGTCTCCATCTGACGCAGCAGCAGCGGGGCGGGCAGCCCCGCCCCGATCCCTTCCACCGGTTCGGTTCCGGCCGCCGAGAGCACCAGTGCGCGCACCATATCCACCCCGGCTCGCCCCAGATCGGCAGCGCCCGGGTCGTTCTCGATCGTGTCCGCGCGGGTCATGAGGTCGACGATGAACGACGAGACCAGCGGGCACAGCGGGCTGCGGCGCAGACCCAGCGCCGCGGTGCGCACGACGTCGCCCGGTAGTTCCAGCTCGTCCACCGACATGCGCAGGCTCACGCTGATCGAGGCGCCGCGCATCACCGACACGAATGGGTTGTCGTGGTCGATGGCTCCGCAGTCCCCCGGCGCGAGCACCTCCTGAATGCCGAAATGTTCGTGGATGCGGGTGCCGCCGATCTGCCGGGTCACCGAGAACAGGCCCGCGGGAGTGGTCCGGACATGCTTGGGAGTCCGGAGCACATCGACCCCCGTGGTCTCGGCCCGCAACACTTCCACCGGCCCGAACAGCCAGGCTTCCAAGCGGCCGTGGGCCCCGCCGCGATCGGCGAAGCGGACATCGGCGGCGGCCACGGTCTCCGAGGCGACAGCGGCCAAGGCGTCCGCGCGCTCGTGCCGGGCCAGTGCCGCGGTATCGAACACGACCGCCATCCACGCCTCCACCAGTTCGATCCGACGACGCGGTGCGGGCACCCCTCGGGATGCCCGCACCGCGGTCGGAACAGTAGCAGCAGCAAGTGGGCAGCACACCATCGTGCAGATCGCCCGCCCGGCCTCCGCCCCGGCGCATGAATTGCACCGTCAATGCATCAAGATTGTTTGCCGCACAGTCTACTTGCGCGACCCCGGCGAGTGCGGTAAGTCGCCGAGTCGGCGGCTACAGCAAACCGGTGGCGTAGCGGTTCGAACGGCCGAACTGGTCTACCTGACGCAGGCGCGGCGCACCGGTAGACCACGATCCTCGAAGGCCGCCAGCATGGCCTGGCCGCGACGCGCGCCCTCGGAGGAGGACGTATTGGCCAGGGCCGGAACGTAGGTCGCCGCACCCACCACCGATTCCGCGACCAGCCCCCAGAAGCGCCGCACACCCAGACCGGAGCAGTGCGTCATCGCCTCCTGGATCAGAGTCAGCGCGGGCAGGCAGCGGTGCGCGAGCCAGACGTAGAGCGCGGGCTCGCACGGCAGCGCCACCACACCATCCTCACCGGCGAGCGGGTCGCCGTCCAGCACGCGAATGGTGGTGTCGGACAGCCCGGCCCAGTCGATGCCGCCGTCGTTGTCGGTGTGGATCCACAGGTTCTCCAGGCCCGGATCCCACGCGCGGCCCTCCGACACGACCATGGCCATCACCCGGCCCACCACCGCGTGGATCAGCGCGGTGGCCACCACCTCGGCGGCGATGTCGGCATTGCTCATCTCCGCGGCGTGGCGCCGGTACATCAGCTCGATGCGGCCCTCACGGATGCCGTCGGCGAGTCGCCACCATCTGCGTTTGCCCTGGTCGACCATGGCGGCGACGGCGTAGACACGCGGGTGGTCGGGTTGCAGGGCGCGCAGACGGTGGCAGGCCGTCCCGAAGGCGAGCCTGGAATCGCGCGGCGGGCACACGGTTACGGGTTCGAGCATCGAACCTCCTCATTCATCGACTATTCGGCCAATGTGGGGACCAAAGGCGTGGAGCATGGACAACGCGTACAGGAAGATAGGTTAGGCTTACCAGACTTATCGACCTAGAACCTGTCAGGAGTAGTTCGTCACCGTGCCCGCCGTAGTCACCACCAGACGGCGACGTCTGTCCGGACTTCTCGTTCTCGCAGTGCTCCTGCTCGGCGCACTGGCCGCCAGCATCGCCCTGGGTACCCGCAATCTGGGTCTCGGAACCGTCTACGACGCGCTCACCTGCCCTGGCGGACTCCCGCTTTCGTGCCCGGCCACCGACACCGCCGCCCAGATCGTGCGCGAATTGCGGCTCCCCCGAACCGGACTGGCCCTCATCACCGGGCTCGCGCTCGGCATGGCCGGGGCGCTCATCCAGGGCTACACCCGAAACCCCCTGGCAGACGCCGGACTACTCGGCATCAATGCGGGCGCGGCGTTCCTCGCTGCGCTGAGCATCCACCTGCTCGCGCTGACCAGCCCGGCGCAGTACATCTGGTTCGCGTTCGCGGGCGCACTGCTCGCGGGCGCGGTCGTCTTCGGCATCTCGGCCCTCGGCGGCGGTAAGGCGAGCCCGCTGAGCCTGGTCCTCGCGGGCGCGGCCGTGACCGCGTTCCTGCAGGCCATGACCAATATCGTTGTCCTACTGGACGGGACGGCCCTCAACACCTATCGCTACTGGGTGGTCGGCGACGTGGCCGGGCACGACGCCACCACATTCCGGCAGGTCCTGCCGTTCCTCGCGGTCGGCGTCATCCTGGCCCTGACCTGCGCCCCGACCCTGAACCTGCTCGGCCTCGGCGACGACGTGGCCCGCGGCCTCGGAGTCGACATCACCCGCAGCCGCGCCCTCGGCCTGGCGGCGGTCGTCCTGCTCGCGGGCACGGCCACCGCCGCGGTCGGCCCCATCGCCTTCCTCGGATTGATCGTCCCCCACCTGGCCCGGGCGTTCACCGGCCCCGACTACCGCTGGCTGCTCCCCTACTCGGCATTGCTCGGCGCGATCGTCCTGCTCCTGGCCGACACCGCGGGCCGATTGATCGCCCGCCCCGGTGAACTCCAAGCCGGTGTCACCCTCGCAGCCCTCGGCGCACCCTTCTTCCTCCTGCTCGTCCGCCGCCGAAAGCTGGTGAGCCTGTGACACTCCCGACACCTCCCAATACCGCCCCCGACGCTGTGAGCTCGGGCGACTCGCCGGCAAACCCGTCGACGAGCACGCGGCGGCCGGAATCCATCGCAGCGGACGACATCTTCCGCGGCGGAGCCGACAGCCACCACAACGCGGCCGGGATCGACGACGCCGGGTCGCGGATCGTGCACTCGCGCGAGACGCGCGGCAGCACGGCGGCCACGCCCGACGGGGGCAATACGCACACGTCACAGGCACGCACGGCACCGTCGTCCGGACGCGCGCCGGAGGGAACAGGCGCCGAACGCACAGACGCCGCGACCGGATTGCGAGCGGTTCGGCCTGCCGTGCGGGCGGGCGGATTCTCGTCGGTGCTGCGTCCGATGGCATTGATCACCGTGATCTCGCTGGTGGCCTTGCTGTTCGGATTGTTCGCGCTGGATATCGCGGTGGGCGAGTTCCGGATTCCGCTCGGGCGGGTGCTGGATGTGCTGGGCGGCGGCGGGACTCGGGCGCAGCGGTTCGTGATCATGGATTCGCGGCTGCCACGGGCGCTGACCGCCGTGGTGGTCGGGGCGGCGCTGGGGCTGGCGGGCGCGGTGACGCAGTCGATTCTGCACAACCCCCTGGCCAGCCCGGATCTGCTGGGCATCACCTCCGGTGCGAGCGTCGGCGCGGTCGCGGTGCTGGTCGGGCTCGGCGGGGCCGGGACGGGGACGGCTGCGGCGCTCGGGGTTTCGGGGGCGGCGCTGGCGGGCGGGCTGCTGACCGCGGTGCTCATCTATCTGCTCGCCTGGGGACGGACCGCGTCCGGGGATGCCGGGGTGATGGGATTCCGGTTGGTGCTCATCGGGATCGGCGTCAACGCGGCGCTGCTGTCGGTGGTGAGCTGGCTGCTGACGCGGGCGACGCTCACCGACGCCGCGCACGCCCAGCAATGGCTGACCGGGTCGCTGAACATGGCCGACTGGTCGAGCCTGATCCCCGCCTCGATCGGATTGGGGCTCGCGCTGCTCGTCACCGCCGGATCGGCGCGTACGCTGGCCGCGCTGCGGTTCGGCACCGACACCACCCGCATCCTCGGCGTCCGCATCCAGACCCAGCAGGCGATCCTCATCGCCGCCGCGGTCGGTTGCACCGCGCTGGCGACCGCCGCGGTCGGCCCGCTCGGATTCGTGGGCCTGGCGGCGCCGCAGATCGCGCGGCGGCTGCTGCGCACTCCCGGTGAACCGGTCATCGCGTCCGCGCTGGTCGGGGCCATCGCCGTGGTCGGCGCGGACCTGCTCGCGCGCACCGCGTTTCCGGTGTCGCTGCCCGTCGGTGTGGTCACCGCGGCCGTGGGTGGACCGTTCCTGCTGTATCTGCTCGTTCGCACCAACCGGAAGGCGACACTGTGACTTCGACGTCGGCTCCCGTGACTTCTAAGGTGGCACTGTGACTCTCGCTGCGGAATCCCTCACCCTCGGCTACGGCGAGCGGATCATCGTCGACGGACTGTCGGTGGACATCGAGCCCGGGCTCATCACCACCGTCATCGGCCCCAACGGCTGCGGCAAGTCCACCCTGCTGCGCTCCCTGGGCCGGCTGCTGCGCCCCAAGGCGGGCCGGGTCCTGTTGGACGGCAAGGCCATCGCCACCATGAAGACCAAGGACATCGCCCGCGTGGTCGGCATGCTGCCGCAGACGCCGGTCGCGCCCGAGGGCCTCACCGTCGCCGATCTGGTCGCCCGCGGCCGCCACCCGCACCAGTCCTGGCTGCGGCAGTGGTCCGCCGACGACGAGACCGAAGTGCTGGCCGCCCTCGAACAGACCGGCATCGCGGACCTCGCGGGCCGCACCCTCGACGAGCTGTCCGGCGGCCAGCGCCAGCGCGCCTGGATCTCCATGGCCCTGGCCCAGGGCACCGACATCCTGCTGCTCGACGAGCCGACCACCTACCTCGACCTCACCCACGCCCTCGAGGTGCTGGACCTGGTCGACCGCCTGCACGACGACCTGGGCCGGACCGTGGTCATGGTGCTGCACGACCTGAACCTGGCCATCCGCTACAGCGACCGCCTCATCGTCATGCGCGACGGGCGCATCGAGGCCCAGGGCGCCCCGGCCGACATCATCGATGCCGAACTGCTGCTCGAGGTGTTCAATCTGAGGGCCGAGGTGCTCGAGGATCCGGTGTCCGGGCGGCCCATGATCGTGCCGATCGGCAACCGTCACATCATCGTATGAGGAATCCCACACCAGCAACCCGCCGGTTACGACGACCTGTAGTACGCATTGCTGTCGTTGTCTCCGTAAGCTTGTGGGATGGCAGGTCTTGGTGAACTCGAGAAAGCGGTCATGGACCAGTTGTGGTCGGCCGACGAACCGCAAACGGTCCGGCAGGTCCATGAAGCCCTCGCTCAGCGTCGTGAACTCGCGTACACCACGGTGATGACCGTTCTACAGCGCTTGGCGAAGAAGAACCTGGTCGTCCAGCAGCGCGACGATCGCGCACACCGGTACGCGCCCGTGCACACCCGCGACGAACTCGTCGCCAGCCTCATGTTCGACGCGCTGCAGCAAGCGGACGAGGTGGGCAGCCGCCGCGCCGCGCTCGTGCACTTCGTCGAGCAGGTCGGCGCCGACGAGGCTGACGCATTGCGCGCCGCACTCGCTAAGCTCGAAGCCACCGAGGTGGCGCGCAAGGACAAACCCGAGTCCGTTTAGCTGTACCCTCGGCCCGAGCCCCACAACGCAGTGAGCTGAGGACATGGACTGGACAGCGCCGGTATTCGCCGGTCTCGCCTTGTTATTGGCGGGACCGGTACCAGCGCTGCTCTCCCGGGCCACCTGGCCCTTCCGCAGTCCCCGTGCCGCCCTGGTGCTCTGGCAGGCCATCGCGCTGGCCGCGGTGCTCAGCGCCTTCGGCTCCGGCCTCGCCATCGCCTCCCGCCTGCTGGTCCCCGGCCCCGACGGCCGGCCGACCACCACGCCCAGCAAGGAAATCGACGTCCTCGGCCTGCCGCTGTGGCTGGGCCTGGTGCTGGTGTTCGCGCTCACACTGCTGATCGGGGCGCGGCTCATCTGGTCGGTGATCCGAGTCGGCATCCACACCCGCCGCCGCCGCGCCCGCCACCGCATGCTGGTCGACCTGCTCGATCAGTCCAGCGTGCGACGCAAATCGGCCGATATCCGGGTGCTCGCGGCCACCGAGCCGATCGCCTACTGCCTACCCGGGCTACGCCGTCGCGTGGTGCTCAGCCAGGGGACGGTCACCAATCTGACCGACGAGGAACTCACCGCCATCGTCAGTCATGAACGCTCGCACCTGCGGGCCCGCCACGACCTGGTGCTGGAAGCCTTCACCGCCGCGCACGAGGCCTTCCCCCGCGTGGTCCGCTCCAAGTCCGCCCTGGACTCGGTGAAACTGCTCATCGAACTGCTGGCCGACGACTCCGCGGTCAAGGTCACCGGCCCCACCCCGCTGGCCCGCGCCCTGGTGGCCTGCTCGAATTCGCCCGCGCCACAGGGCGCGATGGCCGCGGGCGGACCCAGCACACTGATCCGCATCCAGCGCCTCGCCGGTCCCATCGGCGACCTGCGCATCGCCGCCGCCGCCTACCTGGCCGCCGCCGCCATCCTCGTCGTGCCGACTCTCGCCGTCGCGATTCCCTGGCTGGTCGAGGTCAGCCGCCTGGTCAGCCGTGCCTGAACCCGCTCCGCCCGCCCGCGAATCCGACTCGGGCGCGGACGGCGCCGCCGTGCCCGGCGGCGCACCCGGCTCCCGCGACGCCACCCTCGACACCTCGTCCACCCGCCGCGGCACCCGAAACCGACCCGCGGCGATGCCGAGCACAGCTCCTGCCGACCCACCGAAAACAGCTATGGAGGACACCATCCACACCGACCCGACATCCGCGGCCGACCCGGCATCCAGCACGGCACGACCGGCATCCACGGCCCCCGCGGAGATGCCGGCCGGGCCCGCGGGAACGGCAGGCGATGTCGGCGGCAGTGCCGGACGCGGAGGCCGCGCGAGCGGTGCGGCGGGATCGAGCCCGACCCGATTCGCGGATCTCGGTCTGCCACCGGTGCTGGTGCAGGCGCTGCGGCGGGGCGGGATGGATACGGCGTTCCCGATTCAGGCCGCGGTCATTCCCGACATTCTCGCGGGCCGCGACGTGCTGGGCCGGGCCGCCACGGGGTCGGGCAAAACGCTGGCGTTCGGGTTGCCGATGCTGGTGCGGCTGTTCGGTGCGCCGAGCGCCCCCAAGCGGCCGCGCGGTCTGATCCTCGCGCCCACCCGGGAACTGGCGATCCAGATCGAAGCGGCACTGGACGAACCCGCGCTGTCGCTGGGCCTGCGCCTGGCCACCGCGGTCGGCGGGCTCCCGATCAAGAAGCAGGAGGAGCGGCTGGCGCGCGGCGTGGACGTGGTCATCGCGACGCCGGGCCGGTTGACCGATCTGCTCGGGCGGAAAGCCGTGCAGCTGGCCGATATTCGCGTCGTCACCGTCGACGAGGCCGACCACATGGCCGAACTCGGCTTCCTGCCGCAGCTCACGGCCCTGCTGAACAAAGTGCCCGATGACGCGCAGCAGCTATTGTTCTCGGCGACGCTGGACGAGTCGATCGACGGGCTGGTGCAGAAGTACCTCCGCGAGCCCGCCACCCACGCGATCGGCGCGACCACGGCGAAAACCGCGCCGGCGGGCACGGATTCGGCCGCATTCGGGACGAATTCGACGTTGGGCGCGAATTCGACCGCGCAGCACCCGGGTCCTACCACGCCGGGCACCCCGGCCACGGGCACAGGCGCGGCCCCGCGGGGTGAAGCCTCGGCCCTGCTGGGAGCGGGCTCTCCGGGCACAAGCGCTGCCGAGGCGGGTACCGGTTCGACAGCGGCGGCAACCGATTCGAGCGCGGTAGGCGCTACCGCCACGGGCGGCACGGTCGGCGGCGGGTTCGGGAGGGTAGCCGCTGGACCCGATATCGCCCACTACGCGCTGCATGTGCGGCGGCCGGACAAGCGGGCGGTGGTCAGCGAAATCGCCGCGCGGCCGGGTCGGACGCTGTTGTTCGTGCGCACCCAGCACGGGGCGGACAAGCTGGCCCGCAAGCTGCGGGAGATCGGGATCGGCGCGGTCGCGCTGCACGGCGGAAAGGCACAGAACCAGCGCACCCGGATGCTCGCCGCGTTCGCCGACGGGACCGCGCCGGTGCTGGTGGCCACGGATGTCGCGGCGCGCGGGCTGCACATCGACGATGTCTCGCTGGTCGTGCACGTCGATCCGCCCGCGGACCCGAAGGACTATCTGCACCGCACCGGCCGGACCGCGCGGGCGGGCGCGTCGGGCACGGTCGTCACCATCGTCACCCCGGACGACCGGGAGGAGGCGGCCCGGTTGGCGGAGCGCGCCTCGGTGACCCTCACCGATGTCGAGGTGCGGCCGGGCGATCGCCGGCTCGTCGAGATCACGGGAGCCCGCCGCCCGAGCGGCCGTCCGATCGCCGATCCCTCGGCCCCGCCCGCGCCCGAGCGGAAGGCCGACAAGGAGCAGCCGCGGTTCCGGCAGCAGCGGCCGCAGGGCGAGAGCCGCACGCACAACAAGAAGCGCAAGCCGGGTGCTGCCCGGCGTTCGTCCCGCTGAGCGGCGACACGGTTGTAGGTTCCTACGACACGCGCAGGCGAATCGAGCGGCGTTTCCGGCAAATCCGACGAGATTGAGATCTCCAGGGAACCAAAACAGGGCCTAGCAAATTCTTAGCAAACCATCCGGGCGGCTCTGATCGGACGTGTTCACGACTCTCGTGGCGGGCCAACGACAGTCGGTGCCATCCGTTCGAAGCCACTGCGCCCCAAGCTGATCGAGAGCGATCCGGCGAATGCGGTGCGGAACCGGCTCGCGAGGCCCGCCCGTCCGCACCGCGTCCGCGCTCGGCGGTCAGATCAAGTCGGCGTTGCCGTCGATGACCTTCACCGTGTATTCGAAACGGTCGATGCGCCAGCCCTTTTCAGTACGCTGCAACCCGAGTACGTAGCTGCCGACGAACCAGCGGGTGGTGCCGCCGGTGGCGTCGTTCTTGACGTGCACGGCGATGGCGTCGGCGTGCGCCAGCGCGGTATCGCCGGTGATCTCGACGAGCTGGTTGCCCGCCTGGTGGTGTACGGCGTCCAGCGAACCCAGACCGGCGGCCCAGGCGTCGACGATGTCGCCGCCGGGCTGCGGCCCGACCGGACCGCCGAAACCGTTGTCGAAGAACACCTCCGGCGCGAGCACCGACTCGCGCAGGTCGGCCCAGCGGGCCTGGTCGCAGTAGACGAAGAGTTTGGTGATGGTGTCGCCGACGTCCAGTCGATCGGCGAGCGCCGCAAGATCGGTCACGCTCGCGAACGCTAGGACACCCCGATTCGCGCGGCAATCGGAATTTCTTGGCAAGTCGCTGGCGAACGCACAGCGTTCAGCTACCATGGTCCAACGTGCAGTTTCTTCCCGGGCAGACCCCGCCCTATGACCTGACCTACGACGACGTCTTCCTCGTCCCCCGCCGGACGGATGTGGCGTCCCGTTTCGATGTCGACCTGTCCACCTCCGACGGGACCGGCACCACCATCCCCCTCGTGGTCGCGAACATGACCGCCGTCGCCGGCCGCCGTATGGCCGAGACCGTGGCCCGCCGCGGCGGCATCGTGGTGCTGCCGCAGGATCTTCCGATCCCGGCGGCCGCCGACACCATCGCCTTCGTCAAGAGCCGCTCGCTCACCGCCGACACCCCTGTCGTGCTGGATCCCGAGCAGTCGGTCTCCGACGCGCTGGCCCTCATCCACAAGCGCGCCCACGGCGCGGTCGTCGTGGTCGAGAACGGCAAGCCGGTCGGCGTGGTCACCGAGGCGGCCTGCGCCGATGTGGACCGTTTCGCCCGCCTGAGCACCGTCGCCGACGCCAACTTCGTCAGCGCTCCGGCCGACGCCTCGCCGCGCGACATCTTCGATCTGCTCGAGGCCAAGCACGCCCACCTGGCCGTGCTGGTCCACGCCGACGGCACCCTCGCGGGCGTGATGACCCGTACCGGCGCCATCCGTACCGGCATCTACACCCCGGCCACCGACGCCGCGGGCCGGCTGCGCATCGCGGCCGCGGTCGGCATCAACGGCGACATCCCGGGCAAGGCCAAGGCCCTGGTCGACGCGGGCGCCGATGTGCTGGTCATGGACACCGCGCACGGCCACCAGCAGAAGATGCTGGAGGCGCTGGCCTCGGTGGCCGCGCTGGATCTGGGCGTGCCGCTGGTCGCGGGCAACGTGGTCTCCGCCGAGGGCACCCGCGATCTGATCGAGGCCGGCGCGGACATCATCAAGGTCGGTGTCGGCCCCGGTGCCATGTGCACCACCCGCATGATGACCGGCGTGGGCCGCCCGCAGTTCTCCGCGGTGGCCGAATGTGCCACGGCCGCAGCGGAATTCGGCAAGCACGTGTGGGCCGACGGCGGCGTCCGCCACCCGCGCGACGTGGCCCTGGCGCTCGCGGCCGGCGCGGCCAACGTGATGATCGGCTCCTGGTTCGCGGGCACCTACGAGTCGCCCGGCGACCTGCGCACCGACCGTGACGGCAACCGCTACAAGGAGTCCTTCGGCATGGCGTCCAAGCGGGCCGTGGCCGCCCGCACCGCCACCGACTCGGCGTTCGACCGGGCCCGCAAGGCGCTGTTCGAGGAGGGCATCTCGTCCTCGCGCATGCGCCTGGATCCCGAGCGTCCCGGTGTCGAGGACCTGATCGACCACATCACCTCCGGTGTGCGCAGCTCCTGCACCTACGCGGGCGCGCGCACTATCGGCGAGTTCCACGAGCGCGCCGTGCTGGGCATCCAGTCGGCCGCCGGGTTCGCCGAGGGCCGCCCGCTGCCGTCCGGTTGGTGATCGTTCCCCGTTAGTTAGTACTGCACAACCCGAACCCGGCGGGTCCGCTCGGATCCGCCGGGTTTCCTGTGCGCGGACCCGTTCGGCGGGTCACCGCCGGGTCGCCGCGGGATGATTCCCGGCGACCGTCCACTGTGATACGGCCCCGCTGTGCGGAAACCGGCGAAGCCGCCCGGTAACATAGCCTGACCGGACCCAGGAACTGGGTATCCGTGGCGTATCTCCGCCAGCAACCCCTGCGAAAGGAACCAGTTGTCACCCGCGTCCCAGGGCGCTTCACAGGAGGGCTCCTCTACCGAGCCGGGTGACAAACCCGGCTTCCCCGCAATACCGGCTTCGGAAACGGCCGGGTGGTGCTGACCGTGTCGGTTCTGCTCACCATTCTCAGTCTGCTCGGATTCATCGCTCTGACCGCCGGCACGGCCTTGTTCGTGGCCGCGGAATTCTCGCTCACCGCCCTGGAACGCTCCACCGTGGAGGCCCACGCCCGTGACGGCGACCGCCGGGCCCGGCAGGTGCGCCAGGCGCATCGCACGCTCTCGTTCCAGTTGTCGGGCGCTCAGCTGGGCATCACCATCACCACCCTGATCACCGGTTACATCGCCGAGCCCGTGCTGGCCCGGCTGCTGGAGCCGATGCTGAGCGTGTTCGGGCTGGGCGACGGGACCGCGAAGGGCATCTCCCTGGCGCTGGCGCTGATCATCGCGACCTCGCTGTCGATGATCTACGGCGAGCTGGTGCCCAAGAACATCGCCATCGCCTCCCCGCTGGAGACCGCGCGCTGGACCGCGGGCCCGATGATCGCCTTCTCCACCGTCTTCAAGTGGATGATCAATTTCCTGAACGGGGCCGCCAACTGGGCGGTGCGCCGGATCGGCATCGAACCGGCCGAGGAACTCCGGTCGGCCCGCTCACCGCAGGAATTGGGTTCGCTGGTGCGAACTTCCGCGCTGCACGGGGCGCTCGATCAGCGCACCGCGCAGGTGGTGGATCGGTCGCTGCAGTTCGGCGACCGCACCGCGGAGGAGTTGATGACGCCTCGCATGACCATCGAAACCCTCGATCAGGACTGCACTCTCGCCGATCTGATCGACGCCGCGCGCGAAACCGGGTACTCGCGGTTCCCGGTCGTGGACGGCGATCTCGACAACACGCTCGGATTCGTGCACATCAAGCAGACCTTCGTGCATCCGGTGAAGGATCGCCGCCAGATCACCTTGAAGTCCATCGCGCAGCAGGTGCCCGTGGTGCCGGCCAGCCTGGACGGCGACGAGGTGCTCGAGCGGGTGCGCCGCGACGGTATGCAGGTGGCGCTGGTGGTCGACGAGTACGGCGGCACCGCGGGCATCGTCACCATGGAGGACCTGATCGAGGAGATCCTCGGCGACGTGCGCGACGAGCACGACGAGGAGGAGCTCGATGTGCGCCGCACGGCCAACGGCTGGAACTGCTCGGGTCTGATGCGCATCGACGAGGTGTCCCGCACCACCGGATACGACCCGCCCGAGGGCGAATACGAAACCTTGGGTGGCCTGGTCCTGACCCGTCTGGGCCGGATTCCCGAAACCGGCGACGAGGTGCTGCTGCCCCAACCCGGCAACAGCCAGCTCGAGCACACCCACACTCGAGGCGGCTGGATCGCCACCGTGGAGCGCATGGACGGCCGCCGCATCGACCGCGTCCTGATCAGGCCGATCGACGCCGAGGCCCTCGCGATCTGGGAGCAGACTCATGGGTGACCTGTACGCCGTCCTGTTGACGTTCCTCTTGTTGCTGGGCAACGCGTTCTTCGTCGGCGCGGAGTTCGCGTTGATCTCCGCGCGCCGTGACCGGCTCGAAGCACTGGCGGCGCAGGGCAAGCGCAGCGCCAATACGGTGATCGAGGCGGGCCAGAACCTGTCGATGATGCTGGCGGCGGCACAGCTGGGCATCACCATCTGCTCGATCCTGCTGGGCCGGGTGGGTGAGCCCGCGGTGGCGCATCTGCTGGAGCAGCCGTTCGATCTGCTGGGTGTGCCGGATTCGCTGCTGCATCCGATCTCGTTCGCGCTGGCGTTGACGATCGTGGTGATCCTGCACATCCTGCTCGGCGAGATGATCCCGAAGAACATCGCGCTCGCCGGTCCGGAACGGATGGCGCTGCTGCTGGTTCCGCTGCACCTGATGTGGCTGCGGCTGGCCAAGCCGTTGATCGCGGTCTACAACTTCGCCGCCAATATCTCGCTGCGGGCATTGCGGATCGAGCCGAAGGACGAGCTGGATTCGACGGTGTCGTCGGACGAGCTGGCCGAGATGTTCGGTGAATCGCGCTCCGAGGGGCTGTTGGACGAGGAGGAGCATCGCCGCCTCACGCAGGCGCTGGGCTCGAGCGATCGGATCGTCGCCGATGTGATGGTGCCGCTGGCCAAGGCCCGCTCGGTGCCGTTGCGCGGCGACGGAACCACCCTCGGTGACATCGAATCCGCTGTCGCCGAGACCGGATTCTCGCGTTACCCGGTTCGGGCGGACGACGGTTCGCTGGTCGGCTACCTCCACGTCAAGGATGTGCTCGACCTGACCGCCGACGAGGACGCGGGCCCGGGCACTCCGATCCCGCGCACCGATATCCGTCCGCTGCCGACCGTCAGCATGGGCACCACCTTGTTCGAGGCGCTGGCCCGCCTGCGCCGTACCAACTCCCACCTGGGTCGGGTGGTGGACAGCCGCGGCAATACCGTCGGCATCGTGGCCCTGGAGGATCTGGTGGAGGAGTTCGTGGGCACCGTCCGCGACGCCACCCACCGTCTCGCCGAATGATGAACACCCGCATCGATTCCCCCGTGCTGTCCGGTCCCGCTTGGCGGGACCGGGCGGCCGCCCACCGCGCCCGCGTCGACGCGCTGCTCGGCCCGTACCTCGACCGCCGCGCGGCGGGCACCAAGCACCCGGTGATCGACTTCCTGTTCACCTACTACGGCAACAAGCCCGCCCAGCTGAAACGCTGGCATCCGGGGTTCGGTGTCGCGCTGACAGATGCCGAGGAGTACACGGGATCGCGCGGCTACCACCAGATCTCGGTGGACTCCCCCGGCGGACCGTCCGTCACCGGCTGGACCGCCGATCCCGCCTTCCTCGACAAGCGCCGCGACACCGTCGAATTCGTCGTCTCCCTGTTGTCCGCGACCGCCTCCCGTCCGGCTCAGCTGTCCTGCTTCGGCCTCCACGAGTGGGCCATGGTCTACCGCACCGACGACGTCCGCCACCAGCAGGTCCCCCTCCGCCTGGGCTCCGCCGGCACCGACGCCGTCGTCGAATCGATGCAGATCCGCTGCACCCACTTCGACGCTTTCCGCTTCTTCACCCCCGCGGCCGTCCCTCTCAATATCGAACCCCTCACCCGCGACTCCCAGATCGCCCGCGAGCAACCCGGCTGCCTGCACGCCAATATGGACATCTACAAGTGGGGCTTCAAGCTGACCCCCTTGATCAGCTCCGACCTGCTGTTGGACGCCTTCGAACTGGCCTGCGCCGCCCGCGAGCTCGACATGAAGGCCAGTCCCTACGACCTGCTGGACTACGGCTACGAGCCCATTCGCATCGAAACACCTTCCGGCCGAGCCGAATACGTCCGCGGGCAAGCCGACATCGCGGCCCGATCGGAACTCCTGCGCACCCGCCTGCTGGACGCCGCCAGACACCTGCTGAGCAGATAGGCGCGAATGGCGTCCCGGATTCGATGTGTTTGCAAACAAATGATATTCGTGACCGGTGTGACGGTTTAGTCCCGCTTCCGAATGGCGCTGACGTGCACTATTATCAGGAAATCTCGACTGCACACTGGCCGATTGGCAAATTAGACTACAGGTTCGGACGGCTAAGGAATTTGGGGGGCAGGGTTGGATAGGGCACCTGGTCGGCGCATCTGACAGGAACAGTGCCACGTATCCGTCCCAGGTCGGCGGATCGGCCACACTCGTCGTCATCTTCGACAGTTCCTGCTGTCGTCCGCGCGTGCCCGCGCCCAATTAGAAGACCAACTGGCCTCGTTCACGAACGACGGGGGGGATTGCCGGGGCTCCGAGGTGCTGCCCCACCTCGAACGCAGCCCAATAAACGGAATATGCGACACGCCGTTTATTCATAATGCTCGTTCGGCGACGCGCGCGACCGAATCTTTTCGCGATCACGCGAATTCTCGAAGTGTGCGCATCTGCTCTCGAAATGGGAGGCGCACAGCTATGACACGGGATCAAGTCGCCCAGGCGATCATCGCGGAGGGGCAGCGACGTGGAATCAGTCAGCGCGGCATCGTGATCGCACTGGCGACAGGGCTGGTCGAGTCGAACCTGACGATCTACGCGAATCCCGCGGTGCCGGAGTCCATGCAGCTCGAACACGATGCGGTGGGGACCGACGGCTTCTCGGTGGGTGTGTTCCAGCAACAGATCCGGCAGGGCGACAACGGCGAGTACTGGTGGGCTGATTGCGCGACCTGTATGAACCCGACCACGTCGGCAGGGCTGTTCTACGAGCGACTCGCCAGGCTGGATTACAACGGTCCGGATTCACCCGGTTCGTATGCCCAAGAGGTGCAGCGATCGGCGTTCCCCGATCGCTACGACGAACGCATGTCCGACGCCCAGGACATCTATGACCGGCTGGCTTCGGTATCGCAGAGTGGGGAACCGACGGAGAAGGAACTCCCCTACGACAGGTCGATCGTCCCGCAGGAGAGGTTCTTCTGGTGCGGTCCCGCCGCGACCCAGATCGTATGCAATTCGTGTGGAGTGAACCTTTCCGAACAATATTTGGCCACCGAGATCGGGACCACCGAGAACGGGACCGATTACGTCGGTCTGATCACACCGGTGCTGAACAGAATTCTGCCCGCCGCGAAGTACGTCGACACGTACATGCACGATGATCCGCCGACCGGCGCCCAGAAGGATCGGTTGTGGAAGGACATCGTCAATTCGATCGACGCCGGCTTCGGCGTGGTCGCGAATATCGACGCCCCGCCGAACAACTACCCGCAAGGCGTCAAGGGTTCGGTATCACCCGTATACGGCGGCGGTGAAGTGTTCCATTACATCGCGCTGATGGGCTACGACAGCGCGTTCCCGCGTGCGGTGTGGGTCGCCGACAGCGGATTCAGCCCGTACGGGTATTGGATCGGCTTCGACCAGCTCGCGACATTGATCCCACCGAAGGGCTATACCTCGGCCACCGCGGCCCCGATGCCCACCTTGCCGATCGGAGACGTGTGGATCCAGCTCTTCGGCGACGGCGGCGACAACATGCCCGGAACGGGATGGCCCCAGCTGGGCGGACGAACCCTCGTCGACGAATTCGCCGCGATCGGCCAGAAGCTGAAGATCACGCGCTTCGCGGCCCCCACCACCGCGGTCAACGTGCCGTTCCCGGCAGGCGTCGACGCTCAGATCCGAGACGTGTGGATCCAGTTCTTCGGCGACGGCGACGATTTCACACCGGGGACGGGATGGCCCCAGCTCGGTGGCCACACCCTCGTCGACGGTGTGGCCGCCATCGGCCAGAAGCTGAAGATCACCGGCTTCGGCGCTCCCACCGGTGCGACCAACGTGCCCTTCCCGACCGGCGCCGCGGGCCAGATCCCGGACGTGTGGATCCAGCTGATGGGTGTGGGCGGCAATGGCTGGCCGCAGCTGGGCGGCCACACTCTCGTCGACGGCGTCGCCGCCATCGGCCAGAAACTGACCATCGACGGCTTCGCACCTCCTCCCGGCGCAACCCAGGTCTCCTTCCCCGCCCGGATCGCCGACCAGGTCAGGGACCTCGAGATCCAGCTGATGGGCATTACCGGCAATGGCTGGCCGCAGCTGGGCGGCCACACTCTCGTCGACGGCGTCGCCGAGATCGGAAAGGCGACCAAAGCGTCCTGACGCGCACGGCGTAGTACTGCTCGAGCGGGGCGGCCGTCAGCGGCGACGTCCGCCCCGGCGCGACAGCGACTACCCGGTGAAACTCACTGTCACTCAGCAGTCATCGCGGGAGGTCCTGCGCCGCACCCGCCCACCATGCTTCGAGCTCGTCTTCTTCGTAGTACTCCGGCGGCGGGCGCAGCCCGGAGGGCAACTCGATTGTCGTCGCGCCGGTCCGCAACGCGATCGCCCGAATCTCGCTGAGCGCGGGCATCTCCCAAGGCTCTTCGGTATAGAAGTCCGGCAGCAGTGTGGCCGGCCCCAACGCGTGCCACGTGGCGATCACCCAGATCTCCCCCTCGGCTTCGGCCGCGAGCACGACCTCACGAACCACGTCGGCCAACGCCACGCGCCGAAGCGGTTCGGCGCCGATCCCCGCGATCAGCCCGACCTCCACCGCACGCCGCCACAATGCCGTCCCCGCATCGCAATACAGATGCGGCGGATCCACATACCCCTCCTCGAGCCACGCGTCCAGGCCCGACCCGTCCTCATCGTCATCCACCGCGATATCCGCGAGCGCCGTGAATTCCTCCAACCCATCGAAGAACTCACGACGTTCCAGATAATCCGGATGCGCAACGACCTCGAACCGAAAGCAGTAGTCCCGGGCCAGCAAGATCTCCATCACCCTGAACTGCGTGAACGAACAGTCGTACCCGCCTTGAAACGAGTACAACTCCCCGAACCAATCCCGAACCCGCCGATCCGCCCCCGGATGCCGCGCATCCAGCACCCGAACCGACCATTCGACCAGATCCTCGATCTCGTGCATCGACACGCGCGCGAGACTACCGCCCGCTACGCGGCGAACTCCGGTGAGAACCTCCCCCGTAGCCGCCCGCCAGCGCAGCTACGTGGTCGACTTGGCCTGCTCGGGCCGTGTCGGCAGCTTGCGCCCCAGGATCTGCTCAGCCTCGCGCCGACGCTCGACCCGAAGTGGGAACTCGTTCTAGCATCGGGCGGGATCACGATGCGTGAGCGAAAGAGGGAGGGGCGCAACATGTCACAGGGCGGGGAGATGAACACCGGGTTCTTCGACGCGGCGGACCAGGGGTTCGATCCACTCGAAGCGGCTCGCGGGCCGTGGGGGCAGAACACGATCGGCGGGCAGGGATTGACCGCGCTGACCGCCCGGGAGCTCGAACGCTATTGCCCGTTCGAACCAGCCGGGTGCCGTCTCACCATCGATTTCGTCAAGATGACGACCTTCGACTCGGTCCATGCCCGGGTCGATCTGGTTCGGTCGAGTACGCGAGTCGCGTTGGTGCACTTGGAACTTACGCAGTCCGACGATGTGGTGATACGGGCATCCGGACTGTTCGTTCGACCTCGGGAGGATGACCGAGCAGCAGGTCGAGCCTGGACACCCGGTGTGGAATTCTCTCGCCCAGGCGCGGCGAGCTCCGGCGCGGAGTCGATGTCACCGATGCTGAGCAGCGCGGATCATCCCAGCGATTGGTCGGCTGACTTTTCCGACCACCGAAACGACGCTCGCAAGAGACTGTGGACCCCGACGATGCTCCCCGCGGTTCGAGGGGAGAAGGCCACGCCCTTCATCCGAGTCGCCACGCTCGCGGAAGCCACCAGCTTCGTCAGCAACTGGGATGGAAAGAGCGTGCCGTTCATCAACGTCGACGTCACCATGAACCTGTTCCGGATGCCGGTGTCCGACGGATTGGGTCTGGAATCCAACGGTCAGCACTCGGCCGACGGCATCGCGGTCGGTTCGGCGACACTGTACGACGAATTCGGCCCTCTCGGCGTCTCTTCGGTGACCGCGGTCGCGAACACCCGACGACAGGTGCGCTTCTAGCCGCACCGCCGCCGCGGGTGGTCGCGCCGCAGTCCACTCGGTCCGAGCCGCTGCCTCAGCCGCAGGCCGGGGAGGTTTGGTTGGCGAGGGACAGGAGGTTGCAGATCCAGTCCTTCTGGACTTTCCATTTGCCGTCTTCGGCGACGAAGGGGACGACGGCTTGCTGGGGGGCGCCGCCGCCGATGGCGGCCTGGGCGTCGGCGGTGAGGGTGCCGTTGCCGAGGTCGACGACGTTGGTGACGGTGATGGAGGCGTTGTTCTGCTTGTAGGCCTCGATGATTCGGGTCGGGAGGCTCGGGTCGGCCTGCATGCCCTGCATGAGGTCGAGCTTCTCGGCGTCGGGGACGGCGGGGTCGAGGACCTTCTGCATGGCGGTGTTCAGCTCCGTGGCGGACGGGGCGGGCGGGTATGCCTGTCCGGAGGCCGTTTTCGACGTCGAAGACTTGGCGGGCGTGTGGCCCGGGTGCTTCTCACCACTGCCACATGCCGACAGACCGAGCACGGTCACGACAGCCAACGCCACCACGGCGAAACGTCCACTCTGACGGAGCTTCACTACACATCCTTCACACATTCCGAATACTTCTGTCACACAAGATGACCGCGAGAGGCTCCCGGAACAAGTCGAGGGAGCACTTTCAGTCCGAACCCTCATGATTGCCGCCGATCATCGCGACCGATCGCGGGTAGGTTGGAGCGGTGGCGATTGCACGGGAACAGGTCGAGCGTTTCCTGCGTGATCTGGGCGCGGACGGGATTCCGCACCCCGGGGGCACGCTGATGACGCATCTCGCGCGAGTCGCCGACCTGCTGGCGCAGTGGGGCGCGGACACCGATGTCCGGTACGCGGGGCTGTGTCACGCGATGTACGGCACCGACGGATTCGATCGGTCGCTGCTCGAGGTGTCCGAGCGGGCGAAGCTGGCGGCCCTGATCGGTTCGCGGGCAGAGGAACTGGTCTATCTCTACGGCAGTTGTGACCGGTCCGCGGTGTATCCGCGGTTGGGCGCGACGCCGACCGTGTTCACCGACCGGTTCACCGGCCGGGAACACGACGTGGACGACGCCGCGCTACACGCGTTCCTGGAGATCACCGCCGCCAACGAGTTCGATGTCATGGTGCACAACACCGAACTCGCGGCTATGCACGGAGCTTCTCTGTATCAGCTGTTCGCGCGCGTCGCGGATCACCTGTCTCCGGCGGCCCTGCAAGCGTGGCGAAACCACTTCGGGCCACGGTGATCCGAGGTGTTTCCGTGGTGGTTGCCGTACAGAGCCGGAACAGCAGCAGGAACAGGCAGTCGATGAGGAACGGGACTGCCAGGAATGCCGCGGCGGGGGCCGCGATCAGGAGGAAGCGCAGCCATTCCCCGGGTCCGGCACCCGCCATGCGGCCGCCGAAACGGACGGCGGCCCACATCATCCAGCGCTGAGGCGTGGTGACGCCGCATTCGCGGAGCATGCGGCGGAAGATGCCGTCGGCGTCGGAGCGGCCGACGGGTGCGACCTCGCACAGGTAGTCGTGCAGGATCGCGGCGCGGGTGTACGCGCCGTAGCGGGGAATCAGCCAGATCAGCGGCCGTGGGACAGAAGCGAAGTCGGTGATGAAGCCGACCGGCACGCTGAAGGTGTCGGTGGCGGCGCGGTAGGTCAGCGGTGCTTGCAACCGCCACCTGACCGCGTCGACCTCCTCGACGACCACGGCGTGTTCACCGAGGAACGGCATCGAATCCTCCTCGGCGCGATTCGGTGCGATCGGTCATCGGGGCAGCTCCTGGTTCAGGGCGCCGGCGAGCGCTTTGCAGTGGCCTTCGGCGAGGTAGGCGGTGGTGTGCCGGCCGTCGGTGAGGTAGCCCTTCATCCACGCCAGCGCGCCGCCCCAGTCCTGCCATCGATCGAGGTTCCACCACGGCTGCATGCTGCGATTCGTCGCGGTGTCGATCATGTGCTGAGCCCAGCGCGTCGCGGCTTCGGGGGAACTCAGCGAATAGAACTCGGTCATATCGGCCAAGCTGCGCAACGGGTTTCCCGCCGGGAGCGACGTGATCGGGTCGCCGGCGGCGGCGACCCACCAGGTCGGCAGGCCGGTGTCGCGTTCGCCGGAGATCCCCCACCCGCCCGGGTCGATGCCGACGCACCGGCCGCGTGGGCGAGAAGGGTCGGCGATCAACGCCACGCCGCGCACATCCAGTTCCGGATGCTGTCCGGCCGAGATCTCGGCCGCGACATCGCCAGCGATGTGCGCGCCCTGCGAATATCCGCCGAGCACAACAGGATTCGGGCTGGCGCCGATCGCGCCGAGCAGCGCCTCGCGCCCCGCCGCGCGACTGTCGGCGTAGGTGCCGGGACTGCCGTACTCGGCGGGATAGTCGACGATGCGGGTGGTGAATTCCGCGGGGTCCAGGTCGCGCAGGAACTCCTCGCTGATGTTGTCGCCGCCGTGCGGGCAGAACGTGCCGGGCACCATGAGAACGTCGATCATGACCGCACTCCGGAACGCTCGGTGCCGATTCCGCAGGCGGCGGCCAACTCGTCGGGCGACAAACCGTCGGCACTGTTCATATCGCAGGGGCCGAACGGGTCGCAGCCCTCCGGCAGTCCACCGCCCCACCCCTGCCCATCGGTGTATTGATGCGCGACCTGCCCCGGCAGTTGCGGATCGTTGCCGTATCCCGCCGCCACCACGCGCAGCCCCTCGGGACGGGTGGGCCACAGGGACGCGAAATCGGAGGCATTGGCGTACCCGATGACCCGGCGCGGATCACCGAGGAAGTCGGCGGCCGCCCAATAGGCGCGATTGATTCCGTCGGATTGGTCGCCGGACGGATTGCCGCCCTGTTCGACATCGAGCATCACGATCATCCGCGGATGCGGTCCCCCCGCCTCGGCGACCATGTCGATGCAGGTCCGCACCGTCTCGTGCCAATTCGGACGCCAATAGAAATAGACGATGAAGCACGCCAGTCGCCCGGAATCGGCTGCGGCGGTGGCCCATCGATAGTTGTGCGCGAAGTGGTCGTCGCGGAATGTGCCGTCATTGCTGCGAAACGACAGGACTTCGTACGGATAGTCGTCGTCGACGGGCGCCTGAAAAGTGGAAACGTCAGCGAACAAGGTGTCGGTCATGAAGTTCTCCCCCAGTGCAGATCGGCGGTCTCTCCCACCGCCGATCACGAAGGTAGAACCCAATGCCGCCGATCCACCACGCATTTATGCCGATCGACCGAAAAAGGCGCGGTCACACCGCTTTTCCAAGTTTCCGGACCGGACGAAGCCGGCGGGCTCAATGCCCGCCGCGCCGGTCCCGCGGCCTCAGGAACCGAACCAGCGCCGCCGCCGCGCCGCCGCGAATTCGGCCTTCTCCTCGGCGAATTCGGCGGATGGCCCGAGGAATGGGGCGACGGGCGCCGGGCCGGAGAGGAAGTCCGCTTCCACTTTCCCGACGAGGCCCCCGCCGAACTCGATGTGGCACGTGCCCTGTCCCAGATACCTTCCGTCGCGCGGACGGTCGTGCAGGTGGGCGATGATGTCGGCGGCGACGGTTCGCGCCGCCGTCTCGGCGAATACGCCCGCCCGGGGCACGGGGACGTCGGCGCAGTCGCCCAGTGCGTACACCCCCGGGTAGGGGGTGGCCAGGGTGGCCGCGTCGACATGGATCCAGCCGTCCACTCCCCCCGCGGTCAGCCCGGAAACCTGCACGACCTCCGGAACCCGGTGCCGGGGAATGCCGATGAACAGGTCGTAGGGCAGGTCCCCGGCGCGCGTCGACGCGGTGTGGGTCGCCGGGGCCAGGGCACGCACCCGGGTTCCGGGCGTGTACTCGATGCCACGGTCGGCGAGTGCGCCGAGGATCGCCGTGTTGGAGCTCGGCGACACCGGAATGGGTGAGTCCATCGGGGTGATCAGTCGCAGGCGGGTCGCATCGCGCAGATCGCGGCGCACGAGCTCCTCGTGCAGCAGCAGCGCGCCTTCGTAGGGCGCCGGCGGGCACTTGAACGGGACGCTCAGGATCGACATCAGGATGGTGCCGCCGGTGAAGGCGTCGAGGCGTCGCCGCAGCCGGTGGACACCCGCGAGCGAGTAGTACTCGTGTCCGTCGTCGACGAATCCGGGGGTGGCGGCGCAGTCGTACTCCGCGCCCAGCGCGACGACGAGCGTGTCCGGCGCGTACTCGCCTCGATCGGTGGTGACAGTGCGGTGAGCGGGGTCGATCGCAGTGACCGTTTCGCGCCGGAACTCCACGGCCGGAAGGTCGATGGTGTCGTAGGGAATCCGGACCTCGTCGTCGGTGCGACCCCGGAATAGCACGTCCAGCTTGGCGAAGCCGAAGACGAAGCCTTCGGCACAATCCAGCAATGTCACCCGGACCTCGTCCGGCGCGGACCCGGACAGACCCGCGGCGAGTTCGAGCCCACCGAATCCCGCACCGAGGATCAGAACGGTGTGCATCGTTCGAGTATGCGCCCGATCTCGTCCGCCGTGTGCTCGAGATTTGCGGGGATATGACCGCCGGCGGGTCGCCACCGACCGTCGGCGCAGCCCGTGGGTTATGCCGTGACCGGGTGGATCTTCAGGTTGCAGGTGTCGAGGGCCTCGTCGACTACCCGGGTGTCGGTCGAGTTGGGCGGGGTTACTTGGGTTTTGACGACCTTGGGATCGGGTTTGCCGTAGACGCCGCAGGCCACCGACTCGGCGATGGCTTCGGCGGGGTGACCCGACTTGACGACGACGGTGGGTTCGGGGTCGCCGGTGGGTTGCGGGCTCATGTAACCGGAGGTGGTGCGTTCGGCGTGGACGACCTCGCCGGTGGAGGTGGTGAGGTCGAGGCCGGGATAGCCCTTCAGGGTGCAGGCCTGGGCGGGGTTGGCGATGGAGAAGGTGAGGGTGATGCCGTGGTGGCTCATGGCCGCGCCCAGGCCGGTGGCGGTGACGTCGACCTGGCCGGGGGCACAGGCAGCGATCGGGGTGTCGGTGGGGACGGTGGCGGGCGCGGAGTTGCCCGTCGGGGCGGCGCCGGGGTTTCCGGCACTCGGGCTTCCGGCACCGGGTGAGACGGCTGGGGTCGCCGAGCTCGGCGTCGCGGTCGGGGTGGCTCCATCGGTGCAGCCGGTAACGCCCGCAATCACCGTGCAGGCCAAGAGCATCGTGAATCCAGCAGAGCGCATCGCCCACCTCCGTCGTCGAATCATCGCAGCCTTTCGAGATCGACTGGCCGACCGGCTCTGTTAACCGCTGCGGCAACGGTTTTCGGACCCGCTCGACGAGCCCGACCGCCCACTGGCAGCGACTGTCACAGACAATTTTCGCTCTGGATCTACCGAGCGGTCAGTTTATGAGTTAGCGTTCGCGATGTAACCGTGACCACATTGCACAGTGGCCTGTGCCTCCGGTCACTGTCGGTCGAGCACGCGAGAAGACGGGGGTACCGCGATGGGGCGGTTCACGAGTATCCGGCGGTCCAAGGCCGCCGCGGTGCTGGCGGTGACGCTGATGGGGGCGGCCGTGCTGCCCATGCACGGGGCGTCGGCGGATCTGCAGTCCGATATCGCCAATCAGGTGCAGCAGTTCCTGGATGTCGGGCGGACGTCGGTGCCGCGCGCCGACTGCGGACCGGACTCGCTGCCGGAAACCGGTATGCAGGGCGACGTTCCGGCCGACGACCGCAACAGCGGGCGCAGCACGCTGGGGTATCGATGCAACATCTCGTTCGTCGGCGGGTACGTCGGCAAGGGCGCGGGCATCACCTCGACCACCTACGACCACTGCTCCTACACGGGGTCGCTGTTCCCGGGCAATATCCTCGGGCCCGCCCAGGGCGTGCAGGTGCTGGACGTGTCGGATCCGGCGAATCCGGTGGAGACCGGCAGCCTCACCGAGCCCGCCATGCTCGCGGGCACCTGGGAGTCGCTCAAGGTCAACGCCGAACGGAAACTGCTGGTGGGCACCGGCGTTCCGGTCGGCATCGGCGCGGGATTCCTGTCGGTGTACGACATCTCCGACTGCGCGCACCCGCGGCTGCTGAACCCTGGCCCGGGCACGAATCTGCTGATGCCGCTGCCGATCACGACCCACGAGGGCGGCTTCTCCCCCGACGGGCGCACCTATTGGGCCTCGGGCATCGCCCCCGGCTTCGTCAGCGCCGTCGACCTGACCGATCCGACCAACCCGCACGTGATCTGGCAGGGCCTCACCGGCATCGAGGCGCACGGGTTCGGCATCAGCCCGGACGGCAACCGCATGTACCTGTCCGCCCTGGGCGGCTTCACCGTCCTCGACATCAGCGCCGTGCAACGCCGCGACCCGAATCCGCAGGTCCCGCACCTGGGCCGGGTGTTCTGGACCGACGGCTGGGCGACCCAGCACAGCATCCCGGTCACCTACGACGGCAAGCCCTATCTGTTCACCGTCGACGAGGGCGGCGCGGGCGGGGTGAAGCTCATCGACGTCTCCGACGACACCAATCCGTCGGTGGCGGCCAAGCTGAAGCTGGAGATCAACCTGCCCGAGAACCAGGATTCGGCGATGGCCTCGGCCATGGGCGGTTCGGTGTTCTCCTACGACGCCCACTACTGCGCCGCCGACCGCCCCAACGACCCGACCGCCCTGGCCTGCGCCTGGGAGGAGTCCGGCATTCGGGTGTTCGACGTGCGGGATCCGTTCCACATCAAGGAGATCGGCTACTTCAACCCGCCCGCCCGCAAGGGCCGCAACCTGGAGTTGTGGAACTCGCCGCACGCGCTGGCCTCACTGATCGGCCCGCCGATCATGGAGTTCCCGTCCGCCGCGCGGGCGATGCTGGAGGGCAAGTTCGATCCGAACCAGGCGCTCTCGTCGCGCACCGGCATGCTGGCCTTCGGCGACCTGTCCACCGACTGGTGCTTCTCGCCGCCGGAGTGGCACGGCAACCAGTTGTGGGCCACCTGCAATGACAACGGGTTCATGGTGCTGCAGCTCGCCGACGATGTGTACACCCCGCCCGCCGACCAGCACTCCGTGGTGGGGTCGTGACGGAAAGCGCGACGCCACCGCGGGATCGGGTGCGGCGACCGCTCGCGATCGCCGTGCTCGCCCTCGTCCTGCTCGCCGCCGGGATGCTGCTGCGGCCCCTGGTGATTCCCGAGAGCCGTTCCGCCGCACCGGTGCTCAGCCCGGTCGAGATCGGTTTCAGTCAGGACATGTCCGCGCACCACGAGCAGGCCCTGATCATGGTGCAGCGCCTGGACTCCGGCGTCGACCCCATGGTTCGACAGCTGGCCCAGCAGATCGCCGATGCCCAGCGCATGGAGATCGGTACCCTGCTCGGCTGGCGGCGCCTGGCCAACGCCGCACTGCGGTCCGCGCATCCGATGGCGTGGATGACCACGGATTCGGCGGCGGCGCACGATCATTCGGCGATGGCGGGCGGCGCGTCCATGCCCGGCATGGCCACCCAGGCCGAACTCGACGCCCTCGCGACCGCCCGCGGCAAGGACGCCGAGGTGCTGTTCCTGCAGCTCATGCTGCGGCATCACCGCGGTGGTGTGGCCATGGCGAAGGCGGCCGATCAGCTGGTCTCCTCGGGTCCGGTGAAGGAGTCCGCGCGCGGCATGATCGCGTCGCAGTCGCAGGAAGCGGGCCTGATGACGATCATGCTCGCGCAGCGCAATGCCCAACCGCTGTCGTGAGATTCCCGACCGCCCCTCGCGGCCGCGTCGTGTGCTGTACTGACCGCATGATCGAATCCGGTGGGTCGACCGAGATCGTCGACGCGGTGGTCGAGCGGTCGCTGCTGGGCGGGCCGCGCCGGTACACCCGCACGCAGGTCGCCGCACTGTCCGGAGTGCCCGTCGAGCAGGCCCGGAAATTGTGGGTGGCCCTGGGTTTCCCGGCCGCCGCCAGTGACGACGAGGTGGCGTTCACCGACAACGACGTCGCCGCGGTCCGCGCTTTCGCGGCCCTGAGCGCGGCCTCGCTGACCAATGAGCAGAGCCAGGTCGCGGCCGCTCGCACCATGGGCCAGGCGATGGCGCGCCTGGCCGAATGGCAGGCCGATCTGATCACCCGCGAGGTCGGCGGCCGCCTCGCCGCCGACGACGGCACGACGCCCGAGGAAAGCCGTGACGCCACCGCGCACGCCATCGCGGTGCTGGCCGAACTGCACGAGTACGCCTGGCAGCGGCACCTGGCCGCGGCCCTGAGCCGCACCCACGAATCCGGCACCGCCACCAGGCCATTGCTGGTCGGGTTCGCGGACATGGTCGGCTACACCCGACTGTCGCGGCACCTGGACCCCAACGAACTCACCGAACTGCTCGACGCCTTCGAGACCACCACCACCGAGGTGATCACCGCCCACGGCGGCTGGGTCATCAAGAACGTCGGCGACGAAGTGATGTTCGCCGCCGAGCATCCGCGCGATGGCGCGCGCATCGGCTTGACCATGCACACGGCGATCGCCCGTGCGGCCCAGACGATTCCGGAGATGCCGCAGCTCCGCGTCGGCCTGGCCTACGGCCCGGTCCTGACCCGCTTCGGCGACCTCTACGGCACCGTCGTCAATGTCGCCGCCCGCCTCACCGGCGTGGCCCGCCCCGGCACGGTCCTCGCCGACGACGGCGCGGCCGCCCAACTCGACACCGATCCCGACCTGACGCTGCGCCACCTGCGCAGCGTCCGCGTGAAAGGCATCTCCCGCCTGCGCTCCCACGTCGTCCGCGAGCGCAAGCGTCGATAGTCCCAGACGCCGCCAGGTCCGCCCCGGCCGCCCGTCCGGGCTGTCGCACCCGCCGCCGCCCGGTCAGCCCGAGATCGATCGGCCGCGCCCTCATCGGCCTCCGCCCACCCACGATTGTCCGCTGCCCCGACACCCGTCTCTCGCTGCGGTATCGGCGGGCCGCTGCTCGGCGACGACCCGGCTGCGCGCCATCATCGGGGTGCGAAATCTCACGGCAGTGCGCGATCCCGGCCTGGGTATCGTCAGTTCTGACCGATCGGCCATGGCGGCCGGGAAAGGTGGGGCTTCGACGATGACCCACGCGCAAGCGCTCACCATCCCCGCGCACATCCACGGCTATCCGGAGATCGCGTTCGGTGGGTATCTCGCGGGCCTGCTGGCCGCCCAGTCGGGCGCGGACACCGTGCGCGTCGACTTCCGGCGGGCGGTCACCGTCGGCACCCCGATCCTGCTGTCGCGGCCCGAGCACGGCCACGCCGCGTTCACCGCCACCGACGACACCCTGCTGGTCGAGGCCGCACCCACCGCACTCACCCTCGACCCGCGTCCCGCGCCGTCGTGGGCGGCGGCGAAATCGGCTGTCGAGCTCAGCTTGTCGGGCGATCGCACGGTCACCGACTGCTACGGCTGCGGGCTGGCCTGCGCGCCCGGCCTCGGATTGCGCCTGTTCCCGTCGGAACTGCCCGGACATGAGCAGATGGCCGCCGCCTGGACCCCCGATGCCGGGCTGGCCGACGAGTCCGGCGAACTCCCACCCGAGGTGGTCTGGTCGGCGCTCGACTGCCCCGGGGGTCGTGCCGCATTCGCCTTCTCCGGCATGGGTAGCGGCGCGTTCACCGCCGCCCTCAGCGCGACCCAGCTCCGCCCGCTGTACGCCGGGGACGACTACATCTCCCATGCCTGGGTGGTGGGGCGCGAGGGCCGCAAACACACTGTCGGAGTGACACTCTCGACCGCGGACGGCGACCTGTGCGCCGTCTCCGAGGCCCTCTGGATCGAGCCCCGGCAGGGCTGATCCGGCACCCGCCGGCCGCGAACGCCACGAAATTCATCACCGCGGTCGAACTACTCCTCTCGACCTACATCGACACCTACGTCCACATCATCGACGAACCCGCCTCCGCCGGCTGATCGCCGAGCGGCGCATCCTGGAGGGAATTCGTCCGAATCGCCCGCCAGGATGTGCCACTCGATGGGTAGTCAGAGGTTGGCGATGGTGTGCTCGAGGCGGTCGGCGACCAGCCGGCGGGCCTTTTCGCGCAGGATCGGCCGATAGCCGCTGGGGTACACCGGATCCGCGGGGGCGTAGGCCTTCAGGACCTCCTTGGCCAAGGTGATCTTGTGGACCTCGGTCGGTCCGTCCGCGATGGCCATGATCTGCGCGTAGGTCATCATGTCGGTGAACGGCAGGTCGGTGCTGACGCCGAGGGCGCCGTGCAGGTGCATGGCCCGCTGGGCGATGTCGTGCATGACCTTCGGCATGGCGACCTTGATGGCGGCGATGTCGTGGCGCACCTTGCGGTAGTCCTGCTCCTGGTCGATGCGCCAGGCGGTGCGCAGCACCAGCAGCCGGAACTGCTCCATCTCGATCCAGGATTCGGCGATCTTCTCCTGTGTCATCTGCTTGCCGCCGAGATTGCCCTTGCCCATGGGGCGGGACACGGCGCGCTCGCACATCATGTCGAAGGCCTTGCGCACCAATGCGACCGTGCGCATGGCGTGGTGCACGCGGCCGCCGCCCAGACGTGTCTGGGCCACGATGAATCCGAGCCCCTCCGCACCCAGCAGCGAGTCCGCGGGGACGCGGACATCGGTGAACCGCAGGTGCCCTTCGTGTTCGCTGAATCCGGGCACCGTGAAGTTCTTCACGATCTCCAGGCCGGGGGTGTCGGCGGGCACGATGAACATCGACAGCCGCTGATGCGGCGGCGCGTCCGGGTCGGTCACCGCCATGACGATGTGGAAGGTGGCGAATTCGGCGGCGGAGTTGAACCACTTCTCGCCGTTGATGACCCACTCGTCGCCCGCACGCACCGCGCGGGTCTGGAACGCCGTCGGATCCGACCCGCCGGTCGGCTCGGTCATGACGTAGCAGGACCCGATCTCGCCGTCGAGCAATGGCCGCAGGTACTTCGCCTTCTGCTCGGGCGTGCCGAAGTGCGCGAGGATCTCGGCGTTCCCGGAATCCGGCGCCTGACAGCCGAACACCAGCGGCGCCCACTGCGAGGTCCCGAGCACCTCGTTGAGCAGCGCCAGCTTCACCTGACCGTAGCCGGGGCCGCCGAGTTCCGGCCCCAGGTGGCAGGCCCACAGCTGCTGCTCCTTCACCTTCTCCTGCAGCGGCTGCATGAGCGACCGGATCTCCGGGTTGGTGCGGTCGTACGGGTTCGGGTAGATCAGGTCGAGGGGTTCCACCTCGGTCCGGACGAACTCCGCGACCCAGTCCAGTTTCTTCTGATACTCCGGATCGGTGCCGAAATCCCAAGCCATGGTCAGCCTTTCGTGGTCTTGCGCGGTTGGATGAGTCCGTCCAGGACGGTGGTGCAGAGGATGCCGGCGATCTCGTCGGGCGTGTGCTGCCCGCCGGGCCGGTACCAGAAGGTCACCGAATTGAGCATGCCGAGCACGCCATTGGTGACCACGTGGTCGGCGGTGCGCAGCACGCCCGCCGCGGTGCCCGCGTCGATGACCTGCTGCCACAGGTTCTGGATGCGGTCGCGCAGGTCCTGGAGTTCGCGCGCCCGGTCACCGCTGAGCGCGGACACGTCGCGCAGCTGGATGGCGACCGCGGCGCGGTTCTCGATGATCATGACCACGTGCGAGTGGATCAGCCTGCGCAGCTTGGTGACCGGATGGTCGGGGCCGTGCGCGATCTGCTCGGCCTCGCCCAGCATGAGCCGGGTGTAGTCGCCGAGGATCTGCCAGAGCAGCTCTTCCTTGGACCCGATGTGGTAGTACAGCGCCCCGCGCTGCACCCCGGCACGATCCCCGATCTCGGCGACGCCGGTGCCGTGGAAGCCCTTCTCCGCGAACAACTCCAGCGCGGCGGCCACGATCCGCTCCCTCGTCTCCCCCGGCCCGGCCGCGGCGGCGGGCGGGCGGCCGCGGCGGCGGGCCGGCACGGCGGCGGTCACCGGAATCCACCGTCCAGGGCGAGGGTCGCGCCGGTGCAGTAGGCGGAGGCGTCGGAGGCGAAGAACAGCGCCGCCCCGACGATGTCGGCGGGAACGCCGAGGCGGCCGAGCGCGGTGTGCCGCGCGAGTTCGGTGCGCATCTCCGCGGGCCACGCCTGGGCGATATCGGTGTCGAAGGGCCCGCAGCGAATCGTGTTGACCCGCACCGCCGGTCCGTAGGTGTGAGCGAAACCCCCGGTCAGCGCCTCGAGCCCGGCCTTCGCGGCCGCGTACGGCACCGCGAGCGGTTCGGGGTGAGCGGCTTCGACCGAAGATATATTCACGATCGATCCCCCGCCCGCCGCCGCCATGCGCGCGCCGATGAGCGCCGAAAGCCGGAACGGCCCCTTCAGATTGGTGGCGATCACCTTGTCGAACATGGCCTCGGAAACCTGGTCCAGGCTGGGATAGAGCAGCGACATCCCGGCGTTGTTCACCAATACGTCGACACGCCCGAACTCCGCATGGACTGCCTCGGCGAGCGACTCGCACTGCCCCCAATCGCCCACATTGCAGGCCACGGCCAGGGCGCGCCGCCCTGTGGCGTCGCGCACTTCCCGCGCCAGTTCCTCGCACGCGTCGAGCTTGCGGCTGGCGATCACGACGTCGGATCCGGCGGCCGCGAACGCGCGCACCATCTCCCGCCCGAGCCCGCGGCTGCCGCCTGTTACCACAGAGACCTTGCCCGACAAGGCTTTTCCCATGAATCGCACCTTCGCGTCGCGCCCCCGGAAAATGTTCCAACCAGTACATTAAATGTACCGATCGATACAATCAACCCCCATCGGCCGAGGCCCGCACCGCGAGGGCCGGGGAATACCGCCCAGTAACCGCGAGTAATATGACGGGCGTACTTTTTCCACCCGGCTTCTCGAAATGAGGCAATAGATGACAGAGCGGATTCAGGTCGGCGGGCTGCAGGTTGCCAAGGTGCTCCACGATTTCGTGGAGAACGAGGCCCTCCCCGGCACCGGAGTTGATTCCGCCGCGTTCTGGTCGGGTGCCGAGGCCGTCATCAATGACCTCGCCCCCCGCAACCGCGCACTGCTGGCGGAACGCGACGACATCCAAGCCAAGATCGACGAGTGGCACCGCGCGAACCCGGGCGCAGGCTACGACAAGGCTGCCTACAAGCAGTTCCTCACCGAGATCGGCTATCTCCGTCCCGAACCGGCCGACTTCCAGATCGGCACCGAGAACGTGGACGCCGAAATCGCCACCCAGGCGGGACCGCAGCTGGTCGTGCCGGTGATGAACGCCCGCTTCGCCATCAATGCCGCGAACGCGCGCTGGGGCTCGCTCTACGACGCCCTGTACGGCACCGACGCCATCTCCGAGGCCAACGGCGCGGAGAAGGGCTCGGGCTACAACAAGGTCCGCGGTGACAAGGTCATCGAGTGGGCCCGCAACTTCCTCGACGACGCGGTGCCGCTGATCACCGGCTCGCACGTCGGCTCCACCAAGTACTCGATCGAGGACGGCGAGCTCGTGGTCGGCCTCGAGGACGGCACCGAGATCGGCCTGGCCGACAACGATGCCCTCGTCGGCTACCTTGGCGACCCGGCCAACCCGACTTCGGTGCTGCTGAAGCACAACGGACTGCACATCGAGATCCAGATCGACCCGTCCTCCCCCATCGGCTCCACCGACACCGCCGGTGTCAAGGACCTGGTGCTGGAGTCCGCGGTCACCACGATCATGGACTTCGAGGACTCGGTCGCGGCCGTGGACGCCGAGGACAAGGTCCTCTGCTACCACAACTGGCTGGGCCTGATGAAGGGCGATCTGGCCGAGACGGTCACCAAGGTCGGCAAGACCTTCACCCGCACCATGAACCCCGACCGCGTCTACACCGCGATCGACGGCGGCGAGCTCGTGCTGCACGGCCGTTCGCTGCTGTTCGTGCGCAACGTCGGTCACCTCATGACCTCCGACGCGATCCTCGACGGCCAGGGCAACGAGATCCCCGAGGGCATCATGGACGGCCTGATCACCGTTCTGATCGCCAAGCACGCCCTCAACGCCGCCGGCGACGAGACCGCGCTGCGCAACACCCGCACCGGCTCGATCTACATCGTGAAGCCGAAGATGCACGGCCCGGACGAGGTGGCTTTCACCAACGAGCTGTTCGGCCGTATCGAAGAGGTCGTGGGCCTGCCGGTCAATACCCTCAAGGTCGGCATCATGGACGAGGAGCGCCGCACCACGGTGAACCTGAAGGCGTCCATCTTCGCCGCCAAGGATCGCGTGGTGTTCATCAACACCGGCTTCCTGGACCGCACCGGCGACGAGATCCACACCTCCATGGAGGCCGGGCCGATGGTCCGCAAGGCCGAGATGAAGGGTCAGCAGTGGATCAAGTCCTACGAGGACTGGAACGTCGACACCGGTCTGGCCACCGGCCTGCCCGGCAAGGCGCAGATCGGTAAGGGCATGTGGGCCATGCCGGATCTGATGGCCGAGATGCTCGTCCAGAAGATCGGCCACCCGAAGTCCGGCGCCAACACCGCCTGGGTGCCCTCGCCCACCGCCGCCACCCTGCACGCCACCCACTACCACCTGGTGGACGTGTTCAAGCGGCAGGCCGAGATCGCCAAGGGCGGCCCGCGCGCCACCGTCGACGAGATCCTCGAGATCCCGCTCGCCCCGAACACCGACTGGTCCGCCGAGGAGATCCAGCAGGAGCTGGACAACAACTCGCAGGGCATCCTCGGCTACGTGGTGCGCTGGATCGACCAGGGCGTCGGCTGCTCGAAGGTGCCCGACATCAAGGACATCGGCCTCATGGAGGACCGCGCCACCCTGCGTATCTCCAGCCAGCTGATGGCCAACTGGCTGCGCCACGGCATCGTCACCGAGGCCGACGTGATCGCCTCGCTCGAGCGCATGGCCCCCGTCGTCGACCGCCAGAACGCCGGCGACTCGTCGTACTTCGCCATGGCTCCGGACTTCAACGCCTCCATCGCCTTCCAGGCGGCGAAGGAACTGGTCCTCGAGGGCACCACCCAGCCCAACGGCTACACCGAGCCGATCCTGCACCGCCGCCGCCGCGAGGCCAAGGCGTTCAACAAGAGCGTGTAGGGATCAGCCGCTCGGCGCATGGCACGGAATCCCCGGTCGACCACGGTCGCCCGGGGATTCCCTGTTCCCGAGCCTGCCCCCGGAATCCGGGGCAGCCGGGCCAGGTGTGAAAAGCATTGATTCCAAATATGATCCGGCGATGATCAACTCCTCGCGGATCGCTCGTGCCGGGCTGCTCGGCGCGCCGGCGCTCGCGCTGCCATTGCTGTTGACCCCGACCGCCCATGCCGCCATCGACAATTTCGGCGTCGATTGCGGGACACCCGCGGTGCCCTGCCACGTATCGATCACAACCAAGGGGGCCGACCGGCTCAGCCCGGTGACCTTGACGGTCAACGGCACCGTTATCGGTCAGGACACCCCGTACACCAGCGCAGACGGGCTCAATGGGTTCGCGCAGATCACCTGGACCCCACCGGCCGTGGGCGCGTACACCTTGACGGTCACCCAGGGCGTCTCCTCGCGTTCGGTCAATGTGAGCATCTGCCCGAAGAATCCGTCGACGTATCCCGACATCTCGTTCTCGCCGGGATCCGCCGTGTCGAGCGCGTGCGGCATCATCGGCAGCGCCGTGAACTCCGGCTCCGCGTCGGGTTCGGCGGCTGCCGTGCTACCGATCTTCAGCGGCTCCGCGGGCATGTGATCGCGCATCGACTTCGTTTGAGCTGCAACGGAATCCCCGGTCGGCCCTCGTCGACCGGGGATTCCCCATTTCGGAGCAGGTCGGATACGCTGCGCAGCGTCAATCACCCCGAGCATGAGGATTTATCGATGGGTTCTGCCGTTCTCGAGATCGTCAATGTCATCCTGACCCACGTCAACGCGACCGTGTCGTGGTTCACCTCGGGCTCGGCGGGCCCGATCCCGCTGTAAGACCGCGCGGACGACAGCGCGAACCCCTCCACCGTACGGACGGCGGAGGGGTTCGGGCGTTTTCGGATCAGAGGGCGGCGGAGGCGGTGGCGAATTCGCCGGCGGAGGCCAAGGCGGCGTCCTCCTCGACCTCGTGCGGGGTCAGGCGGCGGCCGGTGTGGCCGAGGCCGAAGCCGGCCAGCAGCGCTGCCACCGCGAAGAAGGCCGCACCCGTCAGGAAGGCGATGCGGTAGGCGCCTTCGGCCGGGAGCGCGATCACCGCACCGTTGGGCAGGGCGTGGCCGAGGGTGTCGCTGGTGAGGATGGTGACGACCAGTGCGCTGCCGATCGCGCCGCCGACGGTGCGCATGATCGAGTTGATCGAGTTGGCGATGCCGGTCTCGTGCGGCGCCACATTGGCGACCAGGAGAGCGGGCATGGCGGCGTAGGCGATGGCGATGGCGGCGTTCGCGATGATCAGTGCGACAACGACTTCCGAGCTGGTCGTGTGCAGCAGCGCCAGAGCGGTGAGTGCGAACAGGCCGATGACGCTGGCGAGCAACAGGACGTAGCGTGCCCCGATCCGCCCGACCAGGCGGCCGGCGATCGGGCCCATCACGACCGAGACCACCGCACCCGGCAGCATGAAGGCCACGCTGGTGCGCAGTACCGAGGCGTCGAAACCGAAGCCCGCCAGCGCCCGCGGCGTCGCCACGAAGTAGGTCGCCCCGAGGAACACGCTGAACATCGCGAAACCGACGCAGAAGCTGGCCAGATTGGTCACCGCGACCGGGCGATGCGCCAGCAGCGAGGTCGCCACCAGCGGCGAACGCAGCTTGGACTGCAGCACCAGGAACCCGGCCAGCACGACCACCGCGGCGATGAACAGTCCGATCACCCGGGCACTGCCCCAACCCCATTCGTGGCCTTGGGAAATCGGCAGCAGCAAGCAGACCAGACCGACACCGAGGACGGCGGCGCCCACATAGTCGACGCGACCGCCCTGGCCCGCGCGCCGCGGCAGGGTGAAGAACGCCAGCGCCAGCACCACCACCGTCAGCACGACGCACAGCCAGAAGATGCGGCGGTAATCCGCGCCGCCCTGCGTCAGCAGACCCGTGGCCACCAGCGCGACACCGCTGCCCACGCCCAGCGTGGACGCGGTGACGGCCAGCGCACCGGTCAGGCGTTCGGCGGGAAGTTCATGGCGCAGCACGCTGATCGCGAGCGGGAACAGTCCGAAACTGGCCCCCTGCAAGGCCCTTCCGACGATGAGTAGATCGATGCTGTGCGCCGAGGCCGCGATCAAGCTGCCGGCCAGCGTCACCGCCAGCGTCGCCAGGATGACCGGCTTGTGTCCGTAGACATCACCCAATCGCCCGAGCAGTGGCGTCAGCGCCGAGGCGGCCAGCATGGTCGCGGTCGTGACCCATCCGACGGTGGTCGCCGAGACGCCGAGCTGCATACCGATCTGCGGCAGCGCGGGCACCGGCAGGGTCTGGGCCATGGCCAGAAGGAACACGGTGCTGGCCATGGTCAGCACGATCGCGGTCGGCGAGGGGGAACGCCGATGCTCGAGCGGGGAGGTCATTCGTGAAACCCTACGACGGAATCGACACAGTGTCGATTATGATAGACGACACGTCCATTGCAGGAATGGAACTCGAATAGGGTGAACGCATGGCGCAGCAGGGCGGACGCAAGGTGAACCAGACCCGTGTCACGACCGAAGGACTGCGCCGCCGCGGCGCCGTGTCGAAGGGTGATCAGCGCGAGGCCGAGATCCTCGACGCGACCCGCCGGCTGCTGACCGAGAAGCCGATGGCCAACGTGACCGTCGACGACATCACCACCGCGACAGGCATTTCGCGCACCAGCTTCTACTTCTATTTCCCGTCCAAACACGCGGTTCTCGCGCGCCTGATGGAGGACGTGAGCGACGGTTACGCCAAGACCCACGTCTGGCTGCCGTCCGCCGGCCCGCAGCGCGAACTCCTGCGCACCCAACTCGCGGGGACGGCCGCGATCTGGCACGACAACAGCACGATCCTGGTCTGCTCACTGGAGGGGTACGACAACAACTACCCGCCACTGACCGAATTCATCGCCACCATCCAGAACCGATTCACCAGCGCGCTGGCCGCCAAGATCGAGCGCGACCGCGCGGCCGGCCTCGCTCCCGAGGGCATCGACTCGGCGACGCTGGCGACTCTCGTCACCCTGATGCGCGACGGCCGGCTGTCGCAGTTGTCCGCGGCGCCCCCGAACGAGGTGGCTCGCGGCCTCGACGACCTCACCGAAGCGATCCTGCGCCTGATCTACGGCCGACTGGACTGACCCGCCCGATAGATGCCCCGTATGGCATCTATCAGGACCACGGCCCCGCGCCTGTCCGCCGACCTTGCTGATTCACCTGTGCGCCGGGCAGAGTCATGGCCGGAGCCGATCGGGCGTTTTCGAGTCAGCTGACCACGATGACCGATTTGCCGCGCGAGTGGCCGGCGGCCAGGTGCGTGATGGCGGCGGGCGCTTCGGACAGGGCGTAGGTGCGGTCGATGTGCGGGACGACCGCGCCCGCGGTCGCGAGTTCGGCGAGCGTGGCCAGGGCTTCGGGCTTGGGCAGGGCCAGCAGGGCGCGCAGACGCTGCCGTCCGAAGGGCGAGAGCAACTCGGCGCGCACCGAACGGCCCAGGCCGCCGAAGAAGCGGCCGCCGCCCTCACCACCGCCGAGGACCAGGGTGCCGGTCTCGGTCAGCAGGGAGCGCAACAACGCCAGCGGGCGGTTTCCGGCCATATCGAGGATGAGGTCGTAACGGCCGCTGAGCTTTTCGGTCCGGTAGTCGATGACATGATCCGCGCCGAGCCCGGTGACGAAGCCCGCGGACGCGCCCGAGCACACACCGGTCACCTCCGCGCCGTAGTGCTTGGCCAGCTGGACCGCCAGGTGACCGACACCGCCGGAGGCGCCGATGATCAGCACGCGCTGGCCGGCTTCGATGCGGCCCGCGTCGCGCAAGCCGGTGAGTGCGGTCGTACCCGAGATCGGCAGCGCCGCAGCCTGTTCGAAGCTCAGGTTCGCGGGCTTGCGTTGCAGCTTGGCCGCGGGGGCGGCGGCGAATTCGGCGAACGAACCGGGGACCGTCCCGAAGACCTCGTCTCCGGGCTCGAATGCGGTGACCTGCGGGCCGACCGCTTCGACGATGCCCGCGACGTCCCAGCCGCGCACTCGCTCCCGAGGTCTGCGAGGGCCCAGCGCGAGCCGGGCGACCAGCGGTTCGCCGGTCATCATGTGCCAGACGCTGGGGTCCACACCCGCGGCCCGGACCCGGACGAGAACCCCGTCCGGACCCACCTGCGGGGTGGGAATGTCACTGTAGGACAACACATCAACGGTGCCGTAGGCGTCCTGGGTGATAGCTTTCACGACTCATCCTCTTCCGGATATTCGAAGATCTCGTCCAGCGGTGCGCAGAACACCCGGGCGATCTGGAACGCCATCTCCAGCGACGGCGAGTATTTGCCCTGTTCGATGGCGTTGACGGTCTGACGGGTCACGCCGAGCCGGTCGGCCAGCTCGGCCTGGGTCATCTCGCCGTGCGAGAACCGCAGGGCGCGAATGTTGTTGGTGACCTTCGTGGGTTTCACCATGGCCGCATCCCCCGCCGATATGCCTCCAGCTTGGCGGCCGCGCCGACGACCGCGGACAGCGTGAATCCGAGGTAGATGACATTGGCGATCCAGAAGGTGTCACCGTCGGCCAGGGCCAGCACCAGCGCCGCGATGGCGCCGAGAACGACGAATGCTTGGCCGACATGCGTTCCGCGCAGGTCGATTTCACGGTCGCGCTGATCGCGCCGGTCGCGATCGCGGGACCCGATAGCGACGGCGATGGTAGCCACGATCGAGGCCACGATGGAACCCCCGATCGCCCACAGCATCGGCGCGACATAGGCGACCTCGACCAGCGCCGCGTGCCGCGCCCGCACCAGCACGATGATCAGGTAGATCGCGTACGAGACGACGGCCACGACACCCAGGATCCAGGTTCGCTTTTCCTCGTAAGGCATGCGATCAGTGTAAAGAAAACACGACAGCATGTACAGACTTCTTTACATTGTCGCGAAACAGCCTTCGCCGCAACCGATTCCATCCGCTAGTGTCGGAACCATGGCCGATCTCGAAGCCCTGGACCGTATCGAATCGCTCGGTCCGGAATTCTTCGCCGACCCGCACGCCCACTACCGCCGCTGGCGCGAGGACGGGCCGGTGCGGCAGGTGCGATTCCCGGACGGGATCGTGCGGTGGGTCGTGCTGGACTACGCGGCCGGGCGGGCCGCGTTGAACGATCCGCGATTGCGCAAGGCGGCGGCGGTCAACGACGAGCTGCTCAGCCGGAAACGCGGTGTGCCACCGTCGGACCCGAAGCAGTTGGCGGTGCTGACCCACATGCTGAGCACCGACCCGCCGGGGCATACGCGCCTGCGGAAGCTGGTAACCCGGGCGTTCACGCCGCGGCGGGTCGCCGAGCTGGCGCCTCGGATCGAGGAGATCACCGATGGGCTGCTGGACGCGCTGGCGGGCCGGGACGAGGTGGATCTGCTGCACGAGTTCGCGGAACCGCTGCCGATCACGGTGATCTGCGAGCTGCTCGGGGTGCCGCTCGGGGATCGCGACGATTTCCAGGAGTGGACTCGGGCGCTCGTCGCGGTGGCGGGGCTGGAGGAGAATCGGGCCAGTGCCGCGGCGGCCATGGCGGACTACCTGACCGGGCTGGTGCGGGCGAAACGGGAGCAGCCCGAATCGGATCTGCTGTCGGCGCTGGTGCTGTCGGCCGACGACGGCGACACCCTGACCGAGACCGAACTGGTCGGAATGGCCACGCTGCTGTTGATCGCGGGCCACGACACCACCGTGAACCTGATCGCCAACGGCACCCTCGCACTGCTGCGCAATCCGGAACAGTTGCGCGCCTTGCAGACCGATCCGGAGGCGATTCCCGCCGCCATCGAGGAGTTCCTGCGCTTCGACGGGCCGGTGAACATGAGCACCGTCCGCCACACCGCCGAACCGGTCACCATCGCCGGAACCGACATTCCCGCAGGCGAATTCGTCTTCGTCGCACTCCCCGCCGCCAACCGCGACCCGGAGCGCTACCAGGAGCCCGACGCCCTGGACCCGACCCGCGACACCGGCGGCCATCTGGCCTTCGGCCACGGCATCCACTTCTGCGTCGGCGCCCCCCTGGCCCGCCTGGAAGCGCGAGTCGCCTTCTCGGCCTTGCTCTCCCGATTCCCGGATCTGCGTCTGGCGCGCCCGGCACAGGAGCTGGAATGGCATCCGAGCACCCTCATGCACGGCCTGAAGGAGCTTCCCGTCCAGCTCTAGGCCCGCGCATCCACCCGGAGCCGAGATGTGCCACGACTCGCCCACGGCGAGAGCGACGTGCGTCACAAAACTGGTCGGTCGACCAGGGCTAATAAGTGGCGAATACCAAGGCAAGCTGAGAAAACGCGGTCAAACGTCCGAGACAGAACAAACCGAGTGGTCACCTTTCGATAAAAGTCCGCCTTCCGAAACCGTTCGATGCGTTAACGTCACTCAGGCCGTACTGGTGGGACCGCATTTTCGGACGATGTGGAGGTGTCGCAAGAATGGTCGGGACAGCAACGCCGGTGAGAAAAAGCCAGCGACTGGCTGAGTGGTTCGATGCGGTCAAACGGTCCCCGTCGACATCCACATTATTTGCTATTGGTTTGCTGTCTTTAATGCCAGCACTCCTGACCAGTGGTCCCGTCCTGGCGGCCGCCGCGATCTGGTACCACAGCGGCCGCAGCCTCGGGGCCGGCGTGACGCTGTTCTTCGCGACGCTCATCCTGATGGCGATGTTCGCCATTTCGGCGCTGTTCCTCGGCGCGGCCTGGCGCCGCACCCGCACCACCCCGATGCCGGCCGACGTGCAGGGTTGATCCCGCCGCGAAGAGAACGAGCTGCCTCATGAACGTAGTCGTTGTTCCTTCCGTCAACCGCCCGATCGCGCTGCTGCCCTGCAGGCAGATCACGCTCAGCTTCCAGGCCGAGCAGACCCGATTACGCGACACCGCCCAGCGGCTCGCCCAGCTGTGCCACCGCCGCTGGCTGGGCCGCTCCGACTTCGAGATGTTCCCGCCGCTGCACCGCTGGGGCGCGGTCCCCAGTCTGCCGCTGCCCCAAGGCCTCCCGACGCCACACAGCCTGATCAGCGCGGCGGCTCGGGGCGCACATCTGACAGCGTCCACCCCGGTCGAGTTCCTGGCCGCCGCGATCATGCTGTCGACGGGCTGCCCGGCCGCCGCGACCATCGACCAGCTCGCCCCCACGCCGGGACCGAGCCGGACCGCGCAACTGCTGAGCCTGTCGATCCTCGCCATGGCCGAGGACGACACCACACTGGCCGTCGATCTCGCGGCCACGGCCATCGCCGTCTCCGGCGGGCGGATCGCGCAGCGGCGTGAGGACTGGATTCCACTCGACGACCAGCTGCCCGTCGAGCACACCGGGACCCACGGCTCGGTGGCCGGTCCGGCACCCGCCGCCTGATATCGCACGACCCCCGCGCGCCGCGTCAGAGCCCGAAGACGCGGCGCGCGTTGCCGTCCAGGTACAGCTCGCGGGTCTCCTCGTCCAGGCCCAGAGCGTCCAGACCGTCGAGGGCGTGCTGGGGCAGGATCATCGGATAGTTGGTGCCGAACAGCACCTTGCGTCGCCCGCTCGCGGACTTCAGATACGAGACGAGTTCGGGCGGCAGCCTTTTCGTGGTGTAGGCCGAGGTGTCGATCACCACGTTCTCGTGTTTGCGAGCCACCGCGATCATCTCTTCGGTCCACGGATAGCCGATGTGACCGCACACAATGGTCAGCTCCGGGAAGTCCAGGGCGACGCGGTCGATATACGGAATCGGGCGGCCCGGCTCCGAGGGCCGCAGCGGACCGGTGTGCCCGACCTGCGTGCAGAACGGGATCCCGAGGTCCACGCAGGCGGCGTAGAGCGGATAGAAGCGGGCATCGGTCGGCGGCACCTCCCACAACCACGGCAGCACGCGGACCGCCACGAAGCCCTCGTCGCGGACCCGATGCCGCAGCTCGCGCACCGATTCCATGGGCCTCCGCAGGTCCACCGAGGCCACGGCGGTCAAGCGGTCCGGGGCCTCGGCCACCCACGCGGCGACCTCGTCATTGGAGATGAGCGTGCCCTCCGGCGCGCACCACGCCGAGATGAGCGCCCGGTCGACGCCCGCCGCGTCCATCGCCGCCAGCGTCGCCTGCAACGGGATCTCCCCGGTGGGGATCGCTCCCCCGGTCCACCGCCGCAGCGAATCGAAGATGTCGCGCGCGAGAAAACGCTCCGTCGGATGCTGAGCCCAAGCGTCGATCGTCACGTTTCCAGTGTGGGGAACAAACGGCCGTCGCGGATCGTTGTCCATGCACCGGGGGCGAAAATAATCAGCCGACAACGCAGCGTCGTTGTGCCACCATGTGATTCATCGAAGATCAGCCGACCGACACGGTCGTGACCAGCAGGAAGGGGGAGACGGCTTTGAATCCGAGTATCGACGAACAGTACCGGGGCTTCGGCCGTCTCCGGGCCCATTCGTAACCGGCCGAATCCCTTTTCCCGCTCGATCCCTTTCACGAAACATGGTGACCCCCATGCTGTTCCGTCATGCCGAAGACCCGGAGATAACCACCGACAATTGGATACACGCCGGAGTGCTACTGCTCAACGCCTCCTACGAGGCGCTGACCACGATCCGCGCCGAGCGCGCGGTGGTGCTACTGCTCGGCGGGGCCGCCGAGACCGTCGCCGAACGGCAGCCGCACTTCCCGATCCGCTCGCGGCACGTGGAGGTGGCGCTGCCGGAGACCATCCGGCTCACCCGCTACGTCTACCTCGAGCACCGGATCCTGACGCACGACGACGACAGCCGCGCCACCCTCCCCGCGGTGCTGCGCCGCGACCGATACCGCTGCGGGTACTGCTCCGGCTGGGCCCGCACCGTGGACCACATCCGCCCGCGGTCGAGGGGCGGGCCCAATACCTGGGCCAACCTCATCGCCGCGTGCGGTCCCTGCAATACGTACAAGGCGGACCGGACTCCCGCGGAGGCCGGCATGCGCCTGCTGTGGGAGCCCAAGGCCCCCCAAGACAGAGAACGGGCCCAGCGCCAGATCTGGAAGGAACTGGCCGCGTCCTGACTCGACGCACGAAACACACCCATCACGCGTGATCGGACATGAAAGGAGCGAGATCCGATGACGAACACCGCACTGCAGGAGCAGACCCTGGCGGATCTGCTCCCCATCTCCGACTCGAAGGACTACTGGGCGCGCGCGGCCTGCAAGGGTGACCCGAACCACGAGGCGTGGTTCCCGTACCCGTCGCAGGACTTCGACTACGCCCGCGGCATCTGCGCGGGCTGCCCGATCCGCCGCGAATGCGGTGACTTCGCGGCCCGCACCGGCCAGTCCGGTGTCTGGGGCGGGCACGAGTACGACCGCGGCAAGATGATCCGCGACTGACCCGACGCTCGGGACTCGGGCCTCCGCCTCCCCGCGGCCGGGCTTCGCCCCGCACTCTCGGGGACGGCGGGGCGCTGCCCCCGAGCCCCCGATGTGGGGGGTCGGCAGCTCGGGCGGCCATCTCGGTGATCCGAGGTGGCCGCCCGTTTTCGTGCCGGTCGCGGGATGGGCGTTACCGGCTGGAACAGGTGGGGTGGTGGGCGTCAACATAGGATGGGCGCTCGTGGGTACTCATCGCGCCGCGGGCGGGTCACGAGGTGTCAGCAAAGGACCGGTTATCGCAGTCGTCGCGGTGATTGTGCTAGGGCTGGCCGTCGTCGGCTGGGCATGGTTGTCGGATCGGTCGAAGCAGAAGGACAGCCGGGCCGCGTCGTCGTGTGTGGAGGGGACCGCCACGCTGGCGGTGACCGTCGACCCGGACATTCTGACGCCGGTGAAGGCCGCCGCGGATCGGTTCAATGCCACCGCGCCGCATGTGCGCGATCACTGCGCTCAGGTGGCGGTGACCGCGCAGCCGTCGGCGGCGATGGTGGCGGCGTTCGTCGCGAACAAGTGGGACCCGGCGTTGGGGCCGCAGCCCGCGCTCTGGATTCCGCAGTCCTCGCGATCGGTCGAGCAGATGCGGGTGCCGGGCTTGATCGCGGGCACTCCGGCCCCGGTCGCGGTGAGCCCGGTGGTGCTGGCCGTGCCCGAGGAGCTGCGCCACGCCCTCGATACCTCGAAGGCGCACTGGGCGGATCTGGCCAGGTTGCAGACCGGTTCGCTGGCCGATGCCGGGCTGCCCGCGTGGGGCAAGCTGCGCCTGGCCATGCCCGGCGGTGACGCGACGGTCGCTGTCGCGGCCGCGGTCGGTTCGGGTGTCTCCGGCACCGATCCGCTCGACGAGAAGGCGGTCGCCACCGGACAGGTCGTCTCCGCGATCTCCGGTCTGGCCGCGAGCGCGCCCGCCGTGCAGGACGCCGCGAGCGCGCTCGCCGATCTCGCCGGTGCGCCCGATGCCGCCGGGCCGGTGCACGCCGTGCCCGCCACCGAGCAGCAGATTCGCGCGCACGCGGGACTCGTCGCCTTCCGGCCCGACGACGCGGGCCCGGTCGCCGATTTCCCGGCCGCACAGCTCACCGGCCGCTGGGTCGACCAGACCCAGAACCTCATCGCCGGCCTGTTCGCCGACTTCCTGCGCGCCCCCGACCAGTCGAAACTGTTCACCGACAACGGTTTCGGCGCGGCCGCCCCCGCGACCACGAAGGCGCCGTCGAAACCCGTCCTGGACAAGGTGAATCAGATCCTCGCGCACCCGGTGCTCGGCGTGCAGGCGACGGTCCTGCTCGACGTCTCCTCGTCCATGTCCACCGCCGAGGGCTTCGGCACCCGGCTCGGCAATGCCGTGGCCGCGCTGTCGTCCACCATGACCGTGATGCCGCCGGAGTTCGGGCTCGGCGTGTGGGAGTACTCCAAGAACCTCGACGGCGCGAACGCGCACAAGGTGGTGACCCCGACCGCGCCGCTGACCGACGCCCAGCGCAACGCCCTCGCCCAGGGCCTGACCACGGTGACCGCGAGCCAGTCCAAGCAGGACCGCACCTATCCCACCCTGGAGGCGGCCTACAAGAGCGTGCTCGCCAACTACGCCGCCGCCCGCACCAATTCGATCCTGCTCATCACCGACGGCCCCGAGGACGACTCCCCCGTCACCGGTGACCAGCTGCTCGCCGATATCGCGGCCGCGACCGATCCGGCGCATCCGGTGCGCATCGACGTGATCGTGGTCGGCGGAGCGGGCACCCAGACCCTGCAAACGCTCACCCAGCGCACCGGCGGCACCTACACGAAAGTCGGCACCACCGCGGATCTGCCGTTCGGCACGGCGGTCTCGCAGGCGCTGACGACGCCCTGACCCAGCGGGCGGATCCGGGCCGGGCAACAGCACGGCAACACATGGCCGTAATGTCCGGATCCGCCAGCTAACTCGTGGCATATTCGGCGGATGACACACAGTACGGGTCCCGAACCCACATTGAAGCAGGGCCTGGCCGCCGGAACGACCATCGGTGCCGGCATTCTGCTGCTCGTCATCGGCGTGCTCTCGGTCCTGCAGGGCATTTCCGCGGTGGCGTCGGACGACCTGCTGGTCGTCGGCTACGACTACATCTACAAGATGAACACCACCGGCTGGGGCTGGATCCACATCGGTGTCGGCATCATTCAGATCATCGTGTCGATCGGCCTGCTGAAGGGCTCCACCTGGGGCCGCACCGCCGCCCTCGTGCTGGCGGCTCTGTCCATCGTGGAGAACTTCCTCTGGATCCCCTACTACCCGGCCTGGTCGCTGCTCATCATCGCCCTCGACGTCGTGGTGATCTGGGCGATCTCCACCTACAAGCCGGTCCACGCCTGACCCGTTTCACCCCTGCGCCACCACGACGAGCGCCCCATCGGTTCCGTGAACCGATGGGGCGCTTGCCTGTTCAGCTATCTCGTGCCGCGGTGCCGAACAGCTCCCTGCCGGTGTGGCCGGCAGCGGCGAGCTCGTCCAGAGCGGCCGTGATGCGGCGTTCCTCCCACTGGAAGTGGGATTCGAGGATCGCGGACAGCCCTATCCCAACGACACGATCACGACGACCTCGTGCAGGACGCGCCGAAACGGCAAGCGCCCCACCGGTTCCGGAAACCGATGGGGCGCTTGCCGGTTCAGCTACGGCGAATCACTCGGCGTCGGTGTAGGAGTCCATCGGCGGGCAGGAGCAGACCAGGTTGCGGTCGCCGTAGGCGCCGTCGATGCGGCGGACGGACGGCCAGACCTTGGCGCGGGTGTGCTTGACGCCCATCGGGTAGACGGCGGTTTCGCGGGTGTAGGGGTGGTCCCAGTCGCCGACCAGGCATTCGGCGGTGTGGGGGGCGCCGCGGAGGGGGTTGTCCTCGACGGGCCAGACACCGGCTTCGACCTGGTCGATCTCGCCCTTGATGGCGATCATGGCCGCGATGAACGCATCGAGTTCTTCGAGGTTCTCGCTCTCGGTGGGCTCCACCATGAGGGTGCCCGCGACCGGGAAGCTCATGGTGGGGGCGTGGAAGCCGTAGTCCGCCAGGCGCTTGGCGACGTCGTCGACGGTGACGCCAGTGCGCTTGGTGATCTCGCGCAGGTCCAGGATGCACTCGTGGGCGACCATGCCGTTGTCACCGGTGTAGAGGACCGGGAAGTGCGGGTCCAGCTTGCGCGCAATGTAATTGGCGGAGGCGATGGCGGTGAGGGTGGCGCGGCGCAGGCCGTCGGCGCCCATCATGCGGATGTAGGCCCAGGTGATCGGGAGGATCGACGCCGACCCGTACATGGCCGCCGACACCGCGTGCGAGCCCTTCACCAGCGGGTCGCCGGGCAGGTACTGGGCCAGGTGCTCGCGCACCGCGACCGGGCCGACGCCGGGACCGCCGCCGCCGTGCGGGATGCAGAAGGTCTTGTGCAAGTTCAGGTGGCTGACGTCGCCGCCGAACTTGCCCGGACGGGCCAGGCCGACCAGAGCATTGAGGTTCGCGCCGTCGACGTACACCTGGCCGCCCGCCTCGTGCACCAGGCCGCACAGTTCGGCCACCTCGTGCTCGTACACGCCGTGCGTGGACGGATAGGTGATCATGATGCAGGCCAGCCGCTCGGCGTGATCGGCGATCTTGGCGCGCAGGTCGTCGAGGTCGATATCGCCGTTGGGGCTGGTCTTCACGATCTCCACCCGCATGCCGACCATGGCCGCGGACGCGGCGTTCGTGCCGTGCGCGCTGGACGGGATCAGGCACGTATCCCGGTGGGAGTCACCACGATCCAGGTGGTAGCGGCGGATCGCGAGCAGGCCCGCGTACTCACCCTGGCTACCGGCATTGGGCTGCAAGGAAACCCGGTCGTAGCCGGTGACCGCGCACAGCCACCCCTCGAGGTCCTCGATCAGCTTGATCAGGCCGGGCGCGTCCTCGACCGGCGCGTACGGGTGCACCCGGTTGAAGCCGGGCCAGGTGATGGCCTCCATCTCGGCGGCCGCGTTGAGCTTCATGGTGCAGGAGCCGAGCGGAATCATGCTGCGGTCCAACGCGATGTCCTTGTCCGAGAGCGCGCGCAGGTAGCGCAGCATGGCGGTCTCGGTGCGGTACTTGGTGAACGCGGGCGCGGTCAGGTACTCGGAGGTGCGGACCTCGATGTGCGGACGCTGCCTGCCGTGGAAGAGCGCGCCCTCGGGACCGACCGGGACCTCCGCGCCGAAGCAGTCGAGCACGGCGACCACGTGGGTGTCGGTGGTGACCTCGTCGCAGGCGATGGCCACGTGGTCGGCGTCGACGAGACGCAGGTTGATGCCCTCGCCCTTCGCCTTGGCCACGATGGATTCCGCGCCGCCGGGCACGTTCACCAGGACGGTGTCGAAGTAGGTCTGGTGCACGACCGCGTCGCCGAGACCGGCGGCCAGCCACTGCGCGTGTCCGTGCACACGGCGCGCGATCGACCGCAGCCCGTCGGCGCCGTGGTAGGAGGCGTACATGCCGGCCAGGATGGCCAGCAGCACCTGCGCGGTGCAGATGTTGGAGGTCGCCTTCTCGCGACGAATGTGCTGCTCACGGGTCTGCAGCGCGAGCCGGTAGGCCAGATTGCCGTCGGCGTCGACGGACACGCCGACCAGGCGGCCGGGCAGCTGCCGCGCGTGCGCGGTGTGCACGGCGAGGTAGCCCGCGTGCGGCCCGCCGAAGCCCAGCGGCACGCCGAAGCGCTGCGTGGTGCCGAAGCAGGCGTCCGCGCCCTGCTCGCCGGGCGGGGTGATCAGGGTCAGCGCGAGCAGGTCCGCGCCCACCGCGACCAGCGCGCCGCGCTCGTGGGCGGCCTCGATGACCGGGGCCCAGTCCACGACCCGGCCGGACGCGCCCGGCTGCTGCACGATCACGCCGAAGAAGTCGCCCTCGGGCAGCCCGCCGTCGGCCAGGTCGGCCTCCACGATCTCGATGCCCAGCGGCTCGGCGCGGGTGTAGAGCAGGGTGCGGGTCTGCGGGAACAGGTCGGTGTCGATGAGCAGCCGCTCCGACTTCGACTTGCGGTTGGCCCGCTGCAGCAGGGTCATGGCCTCGGCGGCGGCGGTGGCCTCGTCGAGCATGGACGCGTTGGCGACCTCCATGCCGGTGAGATCGCCGACCATGGTCTGGAAGTTGAGCAGCGCTTCGAGGCGGCCCTGGCTGATCTCGGGCTGGTAGGGCGTGTAGGCGGTATACCAGGCCGGGTTCTCGACGAGGTTGCGCAGCAGCACCGGCGGGGTGAGGGTGTCGTAGTACCCGAGCCCGATCATGGAGGTGGCGACGGTGTTCGAATTGGCCAGTGCCGCAAGCTCGGCCAGCGCCTCGTGTTCGGAGACGGCGTCGGGCAGCACGGTGAGGCCATTGCCCTCGGGGGCGTCCAGGATGCTGGCGGGTACGGCCCTGGTGGCGAGTTCGTCCAGCGACTCGACGCCCACGGTCTCGAGGATGCGGCCGGTTTCGCCGCTGTCGGGGCCGATGTGGCGGTCGGCGAAGGATCGAGTCCAGATCACGGCTGCTCCAAGGGGTGGGCGGGGGTCGACCATGGGGTCGACGTGTCGTCTGCCCTCCCCCTCTGTCCTCGATGCCTGAGAGATTCGGACCCCGGTCTGGCGACCGGTGACCTTTCACCATGGGCGGACGGCACGCGGCCATCACTTTCCAGAGGCGTCGATACTCCGCACGGTCCCTTGTGCCTGAGAGATTGACGGGGAGGTGCTGCTCCTTCGGCGTCCGAGACTATCCCCGGAACTCTCCCGCACGGCTGCGACGCACTGTCAGTCTAAGCGGCCGCAGGTTACAAGAATGTTGCCGACCGGACTAACCGGTCTTGCTCATCCGCGCCTTGCGCCGGTACGAGAGCTCGTCCTCGGGGCGATCCGTGGTGGACGCGGTCTCCGCGCGCTCGGCCGGGAAGTTGGCGATGGCGCCGGTGAGCTCGCGCATGGCGCCGCTCACGGCGATGCCGAACACGCCCTGGCCACCCTGCAGTAAATCGACCACCTCTTCGGCGGAGGAGCATTCGTAGACCGTGGTCCCGTCGCTGAACAGGGTGATTCCGGCGAGATCCTCGACTCCGCGACTGCGCAGGTGGTCCACGGCGATGCGGATGTTCTGTAGTGAGATACCCGCGTCGAGCAGCCGCTTGACGATCTTGAGGACCAGGATGTCCTTGAACGAGTACAGCCGCTGGCTGCCGGATCCGGTGGCGCTGCGGATGGAGGGGACGACCAGTCCGGTGCGGGCCCAGTAGTCGAGCTGCCGGTAAGTGATTCCGGCCACCTGGCACGCGCTGGGCACGCGGTAACCGACGAGTTCGTCGGGCACCGTGTCATCGGGGAACAGCCCTGGCTGCACCACATCCCGAGGTTGCGGTTGATCTCCCACTGACTTACTCCCTTACTGCGCGCCTATCAGGGCTGGGCTCTTGATCGACTCTGGAGCGTTGGACTGACAATCGAGGCTACTCCCCTGATTGTGGCCGCAAAATCGGCACCGTAAAAGCATGGCCGAGTGCGTGTTTCTCACCCTAAAGCTGAGGTAGAGACTAGGAAATGTCTCATTTCGGATGCTTTGCCCGGTCAGCAGTTGGTCAGCTGTCCGTGGCCTTGAAATCATCCGGAGATACCGATTCGAGAAACTCCTTGAACTTCTCGACTTCGTCCTCGCGCTCGTCGGGCATGACCAGCCCGGCCTCCTCGAGCACCGGCTCCTCGGCATAGATCGGGCAGCCCACCCGCAACGCGATGGCGACCGAGTCCGAGGGCCGCGCCGAGATGCGCAGATCGTTCTCGAAGACCAGGTCGGCGTAGAAGGTGCCCTCCTGCAGATCCACGATCCGCACCTCTTTGAGGGTGTGACCCAGCTCCTTGATCAGGATCTTGATCAGGTCGTGGGTGAGCGGGCGGATGGGCGTGACGCCCTCCTGTTCCAGCACGATCGCGGTGGCCTCGGCCTGCCCGATCCAGATCGGTAGGTACCGGTCCCCGGACACCTCACGCAGCAGCAGCACGGGCTGATTCTGTGGCTGTTCGACACGGATGCCGATCACACGCATTTCGCTCATCGCACTGCCTCCCAGATCCTCACCAGGCCGCCCAACCCGGCTGTATTACCGAGTCTAGGCGAAGATTTCAGCCTCCGAGGGAAGCGCGCACCGAGGTCTTCACGAGGCAGGTGTGCAGCGTCAGCGACAGTGCGGCCAATTCCCGGACCGTCTCCTCGGCGCGAGCGCGGGCATCGGCGTCGCGGCTCTTGGCGATCGGCGCGGCGATCTGGGCCACCATGGCGGCCTCACGATCCGCGGCCAGCTTGAAGGCACGCAGATGCCTTGCCTCCAAACCGAATTCGCTCAGCGCCTTGGCGGTGCGAGCGAGAGTGACGGCATCGCCGTCGAAGTACCCGGCCGCGCCGGGGGTGATCAGATTGGCCCGGATCAGTTCGGTGAGGAACTTCTCGTCGATGCCGGCCTGATCGAGCAGATCCGCCCGGGTGATCCGGATTTCGTGGTCGAACCGGAGTTCCTCGGGCGACACCTCACCGGGCACGGCGTTCAACCGGCGCAGCCGGCCGCCCCCGTTGGCGGACAAGGCATCCGGGGTTTCCGGAATACCTCGGGATTCGGGCACGATGCCTCCCACGGCGTTCGCCCGGGCCCGTGCTTCCCGGACTCCGAGCGTCGCCGCCCCACTGTCGATCGCTTCGAGCTGTTCCTTGATCACCTTCAACGGCAGGTACTGGTCCCGCTGCGCGGTCAGCACGAAGCGCAGGCGCTCGACATCCGCCACATGGAAGCGGCGGTATCCCGAGGGCGTGCGCTCCGGGCTGATCAGGCCCTCCGATTCCAGGAATCGGATCTTGGAGATGGTGATGTCCGGAAAATCCGGACGCAGGAGATCCAGCACGGAGCCGATCGACATGCCTCCGCGCGTCCACTGCGCTGCGCCAGTCATTCCGCTCGGCCCTATAGCGCCGAGTCGCTCGTCGCCGGTCGCGGACCAGTCAGGAAGACCAGACGGAATTTGCCGATCTGGACCTCGTCGCCGTTCTGCAGCTCCGAGGAGTCCACCGGCTCACGGTTGACATAGGTGCCGTTGAGGCTGCCCACGTCGACGACCTGGAAGGTGTCGTCGTCCTGGCGGAATTCCGCGTGGCGACGGCTGACCGTGACATCGTCCAGGAAGATGTCACTGTCGGGATGGCGTCCCGCCGAGGTGGTCGGCTGGTCGAGCAGGAAGCGCGAACCGGCGTTCGGACCACGCTTGACCACCAGCAGGGCCGCGCCCGCGGGCAGACCCTCCACCCCCTGCACCGGCTGCTCGCCGGTCTGCTCGGTGCGCGACGTGTCGACCTCGTTCAGGAAGTCGGCACGGAACACCGAAGTGGTCTCTGCTGCCGTTTCCTGGTAACCCGGGTCCTTGTTCTCGCTCACCCTTGCTCTCCTCCTCGAACCGAATAATCCATGCAAGCAATTGATGCCCTCAGCGATGCGGCGCTCCGGCCGCTCCCCGCCTCGGGTGGGTTCCGGAAATTCCGGGCACCGGCTGCGCGCACTTCTGTTGGCATTGACCGTACCCTGCCAGGGCGTACCCGTGCAGGTAGAACTGTGAAGGCTGCTTCAGCCTCCGATAACTCCTTGATAACCTGCGGCATCGAGCAGCTTGCCCAGGCCGGCTTCGAGCGCCTCGGCGGAGTCGACCTCGAGCTCGAACAGCCACCCGTCGCCGTAGGCGTCGGAGTTGACGGTCTCGGGCTCGGCATCCAGAAGATCGTTCACCGCAACGACTTTCCCGGCCAGCGGGGCGTAGATGTCGGACACGCTCTTGGTGGATTCGATCTCGGCGATGCTCTCACCGGCCGGTGCCTCGGAGTCCACCGCGGGCAGCTGCACGAACACGACGTCACCCAACTGCGACTGCGCGTAGTCGGTGATGCCCACCCGCACCCGGGTCGGACCCACCTTGCTCACCCACTCGTGCTCCTCGGAGTAGCGCAAATCCTCGGGTACTGCGGTCACTGGCAGTGTCCTTTCAACGGGCGGTTCCTCTCGGGATCGTCGTCGATCCGTCCGTCGCACACCCTATCGGGAGTGATCATGGTGTGGCACGGGCGGTATCGCTCGGGCCACGGCGAGGGCTTTGCCGAGGTACAGGATTCCGGTCCAGACGTAGACCGCCGTGCCCCAGATCAAGAATGCCCCACCGAAGGCGCGGCCGAAACCCGCGGCGGCCCAGTCCATCTGCCCGGCCAGCAGCCAGGGCAGCGCCGACATGAGCGCGAAGGTGGCGGCCTTGCCCAGGTAGATGACCTCGGGCGGGGGCAGGTCGCGGCGCTTGTAGATGCCCAGGGTGAGGGTCAGGATGCCGTCGCGGGCGACCAGGATCAGCACCACCCACCAGGGCAGGATGCCGCGAATCAGGAAGCCGCCCAGCGTCGCCAGCAGGTACAGCCGGTCGACCAGCGGATCCAGGATCGCGCCCAATCTGGACGACTGATCCAACAGCCGGGCCAGCTTGCCGTCGAGGAAGTCGGTGAAACCGCTGGCGACCAGCAGCGCGAAGGCCCAGCCGTCGGCCTTCTCGACCAGCAGCAGCCACAGGAACACCGGCACGCCGATCAGCCGCACCAAGCTGAGCACATTGGGCACGGTCAGGATGCGGTCGCTGTACACCGGTTCGGTGTTCCGCTCGGTTGTCACAGTCCCCGTCCTACCCCAATCGGCGCGCCATCACCATCCGGGCACGCCGCCGCGCCGGGCGCGGACCTACTCCGTGAGAGAGTTGTGTGCAATCCTTCTCACATCTGGTTGGGACCGCGAGAGGAATGACCATGCCCGACTTCGACTATGACGTCGTCGTGATCGGCTCCGGGTTCGGGGGGAGCGTGAGCGCGCTGCGCCTGAGCGAGAAGGGCTACCGGGTGGCGGTGCTGGAGTCCGGCCGCCGCTGGAACGCCGAAGACATCCCCAAGACGAACTGGAATGTGCGCAAGGCGATCTGGGCCCCGCGCCTGGGCCTGACCGGCACCCAGCGGATCAGCGTGCTGGGCAAGTGCGCGGTGTTCTCGGCGGCGGGCGTGGGCGGCGGGTCGCTGATCTACGGCAATACCCTCTACGAGCCGCTCCCGGCCTTCTACACCGACCGCCAGTGGGCCCACATCACCGACTGGCGCTCCGAGCTCGCGCCCTACTACGACCAGGCCGAGCGCATGCTCGGCGTGACCGAGAACCCGCGCATGACCCCGGCGGACGACGTGATCCGTTCGGTGGCAGCCGATCTGGGCGTGAGCGAGACCTTCCACCCCACCCGGGTCGGCGTGTTCTTCAACGAGTCCGCCCCCGGCGAGGAGGTCGAGGACCCCTACTTCGGCGGCGCGGGCCCGCGGCGCAACGGCTGCATCCACTGCGCGCGCTGCTTCACTGGCTGCCCGCACAACGCCAAGAACACCACCCCCAAGAACTACCTCTACCTGGCCGAGCAGGCCGGTGCGCACGTGTTCGAACTCACCACGGCCACCAAGGTGCGGCCCATGACCGGCGGCGGCTACGCCATCGAGACGCAGCGGTCGGACCGCTGGGTCCGCAAGGGCCGCAAGGTGTTCACCGCCGAGCAGGTGGTGTTCGCGGCGGCCGCGCTGGGCACCCAGAAGCTGCTGCACAAGATGCGTGACGAGGGCGTGCTGCCGAACCTCTCGCCGCGGCTGGGTGAGCTGACCCGCTCCAACTCCGAGGCGATTCTCAATGTGGTGAGCAAGTCCCGCGACGATTTCGCCGAGGGCATCGCGATCACCTCCTCCATCCACCCCGAGCCCGACACCCACGTCGAGGTCTGTCACTACGGCAAGGGACAGAACGGCCTGTTCCCGCTGTCGGTGCCGATCGTCGACGGCGGCGCGTTCCGGTTCCTGCGCTTCCTGCTGGCCATGGTGCTGCATCCGGTGGTGTTCGCGCGCAGCCTCAACGCGCGGCGGGCCTCGGAGCGCTCGGTCATCCTGCTGGTGATGCAGTCGCTGGACAATTCGCTGACCTCGTTCCGCCGCTGGGGGCAGCTGAAGACGAAACAGGGTATGGGCAAGCCGAATCCGACCTGGATCCCACTGGCCCACGAGGTCGGCCGCCGCTTCGGCGAGCGCGTCGACGGCGATGTGCAAATGCTGGCGATGGACGTGTTCAACATCCCCACCACCGCGCACTACATCGGCGGCTGTGTCATCGGCGAAGGGCCGGAAAGCGGTGTGGTGGACCCGTATCAGCGCGTGTACGGCCATCCGGGTCTGCACGTGGCCGACGGTTCGGCGGTGACGGCGAACCTGGGCGTGAACCCGTCGCTGACCATCACCGCGCAGGCCGAGCGTGCAATGGCGTTCTGGCCCAACCGAAACGAGGTCGATCCGCGGCCGCCGCTGGGCGCCGCGTACCGTCGGATCAGCCCGGTCGCACCGAAGTCGGCGGCGGTGCCGGAGTTCGCTCCGGGCGCACTGCGGCTGCCGATTTTCCCGGCGGACCACCGGAACTGAGCGCGGCGGCGCGCCCGGCGGTAGTTTGGGCTGTTGTGCCCGTACCATTCGCGGTACCGATCCGACGAGGAAGGTGAGAGCCGATGCTCGTCCGAGTGCAGAACGCCGCCGGCACGCACGCCGAGAGAATGCTGATCGACTGGCTGCGAACCTGGAAGGGCAGCACCGACCCCCAGGGTGTCGCGACCGTCAATTGCACTCTGTTCCACGGCGACAAGCTGCATCCCTTCGACGCGGTGGTGTGGACGCCGACCAGCTGCGTGGTGATCGAGGCCGAGGCGCTGGCCGAGCGTCTCGACGGCGAGCTGCAGGTGCCGGTCAACGGCCCGTGGCGGGTCGGGGACCGGATCGTGACCTTCGAGGGCAGCGACAAGCGCAGCCCCCTGGACAAGTCCCGCGATCACACCTTCGCGTTGCAGACCTGGCTGGCCGAGCGGGGACTCGGGCAGCGGGTCATCCACGGCATCGTGCTGGTGGTGCCGCCGCCGGGGTCGAATCTGAAGGTCACCCAGCTGTGGAACGATCCGAGTTTCCAGGTGCTGCTGGGCGACGAGCGGCGGCTGCGCGACCATTTCACCGGTCTGCTGTCGCGGGGGCGCCCGCAGTGGTCGGCCAATGACGTGGCGTGGGCGTTCCGCGGCCTGGGGATCCTGCCGTACCTGCCCGCACCGCAGGATCTGCTGAACGAGGGCTTCCTGGGCCCGGTGGATCCGACCCTGTGGCACGGTGGCCCCCAGCAGGCGCAGGCCGAGGCGTACGCCTTGGAGCAGGCCCGCTTGGAGCAGGAGCACGCCTCGGCGGGCCGGGGGTTCGTCATGCCCTCGCCGTGGTTCAGCCCGTGGAAGCTCTATCCGCGCCGCAGCGACCGGATCGAGGTGGGGCGCGGGGTCATGCGGGTGATGCTCACCCTGGGCTTCATCATCGCGGCCCTGTGGGTGGTGTGGTTCATTCTGGCGGGGGCGGCGTCGCTGTATTAGCCACCCGCCCCGCCGTGGTTGCCGCGAGGTAGCGGCACGGCAGGTAGAGGGCGGCCACGAGCGCCACGGCGGCCGCGGTGCCGCCGACCACATCGGTCGGATGGTGGTATCCGAGACCGACCATGCCGATCATGACGGCGGGCAGCACCACCACCATGACGATCACCGTGCCCCGGCGCACCCGCGCGGATTCGGTCACGAGCGCGAACGCGGTCACCACGGCGACCAACTGCACGGTGTGCCCACTCGGGTAGGCCAGATAGTGCTCGAGCTTGCGTTCCCAGAACGGTTTGAGCGCATAGGTATTGACCGCCACCACCAGTTCCGGGGCGATCAGCGCGAAACCCGCCTGCCACCACAACCGCCGGTAGGCCAGCAACGCGGCGGACAGGGCCAGCAGGGTCAGCACGACGGGACTGTTGCTGGGGAACACCAGCACTCGGTACACCCAGGTGTGGGCGTCGAGCGCCGAGTGGATGCCGTTCTCCAGGGCCAGGTCCGCGCTCGTCGAGCCGCCACCGGACGGAAAGGTCAACGGCACCAGCACGGTGACGATCACCCCCGCCAGGATCACGGCGGGCAGAGTGGCCGGGTGGGGCCGGGCCGCCGGGAGCTCGGGGACGGGGGTGATCGGTCTGCTCACGTCTGCACGATAGCGGCCGCGCTCAGTCGCGCAGCGCGGCCCGTTCCAGCAGCGGCCGCGACCGGGGCGGGGCCCACCAGTTCGCGGTGCCCATGACCCGCATGAACGCCGGGACCAGCACCATGCGCACCAGGGTGGCGTCCAGTAGCACCGCCAGCGCCAGTCCCACGCCCAGCATCCGGTTCATGGTGACTTGACTGGCGGCGATCCCCGCGAAGACCACGGCCATGAGCAGGGCCGCCGCGGTCACGATGCGGCCGGAGCGGGCGATGCCCAGCGCGACCGCGGTGTCGTTGTCCGCGCGGGTCTTCGCCGAACGGCGCCACTCCTCGGTGAAGCGGGCCAGCAGGAAGACCTCGTAGTCCATGGACAGTCCGAAGGCCACGCAGAACAACAGCACCGGCATGGTGGCGATGGTGTATCCGACGGCCTCGGTGCCGAGCCCACCCAGATGGCCGTCCTGGAAGATCCAGACCAGCGCGCCGAAGGTCGCCGAGAGCGAGAGCACATTGAGGACGAGTGCTTTCAGCGGCAGCACCACGCTGCCGGTGAGCAACAGCAGCAGCACGAAGGTGACGATGCCGATCCAGGCCAGCGCCTTCGGGACGCCTTGCGCGACACCGTGGGCCGCGTCCGCGGTCTGCTGGGCCGCGCCGCCGAACAGCGCCGGCCCGGGGGCGTCGATCGCGCGCAAGGCGTCGAGCTGGCGCTGGGCGCGGTCGGAGTACGGGTCCAGGCGGGTGGCGACGGTGAGGTGGACGGAGTCCGGTCCGGTCGCGGCGGCGTCGCCGGGGGCGATCATCCGCTCGTGGGCGTAGGTGCCGGACGGGGCGATGACGGCTTCCACGCCGGGCACCCGCGACAACGCCGACGCGTAGGCGCTCACGGCGTTGCCCGGCGCGCGCACGATGATGTGCACCGCGCCGGTCGCGTTGTCGTCGAACCGATTTCGCAGCAGATCACCGACCCGGTGCGATGACAGCGTCGCGGGCAGCACGCGGTCGTCGGGCAACCCGAGTTTCAGATCCGCGATCGGCGCGCCCAGGATCAGCAGCAGCGCGAGCACCGGCAGCGCGCACAGGGCGGGGCGGCGCTGCACGCCCCGCGCCACCCGGTACAGCACGCTGTCCTCGACGGGTGCGGCCTCGCGCAACGGTTTCCGGTTGATGCGGTCGCCGAGCACCATCAGCAGGGCGGGTACCAGGGTCAGCGCGAGCACGATGGACAGCGCCACCACCGCCAGCCCGGCCGCGGCCATCGACCGCAGGAAGCCCATGGGGAAGAACACCATTCCGACCAGGGCGATGCCCACGGTGAGCCCGGAGAAGGCGACCGCGCGGCCGCCGCGGCGCATGGCGACGGTGAGCGCCGTGGTGCGGTCGCGGCCGGCGGCGATCTCCTCCCGATAGCGTCCGATGATCAGCAGCGAGTAGTCCACGGCCAGCGCCAGTCCGAGGGCGGTGATGATGTTCAGCGCGAAAACCGACAGCTCGATCACGAAGGTCAGCAGGTACAGCACCGCGCTGGCCCCGGCGATGGCGACCACGCCGGTGGCGAACGGAATGGCCGCGGCCACCAGGCTTCTGAGGTACCACACCAGCAGTAGGAAGGTCAGCGGCAGCGCGATGGCCTCGGCCAGGCCCAGGTCCTTCTGGGTCTGCTCGCTCGTCTCGTTCCAGATCATGGCCTGTCCCCCGGCCTGGACGGTGATGTCGCCGTGGGCGCCGGTGAATTCGTCGGCCAGGTCGCGGGCCGTGCCGGGCGCGGTGTTCTCGTCGCCGCGCACAGTGGCCACGATCAGCCCGATCGTGCCGTCCCTGCTGAGCAGCGTCTTGGTCAGCGTCGGATCGGTCCACGGCGAGACGGCCGCGGAGACGCGCGAGTCGCCCCGGAGCCGTTGCGCGATGTTCTCGCCGAGGGCCACGGCCGCAGGATCCTGTGCGCCGCGGGGTGATTCGACGGTGAGCACCAGCTGCATGCCGGACCTGCCGTAGTCGCGTTCCAGTACCCCGGCCACCTGCTCGGACTCGGAGTGGGTGGAGACGAAGCCGCCGTTGGACAGTCGTGCGCCGGCCTGTGTGCCGAGCGCCCCGCACAGCACGAACGCGACGGCGACCAGGGCCAGCACCAATTTCGGCGTGCGCAGTGCCGGTGCGATCAATGTGTCGATCATCGTGTGGCCCGCTCGGCGTGCGGCCGTGGATATCCCAGGATCACGATTTCCCCTCGCAGCGTTGCGATTCGGGTGGACGGTTCCGATCAAATCCTGAAAATGACGACAGTGTGAGGGTCGGTGCGGTGAGAGGATTCAGCCGAGCATGGCGGCGCGCAGCAGGCCTTCCGGGACGCCCAGGCCCTCGATCAGGGTGAGCGCCTGCGGCCGGAGCCGGTCCACGAGTTCGTTCACCCCGCGCCGCACCGACTTGGCCCGCTCCACCGACATGAACCGGTGCATGATGTACCAGGCCTGATGCTGTTCGATGGTCGAATACACGAACAGATCGCAGACCGTGTCGGCCAGCGCCCGCGCCTCCGGATCCTCGATACCGGCGATACCGTCGATGAAGGCCTCCAGCACCAAGCGCTCGATGTGCGCCGACCCCGCGGCCAGGATGTGGTCCTGCGCGTTGTTGAAGGCCTCGAACGGCCCGGTCTCCTTCGCGCGGGCGCGCAACCGGTGTCCGGCCGTACGGACCAGGTAGTCCTCGCGATCGGCGAACAGCTGCAACTGGATCGAGCGCCGCGACAGGTCGCCCTCGTCGACGGTGTCGTCGCCGCGGTCGCGCAGGCGCTGAATCATCTGCCGCACACCGGATCGCTCACGCACCACGTCGCGGGCCATGGTGGCGGCGAACTTCACCCAGCCGAGCGCGTCGAGGTCGCGGACCTCGTCGGCGTACGCGGTCAGCAGGTCCTTGGCGACCAGCTGGGTCAAGACCGTGTTGTCGCCTTCGAAGGTGACGAACACATCGGTGTCGGCCTTGAGGGTGACCAGGCGATTCTCGGTGAGATAGCCCGCGCCGCCGCAGGCTTCGCGGCATTCCTGGATGGCGGCGGTGGCGAAACGGGTCTGCGCCACCTTGAGGCCGGCGGCCCGGTTCTCCAGCGCGCGCCGCGCGCGCGGGTCGGTCTCCTGCCCGGTCTGCACCAGGTGCATGCGGTACACGAGGTCGTTCTGCGCGAAAGCCAGTGCGTAGGAGCGGGCTACCAGCGGCAGCAGGCGGCGCTGATGGCTGCGGTAGTCCATCAGCACCGTCTCCTCCCCGGTGTCGGGGTCGGCGAACTGCCGCCGCTGCTCGCCGTAGCGGACCGCGATGCTCAGCGCGACCCGGGCCGCGGCGGCCGCCGCGCCGCCGACGCTGACCCGCCCGCGCACCAGGGTGCCCAGGGTGGTGAAGAAGCGGCGGCTGGGGTTCTCGATCTCGGAGCTGTAGGTGCCGTCCTCGGCCACGTCGGCATACCGGTTGAGCAGGTTCTCGCGCGGAATCCGGACCTGGTCGAACAGGATTCGGCCATTGTCGACACCCGGCAGGCCGCCCTTGTAGCCGCAGTCGGAGGTGGTCACACCGGGCAGGTCACCGCCCGCCTCGTCGCGGATGGGGACCAGGAAGCAGTGCACGCCCTGGCTCTGCCCGCCCGTGATCAGCTGCGCGAAAACCGCTGCCATGCGGGCGTGTTCGGCCGCGCCGCCGATGTAGTCCTTGCGGGCCGAGGGAGTCGGGCTGTGCACCACGAACTCCCGGGTGGCCGGGTCGTAGGTGGCGGTGGTCTCCAGGTTGGCGACATCGCTGCCGTGGCCGGTCTCGGTCATGGCGAAGCAGCCGAGCAGGCGCAGCGGGATCAGCTCGTCGAGGTACTCGCGGTGCCGCTCGGTGCCCAGATTCTCGACCGCGCCGCCGAAAAGTCCCCACTGCACACCGCTTTTCACCCACAGCGACAGGTCGGTGTAGGCGAGCATCTCGAGCGCGGTGACGATCGCGCCCGCGTCGCCGGGGGTGCCGTCGGGGTGGCGGAAGCCGGGTTCGACCCAGCCGAAGGAGGAGACCAGCCCCATCTGGTCCAGCACGCGAGCCCGCGCTGCTTTCAGATCGAGGCTCGGATCGCCGAAGAGGCGGTCGTCGTGGAGGACTGCGCGGGCCCGTTGACGAACCTCCCGCCAGGGGCCGTCGAGTGCCGTGCGTAGCTCTTCGGAGATCGAAACGCCGCTCGTCGCCATAGCCAAAACACTACTGCCACGGCTGTGCTCATCCTGGTGATCTCGATCGCCCGTGTACGTTTCTTACTGTGAGCAATGAGGTGGCCGTCGAGTCGCCGGGTCTGCCCGCGGGGCCGCGCACCCGGTGGTGGCGCCGCCTGCTCACCACCGTCTCCGATCACGTCGTCGCTGATCAGCGCGCCACCGTGGACACCGTCGTGGAGGCGCCCGCCCCGGTCCAGCCGATCGATCTCACCGACGACGCGACCGTGACCGAGGTGCTGGATCTGGCCGAGCGGGTCGGGGAAGTCGTGCTGGCATCGGGCACCGCGGTGATGGACACCACCACCCAGATCGAGTTCATCGCCGCCACCTACGGTCTGTCCCACTGTGATATCGACGTCACCTACAACTCGATCCGTATCTCCGCCGACCGCGGCACCCGGCTGCCGCCCGCCACCACCATGCGGGTCGTGCACTACCGGTCGCTGGACTTCACCCGGCTCGCCGCGGTGGACCGGCTGACCCGGCGCATCCGCAGCGAACTGGTGCCGCCGCAGGACGCGCTCTCCGCCCTCGACGAGATCACCTCCGCGCCGCATCCGTACCCGCGCTGGTCGGCGACGCTGGGCTGGGCGCTGATGGCCGCGGCCGTGGCGCTGTTGCTCAACGGCGGCTGGCTGATCGGGCTGCTGAGTTTCGTGACCACCATGCTCATCGACCGCACCAACCGGCTGTTGAACCGGCGCGGGCTGCCGTTCTTCTTCCAGCACATGATGGGTGGCGTCATCGCCGCGGCGCCCGCGGTCTTGGTGTCCACCTTCGCGGCCGGGCTGCGACTGGATCCGGCGCTGATCATCGCGGCCGGAATCGCGGTGTTGCTGGCCGGTTTACAACTGGTGGGCGCGGTGGAGGACGCGATCACCGGGGCGCCGGTGACAGCGTCGGCGCGCATGTTGGAAGTGATCATGATGACCGTCGGGATCATCGCCGGGATCGCGCTCACGCTGCGGGTGGCGGAGGTGTTCGAGGCGACGGTGCCGACGGTCGAGATGGTCTCGACCCGCGATCTGACCAATCTGCCGCTCAAGCTGTTCGCGGGTGCGGTGACGTCCGGGGCGTTCGCGCTGGCCTGTTACGCCGAGCAGCGGGCGCTGGCGGCGGCCGCGTTCAGCGGTGGCGCTGCCACCGTGGTCTATCTGCTGGCCCAGCATTTCGGATTCGGGCCGGTCGTCTCCTCGGGCGTGGCCGCCACCGTGGTGGGTCTGGCCGGTGGCCTGCTCGCCCGGCGCGCGCTGACGCCCCCGCTGGTGGTGGCGGTCGCGGGCATCACTCCCCTGCTGCCGGGTCTGAAGGTCTATCGCGGGCTGTACGCGCTGCTCAATGACGAACTGCTGATCGGGCTGAACCAATTGTTCAGCGCGTTCGCGGTCGGTCTGGCGCTGGCCGCGGGCGTCACCCTGGGTGAATGGATAGCCCGTGACCTGCGGCGTCCGCGCATCATCCGCCGCATGGGCTCGTTGCGCCGCCCCCGGCTCGCGGCCGGTTGATTCGCGACCTCGATAAATACCTTTTATCTATCATGAAATCACGTTTCTCGTAATTCTAATTGTATTGCCAGACAAGGCTTTTAATTAATTCTGATCATGCCTGTTACCGTGCAGTATGACCACGAGCCGCCGCCCGCGCGAACGCGATGTCTTCGCGCTATGGGGACAACTCGTCGCCCGCTATCGCTTTCTCGTTTTGGCTGCGGTCGCGGCCGCCCTGCTGGCCCTCGGCGCGTACTCGCTGGGGTTCGAGGGTCGCCTCAGCGCGGGTGGTCTGGACGACCCGAATTCGGAGTCGGTGCAGGCCGCGGAGCTGGCCGCGGGCGCCTTCGGGCCGAATCACGCCGCGGACATGGTCATCATCTATCACTTTCCGGACGGGACGACCGTCGACGACCCCACCGTGAATCAGCCGGTGGTGGACAGTCTCAACTCCCTCACCACGCGGTTCCCCGACGCCGTGCAGGCGGTCAACGCCACCTACTGGCCCGGGGTGACCACGACCCTGGGCTCGCAGTCGGGCCTCGCCACCAAGGACAAGACGCGCGCGGTCGCCTCCATCGCCCTCAAGGGTGAGACCGGTGACGTACTGTCGGCGCACTACGTGCAGGTGAAGAACGCGTTCGCGGTGCCGGGCATCGATGTGAAGGTCGGTGGGCTGCAACCCATCGGGACGGCGCTGACCGACACCATCTCGGCCGACACCCATCGCATGGAATTGCTGGCGATCCCGGCCGTCGCGATCCTGTTGTTCTTCATCTTCGGCGGCGTGGTCGCGGCGGCGCTGCCGCTCATGATCGGTGTGCTGACGATTCTGGGCGCGAACGGCATCGTGCGAGGGATCACCAATGTCGCCGAAGTGAATTCGTTCGTCGCTCCGGTCGTTTCGATGATCGGGCTGGGCCTGGCCATCGACTACGCGTTGTTCATCGTGAGCCGTTTCCGGGAGGAAGTGGCCGCCGGGTACGACACCCCGACCGCGGTGCGGCGTTCGGTGACGACGGCGGGCCGCACGGTGGTGTTCTCGGCGACCATGATCGTCGCGAGTCTGGCCGGGATGCTGTTGTTCCCGCAGGGCTTCCTGAAGTCCATCGCCTACGGCGCGATCGCCACGGTCAGCCTGGCCGCGTTCACGGCCGTCACGATTCTGCCCGCGATGCTGGCGATCCTGGGCCCGCGGGTGAACGCCCTGGGGATCGAGCGATTCCGGCGCGCCGACGCGGCCCGCGATGTGGAGCAGAGCTTCTGGGGCCGTTGCACCGCCTGGGTGATGCGGCATCCGCGCAAGATCACCGCGCTGCTGATCCTCGGCCTGCTGGTGCTCATCCTGCCGGTGCGCAATATCGCGTTCGGCGGTTTCAGCGAGAAGTATCTGCCGCCGGACAATGCGGTGCGGGTGGCTCAGCACGAGATCGACACCTATTTCCCGCTGCGCAAATCCGACCCGATCGAACTGATCATCGTCACGGGTGACAGCACCGAGGTGGGCCCGCTGGTGGAGCGCGCGAGCTTCGCTCCCGGTCTGCTGCCCTCCGGTTTCGAGATCCCGACCCGGTCCCAGACCGATCCGACGATCTACAAGACCCAGGCGTATCTGGTCGATTCCAGCAAGTACGACAAGACGATCGACTTCCTGCGCAATCTGGAGACCGCCGACGGCACCACCCTCATGGTGACCGGCGTCCCCACGGTCCAGCACGACACCATCGCCGCGCTGCTCGACCGTCTCCCGCTGATGATCGCCCTGGTCCTGGCCGCGACCACGATCCTGATGTTCCTGACCTTCGGCTCCCTGGTGCTGCCCCTCAAGGCCGCCCTGATGAGCGTGCTGGGCCTGGGCTCGACCCTCGGCATCCTCACCTGGATCTTCACCGAGGGCCACGGCGCGACGCTGCTCAACTTCACGCCGCAGCCGATTCAGGCGAACATCCTGTTCCTCATCATCGCCATCATCTACGGCCTCTCCACCGACTACGAGGTCTTCCTCCTGTCGCGGATGGTCGAGGCCCGCGCCCGCGGCGCGAGCACCGAGGAGGCGATCCGCTCCGGCACCGCCCACACCGGCCGCATCATCACCGCGGCGGCGCTGATCCTGTTGGTCGTCACCGGCGCCTTCGCCTTCTCCGACCTGGTCCTCATGCAGTACATCGCCTACGGCATGATCGCGGCCCTCGTCATCGACGCCACCGTGCTGCGCATGATGCTGGTCCCGGCGGTGATGAAGCTGCTCGGCGACCGCTGCTGGTGGGCCCCGGCCTGGATGAAGCGCATCCAGCAGCGCATCGGTTTGAGCGAACCGATCCTGGAGGACGAACCGACCCCCGCCGAGCCCCCGGTGGCCGAAATGGTCGGCGCGGCAGGAGGTTCGCGCCTCAGCGTCTGACCTTTTCAGCCACACCCGATATTCGCTAACAAAGTATCCATTCGATAGACACAGTGTCAGCTAGGCTCCCGGCTGTCCTGGCCCGGTGTTGTACGCACCGGCGGGTGCCGGGACGTTCTATCGAAGGGAATGCCTCATGATTCGACCTCGCACGCTCGGTGCGACCGCGATTTTGGCCGCCGCCTTGACCTTCGGGGTCTCGCCGGGTCTGGCACTCGCGGTCGATCCGCCGGTGGCGACCGCCAATGTGCTGCTCGATCCGGCCGCGCGCTCGTTGAACCTCTCCGGTGTGCAGAATGCCCGCGACGTGGGCGGTTATCGGACTGCGGACGGTCACACCGTCCGCACCGATCTGGTGTTCCGCACCGCCGCACTGGGTTCGGCGACCACCGCCGATGTGGCCGCGCTGGCCGCGCACAATGTGGTCTCGGTGCACGATCTGCGCACCAACTACGAACAGCTGCTCAACGGCGCGGACAAGGTCCCCGCCGGGGCGGCCGAACACCACGACGACATCATGGGCGGGGCCTCGCCGCTGGCGGGGTTGAGCACGGCGTCGTCGGCCGCGAACGCGTACCCGCAGTTCATCACCTCGCCGGGCGCGAACGCGGGCTTCGCCGACGTCCTCCGCGATATCGCGTACAACAACGGCGGGGTCTTGTTCCACTGCACCGCGGGCAAGGACCGCACCGGCTGGGCGGGCGCGGTGTTGCTGACCCTGCTGGGTGTCGACAAGGACACCGTGTACTACGACTTCATGCTGTCGAGCTACTACCGCGATGCCGCCCCCGGCGACGTGAACAACGGCGTGACCGCCGCCGAGCTCGACTCGGCCTTCGCCCAGGCGAACAAGTCCTACGGCAGCTTCGCCAACTACGTGAGCACTGGCCTCGGGCTGACCGCGGCCGACATCGCCGCGCTGAAGGCCAAGATGCTGGCCTGATCGAGACGCGATTGCCCCGGTGGCCCGTCACCGGATCGGTTGCGGGCCACCACGGTTCGCGACACCGGGTCAGCGCGCGACGAGGCCGATGCCGCGGCCGATATCGGCCAGGGTGGAGTCGAAGAGCACGTCGGGGTGCGAGATCTGGATCGGGTAGTTGCCGAAGACCTCGAGGGTGACGTGACCGTAGAGGCGGGCCCAGAACTGGATCATGACGTAGCTGACGCCGAGGTCGAGTTTCTCGGCGGGGAACTTCTGGCCCGAATCCGCCAGCACGCGAAGCAGTTCCGTCTGGAAGGTGATCAGGTCGTCGCGCAGTTCCGGCGGGATCAGCTCGGTGGGAGTGGTCACGACCTGGTAGTCGGTGAGCAGACGGCCCGCGGCCCCGAGGAAGATGCGGCCGACCGGTTCGCCGAATTGCTGCATGGCGCTGGTGATTCCGGCGGCGACCGGGGAGGCGAAGACCAGGGTGAATTCGCGCGAGTGGTTCAGCGCCCAGCGGCGGAAGCCGCGGCAGATCGCGAAGAAGCGGACCCCGGCATCGTCGGGCAGGCCCTCCACCGACGCCTCGAGATCCGTGGCCAGGTCGAGGCAGACGTCGGTGCGGACGGCGGCGACCAGGTCGTCGCGCGACTCGTAATAGCGGTACAGCGCGGGGGCGGTGATGCCCAATTCACGGGCGATGGCCCGGAGCGTGATCGCGTCCGGGCCGTGGTCGACCAGCAGTGACCGCGCGACGCGGCGGATATCGGCGTCGCTGACCGCCGGCGCTCGTCCGCGTCGGCGAGGTTCACTCATGGTTGACTCCAATGTAGAAACGAACAGGGCCCCGGATGGGGTATCAAAAGTTACCGCGTCCGGGGCCTGATCGCTCACTCGTAGGCGACTTCCCAGCTCTTGATGCCGTTGAGCCAGCTGGAGCGCAGGCGGACCGGCTCGGAGATCTGGCGGATGTTCGGCATCACGTCGGCGATCGCGTTGAAGATCAGATCCAGCTGCAGGCGGGCCAGGTTGGCGCCCACGCAGTAGTGGGTGCCGGTGCCGCCGAAGCCGACGTGCGGGTTGGGGTTGCGCAGCACGTTGAACTTGTACGGGTCCTCGAAGTGCTTCTCGTCGAAGTTGGCCGCGCTGTAGAACATTCCGATGCGCTGCCCCTTCTTGATCGAGGCACCCGACAGCTCCAGATCCTCGGTCGCGGTGCGCTGGAAGGCGATGACCGGGGTGGCCCAGCGGACGATCTCGTCGGGAGCGGTGCGCGGACGCTGCTCCTTGTAGATCTCCCACTGATCCGGGTTGTCCACGAACGCCTTCATGCCGTGCGTGGTGGCGTTGCGGGTGGTCTCGTTGCCGGCCACCGACAGCAGGATCATGAACCAGGCGAACTCGTCGGAGGCCATCGACTCGCCCTCGAGGTCGGCCTGCAGCAGGGTGGAGGCGATGTCGTCCACCGGGCAGCCGCGCTTCTGCTCGGCGAGGTTGTAGGTGTAGCCCATGACCTCGGCGGTGGCGACCTTGTGGTCACCGTTGAACTCGGGGTCCTCGTAGCCGATCATCTGGTTCGACCAGTCGAAGATCTTGCGACGGTCTTCCTGCGGGATGCCGATGAGCTCGGCGATGGCCTGCAGCGGCAGCTCGCAGGCGACCTGCTCGACGAAGTTGCCGGAGCCGTTCTTCTTGGCCTCGTGCACGATTCGCTCGGCGCGCTCGCGCAGGGCGTTGCGCAGCGACTCGACCGCGCGCGGGGTGAAGCCCTTGGAGATGATGCGGCGCAGCTTGGTGTGCTTGGGCGGATCCATGTTCAGCAGCAGGTAGCGCTGCACCTCGATCTCTTCGCGGGCGATGTCGCCGTAGAAGCGGATGACCGCGGTGTTCTCCTCGGAGGAGAACTGCTCGGGGTTCTTGGAGATCTCCTTGATGTCATCCATCTGGGAGATGGCCCAGTAGCCGCCGTCGTCGAAGCCGGTCAGGCCATCGGCCTGCGGCACCCAGAACGGAGCGGCTTGCTTGCGAAGAGCTGCGAACTCCTCGACCGGCAGGCGCTCGGCCAGCAGGTCGGGGTTGGTGAAGTCGAAACCGTTGGGAATGGACGGCGCGGACACGGAACCTCCTTTGGAACACGTTCGACGTCGAGTGAACCACACCACAGGCCGGTTTGTGAACACGTATTACTAAATAGCGTTCATTTGATCTGTCACCAGTTCGGTTCGGTGCCGTAGACCTGGCGATATTCCCGGTCGAACGTGCGGCGGCCGAGCAGCCGCCATGCCAGGCGCGCGGTGCGCGGGAGCTCCGCGAGAACCTTGCGCCGATCGGGCGCCGAGGCGGCGTGCAGGAGGAAGCCGAGAAAGACCAGCTGGCGATCCTTGGGCATGTGCGCGCGCCCGCGTTCGCCGAGCGCCCGCCACTCCGACACGGTCATGACCTGCTCGACGACCGACAGGATGTGAGTCTCCTCCTCGGCGAGGTGCTCGTCCAACGCGGCCGCGAGCGCGGCGGCGGTGGCGGCGAACCGGTCTCGTGCGGCGGGCTCGGCGGCCGTGGCGAACTCGGCGGCGTCGCGCTGCGCGCGGGTCGAGAGTTCGGCGATGCGTTCGTGCTGTTCCTCGAGGCGCAGGATGAGGGCGGCGGCCATCGGGGCGCGTTCGAGCAGCAGCGGCCACATCAGTTCGTCCTCGCCGGTGTGATGACTGTGCAGCCCGGTGCCGAGTTCGGCCAGGAAGTCGGCCAGGACGCGGGCGCGCTCGATATCGCCCGGGGCGACGCCGGCCGCCAGGGCGGGCAGGGCGCGGAAGTGGCGGCGAAAGGCATTGTGCACGACCACCATGTCGTAGGTGTCGGGCCGGGCCTGCGCGATGTCGATGCTCATGGCTGCTCCTGTCGAGGTCGGTGACTGCGCCGAGAATGCTTCGGCGCGCTTGGAATCGACTCGAGGCGTACTAGGGGCGGCCGTCCTAGACTTACGCGATCATGGTTCGGATTCGGGTACTCGGTGCACTGACCGCGACCGGCGAGCGCGGGGAACTCGATCTCGGCGGGCCGCGGCAACGCGGGGTGCTGGCGCGACTGCTGGTCGCCGGGGGCGACGTGGTGCCGGTCGATCGGTTGATCGATGACCTGTGGCGCGGCGAGCCGCCGCCCCGGGCGCTGGGCTCACTCCAGGCGTACGTCTCCAACCTGCGCCGACTGCTGGAACCGGATCGCGCACCGCGGACACCGGCGACGGTGCTGATCAGCCGCGCTCCCGGGTACGCGCTGCGACTCGACACCGCCGAGGTGGACGCCTGGGCGTTCGGCGCCGACCTGGACGCGGCTGCGCGACTGGACGATCCGCGCGAACGCCGACGCGCGCTCGAGCGGGCGCTGGCCGCGTGGCAGGGTCCGGCGTACGGGGCGTTCGCGCAGGAATCCTGGGCGAGCGCGGAAGCCGTGCGACTCGAGGAGCTGCGGTTGAGCGCGCGGGAACAGCTCGCCGTGGCACTGCTCGAACAGGATGAACCCGCGCTGGCGGCGGCCAAGGCCGAGGTGCTGTGCCGGGAGCATCCGTTGCGGGAGGAGGCGTGGCGGCTCACCGCGCTGGCGCGGTATCGCGCGGGCCGCCAAGCCGACGCGCTCGCGGCGCTGCGGCAGGCGCGCGAGGTGCTCGCCGAGGAATTGGGCATCGATCCGGGACCGGCCCTGACCCGGCTCGAAGCCGACATCCTCGCCCAGCGAATCCCCGTGCAGGAGCAGACGATCGCCGTCCCCGCGCCGCCACGCGATCCGGTTCCGGGCCCGGTCGCCCCCGAGTTCCTCGGTCGGGCAACCGAACTCGCGACACTGCACGCGGCCGCCGCGTCTCCCGGTCCGCGGACGGCGACCGTGGTGGGTGAGGCGGGCAGTGGCAAGTCCTCGCTGCTGCGCCGCCTGCGCGAGGACCTCCGCGGCGGGGGCTATCGCGTGGTGCTGGGTCATTGCCCCGAGGACGAGGCCGCGCCTTCGGCGTGGCCGTGGGTCGAGATCCTGCGCGCTCTGGCCGCCGAGCACGACCCCGCCGGGCTCACGCCCGCTCTCGCTCCCCTGCTCACCGACGCCGCGGGCGCACCCGAGGCCGACCGCGCGCACGGCCGGTTCCTCTTGCACCGTGCGGTGTGCGACTATCTGACCACCGTCGCGGCCGGGGGACCGCTGGCGATTCTCTTCGACGACGTCCATCGCTGTGATGCCGAGACCGCGGCCCTGCTCGCCGCGGCGGCCACCCACGCGCCGGTGTTCGTCGTGATCGGCTACCGGCCCGACGAAGCGCCACCCGCGCTGACGCAGGCCCTGGCCGGTGTCGCGACCACGATCCGTGCGCGAATCCAGTTGCGCGGCCTCGACATCGAGGACAGCGCCCGGCTCGTCACCGCGCTGACCGGCAGCGCCCCGGCGGACTCGGTGCTGGCGACGCTGCACGAACGCACCGGCGGCAACCCGTTCTATCTCACCGAGACGGCACGCCTGCTGCGCAGCGAAGGCGAGCTGGTCGCCGCGTCCGAGGTCCCCGAGGGCGTGCGAGATGTGCTGCGCCGCAGACTGTCCCGCCTGCCGGAGACCGACGTGGCGCTGCTGCGCCTGGCCGCGGTGATCGGCCGGGAGTTCGATCTCGCGGTGCTGCTGCGGGCCGCGGAGGTCGGTGAGGAGGACGTGCTCAACGCCGTCGAGGCGGGCAGCGTGGCCGGTCTGCTCGACGAACCCGCCAGTGGCCGCGCCCGTTTCACCCACGTCCTGGTCCGCGACACCCTGCTCGGGGATCTGTCACGGGTGCGCCGCGACCGCTGGCATCGCCGGATCGGGGCCGCCCTCGAGGAGATCGCCCCGGACGATCTGACCGCCCTGGCCCACCACTTCGGCGAATCGGTGACCCCGGAGACGGCGCGGCGAGCCGCCCGCTACGCGGTGGCCGCCGCCGAGCGAGCCGAGCGGCGTTTCGCCTACGACGTCGCCGCGACCGGTTACGAGCGCGCGGTCGCCGCGCTGGAGCGACTCCCCCGCGACGAGACCGTCGACGAGCGAATCGCCTTGCTGGGCAGAGCCGGTCACGATCACCTCTCCGCGGGGTCCGCGCTCGCCGCGCGCGCCGCCCGTGACCACGCGGTGCGCCTGGCCGAGGATGCCGATCGCCCGGACCTGGTGGTGCGGGCCTTCACCGCCTGGGACGCGCCGACGCCGTGGATGAACCGGCAGTACGGCGTGGTCGAGCACCCGATCGTCGCCCGGCTGGAGAACGCGCTGCGCTTGCCCGGCCTGTCCCCGGCCGACCGCTGCCGATTGCTGGTGGCGCTGGTCGACGAGATCGGCGGCGAGGCAGGCGAACAGGCGAGCCCGGCGGCGGCCGAGGCCGAGGCGATCGCCCGTGAGCTGGGCGACGACACCCTGCTCGCACCGGTGCTCCAGGCTCGGGCCTCGTTGTACGACACCCCGGATCGTGGCGGGCTGGGCGCCGAGCTGATCGAGATCGGGCAGCGCACCAGCGATCACACGTATCAGCTGCTGGGCCACACCATCGCGCTGCAAGCCGCCGCCTCCGTCGGAGATCTGGCCGCGGCCCGCGAGCATCTCGAGGCGACCACGGTGACGGCCGACCGCTATCAATGGCGGCAGGCTCAGCTGGCCAACACGATGGCTCGCGGGCTGTTGGCGCTGGCCGCCGGTGACCCCGACGACGCCGAGCGCCAGTATTTCCGCGCCGGTGAATTGCTCACCGGCGCGGGCATTCTCAATGCTGACGGCATCGTGCTGATGGCCATTTTCACGGTCCATCTGGGCCGCGGGCGGCTGGCCGAGCTGGCGCCGGTGTTCACGACCTTCATCGAGCAGGCCGACGCGGTGTCGCTGGACGCCGTCGTCGACTTCCACGTGCTGGTCCTGCTGGCCGCCGGCGATCGTGCGGCCGCCGAATCGGCCTGGCGCCGAGCGCAACCGATCCGGCACGACCGGTTCCGCTCGTTCTTCCTCACCCTGCGCGGCATGGTGGTCGCGGAATTGGGCACGCCCCGGGTGGCGGCGGCGACCTACACCGATCTGATGGTCTACCGGGGTCGTCTGGGCGGCGCCGACACCGGCGCGTATGTCGTCGGTCCCGTCGATACCGTGCTCGGCGATCTGGCGGCGCGGCGCGGTGAGGCCGCTCTGGCCGCCGAGCACCACCGCGACGCCCTCGCCATCGCGCAGGCGTGCGGAAACCCCGGGTGGATGACCGCCGCCCGGGCGCGCCTCGGCCACTGACCGGTCACTGGTCGTCTACTAGTGGGTGGCTCGATCGTTGTTCCCGACCGTCCCACCGACCCGAGGAGCCCGCCGTGCCCGACCTCCACCGCACCGCCACCGAACTGTTCCTGAAGACCTCGACGACGCTGCACCGCCGCCTGCTCGACCTCAGCGGCGGCCGGTTCGGCACCCGCTTCAAGAACATGCCCACCCTGACCCTCACCACCACCGGCCGGCGCACCGGCCGCTCGCACACCGTCGTGCTGACCGTCCCGATCGTGGACGGACCCCGCTACCTGCTCGTGGCCTCACGCGGCGGCGACGACATCTCGCCGGCCTGGTTCCACAACCTGTCCGCCAACCCGTCGGTGGAAGTGTCGTTCCAGCATGGTCCTTCGCAGTCCATGACGGCTCGTGTCCTGTCCGCCGCCGAACGCGAGGCCCGCTGGCCCCAGATCCTGGAGGCCTACCCCGGGTACGCCACCTACCAGAACCGCACGGCCCGAGTGATTCCCGTCGTCGAACTGACCCCGCGCGCCGGACATTGATCGACGTTCACCGAGTGGTCACGCGTTCCAGGGAGTCCAGTCGCAGGGCCTCGTCGGTGATGCCGACCAGTAGGACCGGATCGAACCGGGCCACGGTGTCCAGCACCGAGGACCAGGGGGCCACGCTCCACGCCTCGGCGAGGAGACGGCGGATACGGCGACGAGCGAAGCCCTGGTCGGCGGGCGGTACGTCGGGGTAGGCGCGGACCAGACCGTCGGCGATCCGGGTGAGGAGTTCCCCGCGCAGGTCGCGGGTGGTGCCGCGGGCCAGTTCGACGGCCTGGTCGAGTTCGCCGATGGCGAGGGCGGCATCGACCAGCCGGGCGGCCGCGCGGTCCCGTACCTCGTCCGGGGGGAGCTGCGCGAGCAGCTGGGTGGCGGCGGCGAGCGCCGTCTTCGAGCGCTCCGATCGGTCACCGTCGGTCAGCGCCGGAATCACCTGTGCCATGGCATGAATGCGTTCTCCGATCACCGGAATCGAATGGCGGCGGGTCAGCACGTTGGGCTCGCGTCCCGCCTTCACCTGCGCGGCCAGGATCTCCCGGTACGCGACGGATCGGGCGAGGTCGTCGGTGAGCTGTTCGGCGACCGCCAGCGCCCGGTCCACCGCCCCTGCGCGGGCGATCGAACTCGCGAGCAACGACAGCACCCGCTGTTCGCCGAGCGCGGTCATCCACCGGCTCGTCAGCAGCCTGGTCACCGCGTCGGCATCGCCGAGGGCCGCCGAGAACAGGGCGCTCACTACACGATGTGTCAGCAGGTCGGGTGAATCGCGTGCGGCCGCGGCCCGGTCGGCGTCCTCGCGCACCAGCGCGGCGACCAGGGCGGCGAGTTCGCTGCCGCCTTCCTCGACCATGATCCGCAGCGCCACCGCGATTTCCTCGGCATCGTCGATCAGCTCCGCGACGGTGGCGGGTTCGCTCCAGATGCCCGCGCCCGCGCTCATCCGCGAGGTCAACCAGACGGGGAGCAGGGTGATTCCGTCGATCAGCTCGCGGGCCAGAGCGAGCTGACCGGTCTCGGCCAGCAGCACCGCGAGGCGGCCCAGCCCGGGGGCCAGCCCGTCCACCGGATCGAGCGAGCCGTGGTACATCAGGGTGAGGTGATCGGTCAGCTCGCGCACCCGCTCGACCGCCGCCCCGGCGAGCAGCGCGCGAACCACGTCGGCCAGCGGGGTGCTCGACTCCCGCGCCGCCGAGCCGAGCCAGTCGGTGGCGAAGAGCACGGTGAGAAATGACCGGTCGGTCCGCAGGTAGCCGCCGTTCGGCAGCGCGGTGCCGACGCGCATAGCGCTCATCGCTCGTTCGAGGAAAACGCCTCCGCGGGGCGCGGATTCGGCGGACCGCGTCCCGAGATAGGTGAAGGCCAGGATCCGGTGGTCGTCGCCGTCGATCCGATCGGCCACCGCGACAGCGCGCGTCCATTCCCCGGCGACCGCCAGCGCCCGCACCATCGCGTACAGGACCAGATCACGCTCGCGCGGGTCGATGCTCTGGTACGCGCGGAGCTCGATCTCCGCGACGAGCCGCCGGGCATCGGCCGTCCGATCCGCCGCGAGCAGGGCGGTCACCGCTCGGACCGCCACCTCGAGTCCGCCTGTCCCCCGGGTGAATCGGCGCGCCAGCGCGACCACGCGGTCGGCGTTCCCGAGCGCGACGAGGCACTCGGCCAGCTGCACGACCGCGGCCTCGATATGACCCCAGGGATAGTCGGCGATCCCGCTGATCGCGTCGTTGAACGCGGCGTCGAAGCCGGTGTCCGACGCCTCCAGCTGGGCCTGCCAGGCCTCGACGTCGACCAGCACGGCATCGGCCTCCGCACGCAGCACTTCGGCGAACCCGGCCGCGACGAGATCGTCGGCGATGGCGGCCAGCGCGTGCGACCGGACCACTTTGCTGCTGATCGGCGCGAGCTCGGACCGGATCGACCGCAGGTGGCGGGCAGCGGATTCGGTGTCCCCCTGCGAGACGAGGGAACGCGCGACAGCCGCGACGGCGACCACCCGCACCCCGACGGATTCGGCGGCTCCGCTCAGCTCCTCGACGCGGTCGTGCTCGTCCAGCGCCGCGAAGGCGCGCACCGCGGACCGCAGCACCTCGTCGCGTTCCGCGGCGCGCGCCCACACCACGTGGCGGTCGATCTCGGTCTTCGCCGCCGAGATCGCGTCCGCACGACCCAGTGAGCGCCAGGCCGGAATCAGTTGCGCGAGTATCCGAACCCGTTCCACGGGAGTGGTGATCTCGTCGGCCAGCAGTTCGGCGCTCTCGATATCGGGGACGGCGATCAGGGCGTCGACGAGGCGAGCGAGATCCGCGTCGCGCACCACGGAGGTCTCCGACTCCCGCAGCGAGTCGATCACGGCCCGATTGTGTGGCGGATCGTCCCGGAGAAACTGAGTCGAGGCGACGCCGATCCGGGCGCGCAGGCGGCGGCGCGGGTCCAGCAGGCCGTCCGCCAGGCTCCGCGCGCGCACGACCTCACCCATGTCGGCCAGTGCCGCGGGCAATTTCGCGGGAATATCGCGCCCGCGCCGAGTCAGCCGGTGCCGCCGCAGGGCGAGTTCGCCGACCGCGACCAGGTCCGGATCCCGCTGTTCGAGCCAGACACCCGACACGGTAGCGATCTCGGTCCGCGCGATCTGGTCGCTGCCGGACAGCAGCAGGAGCCGATCGTGGCGCGCGGTGTCCAGGGCGAGTTCGGTCATCCGCACCATGTCGCCGTGCCTGCGCAGCATCGAGAAGTATCGCGTCAGCAGATACGTCGGCGTCTCCACCGGCCACCCGCGGTCGCGGAAGCGGTCGGCCCAGGCGTGGAACCGGTTTCGATATTCCGCGAGGAGCGCACGGCCCAGCGTCGCTTCGGCCTCGCGTTGCAGGGTCTCGTGCGCGAGCAGGTACACGTGGTCGGACCCGAACCGGCTGGACCGGACCCGGAAGGTGCGTCCGGTGACGCCCGACAGGATGGTCTCGATGAGGAACGGCGGCCACCCGGTCAGATCCTCGAGCTCGGCGCGGGTCAGTCCGCGCGCCGCGGTCACCAGTCCGAGAATCTGCTGGTCCGCGTCGGAGCGTTCGAGAATCCCCCGCAGTTCCAGCTGCGCGGCATCGCGGATGTCGAAGGCTTTGGCCGACGGTCCGAGTTCGCGGCGGCGGCAGTGCCGGAGCGGATGTGTGGTGGGAACATCCAGCGGGAGTGCGGGATTGGGACGCCCGGAGACGAGGACCCGGAGTCCGGGTCCGGGGTTCTTCGGTAGCAGCGAGGCGATACTGGTCCGGCCGCGATCCTCGTCGAGCCCGTCCACCAGCAGCACGATCCGGTGCCCGACCTCCGCTGCCCGTTCGCCGGCCAGCGCGAGCATGTGGCGGCGCAGCCCGTCCCGGCTCCCGGTCGCGCTGGCCACGGTGGCGGCCTGATCCGGCAGCAGCGCCGAGAGCTGTTCCAGCACGGCGTCGGTGAACGCCCGATGATCGTCCTGATCAGCCATGCGGGAGGTGATGAAGAAGGCCACCACCCGCACCCGCGGCGGCGGATTCAGGGCGAACCAGGACATCAGGGCCGTCTTGCCCGCCCACGGTCCGGCCCGCCACCACAGGTACGCCTCGTCGCCGGTGCAGAAGTCGGCGAGTTCGGCCAACTCCGCGTCGCGATCGGACAGGCCCTCCGCGGGCGCGATGTCGCGGATCGTGGCCCGATACGGGGTATCGCCGATGCCGGGCAGCGTGGCGGGTTCGGTGCGGCCGGTCCATCCGGCATTGGCGGCCAGCGCGATTCGTCCCGCCGTGCCTCGTTCCAGCGCCTTCGGTTTCGGCATGCTCGCGGCCGGCAGCCGCGTGCGAAGTTCGCGAAACAGGACGGTCATGGTGAGGTACCGGTCGGCCGTCGGCACCCCGGCGCGCAGGGTGTCGAGCATCATGCCGGTGAAGGCGGTGCGGCCGCCACCCCCGGTCGCTCGCGCGAACGTGGTCTTCTCGTCGGTCGCGGTGAGAACGAACGCGCCGTCGATATCGGTGGCCTCCCGCAACGGCTCGCCCTCCCCGGCGAGAACGTCACGGCCGAAGGCTCTTCCGCTGTGGCAGCAGTCGAGAATCACGACGACGGGGCCGCGCGCGTTGGACTTGATCCGCGACCGCAGCACCGGATACGGCAGCGCGGTGACATCGGCGTCGGCCGAGCGCGAACCTGTGTGGGTCAGATGCAACTGGTTGTCGACCGCGACCCCGTGGCCGACGTAATAGACGAGCAGCAGCCCGGTCGCGGCGCGAGCGGCGGCGGTGACCCGGGCCGCGATGGTCGTGCTGTCGCCGGGATCGAGAACCACATCGATGTGATCCGCCGGCAGTCCCGTTTCGCCACGCAGGAATTCGGCGAAGTCGAGCAGACTGCGCTCTACTTCGGGGAAGGACTCGAAGCCGGAATCCGAGGTGTAGCGCGCGGTTCCGATGAGGATCGCGCGCGAGGCTTCCGGATCTGGAAGCGTCATCCTCCCGTGTCCTTCCCCCATACGTCACTGTTCCAGAGAGTCTGCCATGGGATGAATCGAAAAGGCGCGCACCGCTGGATGCGATGCGCGCCTTACGTATTGGTCGCTTGCCTCAGTACGCGCCCTCGCCGCGGGTCACCGCGCCGATCGTCTTCGCGATCAGCAGGAGGTCCAACACCATGGACCAGTTCTCGACATAGGACAGGTCCAGGCGCATGGCGTCCTCGGGCGCGAGGTCGGAGCGCCCGCTCACCTGCCACAACCCGGTGACGCCCGGCTTCACCAGCAAACGCCGTCGCATGACGCCGTCATAGGAGTCGACCTCCCGCCGTACCTGCGGCCGGGGGCCGACGATGCTCATCTCACCGCGCAGCACATTGAAGAACTGTGGTAGTTCGTCGAGGGAGTACTTGCGGATCACCTTGCCGACGGACGTGACGCGCGGATCGTCGCGGACCTTGAAGAACAGCGGGTTGCCGCCATTGCTGTCGATGAGGGCGTTGATGTGCGATTCGGCGTCGGCGTACATGCTGCGGAACTTGATCATCCGGAACGGTTGCCCGTCGCGGCCGATCCGCTCGGACAGGTAGAAGACCGGGCCGCGGCTGGACAGCTTCACCGCGAGCGCGATCATGGCCAGCGCGGGCGCGATGGCCAGCAGGGCGGCGACGGCGAAGCAGAAGTCGAACACGCCCTTGCGAATCGACTTCGCCCGGTCGTATTGCGGCTTCTCCACGTGCAGCATCGGCATGGACGCGACCACCCGGTGGGTGAGCCGGGTGCCCGCGATGTCGACCAGGCCGGGCGTCACGATCAACTCGGCACCGAGTTCGTCGAGCTCCCATGCCATGCGGCGGAAGTCGGCGGGCCCGAGATTGTCCGTAGCGGTCACCGCGACGGTGTCCGCCCCGGTGCGCCGCACGGCGTCGATGACATCGTGATCGCCTGCCACCACCGGGATTTCCCGTCCGCCGACCTCGAGCACCGATTCCGCCAGCGCTGCCTCGGTGCGGGTGCAGACCCCGATCACCTGATAGCCGGAGTCGCGGTCCAGCGAGAAGGCCGACACCATCGCTCGCGCCGCCTCGGGACTGCCGACCACCAGCATGGCGGTGCGGTAGGCGCCGCGAGCGCGCCGGCCCGCGACCCAGCGCCGCCAGATCCGCCGTTCCACCATGAGCAACACCATGCCGAGCGGCAGGGCGATGGCGAGGTACCCGCGAGCGATATCCACGCGCAGCAATAGCGATGCAATAGCTATTCCACCGAAGAGCTTGAGTGAGGCGGACACCACGCGCCGGTATTCCTCTGTGCCACTTCCGATCACGCGAGGCGAGCGGGTGCCGCTGAGCGTCAGCGTCACCGACCAGGCCAGCGCCAGCACGGCGGACACCATCGTGTAACGAACCTCGAGCGGCAGTTGGGACGCCAACGGGGGCTCGGCACCGGATCCGCCGAAACGAATCCACTGAGCGAAACCGACGGATAGGATCACTACGCATAGGTCGCTGATAAATAGCCGACTGGCGTAATCCGCTTGCCAGCGTTCACGATCCGAGCGCGGCTCGGTACGTGGTGGCCGGTACACGCGCACGGCGCGACCGGCAGAGATTTCATATGACATGAAGACGAACGCACCTCCCCCACGGGAGAACTCGGTTCCGATCCCCGCTGATCAGTTCCACGACCAGGCTGACGCCGGTTTCCCAAGGGCTTTCAGACCATGACAACCGATGATGCCGCCGAGTCTTTCGGCGGCCAGAAGGCGAATGTTACACACCCCGGATGTCATACACCCCCAATCACGTACGGCCTCAACGTTTCCGGAAAGTAACGGATAGGAACCTGACCGGTTCCCCCACCCACCCCCCTATTTCCCCTATTCGCAAAATCGCAGGTTGAACTACGCAAGCCACACGGTGTGAGCTGGTCGAAACCCTTGCGGCGCAAGGCCTGACGGTTTGCCGAGCGGACGCCTGGTTCTGCGGGTCGCAAATTTTCAGTTGTTTTGGCATTATCGGTCCATCGTCGGGCCCCTGAGTACCACGCAATCCTGTTGTAACGTAAGGCCGGACCGAGCCGACCCACAGGTCATCCGGCGCAGCGCGGGCGGCCCGGACTCGGTGAAAGATGGGGAAACTTCGTGCAATGCCGTCTTTGCGATTCGAATCGATTGCTCAGCGTTCTTGACCTGGGCGCCACGCCGCCCTGCGAGAAATTTCTCACCGCCGACGAGCTGGACCTGCCGGAAGCGACATATCCGCTGCATCTGCGGCTCTGCGAAAACTGTCTGCTGCTGCAAATTCCGGCTCTGATCACCCCGGAAGAGACATTCACCGAATATGCCTACTTCTCATCATTCTCGGACAGCTGGGTCCGGCACGCAAAACTCTTCGTCGACCAAGCAATCGAACAGCTAAAACTGAACGACAATTGTTTCATAATTGAGGTGGCGAGCAACGACGGCTATCTCCTGCAGCACGCGGTGGCCGAAGGCATCCCATGTCTGGGCATCGAGCCGTCGGTGAATGTCGGTGCGGCAGCGCGGAACAAAGGCGTACCAACCGAAACGGGCTTCCTCGACGAGGAGCTGGCGGCCCGGGTGGTGGCCGAGCACGGACCGGCAAATCTGGTGGTGGCCAATAATGTCTATGCCCATATCCCGGATCTGCTCGGCTTCACCCGCTCGCTGCGCGCGCTCATGGCCGACGACGGCTGGCTGTCGATCGAGGTGCACCACGCCCTGAACCTGGTGGCGCTGGCCCAGTTCGACACCATCTATCACGAGCACTTCCAGTACTACACACTGCTGTCCGCCCAGCGCGCCCTGGCCACCGCCAGGCTCGAGGTGGTCGACTGCGAGCTGATCGGCACACACGGTGGCTCCCTGCGCGTCTGGGCTCGACCGCAGGGCGTGGGCACCCCCACCGATCGAGTCGCCGAGGTCCTGCGCCTCGAGACCGACGCCGGGCTGCACGAGGTCGCCGGCTACCTGGAGCTGCGCCCCGATACCGAACTGGTGCGCCAGGATCTGCTGCGATTCCTGTTGGACGCCAAGGCCTCCGGCAAGCGGGTCGTCGGCTACGGCGCCCCCGGCAAGGGCAATACCCTCCTCAACTACTGCGGCATCCGGACCGACCTGCTGGAGTACACGGTCGACCGCAACCCCTACAAGCACGGGCGGTTCACGCCCGGCACCCGCATCCCGATACACGAACCGGAGCGGATCGACGCCGATCGCCCCGATGTGGTGCTGGTGCTGCCGTGGAATCTCGAGCGCGAGATCACCGCGCAACTGCGTCACGTCCTCGAGTGGGGCGGCGAGATCGTCTACCCACTCCCCCATCTTCATCATGCGACGCTCGACGACGCCGCCGCATCCACACCTGCCGAAAGGTAAAGCTCGTGAAGGTCGTACTGTTCTGCGGCGGTTACGGCATGCGCATGCGCAACGGAACCGAGGACGTCATCCCCAAGCCCATGCAGATGGTGGGCCCGCGCCCGCTGATCTGGCACGTGATGCGCTACTACGCGCACTTCGGGCACAAGGACTTCGTACTGTGCCTGGGCTACGGCGCCACCCACATCAAGAACTTCTTCCTCACCTATCAGGAGTCGGTGTCCAACGACTTCGTCATCCGCGGCGGCAGGGTGGAGCTGCTGCAGTCCGACATCAGCGACTGGACCATCACTTTCGTCGACACCGGGGTGGAGTCGCCGATCGGTGAGCGGCTGCGCCGGGTGCGCGGCCACCTCGAGGGCGAGCAGTACTTCCTGGCCAACTACGCCGACGTGCTGACCGACGCCCCGCTGGACGAGATGATCGGGCAGTTCCAGGATTCCGGGGCGGCGGCGTCGATGATGATCGTGCCGCCGCAGTCCTCCTTCCACTGTGTGGACGTGAACTCCGCGGGCGAGGTCAAGAACATCACCCCGGTCTCGCAGCTGCCGATCTGGGAGAACGGCGGCTACTTCGTGCTGACCCAGGAGATCTTCGACCACCTGCCGCCCGGCGGGGACCTGGTGGAGGACGCCTGCGGCGCGCTGGCCGGGCAGGGCCGGCTGTTCGGGTATCAGCATCACGGCTTCTGGAAGCCCGCCGACACCTTCAAGGAACGCGCCGAACTCGACACCGGTTATCAGCAGGGCGATCGCCCGTGGATGGTGTGGGAGCGTCCCGGCGCATGATCGATTTCGACACCGGCGCGATCACCGAGATCGCGCTACTGGCCGCCCATTGCGATGATCTGGCCATCGGGATGGGTGGCACCCTGCTGACGCTGGCGCAGGCGCGCCCCGGTCTGCGGGTGCGGGCGCTGGTGCTGACCGGCGCGGGCACCGAGCGGGCCGAGGAGGAACGCGGCGCGCTCGAATCCTTCTGTCCCGCAGCGGAACTCGACCTCACCATTCTCGACATTCCCGACGGCTACGCCCCCGCGCATTGGGCGCGGGCCAAGCAGGCGGTCGCCGCGCTGGCCCGCGACGGCGCGGCGCAGGTGGTCTTCGCCCCGCATCGCGGCGACGCCCACCAGGACCACCGGCTGCTGGCCGAATTGGCTCCGGGCGAGTTTCGCGACCATCTGGTACTCGGCTACGAAATTCTCAAGTGGGAGACCGACACTCCGCAGCCCGCGGTGTTCCATCCGCTGGCCGCGGGGCTGGCCGAGACCAAGGCCGCTTTGTTGATGAAACACTATCCCTCGCAACGTAATCGGGATTGGTTCGATGAGGAGTCCTTCCTGGCCCTGTCGCGGTTGCGCGGGGTGCAGTGCCGCGCCCGGCACGCCGAGGCGTTTCTGCTCGAGAAGGCCACCATCACTTTCGGAGGTGCATAGTCATGCGGGTGCTCGTCACCGGACATCAGGGGTATCTGGGGACGGTCATGGTGCCGTTCCTGCAGCAGGCCGGGCACGATGTGACCGGTTTGGACACCGGCTATTTCGCGGACTGCGTACTGGGCGACGCTCCGCCCTCGCCGCCCGCCATCGACGTGGATCTGCGCGAGGTGACCGTCGATCAGCTCGCCGGGTTCGACGCGGTGGTGCATCTGGCGGCGCTGTCGAACGATCCGCTGGGCGCGCTGGCGCCCCGGATCACCTACGACATCAACCATCACGCCTCGGTGCGGCTGGCCCGGCTGGCCAAGGAGGCCGGAGTGCGCCGATTCCTCTACGCCTCCACGTGTTCGGTGTACGGCGCGGCCGGTGACGGCCTGGTGACCGAGGACGCGCCGCTGCGTCCGCTCACCCCGTACGCCGAGTCCAAGGTGCGGGTCGAGGACGATGTGGCCGCCATCGCCGACTCCGGCTTCTCCCCGGTGTTCCTGCGCAATGCCACCGCCTTCGGCTTCTCACCGCGCCTGCGCGCCGACATCGTGCTCAACAACCTGGTCGGGTACGCGGTGCTGACCGGCGAGGTCAAGGTCCTCTCCGACGGCACGCCGTGGCGGCCACTGGTGCACGCGCAGGACATCGCGCTCGCCTTCGCCACCTGCCTGGACGCCCCGATCGAGGCCGTGCACTGCCGTGCCTACAACGTGGGCGCCGAGACGAACAATCTGACGGTCGCGCAGATCGCGCGGGCGGTGGTCGACGTGGTCCCGGAGTCCACGCTGGCCATCACCGGCGAGAGCGGCGCGGATCCGCGGTCCTACCGCGTCGATTTCGGCTACGCCCGCGAGGAATTGGGTTTCGAGGCGCGCTGGAGCATTCCCGATGGCGCGGCCGAGCTGTATCGCGAGTACATCGCGCGCGGGCTCACCTCGGAGGCCTTCTTCCGGCGCTTCACGCGCCTGGCGCACCTGACCTCGCTCAAGGAGGCCGGGGCGCTCGACGACGAACTGCGCCGGATCAGGACCGGGGTGTGAGGTGATGGGCGGCGAGCAGCTCGCGCCACGATCCCGCACCCGCGTCCCGCTCCGAGACCACCGTGACCGGCTGCGGCCAGGCGATGGCCAGGTCGGGATCGTCGTAGGCGACACCCAGGTCCTCGGCCGGGTCGTGCGGGCGGTCGATGCGGTAGCAGACGTCGGCGACCTCGGTGAGGGCCTGGAAGCCGTGCAGGAAGCCCGGCGGCACGTAGAGGTGCCGGAAGTCGTCGTCGTCCAGCAGGAACCCCTGCTGCGCGCCGAAGGTAGGCGACTCGGGCCGGATGTCGATGAGCACGTCGTGCACGGCGCCGTGCGCACACCGCACCAGTTTGGCCTCGCCGCGGCCGGAGCGCCCGTGCATTCCGCGCACCACGCCGCGGCGCGAGCGCGACTGCGAGTCCTGCACGAAGCTCGCGGCCGAGCCCGGCCGGCCCAGGTGCTCGTCGAATTCCTCGGCGTCGAAGGTGCGGGTGAACAGCCCGCGATCGTCGCGGAAGGGTTGCGGGATCAGCAGCAGGACGTCGGCGAGGTCGGTCGCTTCGATACGCACCAGGCCATGCTGCCATGACCGGGGCGGAGGAGCAGGCCGCGTGGACGGAACCGGCCCGGGGATGCCGCGGCTGCGGGCACGGCCCGCTGCTCCGGGTGCTCGATCTCGGGAAAATGCCTGCGGCGGACGACTTTCCGAGTCTGGACTCGATATCCGGCGGCGACGAGGCGACGCATCCGCTGGCCATGGACCAGTGCGCCGGCTGCGGGCTGGCGCAGCTGGCCGAGGACGACACGGTCACCGCCGAACCGCGCGGCGTGGAACCCCGGGCGCTGCGGGATCAGGCCGCGGACGCGGTGTCCCGGGTGGCCGCCGGGGGCTGGCTGCCCGGCGGCGGCACCGTGCGCGAGTTCGGCAGCCCGCACGGCGGCAGCTGGCTGCCGCTGCTGACCGACCGCGGCTACTCCATCACCCAGGACCCCGCCGACGTGGTGGTCGACTGCTTCGGCATCATGCACGAACCCGATCAGCGCGCGGCCTTCGCGCGGCGGGCGGCGGCCACGGCGCCGGGCGGGGTGCTGCTGGTGCAGTTCCACTCGCTGCGCGCCATCGTCGAGCAGGGGCAGTGGAACGCGTTGCGGCACGGACATTTCGCCTACTACTCGATGGACTCGCTGCGTGCCCTGCTGCGGTCCGTGGGCCTGGCCGCGGTGACCGCGTGGGAATTCGAGCTCTACGGCGGCACCGTCCTGGTGGCCGCGGTTCACGCCCCCGCCGACGCCGACCCGGCCATCGCCCGAATTCGCGTCGCGGAGGCGGCTGTCGCGGACCCGGCCGTGGTGCGCGGGCTCCAGTCGGCCGCCGATCACCAGGCGCACGCCTTGCGTGCCTGGCTGGATGCGGAGAATGCTTCCGGCAGAATCGTTTACGCCTACGGGGCGGCCTCCCGCGCGGTCGCCCTGCTTCATCTCGCGGGCGCGCGCCGCGGGCTGCTGGCCGGGGTGGCCGACGCCTCCCCGGGCAAGCAGGGCCGCCGCATGCCCGGAACCGACATCCCGATCATCTCGCCCGCAGAACTCGTTGCGGCGCAGCCGGATCGGGTTCTGCTGACGCTGCCGGACCTGCTCCCCGAGGTTTCCTCCCGGTGGCCCGAACTCGACGGGAAGTGGGTGATCGACGTGCGGGAATCGCTATGAAACCCAGCAACTCTCGTCCGGCGGCGGCATGAGGGCGCCGGGCACGCGACTCGTCGGTCCGTGAGCGCGATCATGCGATCGCGGCCGCACACAGAGTAATCGAGTGGAATAGTCTCGGCGTGGGGTAGATCACCGGTCGAGGGGGACGGGTGGACGTCCATCCGCGCCCTGGGTACACAGGGGAATCATCAAGCGAGCGTACGCAATTACGCGGCAACACCTGATGAGGGAATGGGAACAATCATGCGCAACACCAAGACCGTGCTTTCGCGCACGGCCGCCGTCGCGATCGCGGGCACCATCGGCGTCGTCCTGAGCGGCGGCGCGTCCGACGCCGCCATCGACGGCGACAATTTCGTCGTCGATCAGCAGGGCCGGACCGTCGAGGCCCTGTCGGCGGACACCCGTATCGATTTCGTGCCGCCGCTCGACGGCAATCCGCTCACCCGCGAGTGGTTCCACAGCGGCAAGGCCTGTTTCAACGTGGCACTGCCCGCCGGCGATCGGTGGAGCGGTCACCTCACCATGGGCTACCAGGTGGGTTATCCGGCCACCCTGTCGGGCAAGATCTCGTTCCAGTACCAGACCCCGGGCCTCGAGCTCGAGATCGGCGGGGACGGCCCCAAGGTCGACGTCTACAACCTGATCCCGACCCTGGGCGTGCAGCTCGACGTCGGTTTCGGCCCCGGCATCCAGTCGGTCGACGTGGCGGGCGGCGATGTCTCCGGCACCGACGGCTGCATCATGATGTCCGGCTTCCACGGCACCGTGACCGGTGTGCTGGGCACCACCACCATCCGCCCGTTCGTGCGCCTGGTGAGCAGTTCCGGTGACACCGTGGTGGCCTACGGCCCGCTGGCCCGCATCTGATGCCCCCGGGTCCGGGCGGTCTCGCGCCTCGCGACCGCCCGGACCCGTGGATCGGATCACGGTGCGACGCATCATCGGATCATCGTGCGACGCAACGTTGTCCGCGCGCCTCGTCCCCGCTCAGTGCAGGAGATCGGGGCGGCGCAGCGCGGTGGCGACGGTGCGCACACGGACGCGTTCGGCGGCGGCGCGGGCCAGCCGCCAGTCCCCACCGAGCACCGTGCCGCGGCCCACGTATTCGGGGTACTCCGACCCCAGCCGGTGATGGAAGCGCAGCATCTCGGTGAGCTTGCTGACCGTCGAGGTCCGGCTGCACAGGTTGAAGCTCGAATTGCGCCAGGCCGCCAGGATTTCCGGCGTGCCGAAGAAGTCGCCGAAGGCGCAGACGCGGGCGAACAGGTCCACGTCCATGGGGAAGACCAGGTCGCCGCGGAAGCCGCCCACCCGGTCGAAGTCCTGGCGGCGGAAGACGGCCGCGGCGGTGGGCCCGAAGTCGGCGGGGCCGCGGTGCACGATGGTGCGCATGAGGGCGCGGGCGTCGCGGCGGCCCAGCAGGTCGGGCAGGCCCAGGTCGCTCTCCTCGACGAGGCCGTTCTCATCGATGACCTGGAATTTCGAGGAGCAGATGGCGATGCCGTTGTCGGCCATGATGTCCAGTTGCCGGTCCAGCGCGCCGGGCAGCAGGATGTCGTCGGCGCAGACGACCTTGACGAAGCGGCCCGAGGTCAACGAGACGGCCTTGTTCCAGTTCTCGCCGATGGGCAGGGTTTCCTGATTGCGGTGGATGACCACCCGCGGGTCGTCGAAGGATTTCGCGATGGCGCCGGTGTCGTCGGTGCTGGCATTGTCCAGGACGACGACCTCGATGTCGGTGTCCTGGTCCAGGATCGAGCGCAGCGTGGTCTCGAGGGTGCGGCCGGAATTGTAGGCCGGGACGCACACCGAAAGGTTCTTCATCATTCCCCCTGAATTGGTTCGGCCCGTTCGCCGGGTGAGCCCTCACCTCCCGCCACGAGCCGGAACACCCGATCCAGGCCCGCACGGCCGGCGTCGATCTGCTCAACTGCTTTCTGCTGCAGGGTATCCCGCAGCTCGGGCGCGGACTCCCACAACTGTCGAATCGCACGCGTCAATTCGGCGTCGAGATTGTCCACGTCCAGGTGCACGATGCGCAGTCCGGCGGCCGTGGCGGCGTCGAACATGTCGGCCAACCCATAGAATTTGTCGTCGTAGTACTGCGAGGCCGTTACAGCCACGGCCGGAATACCTTGGGACAGCGCGAAAACCGCGAGGTGGTAAGCGCTGGTCACCAGGACCCGGCAGCGCGAGACCTGTCGCGCCACGTCCTGGGCGGTGCCCGCACGACCGATGACGGGGCGGGTCCGGGCGGCGCCCTCGAGCAGCGGCAGCGTGTGGCGGCGGTCCTCGTCGTCGTATTCGGAGATGATGAGCGGGGCCAGCGCGGTATTCAGGGCGGCGGCCTCGCGGCGCAACACCTCGCCGAGGGTGTCGCGGGCCGAATCGGTCACCTTGGAGTAGTCCGAGATCCGCAGGCACAGGCCCAGATCGGTGCCGATGCCCGGGCGGCGCAGCCGGTAGGAGAACTCCACCGCGTCGTCGCCGGTGACCAGGATCTTGTCCTCGGGCACGCCGAGCTCGGCCAGCAGTTTGGGCCCGCGCCGACCCTCGCGCAGGGCGATGAGGTCCGCCCCCGGCAGCACTTCGGCCGCGCGGCGCAGCAGGTCGGCATCGCGCATGGGGCCCAGCCCCTGCCCGATCATGACGTTCGGAATGCCGTGGCGCTGAGCGGCTTCGAGCAGGTTGAGGGTGCGATGCGCCTGATACAGGTCGACATCGGTCATGTACCCGCCGCCCTGGGCGATGACCAGGTCCGCTCCGGCGAGCGCCGCCGGCACCGGCGGTAGTTCCGGAAGGCCGGCCGGTTCGGGCTCGGGCGCTCCGGTGGCGAGCGCGTGCACTTCCTTGCGTGCCCAGTTCTTCACGCCGCGTAGATAGTGTTTGGGCACCTCGGTGGCCGATCGCCAGCGCAGCGCCGCCGGGCCGAGCACGTGTACCCCGGCGGTCTCCTCGAGCCGTCCCGCGAGCCCGTCGCGCCCCCATGGCCCGCCCGCGTGCGCCACCACCGGCTCGGCCTGCGGCAGCACCCCGCGCAGGATGTGCGGCTCGTCGGTCAGCATGCCGATGCGCGCGTGCGGCCACTGCTCCCGCAGTCGTTCCACGGTCATCACCATCATGGCGATGTCACCGCGATTGCGGAGCCAGTACTCGCCGTTGTCGACGAGCACCTTCAACGTCCCGGCACCATCCCCCGCGCCAGAGTTCCCCACGCGATTCCTTCCGACGCCCGTTCCGAGCACGAATCCGGTGCGAATCTATCGCACGGCCGGTCCTTCGCGCTACAGGAGCGAAGGGCCCGCGCAGCGCCAAATCGATTCGCCCGCAAGATCATAACTGGGCGCACGACCATTTCGGTCAGCTCGGAAACAAGGGGCTGACCCACTTGCTGCACAGCCACTTTCCGTCCACGTAATCCATCGACATGGTGATGTTCTGATGCTTGGCCTTGTCGGGGGTGTTCTTGGTGGCGGCGGTCAGCTCGGTGATGTCCGCCGCCAGCTCGTAGTGGGTGCCGCCGCCGGAGGTCACCGTGCACGCCGCGGTGTCGGACCAGGTGTGTTCGGCGTCGTTCTCGAGCAGCAGCCGGATGGTCGGCAACAGCGTCTGGGCCTGCGACTTCCACTGGCCGGTCGCCCCCGCGATCACCTTGGCCTGCCAGCCGTCGCCATCGCCGTAGTCGTAGGAGCTCATGAGCTTGCCGTAGTCACAGGCGGTTTGGACCGCGGCCTCCTGCGACGCGGCCGCGGGAACCGGCGTCCGACCGTCCGGGCTGCCACCGCCGGTGGCCACGGAACGGAACGCGCCGGTGCCGAATCCGAGGCCGACACCGCCGGCCACCACCAGCGCGACGGCGAAGGCCGCGATCAGCCGCTTGCGACCGCGACCCGAGGCGGGCGCGGCGGGCGTACCTGTCGCGAACCGATGTGCGGCACGATCCATTTCGCGCGGTCCACTGCCACCCACGATCGGATAGCGCGGTCCCGACCGCGCATCGAGCCGGGTCGGCATCTGCTCGAACCGCTCCCGCGTGGAGCCGGGCTGCCCGACCGGGCCGGGCTGGGTCGTCGCCCCGGTGAAGGTGACGGGGACCTCCTGCCGCATCCACGGCCCGTGCGCCCTATTGGTGGCGGTGAGCGCCGCTTCGGCGGCGGCGGCCAGTTCGCCGCAGGTGCCGAAGCGGTGGTCGCGGTTCTTCGCCAGCGCGCGTTCGATGACCGCGTCGAAGGCCGGGGGCACGGCGCCGTGCACCTGGCTCGGCCGCGGAATCGGCGCGCCCAGGTGGGCCGCGACCAGCTGCGCCGTGCTCTCCCCCGGATACGGCAGCTGCCCGGTGAGCATGTGGAACAGCGTGCAGCCCAACGCGTACACGTCCGCGCGGTGGTCGGTGTCGCCACGCAGCTCGAACTGTTCGGGGGCGGCGTACTGGAAGCTGGCGTACATCTCACCGGTGCGGGTGAGCGTGCTGGTGTGGTCGACCGCTTTCGCGATCCCGAAATCGGCCAGGAAGACCTGCTGTTCGGTCCCCCAGGCCAGCAGGATGTTGGCCGGTTTCACGTCGCGGTGCAGCACACCGGACCGGTGCGCGTGGTCCAGCGCCCGCGCGGTCTCGCGGATGATCCGCACCGCGTGGTCGGGGCGCACCGGGCCGTCGCGCAGGATGGCCGCCGCGTCGGTGCCCTCGACGTACTGCATGGCCATCCAGAGCCGGTGGTCGTCGTTGCCCCGCGCGTACACCGCGACGATGTTCGGATGCGACAGCCGCGCGGCGGTATCGGCTTCCCGCAGGAAGCGGGCCCGCACCTCGGGATCGTCGGCCTTGCCCGCGGCCAGCAGTTTCAGTGCGACCGATCGGGGCAGGTCGCGGTCCTTGGCGAGGTACACCTCGCCCATTCCGCCGACGCCGAGCAGCCGTTCGATGGTGTACCCCGCGAATACCTGCCCTTGCGCGAGTGTGCGCCCCACAGCCTGCCTGCCCTCTCCGACCACATCATTCCCGCCGATCACCGTAACCCAGATCCCGTTCGGCGACGCGGGCGTTAATCACCCGACATACTTTTCCGAATGGAAGTGAATTACTTATTTTGTGTCACAACATAATTCGACATTCGTTCCGGCCCGCCCCGGCAGGATTTGAATCTTCTCACCATGCGGACTGGTCAGTTGATTGATTGCCGTCCGTTAACCCTCCTCCACCCCCGGAATTGGCATACACTTGCGCTGCAAGAGCGTTCGGATCGGGATGTCGGTCCGAATGTGGGTGACGGACCCGGGGGTGAGGGTTTTGACACGGCCCATTCGGGTGTTCATGACGGGGTCGGAGTGGTTCAAGGCCGCTCACGGGGGACTGAATCGGTACTTCACCGATCTCTATCAGGCGCTCGCCCGCGACAGCGGAATAGCGCTCAGCGCACGAGCTTTCGGCGACGCACCCGCCGGGGCGCACTCCTGGGGACCCACGGGCGGCTCCACCCTCGATCGCGCCCGCACCGCGTTCCTGGATCGGGACGCGCTCACCCGCGACACCGTGATCGACCGGCACTTCTGCCTGTACGGTCCGGCCGCGGTGCGAAACCCACTGGTGGTCCATTTCCACGGACCGTGGGCCGCCGAGAGTCGCATGGCGGGCGAGGGTCCGCGCGCGGTCCGGGCCAAGTACCTCGTCGAGCGTTCGCGCTACGCCCGCGCCGACCGATTCATCGTGCTGTCCGACCATTTCCGGCGTTTGCTCGTCAGCGACTACGGCATCCGCGCGGACAAGGTCCGGGTGATTCCGCCGGGCGTCGATCTGGACCGCTTCACCGCCACCGAGCCGGAGGCGAACTCCGGGATCGTGCTGTGTGTGCGGCGGCTGGAGAAGCGCATGGGCATCGACGTCCTGCTCCGCGCCTGGTCCGCGGTCGCCGCCCGGCATCCGGACGCGCGGCTGGTGATCGCCGGAACCGGAACCGCCGAGACCGAATTGCGAGCACTGGCGAGGAGCCTGTTCGGCGAGGACGCGCACTCCCCCGTCCGGTTCACCGGCACGGTGCCGGACGCGGAGCTCACCGACCTCTACACCCGGGCCGATCTCACCGTGGTGCCGTCGCTGGCTCTGGAGGGCTTCGGCCTGATCGCCCTCGAATCCCTCGCCGCCGGACGCCCGCCCGTCGTCTCCGACTGTGGCGGCCTGCCGGATTCGGTCCGGGACCTCGACCCCTCGCTCATCGTCCCGCCGGGCGATGCCGAAGCGCTCGCGGCCCGGCTGGTCGCGGCGCTGGAGGGTGTGCGGCCGGATCCGAAACAGTGCCGCGCCCATGCCGAGACGTTCTCGTGGGCCGTCGCGGCCCGGCGGCACCGTGACCTGTACGCGGAGCTCACCGCTCGATGAACGCGTTCGAGGCCGTCTTCCTGGCACACACCGCGGCGCCTTCCGGGGCCGAACTGGCGACCCTGCGCCTGGTCTCGGCCATGCCGGCCGGTTCCACCGCCGTGGTGTACACCGAGGACGGCCCGATGCTGCGGCTGATGGCCGAGCGCGGTATCGAAACCCGCGTCGTGCGCAATGGTTTCGACTCCCGCACCATGACCATCGACAAGGCCGGTGTCCGCAGCCTGCTGGTCGGCGCGACGGGCCTGCTGCGCCTGGGCTGGACCCTGGGCGCGACCGTGCGCGAACTGGAGGCCACGGTCCTGGTCGCGGGCAGCACCAAGGCGATGCTCATGGGCGCGGTGGCCGCGCGCCGGGCGGGGGTGCCGCTGGTGTGGCATGTGCACGACCGGGTCTCCCGCGACTACTTCGGCCGCGCGCTGGCACTGATCATCCGGGTGCTGGGCTGGGTGGTTGCCCGCGGCGTCATCGCCAACAGCCGCGGCACCCTGGCCTCGCTCTACACCTGGCGCCGCCGGGCCGTGGTCGCCTACCCGGGCGTCGAGTTTCCCGCCGGTGACGAATCCGTGGAATTCGCCGGCGATTCCGGGATCCTCGGCGACGCGCGCCCGCAGGGTCAGCGTCCCGCCACCGAGACCGTCATCGCCGTGGTCGGCCGCCTCGCCCCGTGGAAGGGCCAGGATCTGTTCCTGCGCGCCCTCGCCGATGTGAGAACCCTGCCGCGCGAGGTGTTCCTGGTCGGCGGTACGTTCTTCGACGAGCAGTCCTACCGCGCCGAACTCGAGATGCACGCCACCGCCCTCGGCCTGCCGGTGACCTTCACCGGCCACGTGGACGACCCGGAATCCTATCTGCGCCACGCCGATATCCTCGTGCACTGCTCGGTGCTGCCCGAGCCATTCGGGCAGGTCGTGGTCGAGGGCATGCGGGCGGGCTGCGCCGTCATCGCGACCCGGCCGGGCGGCCCCGAGGAGATCATCGACCCGGGCGTGAACGGCCTGCTGGTGACCGCCGGAAACCGCGCCGAACTGACCCGCGCCCTGGACCGCCTGATCGCCGATCGGGAACTGCGCGCCAAGCTGGCCGACGCCGCGCGACTGCGGTCGCGGGACTTCGACGTGGCCGCCTCGGCCCGGACTGTCACCAACTTCCTCACCGGCCTGCCCGGAAAGCGGTGGCGTCGTGGATGATCCGACCGACCCGTTCCCCTACGACCCGCCCACCGTGCAGATCGAGAGTCTCGGCACGCTGGGCCGGTTGCGGCAGCGCCGCCACCTGCGGCACCGCATCCCCGAGGGCGACCACCAGGCCACCGCCTTCGAACATGACGAATCACGCCGCGACCACGGCCCGGCCGCACACCGGCCCGCCCGCGCCGGCGCGCCCGGGCACGAGAGCGGAACCGGTCGCGGCCCGGGCGGATTCGACCGCGGGCCCGCGTTCGGCCGGGCGTCGTTCGAGGAGACCCGCGCCGCCCGCTACGCGGCCCCCTCGCGGGGACCGGTGCTCCCCACCTTCTACGGCGACCCGGTCGAACCACCGACCGTCCGGCTGCCCGTCATCGTCCCGCAGCGCGACGCGTCGGGCGCGTACCGCCCCGCCGACGGCGAATCCGATTCCGCCGCGGATCATTCCACCGACACCGGTAAACACCGTAGACAACCGTCCTCGGGCCTGGGCGGCATCGGCGGCATCATCCGCGACATCGGCCTGGTGACCTTCGGCAAGTACGGCCAATACGTCATCACCCTGGTCACGGTCCCGCTGCTGGCCCGCATGCTCGGCCCGCACGGCACCGGCCTGCTGGCCATCGGCATGTCCTCGTACTTCATCGGCTCGCTGGTGGTCGACCTCGGCGTCACCTCGTTCCTGGCCGCCAAGGTCCCCGAGGATGATCCGGGCCACCGCGAGGTGAACCGCCTGCGCGGCACCTATCTCGCCATCCGCGCCACCACCCTGACCATCATCGGCGCGGCCCTGCTGGCCACCATGACCGTCGGGGTCTCCCCCAAACTGCACATGGTGCTGCTGGGGCTGTTCGCCGGCGGCTTCTGGTCGGTGTCGGAGGACTGGCTCCTGATCGGCCAGGGCAGGTTCGGGACCTCCACCATGTATCAGGGCGTGGGGCGGATCGCCTATCTGGCGCTGCTGGTCGGGCTGCTACCCCGTTTCCCGAGCGCGTCCATGGCCGTGCTGTGCCTGCTCATCTCCTCGATCGCCACGGTCTCGCTGACCTGGTGGGATTCCTTCCGCCGGTTCGGCCCGCCCGCCCGGCCCTACGGCGTGACGGCCGTACTGCGGATGGCCGCACCGATTTTCACCTCCCGGCTGCTGGTCACCGGTTACGGTCAGGGTTCGGCCGCGGTCTACGGCGCGGTGCTCGAGGCGGCGTCGCTGGGCCTGTACTCCGCGGGCGACCGCCTGGTCCGCGCCATCCAGTCCACCCTGGACCCGATCGGTTTCGCCCTGCTGCCGCGCATGGCCCGGCGCAGCGGCGACGATCAGTTCTGGCGCAATCAGATTCAGATGATCGTCGGCTGCGTGACCCTGGCCTGCCTGGCGGTGGTGGCGGTCTGGATCCTGGCGCCGACCCTGATCCACCTGATCTACACCGACGACTTCACCGGCGCGATCTCGCTGCTGCGCGTGGAGATCCTCATTCTGCCCGCCACCACCATCACCTCGTATGTGACCACCGCCGTCCTGCCGGTCAAGCAGGACACCATGGGCGTGCTGATCGGCGCGATCATCGGCACCTGCGTCGCGGCGACGGCCTTGGTGGTGGCCATGCGCACCGGCTCGGTGTGGAGCCTGGTCTATGGCACCGTTTCCGCGGAATTCGGTGTCGCGCTGTGGTACATCATCCGGGTGCGCTGGCTCATGGTCCGGGAACGGGCCCGGCGGGACGGGCCGATCGAACCGGCCACCGCACTGCTGACCAAAGGGGATGTGGCGTGAAGGTTCTCTTCGTCGGGGATGACTGGGTGGGCAGCAACGCGCGCTCCCTCGCCGACGGATTCCGGCAGGCCGGACACGAGGTGGTCGTCATCGACACCACCGCGGTGACGCTGCCCGCCCGCCTGTCGCCGCCGTGGGTGTACTCGAAGTTCGCCCACCGCCGCGCACCCTGGGATGTCGAGGCCCTGCACCGCGAGATCGACAGCGCCGCACAGACATTCGCGCCGGATGTGCTGTTCGCGTTCAAGTCCGTGCACCTGGATCAGCAGCGGCTGCTCGGCGCCCGCGCCGGTCTGCATGTGCACTACAGCCCCGATGACGTCTCCAATCCGTACAACACCAGCCCGGAATACCTGGCACACGAGTCCGAATGGGACCTCATCGTCACCACCAAGTGGCACAACGTGCCCGAGCTCACCGCCCGTGGCGCGCGGCACGTGAAATTCGTTCGTAGTGCTTATGATCCGGCGCTGCACCACATCACCGCCCGCCGCACGGTGCGCCGATTCCTGCTCGGCTTCATCGGCGCGGTCCGGCCCGATCGTGAAGACCTCCTGGTCTCGCTGGCCCGTGAACATCACGGGGACATGCTGCTGCGCGGCCCCGGCTGGCGGCGGGTGCGCGCGCTGTGGCAGACCGGCGCGGACGTCGGCGGCGCGGTCTACGGCGAGCACTTCTCCGCGGCCGTCGCCGCGGTCACCGCCAACCTGGTGCTGCTGAACTCCGACAACCGCGACACCCACACCTGTCGCACCTTCGAAGTCCCCGCCGCGGGTGGGCTTTTCGTCGGCGAACGCACCGACGAGCACGCCGAACTGCTCCAGGACGACGCCGAGTGCTACCTGTTCTCCGGCCCCGCCGAACTGCGCGAGATCCTGCGGCGCTGCACCAAGTATCCCGAGCAGGCCGCCAAGGTCGCCGAGGCCGGGCACCACCGCATCGTCACGGGCGCGCACAGCTACGCCGACCGCGCCCGCGAGATCGTCGACGCCCTGGCATGAACCGCGCGGTCCGGGCGAAAAAGACCTTCCCGCAAGCGGGTAACGCCGCGACCCGCCCGGCGGACATAAGGGGGTGATGGGAGAGTGATGACCTCCGCTCAGTTCGCCGTATTCCTGGTCGCCGCCGCGCTGGCGACAATCGTCGTGGCCGCGATGTTCCTGCCCGGGGTCGCCCGGGTGTTCCTCATCGCGCAGACCGCGCACTGGTCGCTGTCGTTCATCGCGCGGCCGGTGGTGCTGCTGTGGGTCGAACCCGTACCCGGGTTCGGCGACAATGTGCCCGATCCGCGGCTGTACGAGTACGGCTACGACGACGGCATCGCGGCGGTGCTGCAGCCGGTGATCTTCGGCCTGTGGTTCTACGCGGGCCTGATCATCGCCTACGTCCTGTGGGTTCGGTCGCGGCCGCCGCGGATTCCCCCGCGCACAGCGCCTTTCGCGGGGGATCCGGTCTTCACCCAGACCCTGTTCCTGCTCTACGGCGTCGGCACCCTGGGCCGGCTGGCCGCCTACGCGACCGGCTCCACCGGCAAGGCCGGTGAACTGGAGAGCCCTAATCCGCTGATCAACCTGGTCACCATTCTGGCCACCCTGGGCGCGGTCGGCCTGATCGTGTTCTTCCGCAGCGACTCCGGCCGCACCACGCTGCTGGTGGTCGGCGCGCTCGTCGGCGGTGAACTGCTGTGGACCGCGACCGTGCAGTCCAAGACGCCGATCATGGGCGCCGCCCTGGCCATCGCCGTGCGCTTCGCCATGACCGGCTGGACCAGGCGCACTGTGGTCGGCGTGCTGAGCATCATCGCGCTGGCGCTGGGCGGCTTCGGCTGGCTGCAGTCGCTCAAGACCGATTCCGCCGCCAAAGCCGAAGCGGCGCAGGTGGATGCGCAGTATCCGGCGGTGGTGCACCCGTTCCTGAGCATGCTGCGTCGCTTCGATCTGCTCGAGGCCGCCACCGACGCCTGGTTCGCGGGCCCCCACTCGTGGCTCACGCCGCAGCAGGTGGCGGTGCACGCCTTCCAGAGTCTGATTCCCACCCAGCTGCTGGGCGCGGAGAAGTTCCGCTCCGGCGCGGCCTGGGCCGAGCAGGTGCGCGGCGGGTCGGTGGACATGTCGACGGTGGAGGTGTCGCTGGCCGAGGGCAATATCAACGAGGGCTATGTGCTGGGCGGCTACCTCGGGGTGGCGGTCGGGGTCACGATCACGTTCGTGCTGCTGCTGATCTGGATCCGGGCCCTCTACAGCAAGTACCTGGCCATGGCCATTCTCGGCTTGTCGGTGATCGAGGTGCCCGTGCTGTTCGAGCGCGGCATCCTCGGCACCGTCGAGATGCTCGGCAAATACCTGCAGGCCGTGGTGCTGGCCTGGACGGCGTATCTGGTTGTTGGTGAATTCCGAAGACGAGTGGAGCAGCCGCCGGGGGTCGGTGTTCCATCCGGGAAAACGAGGACAGCGCAATGGGTTTGATCGACTACTGGCGACTGCTGCGGCGGCGCTGGCCGATAATCGTTGCCGCGGTGGTGATCTGCACGGGGGCGGCCTACGGGTACGCGAGCACCCTGCCGACCGAGTACACGGCGACGAGTTCGGTGTATGTGTCCATGGCGACCGGAACCTCCGTCAACGACTCCTATCAGGGCGGGCTGGCCGCACAGCAGCGGGTGCGCTCGTACGTCGACCTGGCCAATTCCGTCACCGTCGCCACCTACGTCCACGACCAGCTGGGCCTGAAGGCCTCGGTGAACGATCTGCGCGGCCGCATCTCCGCGGTCTCACCCCCGGCCACCACGATCATCGTCATCACGGTGAAGGACTCCACCGCGGCCGGAGCGCGCGCCCTGACCGACGAGGTGGTCTCCCAGTTCCGGGCGCTGGTCTCGCGGCTCGAGGTCACCCAGACCGACGCGGCGCCCGCGGCCCGCGCCGAGGTGATCGACAAGGCGCAGACCCCGACCCAGCCCAGCGCCCCGCAGAAGAAGCGCTTCTACATCCTCGGCGTGCTGGCCGGGCTGATGCTGGGCGTGGGCGCGGCGGTGGTGCGCGACAAGCTCGACAGGCGGGTGCGCACCTCCACCGAGCTGGAAGCCTTTCTCCCGGTGCCGATCCTGGGCATCGTGGACGACGGACGGCCCGGCGCGGCCGGGGAGCTCCGGCGGCTGCGGACCCGGCTCACCGAGGATCCCGAACTGGTAAGCCTGCTACTGACCTCGCTGTCCCCGCATTCGGAACCGGACGTGGCGATCGGGCTGGCGCGCACCTTCGCCGACACCGGCGCGCGGGTGGTGCTCGTCGACGCCGACACCACCGGGCACGGGTCCACCCGGCGCACGCCCGCGGCCGCGGCGGCCGGGCTCTCGGAACTGTTGCGCAGCAACGGGAATCCTTCGGTCGCGGTCATGCCCTGGCCCGAGGTGGGGATCAATGTACTGCCGCTGGGCGGCGTGGATTTCCGCACCCCCGACCTGCTCGACTCGGAGCGGTTCGCCGACATCATGTCCAAGCTGCGCAGCGAGTTCGACCACATCATCGTGGAGTGCGCGCCGGTGACCGCGGCGGCCGACGCCATCGCGCTGGCGCGGCGCTGTGACGGCACCATCGGCGTGATCGAACTCGGCCAGACCACCTCCAATCAGGTGCGCGGCGCGGTGGCGACCTTCGGCCACGACAACAAGCGGATGATCGGGACCGTGGTGTTCTCGCGGCCGCACAAGAGCGTCGGAGAGTTGGTCCGCCATCCCCTCGATCTGGTGAAGCGGTGATCGAGGGCGGCGGGGGGTCCGACCAGGCGGGACCGGACGGCGAGGCGAACACCAGCAGCGGCGTGCGGCGACGGCGCATGCTCATGGCCGGGCTGGGGGCCGCGGTCGTCCTGCCGGTGGCGGCAGCGTGCTCGAGCGGGGATTCCGGGGACGGCACCGAGTTCCGGTCCCCGCACGTCACCGATCAGCCCTCGGCCCGCAATGTGAAGGACTTCGGCGCGGTCGGGGACGGGAAGGCCGACGACACCGAGGCTTTCGAGAAGGCCGCGGCGGTGAGCGGGCGTCCGCTGGTGCTCTACATTCCGGCCGGTCAGTATGTGCTCACCCGCTTCCCGGCGCTGTCGGACTACGCGACAGTGCTGGGCGACGGCGCGGATGTGACCACCATCAGCTACGACGGCGACGACACCTTCATCGCATTGCAGCGCAAACAGCGGGTCCGCTTCTCCCGCTTGGGTTTCTACTTCTCGGGCCCGAGGGCCACCGCCGTGCGGCTGTCGGAGTGCTTCCGCTGCACCTTCGATTCGGTGGTGCTGCGCGGCAATCACCTCAGCGACAACGCGCCCCGGTTCCAGGAGCAGCGCGGACTGGTGCTGGACCGCAATACCGGCGGCACCACCGTCATCAATTCCGACATCAACAATTTCGGCTACGGGATCGTCACCTCCTGCATCCAGAACTACGTGACCTCGTCGAAGCTCACCAACAATCGCATCGGCGTCCTGGGCACCGGCGGCGATCACAATGCCGGATTGGCCATGGCCAATGTGGAATTCGTCTCCGACAACGACCCCCGCACCACCGACAAGCACGTCTTCGTCGACGGCCCGGCCAATGACTGGTGGCTGACCAATGTGTGGTTCGAGGGGGCCGACACCGCGCTCGCCATCGGCGGCCCGGCCGGCGGACCCGCCCAGTTCGGTCTGGTCAACTGCAAGGTGGCCGCGCGCAAGGTGTGCCTGGACCTGATCCGCTGCCGCCAGCCGTATCTGGCCAATGTGCAGTTCGATCCGGATCTGGACGCACCGCCCATCGAGGTGCGGGTCGATCCCAAGGGCGTGTCCGAGGGCACCGCCATCAACCTGATCTCCGGGTCGTTCGAGGACGTGGACCCCAAGTCCTTCCCCGACGGCTGGCACGTGATCGGGCGCGGGGCGATCCACGGGGCCCGCTTCGCCGGAACCACGGTGGCACAGGCCTTCCAGCCCGGCACCGACATCTTCCAGGTCCAGGACCGCGACGGCACCGTGCTGTCGGCCGTATTGAACAGTGGGGCTTATCTTTCCGATCGCAGCGAAGGGGGAATCGTGTTGAAGGACTCGGCCGGGGTGTACTGGCGGATGTCGGTGGGGACCGACGGCGCGGTCAAGACCACGTCGCTGGGAAAGCAGCGGCCACACTCGTGAGCGGGCCGCCGACGGCACTGCGTCTGGGACCGGCGCGATTACACGGCAGCACCCTGCTGCTGCGGCTGCCGCGCTACACCGACTTCCCGCAGTGGCGGGCGCTCCGGCTGCGGGATCGAGCCTTCCTGGAACCGTTCTGGCACACCTCGCCCCTGTGCTGGGCCGAAAGGCACACCGAGAAGGCCTGGGTGCGTGAGTGTCTGGAGGCGGCCACCAATGCCCGCACCGGCCATCGGGTGGCCACCGTCATCGAGATCGACGGCCGCTTCGCCGGGCAGGTGGAGATCGGCAATATCGACGATCGGGCCAAGCAGGGCGAGATGGGGATCTGGATCGACGCGCGGCTGGGGCGGCGCGGTTTCGGCGGCATCGCGGCGGGCCTGATCCTCGACTTCGCCTTCGACGCACTCGGTTTGGAGCGCGTGAACGCGCCCATCTCGCCGGGGAACGCGGCCGCCACCAGTGGCGCGGTGCAGATCGGGTTCGTGCGCGAGGGCCGGATGCGGCTGCACTTCGATGTCGGCGGGGCGCGCGCCGATCACGATCTGTGGTCGATGACGCGGGCGGAGATCCCGCCCAAGGGCTTCACCGAGATGTGGACCGAACGGACCCTCGAACACCGCACCCCGCCCGCGCCGCCCGGTAGGCCCGAGGACACTCTGCCCGACCCGGTAATGCCCGATACCGCCATGGTTTTCGGCGTCCAGGCCCGCTATCGCGCCGGGCAGGCGTGGCGAGCCGCGCGGCAGTTGCTGCCCGCCCGGCCGGTGACCTTGCGGCTGCCCGGTCACGACGGGGTGGTCTTGCGTTCGGCGCGGCCCGCCGACGGCCCGATGCGGGCCGCCGCGGTGCGTAACGCGGGACCCGTGGCCGCCGACGGAATCGGTAGCAGCGGAACGGCGTGGCTACGTGAAATCGCCCTCAGCGCAGCGGGTGTCCGCTCCCCCGCCGGTCTGCTGTTCGTCCTCGACGTCGCGGGCGCCTACGCCGGCACCGCCCGGCTGTTCGACCTCGACCTGTTCGATCGCAATGCCCGGATCCAGCTGTGGGCCGATCCCGCCCGCGCCGACGACGCCGTGCGCACGGCCGCCATCCGGGCACTGCTGGGCTACGCCTTCGACCGGCTCGGACTGTTTCGGGTCAGCACGGCCGTGGCGGCCGCGGACACCGCGTCCGCCGCCGTCGCCGCCGACGCGGGCCTGCACAAGGAGGGAACCATGCGCAGTTACACCGGACTCGACGGACACCGCGGCGACCACGACCTGTGGGCCATCACCGCCGGGGGTGATCACCGTGCGTGACTACCGGCGCAGCAATGCGATGCAGGCCCGCCTGCACGAACTGGTGCCGGGCGGCGCGCACACCTACGCCCGCGGCGCGGACCAGTATCCCGAGGACATGGCCCCGATCCTGGTGCGCGGCAACGGCGCCCGGGTCTGGGACGCCGACGGCAACGAGTACGTCGAATACGGCATGGGCTTGCGCTCGGTGACCCTGGGCCACGGCTTCGCGCCGGTGGTCGAGGCGGTGGCGCGGACCATCGCCGACGGCGTCAACTTCTCGCGGCCCACCGAGCTGGAACTGGCGGCGGCCGAGGACTTCCTGCGTCTGGTGCCGGGCGCGGACATGGTGAAGTTCGCCAAGAACGGTTCCGACGCGACCACCGCGGCCGTGCGGCTGGCGCGCGCGGCGACCGGGCGGGAGAAGGTCGCGATCTGCGATCAGCCGTTCTTCTCGGTGGACGACTGGTTCATCGGCGTGACGGAGATGAACGCGGGGATCCCGGCCGCCCCGACCGTGAAGTTCCGGTACAACGACCTGGAATCGCTGGAAGCCGTGCTGCGCGGCGAGGACATCGCGTGCGTCGTCCTCGAACAGGCCACGGCCCTGGCCGATCCCGCGCCGGGCTTCCTCGAAGGCGTCCGCGCCCTGTGCGACGGGTACGGCTGCCTGCTGATCTTCGACGAGATGATCACCGGGTTCCGCTGGTCGGCCGGTGGGGCGCAACAGCTCTACGGGGTGGTGCCGGACCTGTCGTGCTGGGGCAAGGCCATGGCCAACGGCTTCCCGCTCTCGGCGCTGGCCGGGAAGCGCGAATACATGGAACTCGGCGGTCTGCGCACCGACGCGGACCGGGTGTTCCTGTTGTCCACCACGCACGGGCCGGAAACCGCGTCGCTGGCGGCCTTCCGGGCCGTCGTCCAGGCCTACCGCGACGGTGATCCCGTGGCGCGCATGGAGGCCTCCGGCAGCCGCCTGGCCGCCGGGGTGAACGCCATCGCCGCCGATCTGGGCATCGCCGACCATCTGGAGGTGGCGGGCCGACCATCGTGCCTGGTGTTCCTCACCCGGGACCCGGAAGGCGTTCCGTCGCAACCTTTCCGGACGCTGTTCCTGCAGGAGCTGCTGGATCGCGGGGTGCTGGGCCAGTCCTTCGTGAACTCGGCCGCCCACACAGCCGCCGATATCGACCACACCGTCGACGCCTGTCAGTCGGCGGCCACGACCTACCGCAAGGCGCTCGAGCAGGGCACGGTCGCGGGGCTGCTCGCCGGGCGGCCGGTGGCCCCGGCACTGCGGCGCACGGCCGCACCGCGCCGGCTCGCGGATTGATCGAGGAGTTCTGATGTCGGCACCCCGGATCGCGCTGGTCCACGAACGCTTCACCGAATACGGCGGCTCCGAGGCGGTGGTCGCGGAGTTCATGAAGACCTGGCCCGGCGCACCGGTTTTCGCGCCCATCACCGACCCGCGGTGCACCCGCACTTTGCTGGAGGCCGCGGGACTGAGCCCCGGGACTTCCGGCACGGGTGGCCCGGGCGCGCTGTCCACGCCGGCGAGCGAGCTGGTGCGCGACACCTGGCTGTCGCGGGCCTACGCGGCCGGCGGGCGACGCTCGCACGCCCCGCTGCTCCCGTTCGCGCCGAGGGCCTTTCGCGCCCTCCCGCTCGACAACGCCTACGACGCGGTCGTGGTCAGCCATCACGCCTTCGCGACCCAGGCCGCCTTCGCCACCGCCGCACCGGTCATCGCGTACGTGCACAGTCCGGCCCGCTGGGCTTGGGACAGCGCGTTCCGGGCCCGCGAGGCGGGCGGGCGGGCCGGGCAGGCCGTGCTGACCGGACTGGGCGCGCTGGCCCGGCGCAACGAACTGCGGGCCGCGCCCCGGCTCGCGCACGTGGTCGCCAATTCCCAGGCGGTCGCCGATCGGGTCCGCGACTGGTGGGGCCTGCCCGCGTCGGTGGTGAATCCGCCGGTGCGCGTTGCCCGTTTCGCCCCCGATCCGAGTATCGAGCGCGAGGACTTCTTCCTCTTCGCGGGCCGCCTGGTCCCCTACAAGCGACCCGACCTCGCCATCGCCGCCGCCCAGCGGGCCGGGGTGCGGCTGGTCATCCTCGGCGGCGGCCGCTACCGCCAGCAGCTCGAGGCGATGGCGGGCCCGGAGACCACCTTCCTCGGCGCGGCGCCCGATGACGTCCTGCTCGACATGTACCAGCGCTGCCGCGCGCTGCTCATGCCGGGCGTGGAGGACTTCGGCATCGTCCCGGTGGAGGCCATGGCCTGCGGCGCGCCGGTGCTCGCGGTCGGCGCGGGCGGCGCGCTGGACACCGTGGTGCCCGGCATCTCCGGCGAGCACGTCCCGGCCGGGAACGACGCGGAGGTGACCGACGGATTCGCGCGCGCCATGCGCGATTTCGACCCGGCCGCCTATCACGCCGACACCATCCGCAAGCATGCCGCCACCTTCTCCCCGGAGACGTTCCGCACCCGAATCGCCGACATTGTGTCGCGCAATTCCCGCTGACCGACTATTCATGGATCTGCAAAAGCCATCGCGCTCGATAGCGTCAGCGGCGGCGTCATCATGGTCCAGGAGTAGCCAACATGCCCACCGTCCCCCTCGTCGATGCCCACATGCACCTGTGGGACACCAGCGCACACGCCTGGTACCCGAGTTTGGCGAGGTTCGTCGATGCCGGAAAACCCGAGATCGCGCAGAACTTTCTACCGGCCGACTTCGACCGCGGCCTCGGCGGCATCCGGGTGGACGGACTGGTGCACGTGTCCGCGACCACCGCGCCGCACGCGTACCTGGCCGAAACCCGGTGGGCCGACGGCATCGCCGACGCCGATCCGCGGCCGTTCGCCCTGGTCGGCGGCATCGACCCGACCCTGCCCACGGACGAACTGATCGATCACCTCGACCAGCAGGCCCGCACCCCACGGCTGCGCGGCATCCGGGCCTTCGCCGGGCTGTCGCCGAACACGCCCGCCGCCGACACCATCGTGGGCTGGCTGCAGGAGCACGACGCGGTCTTCGATCTGGTCGCCCAGCCCGGCGAGATCCTGGACTGGATCGACTTTCTGGCGGGCTACCCCGATCTGCGGGTGGTGCTCGAACATCTGGGCTTCCCGCAGGGCCGCTCCTCCGAGGCCCGCACCGCCTGGCACAACGCGATCTCCCTGGCCGCCAAGGAGACCCAGTGGTTGTGCAAACTGTCCGGGTTCGGACTGATCTGCCGCGACCTGTCCTGGCCGACGGTCGAGTACTGGCTGGAATCGAGTGTGGCGCTGTGGGGCTGGCGGCGACTGATGTTCGCCTCCAACATGCCGGTGGACTCGATGGCGGGGACCTACACCGAACTGGTCACCACCATCGATCAGGCCGTCACCACCGATGCCACCGAGCAGGAGGCGGAGTACTTCTACCGCACCAACGCCCTGGACACCTATCGGCCGCAATAGACCCGGAGTCGACGGGGCGGCGACCGAGCGCCGCCCCGCTCTCCCGTCAGGTCCTGTACCGGAACAGGATTCGCCCCCGATTCAGGTCATAGGGGCTCAGCTCGACGAGCACCCGGTCCTCGGGCAGGATCTTGATGTAGTTCTTCCGGATCTTGCCGCTGATGTGCGCCAGGACCCGATGCCCATTGGGCAGTTCCACCGTGAACGTGGCATTGCGCAGGCATTCGACCACGGTGCCCTGGATCTCGATGCCCTTTCCTTTCCGGCCCGGATTCGTCATCGCAGCACCAGTTCCAGGTTGCCGCCGACCCGGCGCGCGCCGACACTGTCGAACAGTGCCAGGGCCGGGCCGTTCGACTCGTTCACTTCGGCTGTCGCGGTGGATATTCCGCGATCGTGCAACGCGCCCAGCGCCTGGGACAGCATGGCCCGGCCGATACCGCGACGCCGGGCATCGGACCGCACGGCGATCAATCCGATGCGCGGCAAGCGCGTCACCTGGACCACGCGCAGCAGTCCGACGTAGCGATCGGCCTGTGCGGCGGCCACGTACAGCTTCGGATCCACCACGGTGTCACCGCCGGGCCCGCACAGGATCTCGGCGGGCATCTCCTGCCAGCCGATCGTCGATTCGACTTCGTCGCGAATGAACCGGTCCACGATGCGCAGTGGTTCCTCCTCCGCGCTGCCCGCGGGTACCACCGTGATGTCCGGGGGCGGTGTCACAACCCCCAGTCCGGTGGTCGCGGGAGCAGTGGGCACCGAGTACTCCCACTCCCGCCTCCGGGTCACGAAACCCGCTCGCCCCCAACGGGACAGCAGTCCGTCGTCGGCCTCGTCGACCACGGTGTGCAGTGGCCGTCGCAGGGTGGCGAGCATGGCCGCCGCGATCTGATCGAAGACGTCGTCGTGCCACGCGTCGATGCTGGCGAACAACCGCCCATCGGGCCGTCGGGAAACTTCGCCGCACGCGACCACCCTGTCGTTCTCGACGGCTTCCCACCGAGTCGATTCGACCCGGCGGATATCTACAGAATTGGTGTTCATCGGTCGTCACCTTTCGGGATTGCCTACGCGGAGAGGCGCTCCCGGCGACGACTAGTTCGTTCGCCCATCCGCGACCACGAGGGGGAGCCCCCACATCGGTACTGTCTGCACGGGTCTCACCTCCTCGCCTGATGTCACGGTGGTCAGCACGCTAACAGAACACTCCCCCACCTGCCCACCGATTTTCTACCTGCGGTTGTTCCGGCCCCCGGCGACCGCGTCACCGCCATCGCACTGCTCGTCGACCCGGCCCGCCTCGGCGCGCTGCGACCGGACCCGGCCCCGACCGGCGATCGAGAGGGCACCGCACACTGACAATCAATCCCCGGAATCGGCCACGCGGTTGATCTTCGACCGATACGTTGGCCGAAATGTCCAGTTCGGTCGGGTGATGGTGGTCGCTATGGCGTCTCGTGGGTGGGGTGTGCGCAATGCCGGTGTCGCGGCGTCGGTCGCGGTCGTGGCCGCGATGACGGTCGGCGGACCGGGAGGTACGGCCGGGGCCGAGACACCGGGATGCGATGCGCCGCAATGGGTGAGCGGATGGATGGCCGCGCCCTCGGACGCCTTCGGGGCGGTGGATCCGTCGATGGTGCCGCAGGCGCATGTGGGCGGACAGACGTTCCGGCTGGTCGCGACACCGCACCTGGGCGGATCCGTTCTGCGGATTCATCTGAGCAACCAGAATCGGCCGGTACCGGTCGAATTCGCGCACGTCACCATTGCCGAGCAGGCCGCCGGGGCGGCGATTCGCGGCGAGACGCTGCGGGAGGTGAGCTTCGACGGGAGTTCCCGCGTCACGGTGCCCGCGGGCGGTGAGGTGGTCAGCGATCCGATCGAGTTGACGTTCGAGGCCTTTCAACCGCTGGCGGTGAGCGTGTACGCGCCCGGGCTGGCGGTGCTGCCGACCGAGCACTTCAACGCCAATGCCACCAGCTACTACAGCCTGCCGCTCGCCGGCGACGCCACCGACGAACCGTCCGGCGCGGCGCTGCCGCTGCCGACCACCTCGATGCCGTTCCTGTCGGGCCTCGACGTCCAGGCGCCCGGCACCACGTCGACCATTGTCGCGTTCGGGGATTCGATCACCGACGGCTATGTCGGCGCGACCTACCTGAGTGTGCCGCAGGACCCGGGCGTGGTGGACCGCAATGTCCGCTACCCCGACTTCCTGCAACGCCGCATCGACCAGGCGGGCCTGCCGTTCACCGTGGTCGACGCCGGGATCAGCGGAAACCGGGTCACCCGAGACGGATTGATCCCGCAGTTCGGTCCGTCGGGCGTGAGCCGGGTGCAGCGCGACGCCATCGCCAAGGCCGGAGTCACCGACGTCATCATCCTCGAGGGCATCAATGATCTCGGCGTCCCGATCGGCGTCGATGCCGACCAGCTGGTCGCGGGTTACACCGACCTGATCGCGCAGCTGCACGCCGCCGGGCTGGCCGTGCACCTCGGCACGATCATGCCCGCGGGCAACGCGCTCTCCGACGGCATCGCCACCCTGCCCCTCGCCGGACCGGTGCGGCAGCGGGTCAACGCGTGGATCCGCGCCCAGACCCTGTCGGACAGCGTCATCGATTTCGACGCCGCCCTGCGCGATCCCGCCGACCCCGATGTCCTCGCGCCGCGCTACGCCGGCGCCGACAATCTGCACCCCAACCCGGCCGGCTACCAGGCCATGGCCGAGGCCATCGATCTGAGCGTCTTTCGCGGCCGCTGCCGCTGACCCCGCACCGCCCTCCCGTGTGACTCGAATCATGGCGGGACGGCGGCCGTTCCCCGGTCGCGGCAAGTGTGACTCTTGTCGGCTTCACTCCGTAGTAGACCGATCGTCATACTGAACTCGGTACCTACTGATGAGTAACACCGAGGAAAGGTGGAGGTCGATGAATCGCCGTCGAGTGGCGACCGGGATTGTTGTCACCGGTATCGCGTTGAGCGCGCCCCTGCTGGGCGCGGGCTCCGCGGGAGCGACTCCGGTGAGCGCGGGCTGCCATTCCGGCGACCGCGTGCCGACCTCCGATCCGCACACCTACGACTCGTGCATCCAGGGCGAGTGGGGCAACCTCCGCCAGTGTCCGCCGTTCACGATCGTGACCCAAGCCGCCGACGGCGACGTCCGTTGCGTCAACGAATAACCGCAATCAATTCGCAATCGAAACAAGTGAGCGGCCGCTCAGGACAATTGACCAGTTGCCTGTGAATTGCCGAGTGCGCCTCCGAGTTACATCAAACCCTTTGTTACACACACCAACTCGAATAGCCCCGAGGTGACCAGTCACACAGGGCCGGAACGGCTATTCGGCTTGAATGGCAATTCGCGGAACCGTAAAGTTACCGACCAGTTAGGCACGATGGTGTTCCTACCTCGGCCCGACATTCTGCTAGGGGGCCGATCACACAACGTCCGCATCCACCGACGCATGTCGGACGAACCCCGTTGGGTATCAACAGGTTCGTAATAAGGAGGGGACGATGACTTCCTACATCGTCACGGGCGGAACCGGATTCCTCGGTCGGCGGCTCATCGCCGGACTGCTGGAACGCGACCCGGAAGCCGTGGTCCACGCACTGACGCGGGAGGCCTCGGTGGCCAAGCTGCGCGAGATGGCGGCGGGCTGGGGGGCCGAAGACCGCGTGTTCCCGCTGGTCGGCGACCTGACCGCGCCCGACCTGGGACTGATCGACGACGCGCCCCGCGCCGACCACGTGATCCACCTCGGCGCGGTCTACGACATGACCGCCGACCCCGAGGTCACCTACGCCGCCAATGTGCGGGGCACCGCCTCGGTGATCGCGCTTGCCCGCGAGCTCGGCGCGGTCCTGCACCACGTGTCCTCGGTCGCGGTCGCGGGCGATCACCGCGGCAAGTTCTTCGAGGACGACTTCGATCTGGGCCAGGGCCTGCATTCGCCCTACCACCGCACCAAGTTCGAGGCCGAGAAGATGGTGCGCGAGGCCGCTGACCTGCGCTGGCGGGTGTACCGCCCGGCCATCGTGGTCGGCGATTCCCGCACCGGCGAGATGGACAAGATCGACGGTCCCTACTATTTCTTCCCCGCCATCGCCGGACTGGGCGCGCTGCCGTCGGAGCTGCCGGTCCCGATCCCGGATCTGGGCGCCACCAATATCGTTCCGGTCGACTACGTGGTCGCGGCCATGCTCGAACTCATCGCCAAGCCGGGCCTGATCGGCCGCACCTTCCACCTGACCAACCCGGAACCGCAGCCCTTCACCGAGATCTACAACGCGCTGGCGCGCGCGGCCGGGGCCCCCACCGCGATCGGCACCGTTCCGGGCTCGCACACCGCGCTGCACGCCCTCGGTGGCCTGCCGGGCGTGCCCACGGTGCGCGATTTCCTGTTGGAGCGCTTCGGCATTCCCGCCGAGGTCGCCCCGCACACCGCCTTCGAGTCGACCTTCGTCTCCGAATCCACCCGAGCCCACCTGCGCGGCACCGGTATCGAGGTCCCGGCCTTCGAGGACTACGCCGAGACGCTGTGGTCGTACTGGCGCACCCATCTCGACCCCGACCGCGCCCGCCGCCACCACGGCGGCCTCGGCGGCCGGGTCGTGCTGATCACCGGCGCGTCCAGTGGCATCGGTTTGGCCACCGCGCACGCCGTCGCCAAGCGCGGCGCGACCGTGCTGATGGTGGCGCGCACCGAGGAGGACCTCGAGGCCGCGGCCGCCGCGGTGCGGGCCGACAGCGGTGCGGCGCAGGCGTATGTCTGCGACATCACCGACGAGAAGTCGGTGGAGCTGCTGGTGAAGCAGGTGCTCGCCGACCACGGGCACGTCGACTACGTCGTCAACAATGCCGGGCGCTCGATCCGCCGTTCGGTGCTCAACTCCACCGACCGCATGCACGACTTCGAGCGGACCATGGCGGTCAACTACTTCGGCGCGGTGCGGCTCATCCTGGCGCTGCTGCCGTCCATGCGGGAGCGCCGCTTCGGGCACTTCGTGAACATCTCCTCGATCGCGGTGCAGACCAAGGTGCCGCGTTTCGCCGCGTACGTGGCGAGCAAGTCGGCGCTGGACAACTTCAGTGAGATCGCCGCGGTCGAGAACGCCGACGCCGGAATCACCTTCACCTCGGTGCGCATGCCGCTGGTGCGGACCGCGATGATCGCGCCGACCGACCTGTACAAGTCGATCCCGGTGCACAGCCCGGATCAGGCCGCCGACATCGTGGTGCGGGCGCTCGAGCACCGGCCCAACCGCATCGACACCCCGATCGGCACCTTCGCACAGTTCGTGGACACGGTCATGCCGTCGGTGAAACGCGCCATCCTGCACCAGGGTTACCGGATGTTCGGCGAGTCCAAGGCGGCGCGCTCGCAGCCGAAGACCGGGCACCCGGCGGTGGACGCCGAATCCACCACGGCGAGTGGTGAGAGCGCGGCGGAGACCACCGTCAAGCCTGACTCCCGCAGTCCGCTGTTGGCGCTGGCCCCGATCGTTCAGCCGCTCATGGGCCTGCCCGCTCCCGCGGCCCGGATCACCAACCGGATTCCGGGCCTCAACTGGTAATCACTCTGCCCGGCAACGGTATTCATGTCCGATCGGCCGGGTGAACAGCACCACACAGAGTTCGGCCCGGTGCGGGACAGCGCACCGGGCCGACTCGTGCGATACCCGCGGCTCACAGTGGGATGAGGCCCCGAGTGCCGTGACACCCGACGCCCCGCGAACCGCGGGTACCCGGGCCCCGCTCCGGGGTCTCGCGGGCGGGTCCGCCGAGACCGCCCGGGAGCCGGGCCCTTCCCCTCCCCGGGGTCAGATGTGGTTCGCGGCGAAATTGGCCGCGGCCACCAGATCACTGCCGTAGGCGACGTGCGCGTCGGCGTTGAGGCCGGAACCGCACACCGGGTCGCCGCCCACGCACCAGTCCCCCGTGCGGGACAGGAACTCGCCGGGCACATTCCAGCCCAGGCCGCGGACGGGGTCGCCGAAGAGCAGGACCGCCGCCACCCGGTCACCGAGATAGCCCGGCAGCTGGACGCGGCCCGGGTACCAGGACACCACGCCGGTGCCCAGCGCGGCCTGCACGACCGCCGCCCCCTGCGAGTAGCCGACCAGGACGAACTGCTGACCGGGGCAGACGGCGGCGCGAACGGTCAAGTGCCGCACCAGATCCGCGCTGCCCGCGCCGACGTCGAAGCTGTAGTCGGCGGGATAGTTCACGCGGTAGGCGGACATCGAGACGGGCAGCCGATCCCGCAGGACACCGAAGAGGGGGTCGCCGATCTGATCGCCGAGCCAGCCGGGTTCGCCTGTGCCCCTGGCCACTACGACGTCCACCTCGGCGCAGCCCTGCGCGTGGGACCTCGGTTGTGGCACGAACGCGGCTGCGATCGTCAGCATGATCGCGACACCCCATGCCGTACGCCATCTTCTCGGCAGCAGCACCTTCCGGTCGCCCATCGTCCTCACCTCTCACATCGTTGTGAGAAGTCCGGTGACTCTTGTCATTGACTAGAGAACGATCACCGGACCATGTGACCCACGGTAAGAATGCTCCGGAAGGGCGGCAACGAATTCCACTGGAGAGACACCTGATTGGTACCCAACCGTTTCATCATGAAACTTGTTATCTACGTGCAACTTTGGGGCAACAAAACGGCCTCGGACCGGATCCGGAGCACACCGCGAACCGCACGCAAAATACAACTGGTTCTCATAGTGTGTTGGTATGGAACGACTTACCGGGCTCGACGCGAGCTTCCTCTATTTCGAAACAGACACCCAACTCCTGCACGTCTGCGCATTGCTGATACTCGACCCCGCCGCCGACGGGGTCACCTATGAGCACGAGGCGTTCAAGGCCGAACTCGGCCGGCGGCTGCATCTCATCCCGGCCATGACGCGGCGGCTGCACGCCGTCCCGTTCAACCTCGATCATCCGGTGTGGGTACGGGATTCGAACTTCGACCTCGACTACCACGTGCGGCGGCTGGCGCTGCCCAGCGGAGCCGGGGACCGCGGGCTGGCCGAACTGGCCGCCGACATCGCCGGACGCCCCCTCGACCGCGCCCGCCCGCTGTGGGAGATGTGGGTGGTGGAGGGCCTGCCGCACGGCCGGGTGGCGGTGGTCTCCAAGTACCACCACGCCATCGTGGACGGCATCACCGGCACCAACATGATGATGCACCTGTGCGATATGCAGCCGGGCGTGACCTACACCCCGCCCGCCGAGGACACCCCCGCCGAGGCCGAACCCACCGATCTGCAGCTCGCCGGTGAGGCGCTGCTGAACCTGCCGGGGCGCCTCGGCATGGTCGGCATGGTGCCCAAGACGGTCGGCATTCTGGGCGGGCTGGTGCAGCGGCGGCGCGAATCCGGCGGTCGCGGTATGCCGTTGCCGTTCACCGCGCCCCGCACGCCGTTCAATCGGGCAATCACCCAGCATCGGGCCATCTCCTTCGAACAGACCGATTTGTCGGATATCAAGGAGATAAAGACCGCCTTCGGGGTGAAGGTCAACGACGTGGTGCTGGCCGTCGTCGGCGGCGCGCTGCGCAGCTACCTCGAACTGCACGACGAACTGCCCGAAACCTCGCTCATGGCCTCGGTTCCGGTGTCCACCCACGACACCTCACGCCACGAGGAGGGCACCAACAAGGTGTCGACCATCTTCGCGCGGCTCTACACCGAGATCGAGGATCCGGTCGCGCGGGTGCTGGCCATCGCCGAGGACAATCGCGGGGCCAAGGAGGAGCACAACCTGATCGGCGCGGACTTCCTCCAGGATTGGGGAAAGTACGCCCCGCCCAACACCTTCCAGCTCGCCGCGCGGGCGTACTCGTCGCTCAAACTGGCTGATCACCACCCGGTGGTGCACAACCTGGTGATCTCCAATGTGCCCGGGCCCAACTTCCCGATGTACTTCTTGGGGGTGCGGGTGTCGTCGATGTATCCGTTCGGACCGGTGTTCCACGGCGCGGGCCTGACCGCCACCGTGATCTCCAACAACGGCCACCTGGACTTCGGCTTCATCGCCTGCAAGGAACTGGTCCCCGATGTGGACAAGATCGCCGACGCCGTCCCCGAGGTGATCACCGCGCTGCTCAAGGCCGCGCGCGAAAAGGGCTGAGCCCGAACCGAGTGGCTACCGTCTAGAGCCGCTCCGCCACCGACTGCACGGCCTCGAGGAACACCGGGACAAAGACGTCCGCCTCGAGTGCGCAGGCCGCGTGGCCCGCCTTGGCGAGGAAGATCTCCGCTCCCGGAATCGCTTTCGCCATCTCCAGCTGACGGAAGACGGGCAGCGCCCGATCCCGCGTGGTGATCACCACCGCCGTCGGCATCTTCAGCGTCGGCAGCCATTCCGACGCATCGAAACGCCCCAGCACCGCGAGCGCCTGCGCGAGCGCCCAGCCGCTGGTGGCCCGCAGTTCCGCCATCGCCCAGCGATCCATTCGGCCCACCGGCCACGAGGACTCCGGCAGCGTGGGCAGTTTGTCGCGGCGCAGCTCCGCCCGGCGGAACGACCACTCCGAGAACAAGGCGGCCGTCGCCGACCAGCCCCGATGGAAGGCGCGCTCACGCCACTTCTCCTGGAAACGGTAGGTGGTCGCGGCCAGGACCAGCCCGCCCACCCGGTCCGGGTGCCGGTGCGCGGCCAGCTGGGCCACCACGCCGCCCATGGAGTAGCCCGCCAGGATCGGGCGCTCGACGCCCACCGCGTTGGCGACCGCGATCACGTCGTCGGCCAGATCGTCGAGATCGAAACGCTCGGAACGGATTCCGTGACCGTGCCAGCGCTGATCGAACAGGACCACCCGGTAGTGGGCGTTCAGCTCGCGCAGCGAGGGGAACCAGTTGAGCATGGCGGTGGTCGCCATGCCGTGCAGCAGCAGCACCGTCGGCGCGTCCGCAGCCGGGCCCGGCAGGTCCACCACGTAGGTGGCGCCGCGGCCGGGCAGCTCCACCATCTCGCCCTGCGGCACCTCGGTCAGCCGGGAGATGCGCGGTGACAGGCGGCGACCGCGGCGCGGCGCGGCAGTCGTGGTCGGATCCGAGCTGGGGTTCGTCATCGAGGGCCTCCCGGCACACCGTCGCGGCGGTCGAACTGGAACACGTTTCACTCGATGATGCCATACCGCGGGCGCGGCGGCGGGTTACGGCGTGCAGGGCGCGGGGGCGGCGACCACCGTGGTCACGACCACCGGGGCCGGGGGCTCGGACGGGGCGGGGGACGGCTCGGCAGTGATGTCGTAGAGCTGAATTCCGGTGCGGCGCAACTGCCCCGGCTCGATCGCGACCCCGGGGACATACGCGACGTGGCCGTAGATGTCGGTCACCTGGGCGGTGAACGGGCCCCTGCCGATGCCCGACACGGTCCAGTAGTTGTCGTAGCCCCGGCGCATCGGGCGGTAGTCGCCGCCGGAATCCGGACGCAAGGCGACTTGTGCGAGAGGATTGCCGGTGCCGGAGAACAGGATTCCGATCCAGCTGGTCGAGGAGCTCTGCTGGACGCGGTAGAACAGCTCCGGCGCGGGGTTCGGGTCGCGAACGATGCTGATCCTGACCGGTGCGACGCCGTCGACGGAATCGGCGATCGCCTCGAAAGCCGAACGGCTCAAGTCGTATTGGTCCGGGCCGCAGCCGGTGCAACGGTCGACGATCTGGGCACGGACGCTGCCCAGCGGGCCGTCGATGTCGACGTAGGAGCCGCAGGGGGCGGAACCCTCGTATCGGCTGGTCGGGACACCGACGTAATAGCCGTCCGGCGGCAGATCCGGCAGTGAGCAGGCGACGCCCGGACCGAAGTCGTAGAACCGGGCCTCGACCTGCTCCAGGGGCGGTGACGCGTCCACGGTTCGAATCTGCTGAGGAGTAACCGCGCTCGGTGCGGGTGCGGCGGACAGCGTGACGACCGTCGGCGTCGGCGCGGCAGTGCTGCAGCTCAACGACTGCGGTCTGACCCACCACGCGGCCAGTCCCACCACCACCGCTCCCACCAGAATCGTCCACAACCACGGCCTGCCAGGATGGACCTCTTCGTGTCCGGTGCGGTGCATGGCCGGTCCCCAACCCTCCGAATTGTGTTTGCTGACTCGATGCTGCACTCCCCTTCAGGAAAGCAGCCGGGGCCGCTACGCTGAGGTCGAATGGCAATTTCGGAATGAAAAGCGCGGCGTGTTGGCGGTGTGTCCGCGATGTAGAACCCCGGGCCCGACCGCTACGTATGTCCGGATGTCCATATCTCCGACGTCACCACACCCGGGGAGAGATGCCATGGCCCAGCTCGCGCCCTTCTACCGGCAGGTCCAGGCTCACTACGACCTGTCCGACGACTTCTACGCGCTGTTCCTCGACCCCTCCAAGACCTACAGCTGCGCCTACTTCCAACGCGCGGGCCTGACATTGGAGGAGGCCCAACTGGCCAAGATCGATCTGGCGCTCGGCAAGCTGGGGCTCGAACCCGGCATGACCCTGCTCGACGTCGGCTGCGGATGGGGCTCGACCATGATCCGCGCCGTACTCACGTACGGGGTCCGCGTCATCGGACTCACCCTGAGCCGCAACCAATTCGAGTACGTTCGCACCGAACTACGCGATCTGGGCATCTCCGAAGCCGAAGTGCGCCTGCAAGGTTGGGAGGAATTCGACGGCACCGCCGACCGCATCGTCAGCATCGGGGCGTTCGAACACTTTCGCAAACAGCGCTACCCCGAGTTCTTCACCCGCTGCCACCGCATGCTTCCCCCCGGTGGCCGCATGCTGCTGCACACCATCATCGGCCACAGCCTCGCCGACCTGCGGGCCGCCGAGATTCCGGTGACCCGTGAGGACGCCCTGTTCCACATCTTCGTCAAACGGGAGATCTTCCCCGGCGGCCAGCTCCCCCAGAAGGACACCGTCCCCCGGGAGGCCGAGGCGGTCGGGTTCCGCACGACCCGAATCCAATCCTTGCGCCCCCACTACGCGAAAACCCTTGACCTGTGGGCGGAATCCCTCGCGGCCCACCACGCCGAGGCCGTCGAGCTCACCTCCGAAGAGGTCTATCAGCGCTACATGAAGTACCTGACCGGGTGCGCCCATTACTTCCGCGCGGGGCACCTCGACGTCATGCAGTTCACGCTGCAGAAGTAGACCGGCCGAGGAAGGTCAGCAGCCGGTCGTGAGCGGGCGCGTCGGCGGACGACGGCCGCGCCGGGCCGAACATGCCGGGGCGCCGGAAGGCGTCGAAGTCCATGGATCGCATGACGGTGAGCAGGTAGTCGGCCTGCCGCTCGTCGATGAGGCGCCGCTGCCCGGTGACGACGGCCAGGTCGATGCCGTGGACCAGGATTTCGGTCAGGTGGATCAGGGCGGCCATGCGGCCGGGCATCGGTCCGAAGCCGAGCCGGACGGTGGTGTCCAGCGCGCCGGGGCGGGACCAGGCGTCGCGGTCGAGGTGCGCGGCGGCGGCGTACGCGGTGCGGTGGCAGGTGCCGAGCCAGTCGTCGTGGTGGTCGCCGCCGGGATCGGTGTGGGTGAGTTCGGCGGCGAAGACGCGCAGGCCGCCGACCAGATGGTTGAGTTCGAAGCCGACATCCCAGCCGGGGCACAGCGAGGGCAGGCCGAGCTGTGTGTCGCCGATCCCGGCGACGATGGCGCCGGTGGCGTCGAGCGCGTCGTGGATCCGATCGACGAGGGTGGGGGCCACGGTGTTCATGGTGGTGTCTTTCGGTCGGCGGATTCAATCCATCGAGCCGGAACGGTTCCGTCTCGTCTATGCCGAGAACGGTACCGCCGGTCAAGGCGATACGCAACCGTTCCGTCTCGTGTTAGCGTGTCTCGCATGCCCCATCCCCCGCGTCGCACGTCCGGCGGCCCGGTCCTGCAGGACGCCCTGACCGAGGCGCTCACCACCGCCTTCTTCGAGGAGCTCGCCGCGGTCGGCTATGGACGCCTCTCCATCGAGGCCGTGGCCCGCCGCGCGGGCGCGGGCAAGGCGGCCGTCTACCGCCGCTGGCCCTCCAAGCAAGCCATGGCCACCGACCTCATCACCAAGATCGCCGTCGACGCCGCCGACACCCCCGACACCGGAACACTCCGAGGCGATCTCCACGCCTTCCTCACCGCGGCCGCCGCCGGCCTCCGCCACCCCCTCGCCTCGAAGATCATCCCCGACCTCCTGGCCGAAGCGGCCCGCGAACCAGCCCTGGCCGCCACCCTCACCACCGGCATCGCCACCACCCGCCGCGACCGCGCCACCGCCCTCCTCCACCGCGCCATCACCCGAGGCGAACTCCCCGACGACCTCGACATCCCCCTCGCCCTGGACTTCCTCGCGGGCCCCCTCTACTGGCGACTCACCATCACCGGCATCCCCCCCGAACCCACCTACCTGGACAACCTCACCACCATGCTCCTGACCGCCTTCCGCGCCAACACCCTTCCGACCTAGCGGCGCCGCATAGCGGCCAACACAGCGGGGTCAGCGGGGGCGATCGTCACGTCCTGCGGAGCGTTCCGGGGGAAGGTCCAGGTCAGTTCCAGGGTGGTGGTAGCGACCACGAAGTCCGCATCGAGGGTGACCCGGTGGAACGGGTTCGAGGTTCCCGACACCGCGACCCACCGCAGCGTGTTCTCCTCGTCATCGTCGGTCAGCGCAACCCATCCGATGCTCCCGTTCGACGCCGACTCCCCCACCATCGCCCGACTCCCACCGTGCACAGCCGAATCGAACGTCGCATCCACGTCGATCCACTCCACCGCCGACCAAGCGCTAGCCCTGAAATGCTCCTGCCAGAACCACTCATCCGGCTTCGAAACCCCGCCCCCAGGCTGCTGAAACCTGCGCCGCACCAACGACATCGTCACCAACGTTCCGTCGCCGAACACGATCGAGTCCCCATCCGGCGCCTCCCGCCCCCGCCACCGCTCGAGCACCTGCCGCACCGTCGCTTCACGACTGGTCATCGCAAGCACCCCTTCAAGCCTGGCCCACATCTGACCAACGGCCTTCTCCCCATCGAGAATCGACCCGAGGTGTGCCCGAAATGCCTGCTGTTCGGATGCATACATCGCAAACCACCGCGTCCCGACACTGGCTTCGACATTCGCGATCCGATCCGCCAGCTTCAGAATCACCGCCGACGGACAGCCCGCGATCTTGGCATAGATGTCCTCGTTCCGCTCCTCCCGCGTCCCCCCGATCCCGGTCACCGCCCACACCAGTTCAGCGACCCCCACACCAAACGCCCCCTCCAATTCCGCCCCGGTAGCCGCCGTGTCCTCCAGAACATCGTGCAGCCACGCAGCCACCCCCAGATCCCCCGAGAACCCGAAGTCGTCCAGCACATCCCGAACCGCCGCCAAATGAACCGAATACGGTGCCCCACCGTATGTTTGGCCACCATGCGCCGCCCGCGCGAAACACCGCGCGGCCTCTTCGATGTCGTCGCCGATCATGAACCCGAAGCTACCGTGGTAGGAGGATCCGGGCCGCCGAAGGCGGTGCGGAGGAAGGCGACGAGTTGGGTGCGGACCCGGGGTTGGGTGAGGCCGTCGGCGCCGGCGCGGAGGGCCGAGAGGAGGGCGTAGACGAGGAGGGAGAGGAGGACTTCGCCGGCTATGGCGGGATCGAGGGTGGGGTCGAGGTAGCCGTGGGCGATGCCCTCGCGGATTCGGGCCACCGATTCGGCGGCGTAGGCGCGGGCGTTGTGGAGGCAGCGGTCGAGGACGGCGTCGTCGATCGAGGAGGCTTCCAGGAGAAAGAAGTTCACCAGGCCGGGTTCGGTGGCGACCAGGTCGTAGCAGCGGTCGATGACCCGAGCGTAGCGGTCGCAGAAGGCATCCAAGGTGGTGGGGATGATGTCGCCTTCGGGGCCCAGGAGGAGGTCGCGGATGTGGCGGAAACTGTGGTCGATGACGGCGTCGAGGATGGCGCGTTTGTTCGGGAAGTAGTTGTAGAAGGTGCCGTGACTGACGCCCGTCGCGGCGGCGATGTCGTCGACGGAGATGGCGCGGAAGCCTCGGGCGACGACCAGTTCGTAAGCGGCGGTGATCAATTCGGCTCGGCGGCGGTCGGCTCGGGACCGGCGGGGTCGGTCGCGGTGCGGGTCGGGGGCCGGGGCGGCGGTCATGGGGGCGGGCTCGGGGGTGCCGGCGGGCGCAGGGGGCGCAGCGTTCGGTCGAGGTAGGCGAGGACCGCGGTCATGCTGCGATCGCGGATGGCCGGATTGCCCGCGCCCAGCAGTTCCCGCATGAGCCACGGGCCGACCAGGGTGGGGATGGTGTGGCCCAGCACTTCCGGATCGATGTCGGGACGGATCCATCCTGCCTCCAGGCCGCGGGTGAGTTCGGCGGCGATCAGGGAGGCGGTGAGGGCCTCCAGGCCGAGCAGGCGGTGCGCCAGTTCGGGATCGATGGCCCCGGCCTCGACCACCAGCAGCCGCAGCACGCGCGGCTGACGTTCGAGCAGGTCGTAAAGACGGGCCACGGCGGCGCGGACCGCGGCCACCAGGTCGTCCACCGTGTCGGCCGCGCCGAACACGGTGTGCAGTCGCATGGCGTCGGTCACCTTCTCGATGCCGAGATCGATGACGTGGTCCAGGATTTCGCGTTTGCTGCCGAAGTAGCGGTAGACGGTGCCCTGGCCGATGCCGGCGCGGGCGGCCACTTCGGAGATGGCGGTGGCCTCGTAGCCGTGCGCGGTGAACACCTCGTAGGCGGCTTCGATGATCTCCCGGCGGCGGCGCGCGGGGAGTTCGCGCTGCGGCGGGCGGCCGATGCGTGCCGGGGCTATTTCGCGGCCCCGCCCTTCACACCGGCGTCCTTGGGGCCGTAATCGGTCACCAGCCACTCGCCGTCGCGCCCGGCCACCGTCACCACCAACAGGTTCGGCACCGTCGCCGGGTCGGGCTGCTGCACGTTCTGGGTGCGCTGGGTGGCGTAGACGGTGACCGCGTACTGGTCGTTGCCCTTGGCCTCCACCGAGGTGCCCACCACGTCACCGGCGGCCACCACCTGGGCATCGGTCATGATCTTGGCGAGAGCGTCGTGGAACTGGGTGTACTTGTCGCGCAGGGGATCCGATGCCCCGCGCTGTACGCCGTCGAAGAAGGCGGGCAGGTTGCGGTAGTCGTAGGTGAGCGAGCGCAGCGTGTAGTCCTTGGCCACCTGCGCGGCGCGATCACGATCGGCGTCGCGGGACTTCAGCGCGTCGTAGTCGCCCGAGGCGTTGTGCCACAGCACCCCCAGCACCACGGCCGCGATCGCGAAGAGCGCCGCGGCCGCCACCACGAACGGATTGAGTCGTTCACCGATCCCCTTCGGGGACACGGCCTTCGGAGATTCCTCGACGGTCTCCCCCGTGTCGGGCTTGTCGGCCTCGGTCTGCTCGGTCTCGGTCACGGTCTGCCTTCTCTCTAGCGAGGAATCTCGATGCCCACGTGCGCCGCGCCGTCGCCGGGGAACGTGGTGGACAGCAGGTCCACGATCGATCCGGCGTCCACGCGCAGCGGTTTGATCACGCTGGTGGCGGGTTTCAGGACGGTGGCGATCTGCCCGAGGTCGGGTCCGATCAGCCGCAAGTATTCGTCGATCTTGGTGACCAGCGGCCCGATCGGATCGTCGAAGATGCGCTCGCCGATGTAGGAGTAGTTCTGGAACGCGGCGATGATGTGCAGCAGCTCGGGCAGCGCGGTGGTGAGATCCCCGGCGGCCGCGCTCAGCATGGGTGCGCGCCCGTCGAACTTGTCACCGAGGGTCTGCACGTTCGAGTAGAGCCGCCCGATGGCTTCGCGCTTGTCCCGCAATAGATTCGCGGTGCCGACCAGCGCCTTGGTGAGGTTGGCGACCTCGGCGTCACGGCCCTCGAACCCGGCGGCCACGGTGGTGGCCAGATTCTGCAGTTTGGCCGGATCCAGTTGCGCGGTCAGGGCATCCAGTTTGGCGAGGGCGTCCCCGACAGTGGTCGCGACCCGCACCTGCCGGTTGGGCACCACGCTGCCGTCGCGCAGGAACGGCCCCGCGGTCCCGGTCGGCCGGAAGTCGAGGAACTGCTCCCCCGCCGCGGACAGGTTGGCGATCTGCACGACGCTGTCCACCGGAATCCGGTACTTGGCGTCGTATTCGAGGGTGACCGCCAGCCCGCGCGAGGTCGCACCGATATCACGCACCTTGCCGATGGGCAGGCCGCGCAGCGTCACCTGGGAGGTCTTCATCAGCCCGCCCGACCCGTCGAGCAGCACGGTGACGGTGTTGTTCTGGCGGCGCGGATCCAGATTCAGCACCCCGACCGCCATGTAGCCGCCGCACACGAAGGTCAGCACCAGCAGCATGACCATCGACACCGGCCCGGACAGTGAGAGCTTCATTCAGGGCACCATCCCGATCCCGCGCAGCGTGCCGATCAGCTGATCGGCCTGCGCGTCGGCGGCGGACACATTGCGCACCTTCACATCCGGCGCGTTCAGGAAGGGAATGATCTTCTCCTTCAGCAGCGTGTGGACGGTGTCGAGGTTGGCCGCCAGGGTCAGGTCCGCGTACCCCGCCGTCACCGCGGTCGGCGCGAGCACCGACACGATCGACCGCAAGTCCCCCAGATGCGGCAGCACCAGGTCGCCGGCGTTCTTGGCGAGCGGACCGCCGCTGATGATCAGATTCACCACCGCCAGCAGCACATCCGATAGTCCGGCGGCCCGATCCGGTCCGAGGGTGAGGATCCGATCCACCGCCCCGCGACCGGATTCCAGCTTCCCGGTGATCTGCTGCGCCGAGGTGAGAATGCGATTCAGCTCGTCGGTGTGGGTGGCCATATCGTGCAGGGCGGCCCGGCCCGCCTGGTTGACCCGGTCCAACTCGGCCGGGTCCGACGGGAACGCGGCATTCACGTCGGTCACCAGTTTCTGGATGTCGGACCATCGTCCGCCGGTGATGATGTTCGACAGCGCCCGCAGAATGTCCTCGACATTGGTGGCGGGAATGGTCTGCGACACCGGAATCACATCGCCATTGCCGAGCAGTGTGCCGCCGGCGTTCTTGGGCGCTTCCAGCGCGATATGGATGTCGCCGAGAATGGTGGACTGCCGCAACTCCGCCGTCGTGGACTTCGACAGTTCGGCGTCGGTGTGCAGTTTCACCGTCGCCACCGCGGTGGTCCCGATCAGCTCGATGTGGTCGAGCATGCCGACCTCGACACCGTCGGAGATCACCTTGGCGCGGTCGGGCAGATTCAGCACCGACCCGAATTCGATGCGCACCGTATAGGTGTCGCCGGAGGGGTAGGTGCCGGGAATCGGGATATCGGTGGCCTTCACCCCGCAGCCGGTCAGAACCAGCGCGGCGGCGGTGACCACCGGCAGCAGCCGGACGACCGCGCGCCTCATTTCGCACCCGCCTGCGGTAGCTGCGCGGCCAGCGGCGGCAGCGCGGTGAGCAGCGAGGTGATGTCGCCCTGATGCTGCTGCACGAACGTGTGCGCCTGCGGCAGCACCACATCCAGCAGGCTGTAGATCTGCTGATCGTATTTCCCGGCATTGCGCGCGATCACCGGCAGGAATTCGACCGCGATATCGACCGCCCCGGAGAATTCGGCCGAGAACTGCCCGATCAACTGCAAACCGTTGCGCAGATTGCTCAGCACCTGCGTCATATCCGGCCAGTTGGTCACGAACATGGTGGTGAGCTGATCCAGATTGTCGACCAGCCGCCGGAACGCGGCGTCCTTCTGCGCGGGATCACCGACGACCGCGGACAGCCGCTGCAGCAATTGATTCCACTGCTGCCCGGTCCCGTCGATCGCCCTATCGGCCGCGGTCAGGGTGTCATCCAGCAGCGAATCCGGCTTACCGGCGCCACCCCCGGTCAGATCACCGGCCAGTGTGCCCATGGCGTCGAGCGCCTCACTGATCCCGATGGGCGTCTTGGTCCGTTCCATCGGAATGCATGTCGCCGTGTCGAATCGCGGGCCGCCGGTGTACGGCTTGGTCAGCTCCACGTGCCGGTCGGTCACGATGGAACTCGACATGGTGACGGCCGCGATATCGGCGGGCAGTTTCACCGAGTCCTTGACGCTCAAGGTGACCCGCATACGGTCGCCCAGCGCCTCGATCTTGGACACGGTGCCGACCTCGACCCCGAGCATGGTCACACTGTTGCCCTCGTACAGTCCGACGGTGTCGGTGAACTCGGCGCACACGTTCTGCTTCGGATCGCGGACGGTCGTCGCCCACGACACCCCCACCGCGCCGGCCGCCACCACCGCGACGGCGACGCCGGCGGCGAGTGCTGTTCTGCCCCAGTTCATTCAGCACGCCTTGCCTTCGAAGGGAATGCACAGCCGGACGCCGGCGGCCGGGTCCTTGACCTGCACCTGAGTGCCCAGCAGCCCGCTGAGCCGGTTGATCACCTCGCGCATTCCGGTGATCACGGTGTCGAGCCGGTTCGGGTCCTCCATGAGTTTGGAGAACAGCTGCTCGAACTGGGTGACCGACGGCTCGATGCCGTCATAGGCCATGAGCGGCCGGTGCAGCACGATCAGGAACCGTTTGAGCAGGGCGAACATGCTGACGATGTCGTTCTTGCGGTTGCCGAGCCGGTCGGCCACGGTACCCAGCTGTTTCACGAAATCCGCCAGCAGCGCTTTGTCGTCGGCGATGGCGGCGATGTACTCGTCGGAGACGGTGAGCGCGCTGTTGAGCTGATCGGTGCGCTCGGCCAGCAGCCCGGTGAGCTCGTTGGCATTGCCGATCACCCCGCGCAGTGCATAGGGCTGTTGCGCCAGCGCCGAATTCAGCTGCCCGATGGTGTCGCGCATGGTGGTGGCGTCGACCTTGCCGAATACCGGGGTGCCCTGGTCGAGAATGTCGCTCAGCTCGAACGGGGTGGTGGTGCGCTCGGGCGGGATGTGCTTCGACGCCAGGTCCTTGTCCCCAGCCGGGGCCAGCGCCAGGTAGTGGCCGCCGATCGGGGTCAGCATCTTGACCTCCACCGCCGACCGGTCCCCCACCCGCACATCGCGGTTCACGGTGAAAGCGACCTCCACGTGATCCCCGACCAGGTCCACGGCACGGATCTTGCCGACATTGATCCCCGCCACCCGCACCTCGTCACCCGGCCGGGCCCCGCCCGACATCCGGAAGTCGGCGACGTAGGTGCGCTGCCCGAACGGGATCACGTACACCGCGCCCGCGACGGCCAGCGCGATCACGCACACCACGACACCGGCGATACCCCAGCGCAATTGCGTGTTCTGGTCCCCGCGACCGGTGAGCACGTCCCGGATCAGCTCGCCCATCCGGGCGATCAACGCTCTCATCAGTTGCACACCACCAGGTTCTGGTTGGACAGGATGACACCGGCTACCGCGGGCAGCGCGGCCTCACCGTGGGAGCAGGTGATGCGCGGCTTGAACCCCTGCCCGGGGACCGTCTGATTCAGCCCGGTCACCAATTGCGGTGCGAGAGCCAGGATCTGGGTCAGCTCGTCGGTCTGGGGCACCAGCCGCCGGAGCAGTCCGTCGACCGGACCGTAGGCGGTGTCGTAGGCGTCGCGGGTCTCCTCCAGCAGCGGCACCACCGGCGCCAGCAGGGTTTTCGCGGTGTCGACCGCGCTCAGCATGGCCTGGGTCTTGGCGGTGAACTGGTGCAGGATGCCCGAGAGCTGCTGCACCAGGTCGCCGACCGCCTTCGACTTGCCGCCGATGGCGTCGGCGACCACGCCCAGATTGCGGATGAGCAGCACGATCACGGCCTCACTGTTACGGGCGTGCTTGGTGAGCGTGTCCACGTCCGCGAGCACCGGCCCGATCCCGGACCCGTCACCCTGGATGACGCGCAGCAGGTTGGTGCCGAGCCGGTTGAGCTGCGCGGGATCGAGCGTTTCGAACATCGGCTTGAAGCCGTTGAACAGCTTGGACACATCGAAGCTCGGGATGGTGCGCTCGACCGGGATCGTCGTCCCGGCAGCTATTTTCGTGCGCCCCGGCCCCTCGGTGAGCAGTACGACGTACCGCTGACCGATGAGGTTCTGGTATCGCACCGCGGCCTTGGTGTTGTCGTACACCGGCCGCTCCCGGTCCACCGTGAAGTGCACCCGTGCCCGGCTGCCGTCCAGCGACACCGTCTCCACCTTCCCGACCGCGACACCGGACATGCGCACCGAGTCCCCGGCGAACAGGCCCGACACATCGGTGAACACCGCGTCGTAGGTGACCTTGTCGCCGGGGATCGGCGTCCGCAGCGCGGTCACGATGAAGGTGGTGCACCCGGCCACGACCAGCAGGAACGCGACCAGTTTGAGGGCCGACCTGGTGACCTCGCTCATTTGGCCCCTCCCCCGAGCGAATCCGCCAGGTACGGCATGGTTTTCGCGATCAGCTCGACCTGCAGCCGCACCCGGCCGTCGACCACCGGGAACGCCCCGTCCATGGCCCGCAGCAGATTCGGGACCCGATTGTGGGCCGCGGCCACCGAGCCCACGGACACGCTGATCGGCACCGCCACGTCGAGAATGCCGTCGAGGACCTTCTCCAGCTCCGGGTTGTTCTGCTGCAGCAGATTCGAGATGCCCACCAGCACCGCGTCGTCGACGCCGTGGGTGGAACGGTTGGTGCGCGCCCGGTTCTCCGGATCCCCGAAGTAGGCGCTCTGCTCGAGCACCGCCAGGATGGCGTGCCCGGCCGCGGGCGTCACGTCCCCGAACGCGCCGGTCATGTCGCCGCCGATGCGCAGGTAGTGCGCGAGACTGTTCTGCTGTCCGTCGGCCAGGGTGCGCGCGGTCTCGAAGAACGACCGCAGGACCGGGCCCATGCCGGCGGCATTGTCGAGCATCAGATCGAACAGCCGGTGCACGGCCGCCGAATCCAGCACCTGGGTCAGGCGCGCCGCCCGCCGGAACACTCCGGCGACGGTGGCATTGGTGGCGCCCGCCCCGATCTGGAGCACGGCGTGCTCACGCAACCTTTTGCCGTCGGTGCCGGGCACCAATTCGATGGCGCTGGAACCGAACACGTTCGACGAGGTGAACCGCGCCGTGACATCGTCGGTCAGCGCGTCGGCCTGTCGCCGGTCGATCCGCAATCCGATGCGCTGATGCCCGTAGCCCACGGTCTCGACGGTCGACACCGTCCCGATCGCGTACCCGCGGAATTTCACCTCCGCTCCGGGCGCCAGCCCCTCGCCGAGGGTCGCCGCATCGACGGTGACCTCGAACCGATCCGCGAAAGAGCCTCGGGCATAAGAACTCACGACAATCGTCACAGTGACGAGGACGACGGCGACCACCAGGCCGCGCAATCGCAGCAGCCACGGTCCGGCGCTACGGCCGGAATGATCCTTGAAGACGGCCATGTTTCACCCCGAGATCCGGATGCCGACATCCAGGCCCCAGATCACGATCGTCAGGATCATGTCCAGGATGACCACCAGCACCAGGCTGGCGCGAATGGCGCGCCCCGAGGCCCGGCCCACGCCCTCCGGCCCGCCCGAGGCGTAGAAGCCCTGGTAGCCGTGGATGAGAATGATGGTGACCACGAAGATCGTCGCCTTGATCAGCGAGGCGACTACGTCGCCGGGCTGCAAGAAAGCGTCGAAATAGTGGTAGTAGGTGCCCGAGGACTGCCCGTGCAGGACGTTCACCACGGTCGCGCACGACAGGTACGACAGGATCAGGGTGAGCAGGTGCAGCGGCACGATGGTGATCGCGCCCGCGATCACACGGGTGGTCACCACGAACGGCATGGGCCGAATGCCGATGGCCTCCAACGCGTCGATCTCCTCGGAGATGCGCATGGCCCCGATCTCGGCCGTCATCCGGCAGCCCGCCTGCGCCGCGAAACCGATGGCCGCCACCATGGGCGCCATCTCGCGGGTGTTGGCGTAGGCGGAGACGAACCCGGTCAGCGGGCCCATTCCGACCATGTTCAGCGCGGTGAAGCCCTCCACACCGATGGACCCGCCGACCGCGATGCCCAGGAAAGCCAGCACCGCCACGGTGCCGCCGCCGACGATGAGCGAGCCGGAGCCCCAGGTGATGTCGGACAGGATGAGCATGGTCTGACGCCGGTACACCCGCAGCGTGTGCGGGATGGCCGCCAGTACCTCGTAGACGAAAGTCGCTTGGTGACCGAGGGATTCGACCAGGGACACGGGCGCCTGCGCCGAGGCGCCGATCGCCCGCCCCGCGGTCCCGAGTGGGGTGTACTTCGCCGGTACCTGGGTCATCAGCCCACCTGCGTCGGGATGAACATCGACACCAGCTGCGTGATCACCAGATTCACGCCGAAGGCGGCGATCACGCCGATCACCACCGCCGCGTTCACGGCATTGGCCACGCCCTTGGGTCCGGCGGTGGCCTCCAGACCACGCTGGCACGACACGATGAGCACGATGACGCCGAAGAGGATCGACTTCACGATCGCCACCCACAGGTCGCTCATCTTGGCGAAGGCCGCGAACGCCGACAGGTACGAGCCGGGCGTCACGCCCTGGAAGCCGACGGCGATCACGTAACCGGTGAACACGCCCATGAAGATGATCAGCATGCACAGCAGCGGCGTCAGCGCGATCATGGCCGCCAGCCGCGGGGCGACCAGCCGCCGCACGGGGTCGATTCCCATGACGCGCAAGGCGTCCACCTCGTCGCGAATGGTGCGCGCGCCCAGGTCCGAGGAGATGGCCGAACCCGCCGCGCCGCCCAGCAGCAGCGCGGTCACCATGGGCGCGCCCTGCCGGATGACGCCGAGGCCGCCGGCCGCGCCGGACACCGAGCTCGCGCCGACCTGCTGGGTCAGGCTCCCCACCTGGACCGCCACGATCACGCCGAACGGAACCGACACCAGCACAGCGGGAATCGCGGTCACGCTGACGATGAACCAGCCCTGCTGGAGGGTGTCACGCCAAGGATGGCGAAGTGTGATGATATCGAGGATCAGGAACCGGAATGCCGCGATCGCCAGCTGAATGGTGCGGCCAAACGTGCGCAGCCCTGAGAGTACGAATTCGATTGCCTGCCATAGTGATTCCGGCCCCCGGACAACTTTCTCGACCAATGTTCACCACCCCACAGCCCCTACTGTTTGGTCGATGCCGACCGGTCCCTCTGTTGACCCGGTTCCGACTGACCGAGACAGTAATACAGATTTCGGACTGACGTGTCAGTCTTCACCGAAATAACCAGGGCCTTGACAGGGGTCGCGAGAGCGGAGAAAGATACGCGCGCCGCGCGAATAGCATGCCTTACCAGCACATTTCAGCAATGAGTGGGCAAATGCGAAATGCCACCGGACCATTCGGTTGGTCCAGTGGCATTTCAGATATAGCGAGGTGTTAGCTCAACTGCGGGCGTCTGCCCTCACGACTGTCCGGACAGTACGATCGCCTCGGCCAGCGGCAAGGATTCGTCGACGCACGCCCCCGCGTCCAGCACCGCTCCCCGGCCGATCAGGTCCCGCGCGACCCGGAACTCCGCCGGGCGGGCGATCGCGACCACACCGACGGCGCGGCCGTCGCGCAGCGCCAGCACGGTCGCGTCGCCGGACTCCGCGCTCCCCCGCGCGATCAGCTCGTCATCGGCCTGAATCACGCCCGCGAACTGCACGTTCCGGCCGTACTGCATCGACCAGCCCCACGGCACCTCCGCGGTCAGAGCGGGCAATCCGAGCATCGATCGCGCCGCCGCCGCACCCTGCGCCTGCGCGCTGTTCCAATGCTCCTCGCGGCGGTACCGGCCCGATTTCGGATCCAGTCGATTCACCACGTCACCCGCGGCGAACACCCCCGGGGCCGACGTGCGATACCGCTCGTCCACCCGGATACCGTCGTCCACGGCCAGCCCACCGGTAACAGCGAGCCGAGTGTCCGGGACAGATCCGATCGCCACCAGCACCGCCGCGGCGGTCCAGATCCGGTCGTCCTCGGCCACGGCGACCACGTCGTTGCCGGTGTAGGCCAGGTGCGAGAGCCGCACCTCGGTCGAGATGGCCACCCCGTTGTCCGCGTGCAGCTTTCGGATGTAGTCACCGACGACGGCGGGCGCGACCCGCTCCAGCGGCGTGGTTCCGGCGTCGAGCACCGTCACCTCCGCCCCCAGACCCCGTGCGGTCGCGGCGACCTCGCAGCCGATGAGCCCGGCCCCGATGATCAGCAACGACGGATCCCGCTCCAGCGTCGCCCGCAGGGCTTCGGCCTCGGACCGGCCCCGCAGGGTGTGCACCGGCAACGCGGCGTCGGACACCACGGATCGATCCGAGGTCACCGCCAGCCGCCGCGACACGGCGCCGGTGGCCAGCAGCAGCGAGTCGTAGCCGATCGCGGTCCCGTCGGCCAACCACACCAGACCCGGTCCGGGATCGATGGATTCGACCGGCACGCCCACCCGCAGGTCGATGTCGTTGCCCGCCCAGAAGTCGGCGGGATGCAACAGCGACCGCCGGTCCTCGACCGCGCCGGCCAGCAGTTCCTTGGAGACCATCGGCCGCCGGTAGGGCGCGGTGGGTTCCGCGCCCAGCAGCACGATCTCCCCGGTGTAGCCCTCGGTGCGCAGGGTGCGCGCGGCGGTGGCCCCGGCCACGCCCGCGCCCACGATGACGATGCGCCCGCTCACGCGCGGCTGACCTCGACCATCTCGAAATCGCTCTTGGCCGCACCACAATCCGGGCAGGACCAGTCGTCGGGGATGTCGTCCCAGCGGGTGCCGGGCTCGATGCCGTCCTCGGGCCAGCCCAGCGCCTCGTCGTATTCGAAGCCGCACTGCAGGCAGCGGAAGAGTTTGAAGTCGGTGCTCATGTCAGTGTCCCTTCTGAGCGGAAGCCGGTTCGAAGTCGATCTTTTCGCGCACCCCGCAGTCGGGGCAGCACCAGTCGTCCGGGACGGCGGACCAGGCGGTACCCGCCGGGAAGCCCTCGCGCGGCGCGCCTTTCGCCTCGTCGTAGACGTAATCGCAGATCGGGCAGCGGTAGGAGGCCATCACGCCGCCACCCCGTACCGGGCGAGCACGCGGGCGCGCTTGCGGGGCTGGACGTTGGCGCGGGTGATGTCACCCGAATAGTGCTCGAGCACGCGGTGATCCATCACCTTGCGCCACAGTGGCGGGAAGTAAGCCAGTGAGATCATGCTCGCGTAACCGCTGGGCAGGTTCGGGGCGCCGTCCATACTGCGCAGGATCTGGTAGCGGCGGGTGGGGTTCGCGTGATGGTCGCTGTGCCGCTGCAGGTGGTACAGGAAGATATTGGTGACGATGTGGTCGGAGTTCCAGCTGTGCTCCGGGGTGCAGCGCTCGTAACGGCCACTGGCGGTCTTCTGCCGCATCAGGCCGTAGTGCTCGAGGTAGTTCACCGTCTCCAGCAGGGTGAAGCCGTAGATCGCCTGGATCACCAGCCACGGCAGCACCGCCGGGCCGAACGCCACGGCCAGCGCTCCGAACAGCACCACCGACATCAGCCACGCGTTGAGCACGTCGTTGCGGATCGTCCACGGCCGCTTGCCGAGCCGCTCCAGGCGCTTGGCCTCCAGCTCCCACGACGAGCGCAGGCTGCCCCACACACTGCGCGGCAGGAAGCTCCAGAAGGTCTCCGCGAAGCGGGCACTGGCCGGGTCCTCCGGGGTGGCGACGCGGACGTGGTGGCCGCGGTTGTGCTCGATGTAGAAGTGGCCGTAGAACGTCTGGGCCAGGGTGATCTTCGACAGCCAGCGCTCGAGCTCGTCCTTCTTGTGGCCGAGTTCGTGCGCGGTGTTGATGCCGACGCCGCCCATCACTCCCATGCTCAGCGCCAGGCCCAGCTTGGAGATCAGGCCCAGGCCGCCGTCGACGCCCAGCCAGGACAGGTCGCTCGCGGTCCACAGGTAGCAGGCCACGGTCAGGCTCAGCAGCTGGAACGGGATGTAGGCGTAGGTGCAGTACCGGTAGTACTTGTCGTTCTCGAGGTACTCCATCACCTCGTCGGGCGGGTTCTGGCCGTCCGGGCCGAAGAAGCGGTCCAGGATCGGCAGCAGGACGTACACGATCAGCGGGCCGATCCACCACCACACCGGCGAGACCGCGGTCCAGCCGAACTCGTTGAAGGCCCAGACCAGAGCCATCGCCAGGAACAGGGCGGTCGGGGGAACGAGACCGAGCAGCCACAGATAGCGCTTGCGGTCACGCCACTGCGGGCGGGCCGTGGCCTCCGGCTCGCTACCGCGTCCGGCTCGAGAATGAGACGTCGTCATTGCCGTACTCCTAGCGTTTACACTTTCTCAAGAACTGTATTCATTAGATACACTGTGATCCAGTCTGTCAACGACGAGACGAAAGTTGAGCCCATGTACGATCGGGACGTGGTTGAAGCACCGAACTTCCAGACCGAGATGCGGCTGTTGCTGCGCGAGCGGATCATCGAAGCGGGCCGGCGCATCGTCATCACCGAGGGCTGGGGCGCGGTGAACATGTCGCGGCTCGCCAAAGAGGTCGGCGTGAGCCGCCCGGTGCTCTACAAGGAGTTCGCCAACAAGCACGAGCTGGCCGAAGTGGTGATCCAGCAGGAGGTCGACACCTTCCTGGTGGGCATCTCCGAATGCCTCGCCGCACATCCGACCGAGGTCGCGACCGGGATGACCGCGGCGGCCGAATTCACGCTGCGGACCGGCGCCGACAACACGCTGATCAAGGCGGTGCTGGCCGGGCGATCGGAGACCGACAGCTCCCTGCTGCCGGTGCTGATGACCGAGACCGAGCCGGTGCTGGGCCGCGCGGTCACCGCGCTCTCGGCGGGCATCCGGTCGCAGTACGGACTGCCCGCGATGAGCGACGCCGAACTGACCTCGATGACCGAGGTGCTGGTCCGGCTCGCGCTGAGTCATCTGTTCCAGCCGACCGGGCCGATCGACCGGGCCGTGGGGCAGATCAACAAGGTGATCGTCGGCGCCTACGGCTCGGTGCTGTGAGGACGGCGCGGCACGCGAAACAGCCTGCCGCGCCCCCGAATCGGGCTAGGCGAGCCGCGCCGCCAGGCGGGTCGCGTTCATGTACGCGATCGCCTCGATACTGACCATCGGGTTCACCCCCGACGAGGTCGGGAAGCAGGAGGCGTCGGCCACCACGATGTTCGGCACCTCCCAGGTGACGCCGTCGGGATCGGTCGCCGAATCCGCGGCCGAACCGCCCATCCGGGCCGAGCCCATGATGTGCAGCGCGCCCATCGAGCAGCGGCCCGGCGCGTAGCCGGCGGCCGCCGCCCGGGCGGCGAAGTCCTCGTGGCTGCCCTCGACGCCCGGCGCGTAGCCGACGCCCGCCTGATGCCCGGAGAAGATCCGCTGCGCGCCCGCCGCCTCCAGAATGCTTGCGGCATTGACGATTCCGGTGTGCATGTGGGCGGCGTCGCGGGCCGAGAGCCGGTAGCGCACCACGGCCTCGCCCTGCTTATCGGTCTCCACCGAGCCGTGGTCGCGGTCGCGGGTGATGACGCCGACGGCCACCGTGTTCGCCAGTTTCAGCATGCGGTCGCGATGCGCGGCCGCGCCGGTCCACGCCTGGAAGCCCACCGACAGGCCCGGGGTCATGGGCCCGGTCTCGTAGATGACGCCGTAGCCGTGGCCGTCCAGGTCGCGGTCCTGTTTGGAGTATCGGGTCTGCAGGCCGCCCTCCCACGGGCGGATCTCCTCGTCGAAGACGCCGAACACCGCGGTGGCCGGATGCAGTCGGAGATAGTCGCCGATGGCACGATTCGTCAGTCCGGAGCGGCGCAGCAGGGCGGGGGTCTGGATCGCCCCGGCGGCGACCACCACCGCGCGGGCCCGCACCCACACCGAATGCCCATCCGCCGTCACGGCTTCCACGCCGGTGGCGGTGCCATTGCTGACCTCGATGCGCCGCACGTCGGTGCCGACGAACAGGCGCGCGCCCGCCGCGGCCGCATCCGCCAGCCAGGTCTTGACCGCCGACTGCTTGGCCCCGATGCGACAGCCGAAACCGCAACGCCCGCATTCGATTCCGGCATCGCAATCGCGGACGTTGCGGGGCAGCGGCTCGACGTGCCAGTCCAGTTTGCGCAGGCCACGTTCGAGGATCTCGTCGCGGCGCGAGGCGGGCGAATGGTCGAGGTTCACCCCGAGCCGGGACACCACCGCGTCGAGCGCGTCGGTGTACTCCTGCTCGGCGAACTGGCTCGCGCCCAGCCCGGCCCACTCCGCGCGCACGTCGTCCGGGGTGCGGAAGGAGGTGGTCCAGTTGACCACCGTGCCGCCGCCCAGCGCGCTGCCCGCCACCAGACTCAGCTGGCCCTCGGCGGTGGCGGCCGGACCCGGCGCGTACAGCTTCAGGAACCCTTCCTTCTCACCGATGCCGAAGTCCGGGTCGTCGAGGTAGTCGCCGCGTTCCAGCACAACGACATCCAGGCCCGCCTGGGCCAGGACCGCCGCGGCCGTCCCGCCGCCCGCACCCGACCCGATCACGACCACATCGCACACGACGGTCGTGTCGGAGTCCGGCCGCTCCGGGCTGAGCCCGCGTTTCGCGCCCTCCACCGGGCCGAACGCGGGCGGGAAGCCCATCTTGTCCCACACCGGATTCACCCCGGTCGGCCCCGGCGTCAGGTAGTAGGAGGTGACCGCGGCCCCCTTCAACGCCTGGAACAGCGCCCGCTTCTGCTCGATCCGGGAGTTGGCCATCCCGAGCAGCATGCGCTCCCGCTCCGCGGCGCCGAGCCGCGAGAACTTGCGAAACCCCGCCCCATTGAGCGCCCCGAACACCCGCGAATCCCACACGCGCATGAGCAGTTCGAATTGCCGCCGCTCCGCCTCCCGGGGATTGCGCCCGAGCAACTCGGTGACCGTGTCGACGACCCCCAACGCGGAAGCCGCCACCACCTCACCCCCGTTCCCCGGCGCGAAAGTGTCACACACCATCTCGAGTACGGCCCGCCGCGCCGCATCTGAACCCATGCCGCCATCATGCGCTACCCACCCGCCCCTGTCCCGGCAATTGCGGCACACCGCCCTCACATGCCGCGCCGGCGAATCCGCCTACCCTCGAATCGTTCCACCAGCCCTAGCGAACAGGACCGGTCTTGACCCTCGAACAGAACTGGGATCGCATCCGCGAGACCGTCTCTCGCACCGCCCACTGCACCCTCGCCTCGACCGACCCCGATGGCGCGCCGTCCATCGCACCGATCGGCACGGTGTTCCTGCGCGACGACACGACCGGCTTCTACTTCGACCAGTACGCCGAGGCGCTGGGCCGCAACCTGGATCGCGATCCGCGGGTCTGCCTGCTGGCGGTGGACGGCCGGGGACCGTTCTGGTTCCGTGCGCTGCTGACCGCGCGCTTCCCGTCGCCACCCGGAGTTCGGCTCTATGGAACCGCCGGTCCCACACGCGCCGCGACCGAGGACGAACTGCGGCGGGTACGGGCGCGAGTGCGATTCCCGGCGCGGCTCCCCGGCGGAAAACTGTTGTGGTCGGACTTCTCTCACGTCCGCGACATCACCTTCACCGACTACCGGCCGGTTCGGTACCCGCACATGATGTCCCACCTCTGGCAATAGCCCGCTGCCCGGATCGCGGAGTTGGCACGATTCGACACTTTCTCCGGCGCACGCCGGCATGCGACAGTTGCTCGGCCAGTGCTGTCGGGTGCCGACCGAATGTGGGGTGAAGGCATGATCATCGCGATCTGGGTGGTGCTGCCGTACGCCGCTGTCGTGTCGTGTGCGGTCGGACATCTATGGCGGTATCGGCGCGATGGCTTCCGCGGCTATCTGTACGGCCCGCACATCGACAAGGCCCAGCGGATCGGGATCGCGGCCGTGCGCATCGGCTTCCCGGTGGTGTTCGCGGTGCGGGTGGCCGAGATGCTCGCGGCGGGGCCACACACACGGCCCGAACACGACATCCAGGTCCTGCTATCGGCGGTACAGATCGTGGCCGCGCCCGTCACCGTCGCCGGAGTGGCACTGATCCTGATCCCGCCCCTGATCTCCGCCGACGTGCGGCACCGGGTCACACCCCTGGATCGGCTCACGCTGCCACTGCTCAGCGCCGCGCTCCTGTCGGCCGTACTGGTCACCTTCGACGGCAGCGCCACCGATGGCCGCTACCGCGCCGCCGAAACCCTGTTCCCCTGGGCACGTTCCCTACTGAGCCTGCACCCCAATCCCTCCGGCATGGATCACGCGCCGCTTCTCTATCAGGCGCGCGGGCTGATCGTGGTGGCGATCATCGCGATCTGGCCGTACACGCGGCTCTCCGGGATCCTGTCCGTACCCGTCCTGCGGCTGCTGCGGCAGGCGGTCCCCGCCCCCTATCGGTCCGCGCCCACGGTCTGATCCGTCCCACCATCGAGATTTCCGGGAGATAGCTCCTATTTCTCAGAGCCCCTGTTTTGAGCACGGCAGATCGATTTGTTCGTATGTGCGCGGATATCACCTTGGATCCGAGTAATGCGGTACTCATGACGCCACCGACAGAAGCGGCGACACTCGGGAAATGGCGCGCATTTTCCTCAGCCATTCCAGCCGGGACAACCGGCAGGCCATTGCGCTGAAGGCCTGGCTCGTCGCGCAGGACCCCGCCCTGGCCGATGAGATCTTCCTCGATCTGGATCCCGACACGGGGATCGCACCCGGGGTCCGATGGAAAGACGCCCTGGTCCGAGCCACTTCCCGATGCGAGGCAGTGATCTGCCTGCTGTCGGAGCACTGGGATTCCTCGCCGGAATGCCGCACCGAGCTACGGACCGCGGAGAACCTCAACAAACGGATCTTCGCCGCCCGCCTGGAACCATTCGTGAGCCGAGAATCGACCCGGGAGTGGCAGCAATTCGACCTGTTCCCCGCCGGACCGGCCACGGCGGTACCCGTCACCGGGGGCCCGCCCGTCGAATTCGCGACCGAAGGACTGCGACGGCTGTGGCGGGGTTTGCGGGAAGCGGGTATCGGAGCCGAATATTTCGAGTGGCCGCCGACCGGCGACCCCGGACGGGCGCCCTATCGGGGGTGGGCCCCGTTCGACGCGGTCGACGCGGCGGTGTACTTCGGCCGGGACGCGCAAATCGTGCGCGGCCTGGACATGCTGCGCGGCATGCGGACCTCCCGTGTGGAGAACCTGTTCGTCATCCTCGGCCCGTCGGGCACCGGCAAATCGTCGTTCCTGCGGGCCGGACTACTCCCCCGCTTGCGGCGCGACGACCGGCACTTCCTGGTGCTCGACATCGTGCGCCCCGAACGGGCGGCGGTCACCGGCCCGGTCGGCCTGGCCGCATCCCTCTACGCGGTGCGCCGGCGGTTGGGGCTCACGCAACCGACCCTCGGTGCGATCAAGGCGGCCTGCGCGTCCGACCTCACTCGGGTCGCCACCTGGCTGCGGGAGGCACAGGACGCCGCCACGGCGGGAACGCCCGATTCCAGCGACACCGTGCCTCCGACGATCGTGCTACCGGTGGATCAGGCCGAGGAACTGTTCGGCAGTGAGGCCGGACGCGAAGCCGGGCTGTTCCAGTCGATTCTCGCCCATCTGGTCGACGACGGCCTGGATATCATTGCCGCACTGACCATTCGTGCCGATCGCTACGAACCGCTGCAGACCTCACCCGCCCTCGCCGCGGTGAAGAGCGTGGTATTCGACGAGTTGCGCCCGTTGCAACCCGCGCGGTTCGCCGAGGTCGTCCGGGGTCCGGCGGAGCGCGCCACCGCCGCGGGCAGTCCGCTCACGGTGCGCGAGGATCTCGTGGAACGACTGCTCGCCGACTGCGCGGACAGCGCCAACCCACTGCCACTGCTGTCCCTGACGCTGTGGCGGTTGTACCTCGACTACGCCGCCGCCGGCGAACTGACCAGCGCCGACTACACGACGATGGGCGGAATGGCGCACGTGGTCGAGTCGGAAATCGATTCCATACTCGCCCAGGATGATTCGGAGCGACAACAACAACTGGCACACCTGCGCGCGGCCTTCGTGCCCTGGCTCGCCACCATCGCCTCCGACAATGATCAGCCGCTGCGCCGCATCGCCCGACTGACCGATCTACCCGCCGCCAGCCGCCCGCTCATCGCCGCGTTCGTCGACCACCGCCTCCTGGTCCAGGACGAACGCGGCGGCGAGACCACCATCGAGGTCGCGCTGGAAAGCCTGCTGAGCGAATGGCCCGCCCTCGCCCAATGGTTGCGCGAGGAAGCTGCCGATCTACGGACCGCCGACGGTCTCGACCGCGCCGCCACCGAATGGGAGAGCAGCGGGCGCGACGACGCCTGGCTGATCGAAGGCACCCGGCTGAGCGAGGCCGAGAAGGTCGCCGCCACTCCGGGTTTCGCCGATCGGCTGGCCTGCGCGCGCGAGTACCTCGCCGCGTCCCGGCAGCGGCAGGATGCCGAAATCGCAGCCGAACAGCAACGGCGCGAGAAGGAGCTGAACGACGCCCGCGCCTACGCCGATGGGCTCCGCCGCCGGACGCACATCCTGCGGGCGGTCCTGGCACTCACCGTCATCGCGGCCCTGGTCGCCGGATTCTTCGCGGTACGAACCACGCTGGCACAGAACGAGGCCGATCGGCGGCTGCACGAAGCGACCGCCCTGCGCCTGGTCTCCGAAGGGCAAGCCATGCTCGCCGGAATCCGGCCCGGTGGTGACACGCGAGCCATCCAACAGATCCTCGCCGCGCGCCGGATCGGATCGCATGCCGACGACGGCGCGGTCCTCGACGCGCTTTCGACGACATCTGCCGAGATGAAAATACTCGGTACACCAGCACATGACGCTGTCACGGCATTCACCGTCAGTCCCGATGGGCGGCATGCGGCGTCGGCGAGCAGGGCGACGGTACAACTACGGGACAGCGTTACCGGCCAGACCACAGGCCCGCCACTCACCACGAACAACAAGAGTGCCGTGAACGGCCTGGCCTACAGCGCGGACGGTCGCCGACTCGCCGCCGCGGACAATGACGGAACGGTCCAGATATGGGACATCCAGAGTGGTTCGCAAATCGCCGGCCCGTTCAAGACCGGAAACGGGGCGGTCGTAGCGGTGGCATTCAGCCCGGACGGACGTCATCTGGCCGCAAGCGTGTTCCCGGGCGCGATCCAGATATGGGATGTCGTTGCGGGACAACAGCTTCGCACGATGCGACTCACTGACATGGCCTGGCGTATCGCCTTTCTGCCGGAGGGGAACCGTATCGTCACCACGACGAATTCCGGCCTGCGACTCTGGGACACCGAATCCGGCACGACGGTCGCGCAGACCCCGGACCAGGAAGACAAGACCGCATTGGCTGTCGCTGTCGCTCCGGCCGGTGGCCTCATCGCATCCAGCGGGTACGACAATCTCGTGCGCTTCTGGGACGCGACAACCCTCCAGCCGGCAGGGGCTGCGCTCAGCGGTCACGACGATGCGGTGAATGCGATCGGATTCAGCCCGGATGGGCGCAATGTCGTCTCCGGCAGCTCGAACGGAACGATTCGGCTGTGGGACGTCGCATCTCGGCAGCCGACAAGCACCCCCATGACCGGACATCACGGCAGCGTCAAGGGCGTCGGCTTCACCGCCGACGGACACGGAGTGCTGTCAGGCGGCGACGAAACCATCCGGGTGTGGAACGCCGACACCGCGGCCACCATCGGGACGGTGATCGCAGCGGGCGACACATCGGTGATGTCGGTGCATTACAGCGCGGACGGTACCCGCCTGGTATCCGCCGGTGCCCGGAATGATCCGAGTTCGAGTCTGCCCGGCGTCATTCGGATCTGGGACGCCGCGACGGGAGCCCTCGTCTCGAGCATCAGGAGGGACGACGCGTTACCTGTGAATGCGGTCTTCAGCCACGACGGCACCCGCATCATTACCCTGGAGACGGCATACAAGCGACCGACCGATCGGATCGCTGTCGCTTTCGTTGATCTGATCCCCGTTTACACGATCGCGACGTTCGACGCGAAAACCGGTGCACCTGTGGCCGAACGGGAGATCGGCGCGCAGAAGACGGTCGGCGCCTCGGTGCTGAGTCCGGACGGAACCCGGCTGGCCACTGTCGGCGGAGTGGTGCCGGCCAATCTTCTGACCGACGGCTTCCAGGCCTACGACCTGACGTCCCCTTCCTTCGGGCTCGATCTCAGTGTGATGTTGTGGGATCCGAGAACCGGAAACCAGATCGGCACACCGATCGACGAGCATTCGATTGTCAACGCCGTGGCTTTCAGCCCGGACGGCCGGCACCTCATCACCAATGGCGGACTTGGCAAAATCAAGGTCTGGGATGCCGACACCCATCATCAGGTCGGCGAGCCGATCTCCGACACCAACACTCCGCAATTCCTCACGTACAGCCCCGACGGCCGGCGAATCGCCTCGGCGAGCCCGGAGTCCATCCGGCTGTTCGACGCTGATTCCCGGAAGCTGATCAGTGACTCGATCGCCGATCCCAAGGGAGCCATCGAGGCCATATCGTTCAGCGCCGACGGCAGATACGTGATCGCGGGGTCCGGCAAGTCCGTCCGGATCTGGGACGCGACATCGGGGCTTCCGGTCGGCCGACCGATGGTCGGCCCGGCCGACACCATCAGGTCACTCGCCGTCAGCCCCGACGACCGCCGGCTCGCGACAGTCGGATCATCGTTCAGCGCCGACGGACACGCAAACATCCATCTCTGGCCCGGTCCCGCCGCCTGGCCGGACCGGTTGTGCGACAAACTCACCGCCAATATGAGCCACAAGGAGTGGAACGAGTGGGTGTCCCCGGATATCCCCTACCGCAAGGCCTGCGACAGCCTGCCGGTCGCCTCGGACGCCGGTACATGAGCGGGACCGACGATCAAGTCGTCGCCGAACTCTGGGCCGACCGGCTGCGCTGGTCACAGGCGGCCTGCCGGCTCAAGCGCCGCCTCGATCGCGCGCGGATCACGGCGTTCACGGCCAGCACCATCGGCGCGCTGTGCACGACCGCGGCTGCGACGGTGGCGCATTCGGGCGGTGTGGCACGGACCTGCGTCGCGGCGGTCGGCGCGGTGTGCCTGGCCCTGGCCGCTTTCGTCGGATTCCAGTACCTGACCCCGGATGCCGTCCGGGCGTGGACGCGGGCCCGGGCCACGTCGGAGGGCATCAAACGACTGATCTTCGAGTTCCGCGCGGGCGCCGGGACCAGCATCGATGCCCTGCGCCACCAGATGACCGAAATCGTCACCGCCGCCGCGGATCTGCTGCCTTACGTCGACAACGGCGCGCCGCAGCCGACCCCGCCGCCGCCCGCTCTGACACCGGAAGCATATGTCCGGCAACGAATCCAGGGTCAGATCGACTACTACCGGCCGACGGCCCGCCGATACACGCGGTACGCGACGCGCTGGCGCCGGTTCGCGATCGCGCTGGGTATGGTGACCGCGCTCGTCGCGGCCGCCGCGGCCATCGCTTCCGGCACCGGCCCCACCGCCCTGGCCCCCTGGGTCGCGGTCCTGACCACGGCCACCGCCAATGTCGCCGCCTACCTGACCGCGCAGCGCTACGACTACCTCGCCATGACCTACCTCACCACCGCCCACCGCCTCCGCGCTCTCGCCGACGACTGGGCCGCCGGAGTCCACGCCGACTGGCCCGCGTTCGTCTCCGCCTGCGAATCGGTGATCGCCACCGAGAACACCGCCTGGATGGCCAAGTGGACCGAGGGGTCCACCGCTGGTTCCTGATCGGCATTCGCTTATCGAGGCAACGGAGCCGTACTGCCCGCGCCGACGGCCCGATCATTCCCGGAGGCGGGCTTCGAGGCCGCTAGAGTCGGGCGAGAAACGGTTCGCCGGTCACCACCCACGCCCGATGGGAGCCACCGTTATGCACGATGACCGCCGGTTGATCGAGGGCAGGCTCGGGCGGGTGCTCGACCGCATCAAACCCGCCGTTTACCCGGAATCGACGCCAATGCGGGTGTCGATCTGGGAAGCGCCGGGCGAACCGGTGCCGGTGGCCGAGGGGATCGCCGCGCCGCGCACGCCGACCGCGCCGGGCACCCCGTGGGGCGCACCCTGGGGCACCAGCTGGCTGACCATCGAGGGCACGGTCCCGCCGGAGTGGGCGGGACGCACCGTCGAGGCCATCATCGACCTCGGGTTCGACGCGAACCAGACCGGATTCCAGTGCGAGGGTCTGGTGTACCGGCCCGACGGAACACCGGTGAAGGGGCTGCATCCGCGTAATCAGTGGGTGCGCATCGCCGCCCCGGCGCGCGGCGGCGAACAGGTGCTGTTCCATGTGGAGGCGGCGTCGAACCCGATCATCCCGTTCTTCGGGCCGACCGGGCTCGGCGACCTCGCCACCGCGGGCACCGATCCCCAATACCGTTTGGGTCGAATGGATCTCGTCGTCTTCGATGACGACGTGTGGCAGCTGGTCCAAGATCTCGAGGTGCTCGGCGAGCTCATGCACGAGATGCCCGAGGACCCCGCCCGCCGCTACGACATCGTACGGGCCATCGAACGCGCCCTCGACGCCATCGACCTGCAGGACGTCAACGCCGGGGCGAGCGCCGCCCGCGCCTGCCTGACCGAGGTGCTCGCGCGCCCGGCCGTGCCGTCCGCGCACCTGATCTCCGCGGTCGGGCACGCCCACATCGACACCGCCTGGCTGTGGCCGCTGCGCGAGACCGTCCGCAAGGTCGCGCGGACCACCGCCAATATGACCGCGCTGCTCGACGCGGAACCCGACTTCATCTACACCATGTCCCAAGCGGCGCAATACGATTTCCTCAAACAGCACCGGCCCGAGGTGTACGCCCGGGTCAAGCAAGCGGTCGCGGAGGGACGATTCGTGCCCGCGGGCGGCATGTGGGTCGAATCGGACACCAATATGCCCGGCTCCGAGGCCATGGCCCGCCAGTTCGTGCACGGCAAACGGTTCTTCCTCGAGGAATTCGGCATCGAGAACGAGGAGGCGTGGCTGCCCGACACCTTCGGCTTCGCCGCCGGACTGCCACAGATCATCAAGGCCGCCGGATCCAAATGGCTGCTCACCCAGAAGATCTCGTGGAGCCAGACCAACACCTTCCCGCACCACACCTTCCTGTGGGAGGGCATCGACGGCACCCGGATCTTCACACACTTCCCGCCCGTCGACACCTACAACTGCTCCATGCAGGGCCGCGAGATCGCCCACGCCGCCAAGAATTTCAAGGAGAAGGGCCGCGCCAACCGGTCCCTCGCCCCGACCGGCTGGGGCGACGGCGGAGGCGGGACCACCCGGGAGATGATCGCGCGCGCCGCCCGCCTGCGTGACCTCGAGGGCTCACCGAAGGTCACCTGGGAGCGGCCCGCCGACTTCTTCGCCGCCGCCGAGGCCGAGTACGCGAACCCCGCCGTCTGGGTGGGCGAGCTGTACCTGGAACTGCACCGCGCCACCCTGACCAGCCAAGCCAAGACCAAACAAGGCAACCGGCGCAGTGAGCACCTACTGCGGGAAGCCGAACTGTGGGCCGCCACCGCGGCCGTCCGCACCGATTTCGAGTACCCCACCGCCGACCTGGACCGGCTCTGGAAGACGGTGCTGCTGCACCAGTTCCACGACATCCTGCCCGGCTCGTCCATCGCGTGGGTGCATCGGGAGGCCGAGGCCACTTACGCGCGGGTGGCCGCCGAACTCTCGGCCATCATCGAGCGGGCGCAATGGGCGCTGGGCGGGGAACGGTCCGGCTCCCACGTCTTCAACCCCGCCCCGCACGCCTGGCGGGGTGTCCCGGCGGGCGGGGCGGGACCGGTGGTGCCCGGCCGCGGCGCCACGGTGACCGAGCGGCCGGACGGCGGGTTCGTGCTCGCCAACGACCGGACGCGCGTCGAGATCGACGCGCGCGGACTGGTCGTGTCGGTCTACGACCTCGGGCAGCGGCGCGAGACCCTGCCGCCGGGTGCGGCCGCGAATCTGCTTCAGCTGCACCAGGATTACCCGAACTCCTGGGACGCGTGGGACGTCGACCAGTTCTATCGCAATACCGTCACCGACCTCACCGAGGTGGACTTCCTGGTGGCGGAGTCCGGGGCCACCACCGACGTCGCCATCCGCATCGGCCGCTCCTTCGGCTCCTCCACCGTCGAGCAGGTCCTCGCCCTGCGCCCGGACACCGGCGCGCTGGAGATCGCCACCAGGGTCGACTGGCACGAGACGGAGAAGTTCCTCAAACTCGCCTTCCCCCTGGACATCCACGCCGACCGCTACGCCTCCGAAACCCAGTTCGGGCACCTGTACCGGCCCACACACACCAACACCAGCTGGGAGTACGCCAAGTTCGAGGCCTGCAATCACCGCTTCATCCACCTGGCCGAACCCGGCTGGGGCGTAGCCCTGGTCAACGACTCCACCTACGGCCACGATCTGACCCGCGCGGTGCGGCCCGACGGCGGCACCACCATCACCGTCCGCGCGTCCCTGCTGCGCGCGCCGCGGTTCCCCGATCCGCAGACCGACCACGGCGCACACCATTTCCGGCACGCGCTGCTGCCGGGCGCCTCGATCACCGATGCCGTGCGCTCCGGATACCGGATCAATCTGCCGCCGGTCACCCCGGGCGTCGCCGAACCCGTGGCACCGCTGTTCACCGTCGACAATGACGACGTGGTGACCAGTGCCGTCAAATTGGCCGAGGACGGTTCCGGCGATGTCGTGATCCGGCTCTACGAAGCGGGCGGCGGTCGCACAACCGCTTTGCTCACACCGGATTTCGAGTACTCCGGTTATCGCCGCTGCGACCTACTGGAGCGGCCATTACCCGAGGAAAACGTCATGGAATCCGCCGATGCGGGAATTCGACTGCGCCTGCGGCCTTTCCAGCTCGTCACGCTCCGATTCACTCGGTAAATCATTGCCGCCACCGGATTTTCAGGACGACCTCACATAATCGAACCGGCGGCTGCTCTGATCCAGTGAGCGGAAACTCCCGACCTGCGTTCCCTGAGTCGGACAGAGGAGGGTCGTGCTCTTGACCATCGAGGTCGAATTCTCCGGCCGAGCCGCGTCTTCACCACTGTCTGCCATGCGCAGGGTGGCGGTGAATCCGCCCGACGGAATGACCGCGTACAGACCCTCACCGTTTCCTAACCGGGCGCTGCGGAAGGTGAGACCGCCCGCTCCGTCGAAACTCAGCACGGTCCCGGGTTCACCCTCGACGGCGAATTCCCCGCGGTAATCCCCCAGGCTCGATCCGCACGTGCCCGCGGCCCCGCTGATCGGCGCGTTCGCGGTCATCACGGCGGAAACCGCCAGCGTGAGCGCCGCCGCGACGGCGATCCTCGAACCAGGTCCAGCAGCCATTGCGCGTCCCTCTCGGTCGGGTCTTTCCGGCAGTCCACAATAGAAGCGGACGAAACACCCCCGGACACGCCGGTTCGTAACCGAAACGTGGTCTAGCACAGTCCATAACACGATAGTCCGAAAACACGCCGTTCCGACCGATTAGTTTGTCTGTGCCACAGTGGAATTCACCCAACCGTGTACACGATCAGCAGGTTGCGACATTCCGGCGATCCGGCAATACCACGAATTTTGTTGAGCTGGTTGTAGCGTGGTGCGACATGACGCAAAAGAAAGCGATCGGCCTGCTCGTCAGTGCGTTCGTTTGTGCGGCCGTATTCACCATGAACCCGTCCGCGGCATGGGGATCCGGCGACGTCGGGACGCCCGGTTCGGCGCCCGGAGCGGTGGCACCCAACGCCCCGGCCGGCAATGGACCCGCCGCGGTCGCGCCGGAGCGGATCGTCCCCGCCCCGCCGCCCGCCGGTGCCTTCCTCTGCCCGACCCCCTGATATCCCCATCCGCCACTACCCCCGAAAAGTCCACCCCGACCAGCTCGTGCCGCGCCCGCCGGAAATCGGGTCCGCGGCACGAGCGATTCGGCTTTGACGGGGAATTCAGGCCGCCAGGGCCGACGACAGCCGCCGCAACTCCGCGACCGGCTCGGCGACATCCACGACCAGGCGCGTGAAATCCGCGCCCGCCAGTTCGATCAGCACGCCCTGACCGTCGAAACGCGTGTCCCAGAATTCCTTGCGGCCCTTGCCGCGGAAGATACCCGCGGCGATCACGCCCGGGAAGAACGTCCCCGGCGTCCGCAGCCACGGCGGGCGCAGATCCACGGGGGCGGGCGCGACCGCGGTGACCTGGGCCAGGTCGAAGCTCACGTGGTCGCGCAGCGCGAGCAGTTTGTGCGCACCGGTGACCCGGGCCGTCACAGTGGTTCCGGTGACCTCGAATTCGACCATTCCGCACCTCGCACGCTCGCCCGACACTGTCTGCCATCCACAGTGCCGGGCGAATCTGGTCGTAGCCTGAGGGTTTCCTGACGCTTCTCTCAGGCTTGCCCGCGCGGGGGTTCACGCCCTGGCGGTCAGATCCGCGACCAACCGCTTCGCCTGGGCCCGCGCCCCGGCGCGCAATTCCCTGACCTCGGCGCGGGTCACGTGCGACGGCATCGCCTGCTGGTCGGCGGCGGCCTTCGCCAGAGCCCCGGCGCGGGCCACCGAGGCGGCCCGCATGCTGCGCTCGGCGCGGGTCCGGGCCCCGGTCAGATGGCCCGAGATCAGGTCCGCGAGCACGTTCTTGTTCGACATCGTCGTTCTCCTTCTCCGGCGCCGGAACTGGTGTTTCCGGCTACGAGAGAACGATGACGGCCGCCGCTGACAGGCCGCCGACAATGCGCCGACAGCCCGAGCGGGTTCGCTGTCAGTCGGTCGGCAGGGTGATGTTCTCCGCGGCGGCCTTGGCGGCCACCTCGGCGGGGAAGATATTGCGGAACAGGTACAGGTCGCGGCCGAGCTTCCACCCGGGCGCGAGCGCCACCGCGTACCGCTCGAAGTAGCCGAGCTGCTTGCCCATCAGCACCAGCTGCTGCGGGCCGGACGCGCCGCGGCGCTTGCCGAACTCCAGCAGGCGCGCCGAGACCAGGCCCAGATCCAGCTTGTCCAGGCTGCCCGAGAGCACCGGACCCAGCGCCGTCGCGAGCTGACGGCCGATGGTGGCGTCGTCGCCGCTGTCGTCGGCCACCAGGTCCAGGGCGCGCAGCGCGCGAGCCACCGGCCGGAAGTCGTTGTCGATGGAGCTGGCGTAGAACAGCGCGCGCACGAACTCGCGCCATTCGGCCTCCATCCGGCCCACGATGCCGAAGTCGAGCATGGCCACCCGGCCGTCGTCGAGCAGCCACAGGTTGCCCGCGTGCACATCGCCGTGGAAGACCCCGTGCACCGCAACCGATTCCATCCACGCCTTCACCAGGCGGCGGATCAGCAGTTCCGGTTCCGGGTGGGCCTCGCGGATGTCGTCGAAGCGGTCCAGCGGCATGCCGCGCATGCGCTCCATGCACAGCACCCGGGGCGCGCAGAAGTCCCAATACACCTCGGGCACGGCCACCTGGGTGTTGTCACCGAAGGCCGACAGATGCTCGCGGGCGCGGGCCTGGTTCTCGGCCTCGATCAGGAAGTTCAGTTCCGCGACCGTGGCCTCGTACAGATCCCGCACCACCGCTTGGGTATTGGCGACGCGGGCGTTCTCCGACCGCTTCTCCAGGGTGCGCGCCAGCCGCATGGCGGCGCGCAGGTCCACGATCATGCGCCGGGCGATCTCGGGCCGCTGCACCTTCACCACCGCGGGCCGGCCGTCGGGCAGCACGCACGCGTGCACCTGGGCGATCGAGGCGGCCGAGAGCGGTTCGTCGTCGAACTCGAGGAACAGCTCCGAGATCGGCTTGCCCAGATCGGCCTCGATGATGGCGCGCGCGTCCGCGGCCGCGAAGGGCGGGACGTCGTCGAGGCAGCGCAGGCAGGCGTCGGCCAGCTCGCGCGGGAAGGCGCCGGGCGAGGACGCGATGAGCTGGCCCAGCTTCACGAACATCGGTCCGAGCGTCTCGAAACCGTTGACCACGCCCTCGGCCGCGGCGCGCTTGCGCTTGGCCGGGCGCAGGCCCCCGCGCAGCACGCTCGCCACCACCGAGCCGCCCAGCACCGCGCCGACGACCGCGGTCCGCCGCCACTCCGAGAATCCGAAGGTATCCAGGTCCGGCCGGATCACCTCGGGCGTCCCCGCTCGCACAGTTATAGGTGAGCTCACGGGCGGCAGTGTATCGCTGACGGCGGCGGACTTCGCGCCACGGGCGGGGCCTGGCGCGGCTCGAGACCGAAGCTCGACCGGCGCGAGACCTGGCACATCGCCCGGCGTTCGCTGGTTAGGAAGGGGACGGGCACGGTACCGTGAGCGGTCGAGTCGTGATCCGGCTCTACGCGGGCACCGATCGAGCCCGGCCATTGAAGGTGAAAGGCGAGACCTACGTAATGACGGGTACAGCGGAAAAGCTGGCGGAACTGCGCAAGCTCCTGGAGATCGCCGAGGAACCGACCGGTGAGAAGGGTATCCAGAAACGACTTGCCAAAGGCGTCGCCAGCGCCCGAGAACGGGTGAACCTACTGCTGGACCCGGGCAGCTTCGTCGAAATGGGCGCGCTCATGCGCTCGCCGGGCCAGTCGCACGCGCTCTACGGCGACGGCGTGGTCACCGGTCGCGGCCTGATCGACGGCCGCCCGGTCGTGGTCATCTCCCACGACTCGATGGTGCAGGGCGGTTCGGTCGGCGAGACCTTCGGGCGCCGCGTCCGCCTGGTCATGGAGTTCGCGTACAAGAACGCCTGCCCGGTCGTGGTGATCAACGACTCCGGCGGCGCCCGCATCCAGGAGGGCGTGACCGCCCTGGCCTGGTATGCCACCATGTGCCGCCTGCAGGAGGACCTGTCGGGCTTCGTGCCGATGGTCGCGGTCATGTTCGGCAAGTGCGCGGCCGGCTCGGTGTACGGCCCGGTCAATATGGACGTGCTGGTCGCCACCGACGACTCGTACATGTTCGTTACCGGCCCCGAGGTCATCAAGGGCATCACCGGCGAGGACATCAGCGCCGAGGAACTGGGCGGCGCGGCCGTGCAGGCCCGCAACGGCCTGCTGCACCACGTGGCCCGCACCGAGGTCGACGCGCTCAACTGGGCCCGCGAGTACCTCAGCTACCTGCCCAGCAGCTGCATCGAGGAGCCTCCGGTCATCAACCCGGGTCTGGAGCCGGAGATCACCGACTCCGATCGCGAACTGGACCGGATCATCCCGGACTCCGATCGCCAGGGCTACGACATGCACGAGGTGCTGCTGCGCATCTTCGACGACGGCGCCTTCCTCGAGGTCGGCGAAGCGGCCGCGCAGAACCTGATCACCGGGTTCGCCCGCGTGGACGGCCGCCCGGTCGGCGTCATCGCCAATCAGCCCATGGTGCTGGGCGGCGCGCTCGACGCGGCCTGCTCGGACAAGGGCGCGTACTTCATCCGCCTGTGCGACGCGTTCAATATTCCGCTCGTCTACGTCGTCGACACCCCCGGCGTGCTGCCCGGTGTCGAGGAGGAGCGCAACGGCGTCATCAAGCGCGGTGGCCGCATGTTCCGCGCGCTGATCGAGGCGACGGTCCCGATCGTCACCATCGTGACCCGCAAGGCGTACGGCGGCGGCTACGCGGTCATGGGCTGCAAGCAGCTCGGCGTGGACGTCAACCTGGCGTGGCCGACCGCCCGCATCGCGGTCATCGGCGCCGACGGCATGGTGACCGTCACCGGCAAGAAGACCCTCGCGGCCACCCCGCCCGAGCAGCGCGAGACCGTCCGCCAGCAGATGGTCGACTTCTACAACGCGCTCATCGACAACCCGTGGGTGGCGGCCGAGCGTGGCTACATCGACGCGGTCATCGAGCCCTCGGCAACCCGCCTCGAGATCCGCAAGGCCCTGCGTCTGCTGCGCGACAAGAACGCGGTCCGCAAGCCCAACCCGCGCAAGCACAACCTCTTCCCGATGTGACGCAGACCCAACTCTCGGGGGCTCTCAGGGGCTTCCCCTGAAACCCCTTCCACGAGCCTCCGGGGGCTTCCCCGGAAGCGTTGGTTCTCGCTGATGGTGAGAAGCGCTGCCCGCGTTCAACACTCGTTGGGCGCGGGTATGCCCTGCAATCTCTGGTCGAGCCAGGTCAGGGATTCGGGGTAGCCGGTGAAGGCGCCGATGAAGTGTTCGCCGAGGACGCTGCGGTACACGGCGGGCACGCCCAGGTCGCACTGCTCGCGGTAGAGGTTCTTCGCGCCTTCGGCGGGGACCCAGAATTCCTGTTCGCCATTGAAGATGAACAGCGGCACGGGTGACTTCCTGCCGTCCATGCGGGTGATGCCGTAGATCTCGTGCGCCAGATCGCTGTCGAGCGGATCGGGGATATTGGCGGCGATGTCGATGGGCAGCTGCAGCACGCCCGGGAGCGCGAACACCTCGCTGCACTGACTGTTGATCAGCTGCGAGGTCGTCACCCACTGCGCCAGATGGTTCATCCGGGCCAGGATCTCGGGCCGCTCGCGGCCGATCCCGAACACCGCGCCCAGGAACACCCCCGAGGCGAGATTGGCGTTCATCGAGTGCGCCAGGATGCTGAAGTCCGCGGGCACCCCGCCCAGCGCCGCGCCGACCACCACCTCCGACAGTTCGGGGGCGTACTCGGCCATCAGCTTCACCGCGCCGTTGGTGGCGATGGCCCCGCCGGAGTACCCGATCATCCCGAACTTGCTCTCCCCCAGCTCATCCGGCAGGTAGCCGCGGGTCGCGCGGATGGCGTCGAGGATGGCGTGCCCGGCCACGGTCGGCTCGGCGTAGGCCATGCGCGGGCCCTCGTGGTCGGTGATGAGCACGCCGTAGCCGCGCAGCAGCGCCAGCTGGGTGGTGGGCAGGGCATAGCCGGTCAGATTGGCGGCCCGGGTAAACCCGTGCGCGAGTGTGTATCCCGGGTTGCAGTCGCGGCCCAGCGCGTCGATGGGCAGATTGTTGACCACCACCGGCCGCTGTCCCGGCCCGGTCCACTGCCCGTCCGGCAGCACCAGACTGGCGATCCCGTAGGACGGCTCGTCGTGAGAGTCGTTGGTGCGGTATTTGAACTGGAGCACCTGCCGCACCGGCACGATCAGAGTGGGTGCGGCCGTGGCGGTTACGTCGCGCACCGCGACCATGCCGCCCGGGTCCACGGCGTCGAGCCCGGCGGGCCAGTCGTCGATGAACGGATCGCCGATCGGCGCGGGCATGGTGGCGGCCCGCAGCGCCGCCAGATCCGGTGCCAGCTCCGGAGTGTCGACCAACGGGGACTCCACGGGGGCCGGGGGGAGGGCGGGCGCCGGGAGCAGCTGGTCGATCCAATGCTGGATGTCGGGCAGGGAGATGCCGGGCGGGTTCGGTGCGGTTCCAGGTTCGGGTGGCTGCGCGAAACCCGGTGCGGCGCAGTACGTGACGATCACGCAGCAGCCGATCGTCAAGGCACCGGCCAGTCTTCGGAAGCGACTCCGCACAATACCCCCACGGATCGGTCAGTCGGTGGTCCGCGAAGCCTACGGGGACACACCACTGTGACACTCGGGAGTGGTCGGTTCGACGCTGGTTCGAGACCGGTCCGTGCCCTGACCGGACCGCGTGTCACGCCCATCCTGTCATCGATCCGCGATCTCGCGGACCGATTGCCGAGGGCGCCGGCGGATTACAGCCGCTTGCGCATCACCATGTCGAGTTGGGCGTTGCTGATCTGGCGGCCCGCGTTGGACACCGAGGTCACCATGCAGCTGCCGAACGACCCGATCCGGTCGAACAGCGTGGCCACACCCACCGCCAGGCCGTGTTCGCTGAAGTGGCTGTCGGCCTCCACGCCGATCTCGGTGCCCTCGGGCTGCCGCGAAAGGCCCAGCGTCATATCGGTATTGATGAACCCGATGCCCTTGTCGCCCCAGTTGGTCATCATGCTGGTCGCCTCGGCCACCACCGCGACCCGCACGAACGGGCTCAGCTCCTCCCCGGTCACCACCCGGATCGGGTTCTGCCAGGTGCGCTTGCGGTCGGCGTTCTCATGGTCGGTGGGCACCGAGTTCCACACCGGCGAGTCCTCGCCGCTGTTGAACAGCGGCGTCTGCGGCAGCGCCGAGGGCGGGGCGATGTCGCGCGAAGGCGGCTGCGGTTCCCGCTCTCGCCGCCACAGCTCCCCCGGCGGCTGCTCGGACGGCTGCAGCAGCACGGCGGTGGCGCGCGCGGCGATGGTGCCGCCCTGCACCACGCTCACGTCGGCGACCCGGATCCGCTTGCCGTCGCGCACCCGCACGACCGGCGTCGTGGTGTGCTCGAAGCGGGCGGCGCTGAACAGGTCCACGGTCAGCCGCACCGGCACGAAACCGTCGGTAGCCTGGGTCCGTTCGAGTTCGCGTGCCAGCAGGCCGGTCAGGGCCGGCCCGACCACCTGCGCCGAGGACCACTGGCTGGCCGCGAACGACGTCGGGAAGAACCCGCCGTCCACCTCGTCGAAATACGCGGGCACATCCACCACGGCACCGGCTCCCGTCCACTCGAATCGATCAATCCACTGTTCCCAGAGCTAACACAGGCGTGAAACCCGTTTCAATCCGGGGCCCGCTGGGTGGGTGATCGAGTCCCCGTCGGGCGGGTGGTCGACTCACGGATTCAGCGGGCCGGGGCACGGGTACGCCATCGACATGGTCCGCGCCATCGACCGGCTACTCGGCACCCTGACCCTCGCCGTACAGACCCTGCAGGACAACGACATTCCCTGCGCCCTCACCGGGGAGTGCGCGGTGTACGCCCGCGGCGGTCCGGTGACCGAGACGCCTCCGGAGGTCGACGTGCTGCTGCGCCCGTCGGACCTGCCGCGCGGGGTGCTCCTGTTGTCGGCCGCGGGCCTGCGGCCGCCACCGGGGACCGAGTCCGAGCGGGCCACGCTCTACGACGGCGGGGTGCGGCTGGATCTGGTGTTCGGCACCGATCGCCGCCCCGTCACCGACGCGCTGCTGGCACGCGCCGAGCGGCTGCCCATCGGGCCGATCGCGGCGCCCGTGGTGACGGTGGCCGACTTCCTGGTGGACGAACTGACCGTGGCCGATCCGCAGCGGCTGGATTTCACCCGGCTGCTGCACATCGCCCGGGAGTTGCGCGCACAGGTCGACTGGGAGCTCGTCAGGACCGGGACCACGGCCGCACCCTACGCACGCGCGTTTCTCGGCCTGCTGGACGATCTGGGCATCACTGACGGCCACGACGGTGTGCGGGCGGGCCTGTTGTGATCGCCGCGCGGCCGCGGTGGTTGCGTACAGGGGGCGACACCGCGTGATTCGGCCGAACCTGTCCGGGTATCCGCTTGTTATCGGTTCTGCATTACCTCCGGAGAAAGGACAGTGATGTTGCCTGTCACTCCGTACGCCTACCCCGTCGCCCACATTCCGCCGGGCGGCGACCACATTCCTCGTGGCGGCACCCGCAATCGGCCGGGTGGCACCGGCCGGCCGCCGGACGAGACCCCCTATCGGCCGAGGGCCATCCAGAATCTGCCGGGCCCGATTCTGACCGCCTCCGGAATCGTGTCGATCGCATTGACTTTGACGACCGCCGGGTACGGTGAGCTCGTCTGGAGCGTGCTGTGCGGGCTCATCGGGGCGCTCTGCCTGCGTTTCGGAATCGGCCTGATGGTCCTCGAACAAGATCGGATCAAAGCTGCGAAGGCCCAGGACAGGGCTCATCACGGCGATAATTGATCTTCAGCGAATTCCTGGATAAAGCGGAACAGGCGTTTCCCTCCGGAACTTTCGATCGGAAGTACTGGGAAAGCCCTGTTCGGGGCCCATTACAACCTTTCGCCAACCATCGTTTCGCAAACTCATAGCATCCCGAAAAGCACTCTGACACTGCGAATTCGATGTTGCAGATGTACTTGCATCTGCGCAACGCACGGTCATAGACTCGTCGTTGCAAGGCACCAATAGGGGACAACCAGAGAGCCGAGCGGTGAATCACCGGCGATTCTTCGCCCACGGTCAGCCGTCGGCCTGGCGTCAGGGGCGTTCGAATGAACCAGCCAATCAACCTCAGCCGACTCGGGTTTGCCGACAGAAGTCAGCCGGAGCAAACCTATTCACGTGAGACGGCAACCGCTTTCGTCATTCGCCAGGTCGAATCCACTGGAGCGGCCACTCGGTATGATTTCGACATCGAGCGGATCGTCACCACGGCACACGCCATGGTGAACGACTGGGATCTGCACCATATGCAGCCGGAGGCGTTCTGGCGGATCGCTTCCAGCTTCATCAGGCAGTAACCGAATCCGGCCGTGCCGCAGACCCGCCCGGTTCGCGGCACGCTGATAGGGGCCCCGTGAGGGGCCCCTTATCCGTCTGCGGGGTATCCGCAGGGCAGCCGGCGCGGGTCCTGATGGCCCCGCGCGGCGCTCAGTCGAGCTTCTCGGCAATCTTCGCCAGCTCTTTGCGTGAACGCTCCGGCGGCTCCGCCTGCACGCTGAGCTGATCCATCACCTGCCGGTACAGCTCGAGGTCCTCACGGCGATCCAGATACAGCGCACTGGTGAGCTGCTCCAGATACACGATGTCGGGCAGTTCGGCCTCGGCGAAGCGAAGCATGGTGAACGAGCTTCCCGCAGCCGCGTGGCCACCCGCCCCGTACGGCAGGAACTGGATGGTGACGTTCGGGCGCTTGGAGATCTCGATGAGGTACTCGATCTGACCGCGCAGGACGCCCGGCCCGCCCACGGGACGATGCAGGACCGCCTCGTCGAGCACGGCCCAGAAGCTGGGCGCGCCATCGCGGGTGAGTAGCTCCTGCCGACGCCGGCGCAGCGAGACGCGGCGCTCCCCATCCACATCGTGCCCGAGGGCAACGATCGAGCGAGCGTAGTCGGGGGTCTGCAACAGACCCGGAACCAGCTGTCCCTCGTAGGTGCGGATGGACTTCGCCGCGTGCTCGAGCCCCAGATAGGTTTCGAACCAGGAAGGCAGCAGATCGCTGTAGCGGTGCCACCAGCCCGGCTGATTCGCCTTGCGCACCAGGTCCAGGAACTGCTCGCGCTCACCGGGATCGTCAACGCCATACAGCGTCAACAGATCCCGGATATCGCGCTCCTTGAATCCGGTGCGCCCGAGTTCCAGGCGACTGATCTTGGCATGGGACCCGCGGATGTGTTCACCCGCGGCCTCCCGCGTGATTTTGTTGAACTCCCGCAGCTTTCGTAGCTGGCTGCCCACCGCGATCCGCAGTGCGGTCGGGCCGCGTTCGGCGACAGCGGAATCCGCCTGCAGGTGGGCAAGGGGTTCTGCGATCATGAGGTCCACTCCGATGCTCGGGTTTGCCGGCAGTGGACTCACAACGGCTAGTCGCGAACCACCGCGCCGATTGCCAATGCTACCGCTCAGCGCGCGAGGTCGTCGAACTCTCCACTCTTCGCGCCTTGCAGGAACGCATCGATCTCCGGGCGCGTGTACACGATCAGCGAGCCTTCGGGGTCGCGCGAGTTGCGCACGGCGACCTGCCCATTGGCGAGCGGGGCGAGTTCCACGCAGTTCCCACTGGGATTGCTGAAGGTGCTCTTGCGCCACAAGAGATTCGAGCGATCGATCGAGGTTGCCGAGATGTCCGTCATTTCAGACTCCTTGCCAGTACCGCCCGCAGACGGTGGTCCCAGTACTTGCAATTGTTCGATCAGATGTACTTACAGTTGCAACCGCAAGCACGACGATAGCACGCAGGTAGCCCATGATCGATGGCCTCGAGCATGCACATCCTTTGCAACACAACAGATTTGATCTTGGAACCCATGCTCAGGAGCGAAGTTGCGAAGGGGGGACAGAGAATTCGGGTCAGTTCGTCCCGTTCGCCCGATTGTTTCCGGGACCCCATGCCCGAAAGGTCACGTGACGCCGGAATCTCTCCCCGAGACCCGCAACGAGCGTGCAGATGTGCTTGCATCTGCACGATCCGAGCTCCTAAACTCGGTGCACCAATCCCCCACTCGGCCAGAGGCATCCCATGACGCAGATGCTCGTCCGTACCACCGACGCCGTCGCTCGCGGCGACCAATCCGGTGACTGCGAGGCGGAACCACGCACCCTCACCTACCGCCAGGCCCGCGCCCTCCTCCGCGCGCACGACCAGCACTTCGCCTGCCGGCAGTATCTGGCGGCCATAGCGTACCTGTCCGCCGACAACGACGTGGACTGACCGTACCGGGCGCGCGCACTATTGCGTTCGCGTCGATGCCCGATGACGAACAAGAGCGCGACTTCCCTTGCGTGACAGTGGGTCCGGCGAGTACCCCTGAGGGTGAATTGCCCCCACGTGGAAGAGCGCCGAGATGTTTCTTATTGCCGCCCACGAGCTGCTGACCCAGATTCAGCACGCGCAGATCGTCGATCCCACGCCCGAGACCCCGCCCGCGGCCGACAAGCTGATGCGGCTGGTCCGGTACTTCACCTGGTTCGTGCTGCTTTCCGGAGTCCTCGCCATCACCTACGCGGGCGGTCGCTTCGCGTGGGAAAAGTGGAGCGGCAGCGGTTTACAGTCGCCCAAACAGGTGGCCGGGGCGCTCGTCGGCGGCATTGTGGCGACGAGCGCGGGCACCATCATGAACGCGGTAATCGGTCAATAGCTCCCAATTCGGGCGCTGAAAATCGTCGAGAATTCTGCCAAGAGGGGTTGTCTGAGACGAGACCGACCCGTCGGCCCGAACTCACGCGGTCGCGGCCACCACACCGGCGGCGCCGGATCCGGCCGCACCGACCAGTTCCTCGAAGCGCGCCACCACTTTCCGGTGGTACATGCCGAACAGATCCTCGAACAGCGCGAGCTGCGCCTGACTCGGACCGGCGTCGGATTCCCACACCGCCACCAGCGCCCGCCACACCAGCACGTGCAGATCCGGGGAGACCGCGAAGTACGCCTCGACCGCTGCCGGCACCTCGAGCACCATCTCGCCGATCGAGTTGAGCACCGAGCGCTGCACCGAGAGCCCGAGCGCGGTGAGCATCCGGCGCAGCAGCCCGAGTTCGATGCTCAGCATCCGGTACGGATCCGGGTCCGTGCCGCGCGCAAGGGTTTCCAGTTCGTCGATCTCGGCCTTGAGTTCGGCCGGATCGAGCGGGCGCTCGCTGCCGGTGTAGGCGAGCAGCGCCTCGAGCGCGATCCCGCGTTCCTCGTCGACGATATTGCCGAACATCTCCGCGGCGATCTCCGGTTCCGGCATGGACAGCCGGAACAGCCGCCCGTACACGTCCACGCCGCCCTCGGCGCGGACATCGCGGATCACGAATCCCTTGCCGCGGTGGGCGTCCACGAAGCCGTAGGATTCCAGCCGGCCCAGAATCAATTGCGCTGTCGCACGATTGAGGTCGAACTCCTCGGCGACCTGGCGGACGGACGGCATCAGACCACCGGGCTCGTACTCCCCGGATGCCACGCGGCGCGCCAATTCGTCGGCAACGTCGGCGACGACCGTCCGGTCTCCCATCGTGTCACCTCTCCAAATCCCTCGATTACGTCCCAGACAGTCTAGGTGGTTGTTCGATCAACCGCACAAGTCTTCGAATCCGCAGGCAGCGGGGCCGGACAGTCCGGTATCTTTACGAATTCTCTACGGCATGGGGTTCCGATTCTCCCGGTTTTCAGACCTAGGCTGCGGAGCGTGGTTTCACCGATCGACGTAGCCAAACGACTCGTGCTCGGACGGCCGTTTCGCAGCGATCGGCTCGGCGAGACCCTGCTGCCCAAGCGGCTCGCGCTGCCGATCTTCGCCAGCGACCCGCTGTCCTCGGTCGCCTACGCCACCCAGGAGATCCTGCTCATCCTGACCCTGGGCGGGCTGGCATACCTGCACCTGACACCGGTGGTCGCGGCGGGCGTGGTGGTCCTGCTGGCCGTCGTGGCGCTGTCGTATCGGCAGGTGGTGCAGGCGTATCCGTCCGGTGGCGGCTCCTACGAGGTGGTGGCCGAGAACCTCGGCGCGCTGCCCGGCCTGGTGGTGGCGGCCGCGCTGCTGGTCGACTACGTGATGACCGTGGCGGTGTCGGTGTCGGCCGGCGTGGACAACATCATCTCGGCGGTGCCCGATCTGAACGCCTACCGGGTGGTCATCGATCTGGGGTTCATCGTCTTCCTGACCGCCATGAACCTGCGCGGTGTGCGAGAGTCCGGCCGCGCCTTCGCGATTCCCACCTACGGGTTCGTCCTCGGGGTGTTCGCGCTCATCGTGGTCGGGCTGGGACAAACCCTGCTCGGGCACACCCCGGTCGCCGAGAGCGCCCACTACGAGATCCACGCCGAGCAGGTGGGGCTGTCCACCGTCGGGGTCGCCTTCCTGCTGCTGCGGGCCTTCTCCTCCGGCTGCACCGCGCTCACCGGCGCGGAGGCCATCTCCAACGGAGTGCCCGCCTTCCGCAAGCCCAAGGCGCTCAATGCCGCGCGGACCATGACCGCCATGGGCGTCATCGCCATCGCCATGTTCTCCGGGGTGACGGCGCTGGCGATGATCACCAAGACCCGGGTCACCGAGAACACCTGCGACATCATCGGATTCGCCGGGGACTGCCACAACGACGCGCAGAAGACCGTCATCGCGCAGATCTCGGCGGCCGTGTTCGGCGGCAACAGCCTCGCGTTCTACTACCTGATGGTCACCACGGCGCTGATCCTCATCCTGGCCGCCAACACCGCCTACAACGGCTTCCCGCTGCTGAATTCGATTCTCGCGCAACACCGCTACATGCCGCGCCAGCTGCACACCCGCGGCGACCGGCTGGCCTTCTCCAACGGCATCATCCTGCTGGCGGTGGCGGCGGGGACGCTCATCTATGCCTTCGACGGGTCCACCACCCGGCTCATCCAGCTCTACATCATGGGAGTGTTCACCTCGTTCACACTGTGCCAGACCGGCATGGTGCGGCACTGGAACCGGGAGCTGCGGACCGCGCAGAGCTCCGGCGAGCGGCTGCGAATCCACCGGGCGCGCTTCATCAATGCCTTCGGCGCGTGCTTCACCGGCGTGGTGCTGGTGGTCGTGATGATCACCAAGTTCACCCACGGCGCGTATCTGGTGGTCATCGCCATGCCGATCCTGGTGGCCATCATGTGGCTGATCCACCGGCACTACACGTCGGTGCGCGGCGAACTCGCGATCGATCCGGACGAGCTGGAGATGCTGCCGGGGCGGGTGCACGCGGTGGTGCTGGTGTCGGGCTGGCACAAGGCGACCCAGCGGGCGGTGCAGTTCGCGCGCGCCACCCGGCCGGACACGCTGATGGCGGTGACGGTCAATGTGGACGACGCCGATACCCGCGATCTGGCCCGGGACTGGGAGAGCTTCGGGGTCGGCATCCCGCTCAAGGTCATCGAATCGCCGTACCGGGAGATCACCCGGCCGGTGCTCGACGAGATCAAGCGGCAGCGCAAGTCGCGGCCGCGGGATGTGGTGAGCGTGTTCATCCCCGAGTACGTGGTGGGTCGCTGGTGGGAGAACCTGCTGCACAACCAGAGTTCACTGCGACTCAAGGCGCGGCTGCTGTTCGAGCCGGGGGTGATGGTGACGAGCGTGCCCTGGCAGCTGCATTCGTCGCGCTTCCGCGCCACACCGCGCGAGGAGCACATGCCGGGTGAGATCCGGCGCGGCATCACCGGGTCGGGCGACCGGGCCTGATCGTCCGGCGCCACCGGGCCTCGCGTGTGCGGCGCCCTTACCCGCCGTCGGTGTCGCGTGTGCCCTCGAGGTTGTCGGCCCACCGCTCCGACCACTCCCACACGTCTTCCAGCGCGCGGCCCAACTCCGTACCGGCGGTGGTCAACTCGTAGGACTTGTCGGGGCGTTTGAGCACGACCCCGGCGTCGGCGAGCCGTTGCAGGCGCACCGACAGCATGCTCGACGAGCAATTGCCCATGCGGCGGCGCAGTTCCAGGAAGCCCAGTGCGCCCGGCTCCAATTCCCAGATCACGCGCAGGATCCAGCGCTGGCCGAGCAGGTCCATGGCGGCCAGGAGCGGGGCGGCCGAGTCGTCGGCGCGGCTGTTGGCGGGCGGTGGCTGACTTGCGCTTCTCATTTCGAAGTACCAATGTAGTGCTTCTGAATTAGAAGCACTCTGGAGGATGGAGGTCGCGCATGACTACGACGACAGGGACCGAACGGCGCATCGTGCTGATCACCGGGTCCTCCCGCGGGATCGGCGCGGAGACCGCGCGGGTGCTGGCAGGCCGGGGCGACCACGTGGTCGTGAACTACCGGGAGAAGCGCAAGCGCGCCGAGACGCTGGCCGCCGAGATCGCGGCCGCGGGCGGCAGCGCCTCGGTGGCGGGCGCGGACATCGCGGATCCCGAGAGCGCGCGGGCGCTCGTCGAGGGTGTGGTCGCGGAGTTCGGCCGCCTGGATGTGCTGGTGCTCAACGCTTCCGGCGGCCTGGAGCGCGATGCCGCGCCCGACTACGCCATGCTGCTCAACCGCGACGCCCAGACCGGGCTGGCCGCGCTCGCGCTGCCGCATCTCCCGGCGGGCGGCCGGATCGTGTTCGTCACCAGCCACCAGGCCCACTTCTCCCCCACCCGCCAGGCCCCGCCCGGCTACGAGCAGATCGCCGCGAGCAAGCGGGCCGGTGAGGACGCGCTGCGTGCCATGACCGGCGAATTCGCCGACCGCGGAATCGGTTTCACCGTGGTGTCCGGCGACATGATCGACGGCACCATCATCGTGCGCCTGCTCGAACGGCGCGACCCCGACGCGGTCACCGAGCGTCGCGACCAGGGCGATCTGCCGACGGTCGAGGAGTTCGCCACCGCGGTCGCCGACGCCACCACCCTCGACGCGCCGCTGGGTCACACGGTCTACGTCGGCGGGCAGGACTTCCTGTCGGAGCCGACCACACCCGCCGCCTCCCGCGGCTGACCCGCGCGCAGCAGCGCACGGCCGCAACCCGCGGCGCACCATCGGGACCCCGGTGGCCGCGTGCCGCGCCCACCTCGAGGGCCCGCCGGTCGCACTGTGGTGCGAGTCCGGGAGGCGCGCGGGGCACAGGGCGCGCGGGGCACAGGGTTTGCCGGAGCGCGGTCCCGTTCAGGTGCGAGCCGAGTCGAGCGCGAGCGGGGTCAGGTCAGCGGGCGTCAGCGGCCAGGCCGAGGCCGAGCGCGACGAGGATCGCGGCCAGGGCGCGTTCGATGCGGTGGCGAATGCCGGTGCGGCGCAGCCAGGTTCCGGCGCGGTCGGCGGCCAGGACGACGCCGACGCACCACGAGGTGTCGATGACCAGCTGGATGGCGGCCAGGATGAACACCGTCGGCAACACCGGGCCGCTGCTGGGTAGGAACTGCGGCAGGATCGTCAGGCCGAAGACCGCGGCCTTGGGGTTGGCCGCGATGGAGATCAGCGAGGCGCGGAAGGCGGCCGCGGGCGTGCGGCCGCCGGGCAGCGCGGCGGTCAGCGCCGCACCGAAGGCGTCGTCGGCGCGGGCCCCGCGATCACCGCGGGTGCCACGCCAGGCCTGGACGCCCAGCCAGATCAGCACGAGCGCGCCGATCAGATGGATGCCCAGGTTCAGGACCTGGTTGGCCACCAGCAGTGCCGACAGTCCCGCGCCTCCGGCGACCGTCCACCCGAAGATGCCGATCTCATTGCCCACCACGGCCGCCAGCCCCGCGGCGCGGCCGTCGCGCACCGACCGCTGCAGGAACAGCGCGGTGGCCGGTCCGGGCAGCGCGGCCAGGATGAGCGAGGCGAGGGCGAAGGCGGGCAGCACCTGAATCCAGTGGGGCATGCCTCGATGCTGACATACGACCCAGTGGCCTCGGCCAGCGGTTTTCGCCAGAATGCCGTACTTCGCACCCCTGATCGGCATGTCGCCGCGTACACGCCGACGCCCTGCGAGGTCCCAGCATCCGGGGCCTCCCATGCGGTCAGGATGACACTGCCGCCGCAAGAGACCCATCGCGCCCAGTGCCCAGTGCCCAGTGCCCAGTGCCCAGTGCCCAGTGCCCAGTGCCCAGTGCCCAGTGCCCAGACGATGCCTACCCGATCGCCCATGGCCGACTACACCGCCGACTCGATCTCGGTCAGGCATCGCGGCAGCGGAATCGGCCGGCCGGGCGTGCCGGGCCGCCGTCGCGGGGACGATCATGGTGGTATCCAGCGCGGAACGGGTAACGCCAGGGTGAGGAGGTGCGGCGATGGTCAATGACGTGGAGAAGCGGTGGAACGATCCGGAGATGCTGCGGCACGCGACCCGCTACGTGCTGAGCGTGCTGGGGATCGCCGTGGCGGGCGGCGTGATCGTGCTGGTGTGGGCCTCGGCCCGGGATCGGTGCCTGAACGCGGGGTCGGTGCTGTGCGACGGCACCTCGAAGGTGGTCGTGGGCCTGGTGCCGGGCGGGGTCCTGCTCGCCGGCGGCATCCTCGCGCTGGTGCTCGCGTACCGGGCGTGGCGGGCCGGGCGGGCGTGGCCGATCTGGCAGGGTGTGGGCTGGTTCCTGTTCACGCTGATGGTGGTGTATCTGGGTATCGTCGGCTCCCAGGGCTGACCGATCAGACCGGGCGGCGCGCGGTGTCGACGGTGCTGTCGTGGTGGTCGAACGGGGTGCCGTGGATTCCGGCACGGGCGGCGAGGTAGCGCGCGATTCTGGTGTTGCGGTCCCACATGGGGTCGATGTGGCGGGCGCGGCGGATCATGCGGGCGCGGGTGTGCCATGGTGTCAAAACCCGGTCAGCTGGCGGAATCTGGTGATCGGGTCCGAGCCCCGATCGGCGTGGACCGGGCAGTAATGTCCGGGCTCGCTGTATCAGTACTTCCCGAACAAGGACGCGATCGTGGCCGCGGTCATCGAGCGCTATACCGCCGAGGTGACCGAGCGGGTCCGCGCGCGGGTGCTGTCGAATATCGGCCGCCCATCCCGCGCGAGCGCTTTCTCGCCGACCTCACCCGGCTGATCCTCAACTACTTCCGCGAGCCCGTGTCGCGAGCCGAACGCGGGTGATGGTTCGCCGCTTCAGCGCCGCATGACCTTCCGCCGGTTCTGGGTCCGGACGCCGGGGAGGGCGAGCAGCAGGTCGACGGCCCTGGAGGCGCTCTGGGCCGCGCTCTCCATCGTGGCCGACCAGTCGGTTCGGGTCCAATCCCCCGCCAGCACCAGCGTGGGCACCGAGGTGGCCTGGTCCGGCCGCAACCCGTCGGTGCCGACCACCTGCGAGAAGGTGGCCCGTGGCATCGGAACCACCTGCGCGTGCAGCACTTTCGCGTCCTCGGCGGCCGGGTAGTAGCGACGCAGCAGCGCCATCTGCTCGTCGACCACCTCGTGGTGCGGCTTGTGGATCTGCTCGTACGCGCCGCTGGTGGTCAGGCAGTACAGCCAGCCGTTCAGCGTCCCGCGCCCGTGCATGCGCTGGCGGTCGAAGACCTCGTCGATGACGCCGGTCCCGCCGATGAGGGCCTCCATGGCGGCTTTGGTGCCGAGCGGGCGGTCCAGGTACAGGTTGGTGCTGACGATCGGGGTGTACCCGAGTTTGTCGGCGGCCGAATAGATGCGGTCGTGCTCGGGCAGCTCGTCGAGCAGTCCGCCGATGTAGGAGTTGGGAACCGCGCACACCACCGCGTCGGCGGGTTGCACCTCGCCCCCGGCCAATTCGACGCCGGTGACCGCGCCGTCGGTGATGTGGATGCGGCGCGCCACCGCCCGGTATTTCACGTCCACCCCGTGCCGGTCGAAGACCCGCTGCGCACCGGAGACCAACAGGGTGTCCAGGTCGGTGGTCGGGTAGCCGATGGTGACCGGCCGCATCCGCTTGACGCCCAAGCGGATTCCGGTGGCCAGTACGTCGGCGAACACCTTGGCCGATTCCTGCCGCACCGGTTCGGCGGCGATGCCGAGGGCCAGCCAGTCCCACAGCGCCTCGCGGGCGGTGTCGGGCATGCCGAGGCGGCGGAACCACTGGTCGGTGGTGAGGTCGGCCAGATCGCCGGGCTGGCGCAGACTCTGCCAGCCCATCTTGACGGTGGCGGCGGCCGCGCGCACCCGGTCGGCGGCGCTCGCGTCGGGGTGGGCGCCGAGCAGGGCGCGCACGGCGGGAAATCCGGCGGTACCCAGGATCGCCGTGCGCCCGCCGGGCCAGCGCAGCACGCCCTGCTGCGGGAAGCTCACGTACTGCCGGGTGCCGACGCTGGTCAGGTACCGGAACAGATGCTCGTACCCGCTGGCGATCACGTGCTGGCCGTTGTCGGGAATGTCGCGCAGCGGCGCGACTTCCAGCGAGTGCGTGCGCCCGCCGAGCCGTCCGCGGCGTTCCAGGAGCGTGACCTGTTTCCCGGCTTCGGCGAGCCAGACCGCTGAGGCCAGTCCGGCCAGTCCCCCGCCGATGACAACGTAGCGTCGCGGATCGTTCATGTTCACCCCTGGAACTAGCCTGCACCAAGCAAGCTACGCCCGCCGCGTGCTCCGCATGCCCGGATTTCGTTACCTCGCAGAGGGAATGAGACCGGGGCGAAACGACGCCGCCCGCCCGGCCACCGGTGGGCGGCGGGGCGGGCGGCGTCTCGGACCCGTCCGGAGTTACTGGTGGACAGCGTTTTCCGCGGATTTGCGGGACATGAACGGGTAGGCCGCGCACACCAGCAGACCCCACACCGCGCCGACCACGAGCGCGCTGCGGCCGTCCTCGGTGAAGAACAGCAGCACCACGACCAGCGCGAGGAACGCCAGCGCCAGTGCCGTGGTGATCGGGGCTCCCGGCAGCCGGTAGTCACTGCCCGGCAGCACGCCCTGCTTGACGCGGACCCGGTAGATCAGGTGGCAGACCAGGATGATGCCCCAGACGAAGATGATGCCCATGGTGGACACCGAGGTGATGTAGCCGAACGCCTTGTCCGGCGAGAAGTAGTTCACCGCGACACCGGTCACCATGACCGCCGCCGAGACCGCGATTCCGACCGCGGGGACCGACCGGCCGCTCAGGTTCGCCAGCGCGGACGGCGCGTCCTGACGCTGTGACAGGCTGCGCAGCATGCGCCCGGTCGAGTAGATGCCCGAGTTGCAGGACGACAGCGCCGCCGTGAGGAGCACGAAGTTGATGATCCCGGCCGCGCCCGGAATGCCGATCTGCTCGAAGACCTCCACGAACGGGCTGCGGCCCGCGTGGAAGGTGCGCCAGCTCGACACCGACATGATGACCACGAGCGCGCCGATGTAGAACAGGCCGATCCGCAATGGCAGCGAGTTGATGGCCTTGCGCAGGGTCCGCTTGGGGTCGCGCGCCTCACCGGCGGTCACGCCCACCAGCTCCACGCCGACATAGGCGAAGACGACGATCTGCAGGGCCAGCAGCGCCTGCCCGAAACCGTTGGGGAACACGCCGCCGTCGTTCCACAGGTTGGTAACGGTCGGGTTGGTGGCGTGGCCGAAGTGGAAGACCAGCACGCCCAGGCCGAGCACGATCATGGTGACGATGGCGGTCACCTTGATGGTCGAGAACCAGAACTCGCCCTCGCCGAACAGTCGCACCGACACCAGGTTGGCGACGAACATGATGCCCAGCACGACCAGCGCGGTCACCCACTGCGGGATGTCGAACCAGTACTGCACGTACTTCCCGGCCACCGTGATCTCGGCCATGCAGGTGGCCACCCACACCGCCCAGTAGGTCCAGCCGGTGGCGAATCCCGCGAAGCGGCCCAGGAATTCGTGCGCGTACTCGGCGAAACTGCCCGCGACCGGGCGGTAGGTGAGCAGTTCGCCCAGCGCCCGCATGATCACGAAGATGGCCAGACCGGCGGCCAGGTAGCAGAGGACGAGCGCGGGACCGGCCTTCTGGATCGCGCCGCCCGCGCCGTAGAACAGGCCGGTGCCGATCGCGCCGCCGATGGCGATCATCTGAATGGTGCGCGGTGAGAGGCCGCGCGAGTATCCCTCGTCCGTGGATGCGGCGCCGGTGTCCGGTAGCTGCCGTTCCGAGGCTGTCAAATGGTGTTCCTTCCGCGTGCCGGCGGCCGGAACCCCCCTGTTCGCACCTGCGAGACACCGGCCGCGTCGAGCTTGCCGACGAATTGCGGCGCTCGATCCAACGGCGTGTCACGCTACCGGAGTGGTCCGCGGCGCACAGTCACCACGGCGCGTGGTGTCGGGTCGGCCCGGTGCGGGGTGGCCGCAGTGGCGGTCAGCGCGGCGAGGGGCGCTGGGTCTCGGTCCAGTCGCCCTCGTCGATCAGCTCCAGACCGGTGACGATCTCGGCCTCGATGCGGATGACGTGGTCCATCGGCATATTGATCCACGGGTCCAGCAGCGTCTCGTAGCGCTGCACCTGTTCGGGATCCATGACCACCCGCGCCACCCCGGTGACGATCACGCTCCAGCCCTGCCGGGTGTGCTCGTCGAACGAGTCGGCCTCGTACGCCACCACCTGACCGTCACCGCGCAGCAGGCTGGCGCCCAGGTGCGCGCGCACCACGACGACATCCTCCTCGACGATGTGATTGACCGGCCGGATGATCGGAAGTCCCCGGCGCGAGTAAACGATTCGCCCGTAGTGCGCGCCCGCCAGTCGTTTCAGTGAATCGGCAGCCGAAAGCTCGCGTAGCTTCCGTGCCCCTACGCCGCCCATCCCTCCGATTGTGGTCGATCGGCGCCGATAACGCCAATTGCCTTGCCCCATCGCGAGGTTCGCCGCGGTGTCAGCGCAATGGCGGGACCGAGACCAGGGCGGGCGGTTTGTCCGTGCGCAACCCCTTCCAGCTGGGCATGCGCAGGCGCTCGCCGGAGTATTCGCGATATTCGACGTCGGCGACGAGGATCGGATCCACCCAGTGCCAGCCCGCCCCTTTCGCTTCCGGCGGCGGCGGGTCGAAAGGGGCTGCGGAGACGGTGATCCCGTCGAGGGCGCCGCGCAGGACGCGGCGCGCGGCCTGGGTGAAGCCGGTGCCGACATTGCCGAGGTAGACGAGCCGGCCTGTCTTGTCGTGCGCGCCCATGATCAGCGAGCCGAACGTGGTCCCGAACGCGCCCGCGCCCGGCGTCCACCCGGCCACCACGACCTCGGTGTTCTGCCGCAGCGGCGTCTTGATCCAGGCCGGGGACCGGCGGCCGGGCAGGTACACCGAATCGGTCCGTTTGGACACGACGCCTTCGATCCGGTGTTCCCGCGCCACCTCCAGCAACTGTGCCGCGTCCACATCGAGCCAGTGCGGCGGCGCCGACAGCGGTTCGTTCAGCGGCAAGCCGGCCAGCCGCTCACGGCGCTGGAGGTAGGTCTCGCCGGTGATGTCGAGGTCGTCCACCCCGAGCACGTCGAAGACGAAGAACCGCACCGGGACCTCGGCGATCAGCTGCTCCCCCGGCCGCACCACGTGCATGCGCCGCTGCAGCCGCCCGAACGAGGGCGCTCCCTCGCGGTCCGGCGCGACGATCTCGCCGTCCAAGATCAGAGATCCCTTGCCGGGCAAGTCTTTCAATGCCGTGACGATCTCCGGATAGGCCGCGCTGACGTCATTGCCGTTGCGGCTGAGCAGGGTGCAATCCCCGGCCTCGCGGATCGCGATGATGCGGACTCCGTCCCACTTCATCTCCACCGCCCACCCGGGCCCACCCGGCGGCGGCCCCCCGGTCGCCAGCATGGGCGACGGGCCGCGGCGGACCGAGGCGGCCACGCGGGCCGCTATCCGCGCCGATATCCGGGCGAACGGGACATGCTGGGGAGTTTGCTATCGAGTTGCCTTCCCCCCGCCGCGGCACGCCGGGGACGCCCGGTTCGTTATGGTCCGCCAACTCGGCCACCCTCATTTCGCGGGGCGGAGGCACGGGGATCGATGGGCGCACAGAATCCGTCACCGCCCCGTCGAACGCTCACCGGAGAGGGTCGTCACGATGCTGGTGACGGTGGCGACCGATTTGCCGTCACCGCGGGTGATATCGCACCGGTAGTGCGTGATGGTGCGGCCCGAATGCGTCGGGTATGCGTGCGCGCGAAGGGTGTCGCGCCAGACCGGGCGCAGGAAGACCGCCCGCAGATCGATGCTCGTGAACGATTCGCCGGGACCGACCACCGTGGAGTGCGCGGTGCCGATGGCCGCGTCCGCCAGTTCGGTGAGCAGCCCGCCGTGCACCGTGCCCTGCTGGTTGCCGTGCACCGCGGGATCGGTATCGATCTCGACGACCGCCCGGCCCAGGACGACCGCGGTCAGGCGGATCCCGAGAGTGCGGGAAATCGCTGTCGGATACCGGAACTGGCAGGTCTGGCCCTCGGCCAGGGTTCCGGCCAACTGGGCGTGCAGGTAGTCCAGAACCGGCAGTTCGGTCGGCGAGATCGTCATGGACGGGACGGTAGGACCGGTCAGATAGGACGATCAAGAAATTGTCCTAGGTACAGTCGGGTGATGCGCACGTATCAGCAGGTCGCGGCCGAACTCGCGGCGCAGATCCGCGCGGGACGCTGGGCCCCGGGGCAGCGGCTGCCGACCCATCGGGAGCTCGCGGCCGGGCACGGCATCGCGGTGGCCACCGCGACCCGGGTATTCGCCGAGCTCAAGCGTGTCGGACTGGTCGTCGGCGAGCCAGGCCGGGGCAGTTTCGTGCGGGACCGATCGGTGCGGCTGGCGTCGGCCGAATACGGGGCGGGCGCGGACACGGTGTGGGCGGATCTGGCCTTCACGCAACCGATGTCGCCGCGCCGCGCGGAACTGCTGCGCACCGCACTGCGCGACCTCGCCGGCGGCGGCGACCTGGACGCCCTGCTGCGCCAACAGCCTCCGGGTGGGCGGCCGCACGACCGCGCGATAGTCACGGAGTTCCTGGATCGACGCGGAATCGCCGCCGACCCCGCGCGCGTCGTGCTCACCCATGGGGCACAGCACGGATTGGATCTCGTTGTCCGCGCGCTGTTCTCACCCGGAGACGTGGTCGCGGCGGACGAGCTCACCTATCCCGGCTTCAAGCTGCTCGCCCATGCCCACGGAGTCGATGTCGCGCCGATCGCGGCCGTCGCCGACGGCCCGGACCTGGACGCCCTCGACCGGCTGTGCGCGCGACGACCGGTGCGCGCCGTCTACGCCATGCCGACCCTGCACAATCCGCTCGGCTGGGTCCTCGGCCGCGCGCAGCGCGAACGCCTCGTTTCGATTGCGCGGCACCATGATCTGTTCCTGATCGAGGACGCTGCCTATGCCTTCCTCGCCGACCCCGCACCCGCGCCACTGGTCACCATGGCTCCCGAGCGCACGTTCTGGGTCTCGAGTCTGTCCAAGAGCGCCGCGGCCGGTCTGCGGTTCGGCATCCTGGTCATCCCGCCGCGCGCCGAACCCGCGCTCGGACGATTGCTCCGCGCGACCATGGCGAGCCCGCCGGGCCTGGTCACGGCCGTGGCGGTGCGCTGGATCGGCGACGGCACGGTCGACGCCCTGGAACACGCGAGCCGCCGCGCGGCCGGAGACCATCAATATGTCCTACGCCGGGAACTGGGCGACCTCCGGCCGATCGCCCATCCGCGCTCGTTCTTCGCCTGGCTCCCCATCGACCCCGACCAGCGCATGGACCGCATCGCGGCCGAACTGTCGCGCCGCGGCGTCCGGGTCTGCACCGGCGACGTCTTCGCCGTCACCCAGCACGTCCCGCACGGTCTGCGCATCGCCCTGGGATCGCCCGCGCTGGAAGAGCTTCCGCTCGTACTCGCCGAATTGCGGGACGTCCTGGACTCGGTGCCACCCGGCTGACGGTGCGCCGGGGAGTCGGTCGGCAGGCGAGTGCTCTCGATCCGGCTCGCGGTGTGGTCCGCCACCACTCCCCCGACGCCGAATGCGATGAGCCGGTCCGGGTCTCGCTGGGGTACGGAGCCGGGCACACGCATCTCCCACCGCCCGCCGTCCACCGCTCCCCCGGACCCGGTGCCCGTTTCGTGGCTTCCGGCGAGTCCGTGCGCAGGTCGTCAGCGCCCGCCGATTCCAGCCTCCCGCAGCGAAGCACGGATCAGCCGGGCCAGCTGTGCCGCGACGATGTCGAGGGGTTCGTCCGATCGGCGCACCCGGGCCAGCAGGGTCGCACCCTCGTAGGCCGCGACCACGGTCACCGCCAACCCGGCCGCGTCCGCCTCGGGCAATCCCAGATCCGCCAGGAGTGAGGCGAATCCGCATTCCATGGCATCGAACGCCGACGCGCAGGCGGCACGGACGGTCTCCACGTCGCTGCCCCCGTCCAGCGCCGGAGTGCCGACCGGGCAGCCATCGGTCCAGTCCGAGTCGGCGAGTTTCGCGGCCATGAAGCCGAACAGCGTTGTGGTCGTGGCGAATACGTCGTCCGGCGCCTGCCGGATCATCCGTCCGACGAGGTTCCCGGTCCCGGCGATCGCCGCCACCGCGATCTCCTCCTTCCCACCGGGAAAATGGTGATAGATCGAGCCGTACGGCAGACCGGCGGCGCCACTGAGCGCCTTGAGCCCGAATCCGTGATACCCGCGCCGGGCCAGCAACTCCGCCGCGGCCACCACGATCCGCCGTTTGGAATCCGACATCCTGCCCTCCACACACCCTTGACTAGAAAGAACGTTCTAGCGAAACTCTAGTCCATGCGGAGATTGATGCTGGATGGTCCCGGACGCCTGCGCTGGGAAGACTGCCCCGAACCGACACTCGACCATCCGGACCAGGCACTGGTTCGGCCGGTGGCGCTGGCGACCTGCGACCTCGATCCGGCCGTGCTGCGCGGTGGTTTCCCGCTGCCCGGTCCGTTCCCTTTCGGCCACGAAGGTGTCGCGGAAGTCGTGGCGGTGGGAGAGGACGTACGCACGGTCGCGGTCGGCGACCGGGTCGTGGTGCCGTTCCAAATTTCCTGTGGCACTTGCGAACCATGCCGGCGCGGGCGGACCGGCAACTGCGCGAGCCACCCGATGATGTCGACCTTCGGTCTCGGCGCGATGGGTGGGCTGAACTGGGGCGGCCTCTGGGCGGACCTCGCCGTGGTTCCGCATGCCGACGCCATGCTCGTTCCGCTCCCCGACGGCATCGACCCCGCCGCGGTGGCCAGCGCCAGCGACAACATTCCCGACGCGTATCGCACTGTGGGACCGCGGCTCTCGGCCGAGCCGGGGGCGGAGGTGCTGGTGCTCGGCGGGCCCGCAGCGGCGTCGATCGGCCTCTACGCCGCCGGATTGGCGGTCGCGTTGGGCTCGTCGCGGGTTGTGTATGTCGACACCGAACCCGAACGGCTGGAGATCGCAACGCGATTCGGCGCCGAAGCCGTCGAGGCCGGACCCGACGCGAGAGTCGGGCGATTCCCTGTCACCGTGGAGGCGTGCGGCGGCGCGACCGCGCTGCGCGCCGCGATCAACGCCACCAGCCCGGACGGCACCTGCACCAGCGTCAGCGTGCAACGCGAGGACGTCGAGCTGCCGCTGCTCGCGATGTACTCGCGCTGCTGCACCTTCCACACCGGCCGCGCCCACGCCCGCCCGGCCATTCCGGCCGTTCTCGACCTGGTCGTCGCCGGCAGGTTCGATCCCTCGATCGTCACCACCCGCACCGCGGGGTGGGAGGAGTCCATCGACGCTCTGCTCGAGACACCGATGAAACTGGTGGTCACCCGCTGATGGCCGGGCCGGGCGCTACTTGGCCGAGAAGCCCTGGCCTCGAATGGCGTCGAGGACCTCGCCGTAGGTGAGCGAGGAGGTGACCGAGATGGTCTCGGCCGCGCGATCGACGGTGACCGCACTGGTGGAGTCCATGCCGCGCAGGGCGCGTTCGGCGAGGGTCGCCTCGGAGGCGAAGTGCGGCATTTCGTAGGTGTAGGTCGACATCGGTTCGCTCCCGTTCATAGTGCGTGAGTTCGCATTCCAGGCATAGCCACGGATTCGGCGGACAAACGGGCAGGACTCGCCGGACAACCTGCCGATTCGGGGTTTGGCCTGCGTGACAGCGGGCATTGCCCCGATATGTTCACAATCATCGGGCTCATCGCTCTGCTGGGTGCTGTGACCGTGGGTGTGGCCGGGGTCGCGGCCAACAGCGGTGACTCGCACGCACTTCCCAACGGCTTCACCGTATTCGATCACACCTACCACGGCTCGAGCGGACTGTTGTTCGCGTACGGGATGATGATCGGCGCGGCCGGCGCGGCCGGAACGATCCTGCTGCTGGCCGGAATCTGGACCACCTCACGGCGCGGCCAGGTGGCGCGGCGCGAGCTGCGTCAGTCGCGACGGGAAATGGCCACCGCGCGAAAGGAACTCACGAAACCTGTACCCACCTCCAAGCCCGCGGGTAACGTGGAGCCACCTCGGAAGCCGGTGGTTCCCCTGGCCAAGGTGGCGCCTAAACGTGCCCTCTCGAAGCCGAACTGGTCGGTCAACCGTTTCCTCGGTCGCCCGAGCGGGTCCCCCGCACCGACAGAATCCGCCGCCAAATAGGAACCCTCCGAATGTTCGTCGTGCTCGGCCTGGCGCTGCTCGACGCCGGCTGGCTGCTCGCCACCCCGGCCCTGTCCTCGCTCGGAATCATCGCCATGGCCGTCGCCCTGATCCAGTGGCTGATGGGTGCGCCCGCCCGCTGGCTCGCGCACCCGCGCTATTGACTCGCGTACCCGTATCACCGACTCGCGTACTTGTGTCATCCACCGGACACCGAGGTCCGGTGCCACCACGCCGACCGGGATCCCACCCGGTCGGCTAGCGTCGGTTTCATGACGGTGACGGTGCTGGTGCCCGACGAACACGGCTTCGCGGCGATTTCCCGGCTGCCCGGGGCGCGGCCGCTGCGCTACACGCTGGGCGAGCCGCTCCCCGCCGGGGCGGACGAGGCCGAGGTGTTCGTGCCCGCGTTCCTGGCCAGCCGCCCCGAGAATCTCGAACTCGCCCGCGCGCTGCCCAAACTGCGCTTGGTGCAGCTGCTCACGGCGGGCGCGGAAACCTGGGTCGGACGGCTGCCCGAGCACGTCAGGATCTCCACGGGCCGCGGCGCGCACGGGGCCAGCACGGCGGAGTGGGCGATCACCGGATTGCTCACCGTCTACCGGGAATTCACCGAATTCGCGCTCGCCCAGCGTGAACACCGCTGGATTCAGCACCGCACGGATACCTTGCACGGCAAGCGCGTCCTGATCGTCGGCGCGGGCGACCTGGGCACCGAGATGCAGCGCATGCTGCTGCCTTTCGGCACAACGGTCGAACTGGTCGGTACGCGAGCCCGCGCCGGCGTCCACGGCGTCGACGAACTTCCCGCGCTGCTCCCGCATTTCGACGCGGTCATCCTCATGGTTCCGGTCACCACCGACACCATCGGCATGGTCGACGCCGCGTTTCTGTCCCGGATGGCCGACCGCACCATCCTGGTCAATGCCGCCCGCGGCCCCGTGGTCCGCACCGACGACCTGCTCGCCGAACTGCAATCCGGCCGCCTGCGTGCCATTCTCGACGTCACCGACCCCGAACCACTGCCCGCCGACCACCCGCTGTGGGAAGCACCGGGCCTGCTGCTCACCCCGCACGTCGGCGGCAGCAGCACAGGAAATCTGGAGCGCGGCTGGACCATCGCCACCGCCGAAATCGCGCGCTACCTCGCGGGTGAGCCGCCGGAGAACCTCGTCAGCGGCGAATACTGAACTGGCACAACACGAACCCGAGCGTCATGCGGGTTACAGCGTGTCCTTGCCGATCGGCCGATTGATGCCGCGCCACTCCCGCTCCCAGCGCGCATACCGCCGGGCATCGAGCACGGTCCCGGTGAACCACACGGTCGCCGCGGCGGCACACCAGGTTTCGACGAGTATCGCCAGCCCGGTCCCGATCCCCTCCGCGGCCGCGGACCCGGGCCGCGACGGCGCGATGGTCGGCTGCCCGTTCTTGGTCCACAATGTCACCGTGGCCCCCGCGGCCTGCGGTCCCGGCACATCCACGGTCGCGGTCGCGATCTTCCCGCCACTGTCCCACTGCACCGGCGCCTGATACCGCACCTGATGCGTCGCGTACCGATCCGAATCCGGCACCCGCACCGCATCCGCGGTCTCCGTGGCCACCACCCGGACCTTCCCCGAGTCCTGCGCCACGATCCGGGCCTGCGCCCCCGTATAACTGACGGTCCCCACCGCCCCCGCCACCGGCACCGCCGCGGCCACCACCACCACGGCCAACGCCCGCAGCACCACCTCCGCCCGATCCGACACACGCATCAACGGACTGGAGTTCCATGGGCGCACTCGCCACAGCCGCGTCGACCACGAAGGACGCATCGACACCTGGACCACCTCTCCCCACGCGCCGTCGTACCGCTTACATCGGTAGCTGTACCCAGAGGGATACGCCATGAACCAACGAACGTCAAGGTCAACGCATCGTCATGTTCGATGTGGCAGCGGACAACGACGACCTGCGGTTCTCGCTGGGCGGACCGCCCCCGGCCGGAGTCGCGGCAGCTATGGGGTCCGATTTCCGCCGGAAGCATGACCACGGTGTTTCTAGCGTCGGAGACATGGAACTCGACGTCATTCCGTCCTCGCGGGAATGGGTGCTGCGGACACCCACGGTGTGGTTCATGGCCTTCGCGGCCGCGCTCGGGACCGCGAGCATGTATCCGTTGTATCCCGCGATAGCCGAGTTGGCCGAGTCACTTCAGGCTTCGACGGCCGCCGCGGGCACGGCCTTGGCGTGCGGGCCGATCGGATACCTGGTGGGACTGGCGTTGCTGGTGCCGCTGGTCGATCGGTACGCGGCGCGCGCGGTGGTCTCGGTTCAATTCGCCGCGCTGGCCGCGGTTCTGGCCGCCACGGCGGCAGTCGGTTCGCCGTGGCCGCTGGGCCTCGCGGTGGGGCTCGTCGGGGCGGGATCCTCGATCGGCGCGCAATTGAGTTCGGTCGCTGGAAGATTCGCGGCCTCGCACAAGCGGGCCACCGTGCTCGGCATCGTGACGGCCGGCATTTCGGCGGGCATCCTCGCGGGCCGAATCGTCGGTGGCTGGCTGACCGATGTCGTGGGGTGGCGGGGAATGCTGCTCGTGTTCGCCGCGGCGTGCGTCGGCTGTGCCGTCGCCGCCCGCGTCTCGCTGCCCGCGGCGGCGGGCACCGCCACCGCAGGCTATCTCGCGACCCTGCGCGGAATGCCCGCGCTGTTCACCCGGCATCCGGCGCTGCGCCTGGCGGCGATCCGAGGCTCCCTCTGGTTCTTCGCCTTCTGCGCGATCTGGGCCGGACTCGCGGTGGCCCTGTCCCAGCCGCCGTTCTCGTATTCCCCCGAACGGATCGGCCTGTACGCCGTCGCCGGGATCCTCGGCATTATCGCCACCCGAATCGCGGGAACCTGGACCGATCGCATCGGTGCACGCCAGGTGATTCTGCTCGGCCTGCCGCTGGCGATCGCGAGTACGGCGATCCTCGCGGTCACCTTGTCGAACACGGCACTGACCCTGTTGTGCCTCGGCCTCTTCGACGCCGGACTGTTCGCCGCCCAAGTTGCCAATCAGAGCACGGTCCTGGCCATCGACCCCACCAGCCCTGCCCGTTTCAACAGCGCCTACATGGTCGTCTACTTCATCGGCGGCAGCCTCGGCACCGCGTTCGGCGCCGCGGCGGTCGGCTGGTTCGGCTGGACCGCCACCGCGATGGCCGCCGCCACGGCGACCATCCTGGCCGCGATCATCACCGCCCTGACCGGACGAGTCAGCATACGGTTGTCATCCCCGGATGGCCTTCACTAGCACCACCGCCGTCTCTGCGCCGGCCCGGCGATCTTCCGAGATCCGTTGATAGTCATCCGATTCCGCCCAGTCCCGGAAAGACGCCTCATCGGGAAAACTCATCAACACGACCTTGTCCCGGTCCCACTCCCCTTCGACGACCCGCGGCGCCTCATCGGCCACGAGCAGCGTTCCCGAATAGCGTTGGAACACATCCATGAACGCCGCCTGATACCGGTTGTAGGCGTCGCGGTCGGTGAACTTCAACTGAGCGATGGCATAGACGGTCATGCGGCCACCGTAGCCATCCCGCCGCGTGCGGCAAAGGGGCGTACCGGTCGCAGACCGCGGTCTCGCGCCTTGGCCGCCCGGTTCAGGATGTGCGCACGCCGAATTCCGCGGCGATCGTCGATGAAATCGGGGAGATCACCCGGATCGCGGGAGGTGATCAGCGTCCAGCCCGCGGCGTTGCTGTGGACGACGGGCTCGTCGACCCAGGACGCACCCACGTTGATCAGATCGGTGCGCAGTGAGGGATACGAGGCCTCAACCCTGTGCCGCAGCGGAGTTCGCGCTACCCGGGCCATCGTGTACACGCGGCGGCGATCGTCCGCGCGATTTCCAGCTCGGTGTCCTGGCAACAGACCTCCAGCAGCCGGTCCACGCATCGCGCTCCGGTGACCACCCGTAGGACTCGCCGGCGGCCGCGGGCGCGGTCGTCGGCATCCAGAATGGCCTGGAGCCCGGAGATGCTCAGGAAGGTCAGTCGCGACAGGTCGACCACCACGAGCCGAGTACTCGTGGAGATCGCGTAGCCGAGGTGTTCGCGGAATTCTCCGACGTTGCAGTAGTCGATCTCGCCAGTAGCGGTCACTACCGTCGTGGACGGTGATGGTGCGCTGTGAGTGACTCCCAGCAGCGAGTGCTGTCCGCGCCGCTCGACGATCGCCGGTCCACCAGCGACGATGAATGAAGTCGGCATCAGGATCAGATCCTTGTCCGTTTCATGTGACGTGCCCCGCCTGAGGCCGTCGCATCGTGAAGCACCCATGCCGCAGGGCACAGGCTGGGCTGGTGGTTTTCAACCGTGAGCATGGGGTACCCGCTCCGTTCGCGAGATACACCTGTGATCTGTCCCGCCGCTGCCGCGCAATCAGGGTCTATGCGTGCGGCGGCACCGGACCGGGCGTCGCGTAGTGCCGCAGCAGTGGTCGTAGCCGATCGAACAGCGAGTCGGTGCGGTCGAACTGGGAGAAGTGGTCGCCCGGCAAGATGCGTACCTCGCTGTGGACCGTGGTGTGCTCACGCCAGGCGGCCAGGTCGAGTTCATCGACCAGCGGATCGGCTTCGCCGCCGAAGGCGTGGATCGGGCACGGTAGCGGAGGGCGGGCGTCGTTTCGAGCGTCCGCGCAGACCCGGAGATCGTCTCGGATCACCGGCAGCGCGGCCGTGAGCAGCGCCGGGACCTCGAGGATCGGTGCGGGCAGCCCGCCCAGGTCGGTCAGCAATCGGATCAGCGCCGTGTCGTCGAGCGCGTCGACCGGGGGCAGCGGCCACGGCAGGTGCGGGGCCGCGCACCCGGAAATGATCAGTGCGGCAGGCAATGTCGCGCCCCGGTCTTGTCGGCGGCAGGCGAGCCGGTGCGCGATGAGCCCACCCATGCTGTGCCCGAAGAAGACGTGCGGTGCGGCCAGGTGTTCGTCCAGCCGAGCGTCCAGGTCGGCGAGCAATGGCTCGATTTCGCTGAATCGCGGCTCCGCGCAGCGTCGTTCGCGGCCCGGCAGCAGTACCGGTCGCACCGTGATGTGCGGGCCCAGCGCGCGCTGCCAGCCACGGTAGGGCGAGGACCCGCCGCCTGCGTGGTGGAAACAGAACAGCCGCAGGGACTCCGGATCCGCCGCGGCGACGGGGTCGAGGTACCCGTTCACCCCGCCGCCCGCAGGGTCTCCAGCTCCTCGGCGAGGATTTTCACCGTGGAGGTGATCTGTTCCTCGGTGTGGCAGGCGGTGATGAAGAACCGCAGCCGGGCCTTGTCCTCCGGGACGGCGGGATACAGGATCGGGTTGGCGTTGATGCCCCTGCGCAGCAACGCATTCGACAAGGCCAGCGCCCGCATCGAGTCGCCGATGATGCACGGCACCACCGGGGTGTCCTGACTGTCGCCGGTGTCGATGCCCGCTTCCTGGGCGAGAGTCAGGAACAGCCGGGACAGTTCGCGCAGTCGCCGCGGCAGCTCGGGTTCGGCCCGCAGCTGGCGGATCGCCGCCAGTGAGGCCGCGGCATTGGCCGGGGTGATGCCGACGCTGTAGATGAATCCGGGGGTCGTGTATTTCAGGAATCGGACCAGTTCGGCGCTGCCCGCGACATAGCCGCCGCAGCCCGCGAGCGCCTTCGACATGGTGCCGGACCACAGCTCCACGTCGGCGCGGTCGATATCGAAGTGCTCGCCGATGCCGCCGCCGGTCGCGCCGAGCACGCCGATGCTGTGCGCTTCGTCGATCATCAACAGCGCCTTGTGTTTCCGCTTCACCTCGATGATCGCGGGCAGGTCGGGGATGTCGCCGTCCTGGCTGTACACGCCCTCGATGACGATCAGGACCCGCCGGTAGCGGCCGCGGATGTCGGCGAGTACACGGTCGAGGGCGGCGTGGTCGTTGTGCGGGAACGGCCGCCGGGTGGCTCCGGAGAGCTTGCAGCCCTGCAGGATGCTGTCGTGCGCCAGGCTGTCGTGGACGATCAGGTCGCCGGGGCCGACGATGTGCCCGATCACGGTGACATTGGTGGCGTGTCCGCTGGTGAAGGTGATCGCGTCCTCGGTGCCGAGCAGGGCGGCGAGCTCGCGCTCGAGTTCGGCGTGGATCGTCTTCTCGCCGGAGAGCAGGCGGCTGGCGGAGACCGAGCTGCCGTAGCGCGTCACCGCGTCGCACACGGCGGTGGTGACGGCGGGGTGGCCGGACATGCCGAGGTAGTTGTAGCTCGAGAAGTTCAGGACGTCCTGTCCCCCGATCACCGAGGTGTCGCGGGTGACTCCGTCATTGATCAGGAAGTACGGGTTGCTGACGCCGAGCTGCTCGGCCAGCCCGATCCGGTCGAAGATCGCCCGCACCTCCGGGAAGTCCGCGATGCGGTACTGCGGTTCGACGCCCGGGGCGGGCTCCGGCACGAGCGGTTCCGCGGGCTCCGCCGGCGACGGCGCGGCCACCAGCCCGATCACGTCCGCGATCGTCGTCGCCGGGGTGAACCACTCGGGTGTGATGGTGAATCCCGGTATGCGGCGGGCGATTCCACCGAACAGGTCGGCGATCATGATCGAGTCGAATCCCAGGTCGCCGCTGATGGTCTGATCGCCGGTGAGCCCGGCTACCGGAAATCCGCTCACCCGTGCGAACTCGGCGCGGACCACGGCCGCGGCATCGGGGCTCGCGCCGCTGTGGGCGGGCACGGTGAGGGCGCGGGGCCGGGCCGGGTGCGCCGGGGCTGCGACGGACCCTCCGGCGGCGGCCGACAGCAGGGCGTTCTGTTCCCGGAACAGCGCGATGAGTTGGTCCATGGTGGTGTCCTCGAGCGGGGGTGTCGGTGACGGGGCGGGCGTGGAGTCGATCCGGGTCCAGTAGCGGTGGGTCGTGTCGAAGTCGTAGCCGCCGACGCGCCGCCGGATCCGATCGCCGGGTTCGTACAGCGCGTCCCAATCCGGGTCGAGACCATCGCGATACAGCGCCGCGATGGTCTCGGCCAGCTCGTCGCCCGAGGCTCGCGGTCCGGCGCACGGCGCGTGCACCGGGACCGTCGGCCGATCGGCCGAGCAGGGTCGCGAGCGTGCGCTGCGGGCCCACCTCGATCAGGTGGGTCGGCTCGGTGGCCAGCGCGGCGGCCGCGGCGTCGGCGAAGCGCACGGTGGCCTCGAGCTGGTCGGTCCAGTAGGCGGCGTCCATCGGCTCCCCGGCGTCGAGCAGACGGCCGCGCAGCGTCGAGTAGATCGGGATTTCGGGCGGCTGGTAGGCGCATTCCCGTGCGACCGTGGCGAACTCGTCCCGCATGCCCGCCATCAGCGGCGAGTGGAAGGCGTGCGAGACGGTGAGCCGCCGGACGCCGACGCCGCGGCCGGTCAGCACCGCGCCGAGGCGCTCGATCGCGTCGCCCGCACCCGAAACCACCACGTCCTGGGGACCATTGATCGCCGCCAGCGCCACATCGGGCTCGTGCGCGATCAATGCGGCGGCCGTCTCAGGCGTCGCGCGCACCGCCAGCATCGCGCCGTCGCCCGGCAAATTCTGCATGAGCCGCCCGCGGGCGGTGATGAGCCGGCACGCGTCGTCGAGGGAGAACACCCCGGCGATCGCGGCCGCGGCGAACTCGCCGACACTGTGCCCGAGCAGCCAGGCGGGTTCGGCCCCTAGCGCGAGCAGCGTCCGAGACAGCGCGTATTCGACCGCGAACAGCGCCGGCTGCGCGAACTCGGTGCGATGCACGCTGCCATCATCGTCGCCGAGCAGCAGATCGGCGATCGAGCGGTGCAGGTGAACCGCCATGCGCTCGTCCACCTCGGTGAGCGCGCGCCGGTACACCGCGGAAGCCCGGTACAGCGCGCGCGACATTCCGGGATATTGGGAGCCCTGCCCGGTGAACATCCAGCCGATCGACAACCGCTGGGCGGCACCGGAGTTCATGTCGAGGACGACCGGGTCCGCGGCGCATTCACGCAGCGCGGCCACCGCGCTCTCCCGGTCCCGCGCCACCAGCGCCAGCCGGTGGCGCCCCGACGACTTCACCTGATTCGTCGACCAGCACAGCTCACTCAGCCGACCGGACTCCCCCGCGATCCGATCGGCGAGGCGAACAGCGTTGCGCCGCAATCCTTCCCGATCGTTCGACGACAGGGTGAGCACGCCGCCGCCATCGGCCGCAGACGCCGGTGTGACCGGCGGAGCGCTCGTCAGCAGCATGTGCGCGTTGGTGCCGCCCATGCCGAAGCTCGAGACGGCGCCGTGTATCCGCCCCTCCGGCAGGGCCATCGGCTCGTCGAGCAGGCGCAGCCCGTGCTCGGCCAAGCGCAGCCCCGGGTTCGCCTCGGCCGCGTACCGGGTGGGCGGGACGGTGCCGTGGTGCAGGCTCAACGCCGCCTTGATCACTCCCGCGATTCCGGCGGCCCCTTCGGTGTGGCCGAGGTTGCCCTTGATCGAGCCGATCGCGCACGGAGTCGCGGCCCGTGCCGCGTGCACCGCGCCGAGCGCCTTGATCTCGATCATGTCGCCGAGCACGGTCCCGGTGCCGTGCGCCTCGAGGAACGCGACCTGATCGGCGTCCACCCCGGCCCGCCGGTACGCCTCGGCGACGACGTGCTGCTGGGCCCACCGATTCGGCGCGGTGATCCCATTGCTGCGGCCGTCGTTGTTCACCGCGCTGCCGGTGATCAGCGCATAGATCGGCAGCCCCGCGGCCTGGGCGTCGGCGAGCCTGCGCAGCACCAGCACCGCGACGCCCTCGCCGCGGCCGATGCCGTCGGCCTTGCCGCTGAACGGTTTACAGTGCCCATCCGGCGCGGACAGGCCCGCCTGGGTGTAGAAGACGTTGAGCGCGGGCGTCACCGCGATATTGACGCCCCCGGCCAGCGCTTGATCGCATTCACCGGCGCGCAACGCGACGCAGGCCTGGTGGATCGCGACCAGCGACGACGAGCACGCGGTGTCGACCGCCATGCTCGGCCCCTTCAGATCCAGCTGGTAGCTGAGCCGGTTCGCGGTCATGAAATACCCGTTGCCCGAACCGATCTGCGGGGTGATGCGCTCGTAGTCGCGCATCCGCACGGTGGCCCATTCGTTGGCCATGACCCCGACGAACACGCCGGTGTTCGAGCCCGCCTGCCCGCGCGGGTCCAGGGTGGCGTCCTCGAACGCCCGCCACGCCGCCTGCAGCAGCAGCCGCTGTTGCGGGTCCATCGCCTCGGCCTCGCGCGGCGTGATGCCGAAGAAGTCGTCGTCGAATGCGTCCGCGTCGGTGAGGAATCCGCCGGTGCGGTTGTTGACCCGGCCCGGGCCGCCCGCGGGATCATGAAAATCGGCCGCACGCCAGCGGTTGCCGGGAACCTCGGTGATCGCGTCCCCGCCCGCCATCAGCAACGCCCAGAGCGCTTCGGGGTCCGGCGCTTGCGGGAAGCGGCAGTCGATTCCGACGATGGCGATCGCGTCGTTCATGCCTGCGGCCCGGGTAATTCGGCGACTCGGCCGGTGATGTAGCCGCCGAGTTCGAGGATGGTCGGGTAGTCGAACACGATCGTCGGATCCACCGCGAGGTCCCATTCGACTTCGATCTCGCCGCACAGGCTCACCGCGGACACCGAGTCCATGCCCAGTTCGGCGAGCGGCAGGGTGGGGTCGATATCACGCGGGGATCGGCCGAGGTACCCGGCGACCCGGGCGGTGAGCCAGTCCACGACGACGGCGTCCTGGCGAGCGGGCGCAAAGGGTCTCATCGGTGGTGTCTCCTGAGGTTTCGATCGCGGTCGGGTCAGCGGGCGAGAACGTTGGTGCGCAGCAGTTGGACCGACGGTTCGATCTCCTCGTGCAGCACGCCGTCGACGGTGTTGTCCAGGAACGCGGATCGCATCGAATTGCGTTGCACCTTGCCGCTGGTGGTGCGGTGGACCGCGCGGTGCTCGACGAGCACCACGTTCGGCGCGGGCAGCTCGAACCCGCGCGCCACCGCCGCCTTGATGCGGGACGACAACTCGGCGATGGGCAGCTCGCCCAGCTGCGCGGTGCGCACGCCCTGGACGACCAGCAGACGCTCCTGGCTGTCGGTGTCGATCGACAGCACCACCCCGGGCGCGTCGGCCACCGCCGGATGGGTGTCGCGCACGGCCTCCTCGATATCGTGCGGATACAGGTTGCGGCCGTTCACGATGATCAGGTCCTTGAGCCGTCCGGTGATGAACAGCTCGCCGTCGCGAAGCGCGCCCAGGTCGCCGGTCCGCAGATAGGGCCCCAGACCCTCGGTGCGGGCGGCGAAGCGGTCCCGGGTCTCGTCGGTCCGATTCCAATAGCCTTGTGCCACACTGGGTCCGCCGAGCCAGATCTCGCCGATCTGCCCGTCGGGCAGGGTCTTCAGAGTGCCCGGGTCGACGATCCGGACGTCGATGCCGGTGACCGCCGCGCCGCACCCCACCAGGCGGGTGCCGTGCGGGGCGGGCACCAGCCGATTGTGTTCCAGCTCCGCGGAATCCACGTCGAGGTATACCGGTGGCATGCCGGGCCGCGCCGCGGTCGCCATCAGCGTCACCTCGGCCATGCCGTACGCGGGGAGGAACGCGGTCGGGGCGAGACCTGCCGGGGCCAGGTGCTCGATCACCGCGTCCATGGTGCGGGCCCGGATCGGTTCGGCGCCGTTGAGCGCCACCCGCAGCGACGAGAGATCCAGGCCCGCGCGTTGCGCGTCGGTCACCCGGCGCGCGAGCAGTTCGTAGGCGAAGTTCGGGGCCGCCATGAGGTTCCCGCGGTAGCGGTCGACGGCTTCGAGCAGCCGGACCGGATGCTTGAGGAACGTCACCGGCGACATGAAGACCAGGTTCGCGCCCGCGTACAGCGGTTGCAGCAGCATCCCGATCAGGCCCATGTCGTGGAAGTGCGGCAACCACCCGACGACGACGTCGGTGTCGACGACGGCGGCTCGCTCGGTGATGGCCGCCTCGTTGTGCATGAGGTTGGCGTGCGACACCGCCACGCCCTTCGGCTCGCTCGTGGAACCCGAGGTGTACTGCAGGAAAGCGATCGTCTCGCCGGTGATGCCCGGCATCGCCCAGGCCTCCGGATCACCGAGGGACTCCGCGTCGGTGGCCACGACGGCGACCGATCCGTTCTGGGCGTGCAGCCACCCGGCCACGGGTTCGCGCAGCGCGGTGGCGGTGAGGACGAGTCCGGCGCCGGCATCCGCGAGCATGCCCGCCACCCGCCGCATGCTGCGCGCGTCGGTGGGGACCGGCGCGGGCACCGCGATCACCCCCGCGTACAGGCAGCCGAGGAAGGCGCGCAGGAACTCCGGACCCGGCGGATACAGCAGCAGGACCGGTCGGTCGGCCTCGGCGCGCGACGTCAGCCAGTCGGCCAGGGCCCTGGCATCGCGGTCCAGCTCGCGGTAGGTCGAGACGTCCTCGACCAGCTCGCGACCGGCCTCGCGCAAGTAGGTGCAGGTCCTGGCATCGCCGAGCGCCTCGGCTCGGCCGCGGAGGTGGGCGACGAAGGTGGAATGCATCCGGTGAACTCCTGGCTGGCGGATTCTGTCGTCGGGGGAACATTTCGGACCGTGCCCTGCCAGCAATGATGTGCGTGCAAATCTCCGGCAAATAGCCACCCAGGGAGTGGGACGAACCCACCCTCTGGGGTTCACGCCGAGTCCGAGGGTGCGCGTCACCAGCGGGCAGAGCGGTGGCCACACCTCAGGGGATCTCCCCGGGCATGGCGAGGCCGATATCGACAGACACTAGGACACAACACAATTCAGGAGAAACAGAGATTTCGGGGCAATTCACAACCTGCACGTGTCAAAGCCCCGCGCCGATCCCGGGCGGCTCGGCAGAGAATCCGAATCCGGCGCCGGCGGGTACTGCCGCACCGGGCTCACCGCCCTATCACTACCCCATGAACGGGTTGTGGCGCACGGTCAGCTGCTTGTACAACATCCGCTGAATGGTCTCGCGAACCTGATCGGCGACCTCGAACATGGTCATCGGATCGTCAGCCGCCTGCGGGCCATAGTCGGCGGTGGGGATGGGGCGGCCGAAATCGATGTACCACTTCGACGGCAGCGGTACGCACCCGAGCAGACCCAGCTGCGGGAACAGCGGCGTCACCGGGAAGTACGGGAGCCCGAGCAGCCGGGCCAGCGGCGCGAGGTCGGCCAATTTCGGATAGATCTCCTCCGACCCGACGATCGAGCAGGGAATCAGTGGCACACCGGTTTTCAGGGCCAGCGAGGCGAAGCCGCCGCGCCCGAAACGCTGGAGCTTGTATCGCGCGCTGTACGGCTTTCCGACGCCCTTGAAGCCTTCGGGGAACACCCCCGCCAGCTCGCCGGTGCGCAACAGCTGCTCGGCGCCCTCGGGGCAGGCCGGCGTGTGCCCCGCCCGGCGCGCCAGCCCGCTCACGATCGGCAGCTCGAAGACGAGGTCGGCGGCCAGCAGGCGCAGCGCCCGATGCTCGGGGTGACGATCGTGCACGGCCAGTTGCAGCATCAGCGCGTCCAGCGGCAGCACCCCGGCATGGTTGGCCACGATCAGCGCGCCCTCGGCGTCCGGGAGATTCTCGATGCCGGAGACCTGGACCCGGAACCACCGCTGCGACAGCGGCCGCAGCACCGGCAGAATCAGCGACTCCAGGAGATGCTCGTCGAGGCCGAACTCGTCGCGATGGAAGTCGCCGGTGAGGCGGCGACGCGCGAAATCGGCAGCGCCACGGACACCCGCGACGAGATTGCCCGGCGCCAGATCACCGAGTATCACGCGAGGACCGCGACGACGGCGAGCTTCCGAATCCGCATGTTGTGAACCACCGTTCGATTAGTTGCGGGAACTGCAAACGTGGGGTGTGGAGCACGGGAAAGCGTGATCGGCTCGATCCTATGGGAACTCGTCGGAATTGCTTCGTAGTCACCATCGGAACCAGTGTCTGTGCGCCTCCGCCTCGTCGGCACGGGGGAAGCCGAACGCGAAGATAAACACCACCAGGAGCGCCGCGGCGACCCACCATAAGGCATTCAGTGCGAAACCGGCCGCAAAGACAATCCCTGCGAGCAGGAGCACCACTAGCGGAATAATCATTCTTTCGCACCTCCTACCGGCCGCGTACCCGGATTTACCCACTGCTAACAACCGGGCCGCAGCGCGCGGCCCGCGTGGCCGAACCGATCCGGGATCGCCCCACGTGCACGGGTTTCCGGTGGACGAGGGTCTCGCCCCAGCGTCGCGGTAGTACACGTGGGGCGCGACCCTCGTATCGGCTCAACCGTCGGGGTTGTGTGTTGCGCCGACATCTCAGCGCATACCAATGGGTCCGTCTTCTCAACCGGTCGGTGCCGATCGCGGCGAATAGGTGACCGGGTCGTTACCGGCTCCCCACCATCCCCCGGGAGTACTATTTGTTCAGGGTTTATGAAAAAGCCTGGTCACTCGCGGCCATGCAGGGTGCTGACCGCGAACGGCGTTCTTCCAATGCGCCCCGAAACCCAGGTGATGGTAATGAACCGTCCAACGAACCCTGTTCTCATGACCACCTCGGCCGCGATCGCGGACCATACGAACGTCTGCACCATCGGTGGCGAGATCGATGCCCTGACCGCCCCCGCCTTTCAGAAGGCACTGCTCGACAGTGTCGGCATCGGCGGATCGACCGTCATCGACATGACCGCGGTGACTTTCTTCGGCATAGCCGGGATCGGCGCCTTGATCGCGGCCCGCGATTTCGCCGATCGCCGGCATTGCGCGCTCTGTCTCGACGGCTCGTACTGCGTCACACGAGTGCTGGAAGTAGTCGGTTTGGCATCGGAATTCGATGTCTGCCGGTCGGGCGGCGCCGAGCCACCGTCCATGCGCTACGACGAGGTCGAGGACCTCGTGCCGGGGCACCCGGCCTGACCTGGCTAGCCGTGTGTTCGCCAGTCGCGCACCGCGTCTCGTACGCGGTCGAACACCGCTGGCGGCGGTCCGGCGATCAGGTTCGCCGCGGCCGAGGATCCCGTGTGTGGATGGGGCCGGGTGGGGGCCACCGCCTCGGCGGCACGCACGGATCCGGCCGTGCGCTGGAGCTGGGTCGCCGAATACTGGCGACGCAACAGGACGAATTCCTCCGCCTCCTCGTGTGCCGCGTGATCGGCGACCGCGTCGGCGAAATCGGCGAGCTCGGCCTGGAAATTCGGATGATGGACGCTGAGGTCGACCATCTCCTCCGCGCCGAACCTGGCGCGCTTGGCGACCGGATGCACCACTTCTTCCTCGGCGCTGTCGTGAATCGCGAGCAGACGGACCATGGCTGTGCCCTTCTTTCGCTCGATTTCGACATCACGGGTGGGCGAAACCCCGGCCGCCGCGGGCTATAGGCGATGTGACCACCGTCAGGATGTGCGTACGCAGAATTCTGCGGCGATCGCGTCGACGAAGGCGGGGAGGTCGTCGGGTCGGCGGGAGGTGATCAGCGTCCAGCCTTCGGCGTCGCTGCGGACGACCGGCTGGTCGACCCAGGTCGCCCCGGCGTTGACCAGATCGGTGCGCAGCGAGTGATACGAGGTCAGCGTCTTACCCGCGACCACCGCGGCCTCCACGAGCAGCCAGGGGCCGTGGCAGATGGCCGCGATCGGGCGGTCCGCCGCGATCAGCGATCGAACGAGTTCCCTTGCCGTGGCGTTGGTTCGGAGTTTGTCGGCATTGACGGTGCCGCCGGGGATCACCACGCCGTCGAACGAGCCGGGATCCACCTCACTCAGTGCAAGGTCGGGCCGCACGGGTTCGGATGGGATCAGGTCGTGCCGAAACGTCTGCACGTCGATATCCTCCGCGGCCGCGTGAGTCACGAATGCGCCGCGAGCGCGTAATTGATCTCGGGGAATGACCAGTTCGTCCCGCTCGACCCCGGTATTGGAAGTGACGATCAGGACGCGAACACCATCGAGTTCTGCTGACACCGATCTCTCCTCTCCCTTGGTATCACGGTTCGAGCGCGAACCTCGCCGTCGAGACACCGTCGCCGTCGACGATGCTGCCGGTACGGACCGCGACTGCCGTCCGGAAGTAATGCCTGCCAGACCATCTGGTCTGGACACCGTTCGCAATACCCGCGCGCAGCCGCTTCAACCCGTCCGGCGGTCGCGCGGAGCCGATCCGCGCGCACGAAGATCGGACGCTTCCACCACGCCGGTGATCCCGCGAGTTGATCAGCGTTTGAGGTCCGATTCGCCGGGAACTGCGTGAGGGCCATAGCCGCTTTCCACGAAGGAATAGTCATGATCATCCTGGGCCTCATTCTGCTGATCTTGGGGTTGGTTCTCGGGATCGGCATCCTCACGACCATCGGTGTCATTCTGCTGCTCATCGGCGCAGTCCTGTGGCTGCTCGGGACGGCCGGACGGCCGATCGGCGGCCGCGCGCACTACTGGTGATCGGACGATCCCCGAAACGCGTCGCGGAACCGAAATCCCCGGCCCACACTGCCACGGGCCGGGGACTCGGTACAGTCGCGCTCCGCGATCGCTGTACGGAAACAAGCTGCCCGACAGTTCGTTTCGACGAATCGGGGCGGTTGCTTCGGGCGCACGGGACCGGGCAACCGACATAAGGGTGACCGAAATACGAGGAAGTGTTCCCCATGACCGGACACACCGTTCGCACCGTGACCGTCCTGGCCGCGGCACTGCTGATTCCCCTCGCGGGGGCATGCGATCAGGCCAAGGAAGTCGTCAACAAGGGCGGCAGCACGCCGTGCAGCGAATTCACCCAGCAGGACCAGGCGAAGCAGCGGATCACCGTCCGCAAATACCTCGAACAGGACACGAAGGCGACCTCGTCGGCCGCGCCGGACACCGTCGACGCGTCCATCGCGGCCATCACCGTGATGTGCGAGGCGCAACGCAATCCGGACACCCCGATCCGGGACGCGGACCTCACCGGCATCCTCGTCCCGAAGAAGTAGCGACCGAGTCTCGTGATCGGAAGGTCACGCGGGGACGGCGCGCGTGGCGCGTCGCCAGACCCGGTGCCGCGCCAGAACTTCCGCGAAGGCATCGGCGAATCGCGCCGGGATGTCCTGACCGGACGCCGTGGTGACCACGACGCCGTCGACATTGCCGAGTCCGTCGTCGGGCGGTATCGGACTCAGTCCGATGGTCCGCAGCAGCGCCGCGCCCGCCCCGAATCCGCCGATCGGTTTGGCGTGCTTGTAGGCCTCCAGCACGAAGTGGACCGTGGGACCGTCACCGCCCAGCGATTCGACCGCGTCCGGACCACCCGCGACCAGGACACCGTCGTACAGGACCGACGACACGGTCGCCAGCGAACGATCCACCGGCACCGTCCCGCCGCCCTCGGCGCCGACCTCACCGCCGTGGGCCGCCAGGGTTTCCAGCACCGCGCCGCGCGCTCGCAGCGCGGAACTCACCCGTTCCAGCCCGTCGGCGTCGACGCCGTCCGCGATCAGCACGGCGATCTTGCGGGTGGCGATGCCCTCCCCGGGCAAGCTCGACTGCGACAGCGCCGGGGACGCGGTCACCTCCCCGTTGTACGACACACCCGGAACCCGCATGCCGAGTTCGGCGGCCACCCGGACCGCCAGATCGGCGTCGATGCGCGCGAGGTGTTCGAGGACGCGTTCGCGGATCTCGGGCCGGGTCAGCTTGCCGAGTTCGAAGGCGAAGGCGGCCACGATGTGATCGGCTTCGGGTTCGGACATACTGCGCCAGAACATGCGCGGCTGCGCGTAGTGCTCGCGGAACTTCGCACCGCGCGCCCGGGCCGTGGCGCCGTACAGCGACTCGGAATGGTGCTGGAACGCACCGTCCCCGGCCAGGACCGGGCAGCCGCCCCCGATCGTGTTCTCGGTGTAGGCCGCCTCGCCCTGCGGGATGGCGTGCTGTCCGTAGCCGTCCTGCTGGTGGTTGACCACGTCCGCCACCGGCCGATTGATCGGCAGCTGCGCGAAATTCGGCCCGCCCAGCCGGATCAGCTGCGTGTCCAGGTAGGAGAAGTTGCGCAGTTGCAGCAGCGGATCGTCGGTGAAATCGATGCCGCGCACCAGGTTCGCGGTGTGGAAGGCGACCTGTTCGGTCTCGGCGAAGAAGTTGTCCGGATTGCGATCGAGCACCATGGTCCCGACCGGTCGCACCGGAACGTATTCCTCCGGAATCAGTTTCGTCGCGTCCAGCAGATCGAAGTCGAAATCGAATTCCCGATGCTCCGGGATCAGCTGCACCCCGAGCTCCCATTCCGGGTACTGCCCGGCGGCGATGCAGTCCCACAGATCGCGCCGATTGAAGTCCGGGTCGCGCCCGGCGATCTGCTGGCATTCGTCCCACAGCAGTGAGTGCACGCCGAGTTTGGGTTTCCAGTGGAATTTCACGAACGTCGACTGCCCGTCGGAGTCGACGAGCCGGAAGGTGTGCACGCCGAAGCCCTGCATCATCCGATAGCTGCGCGGCAGGGCCCGGTCCGACATGAGCCACAGGATCGCGTGCAGGGTCTCCGGTTGCAGTGCCACGAAGTCCCAGAGGGTGTCGTGGGCCGAGGCGGCCTGCGGGATCTCGTTGTGGGGTTCGGGTTTCACCGCGTGCACGAAGTCGGGGAACTTGATGCCGTCCTGGATGAAGAAGACCGGGAAGTTATTGCCGACCAGATCGTAATTGCCCTCCGCGGTATAGAACTTCGTCGCGAAACCGCGCACGTCGCGGACGGTGTCGGCGGATCCGCGCGATCCCGCGACCGTGGAGAACCGCACGAACACCGGCGTCAACACGGTCGGATCGGTGAGGAACCGCGCCGTGGTGAACCGGCCCAGCCATCCGGTGTGCGGCCGGAAGCGCCCGTAGGCCCCGGCTCCGCGCGCGTGCACGACGCGTTCGGGAATCCGCTCGTGATCGAAGTGCGTGATCTTCTCGCGGGCGTGGAAGTCGGCCAGCAGGGCCGGGCCACGATCGCCCACCTTCACCGTGTCGTCGGTGCCGTCCACCCGGACGCCCTGCTGCGTGGTCAGGTAGCCCCTGTCTCGCGCGACGCGATACGAATCCAGCTGGCGCTGCTTGTCGTTCCTCTCACTGTCCATATGGCGACCTTCCTCCGCTCGATGGCCGGAAACCCGGATGTCTGCGTATCGCCCGCTTACCCGACCCGAGCGGTTTCACACACCCGCCCGCGACATGTCCGCGCCGGAGGCCGGTCAGACCTCGATGCGCTCGCCGAGGGTCACCGTGCGGTGGCGAGGCAGGCGGAAGTAGTCGGCCACGTCCGCGGAGAGGTGGCTGGTGGCGATGAACAGCCTGGTGCGCCAACGGGACATCGCGGGGTTGTCGGCGGCGCGGAGTTCTACTTCGGACAGGAAGTAGGAGGCATGGTCCAGGTCGAGTTCGCCTTCGGCCTCGTCGGTGTCGAGGGCGGCCAGGGCGGCGTGGACATCGGGGGTTTCCATGTAGCCGACTCGGACGGTGACGTGGACGATGCCGTCGTCGCGGTAGCCGAGGTGGTCGACGCGGACGCGGTCGTCCGGTGGGATTCGAGGGACGGGTTCGGTTTCCACCGAGGCGATGACGGTGTGGCGGTGGCGGACGTTGTTGTGTTCGACATTGGCGCGCAGGGCCAGCGGCACGGTGTCCTTGCCGCGGCTGAGGAAGACGGCGGTGCCGTCGACGATCGTCAATCGTGAGGGGTCGTGCCACAGGTCGTCGACGAACTCGCGCAGGGAGCCTTCCAGGCGGTCGCGTTCGGCGGCCACCACGCCGCGCCCGCGCTGCCAGGTCGTCATGACCACGAAGGCTGCCAGGCCGATCAGCAGCGGCAGCCAGGCGCCGTGCAGGAGTTTGGTGAGGTTGGCCGCGACGAACAGCAGGTCCACCGTGAGCAGTGGCGTCCAGACCACCACGACGAGCCACAGCGGCAGTTGCCATTTCGCGTGGGCGAGGTAGCCGAGCAGCAGGGTCGTGATGGTGATCGTGCACGTGACCGCCATACCGAAGGCGAAGGCCAGGGCGGTAGAACTACGGAAGGCCAGCACCAGGGTGAGCACCGCGACCAGCAGCAGCCAGTTGACCCACGGCACGTAGATCTGCCCGGGCGTCGAGTCCGAGGTGTGCGCGATGCGCAGCCGCGGCAGGTAGCCGATGCGCGCGGCCTGGGAGGCCACCGAGTACGCGCCGGTGATCACCGCCTGCGACGCGATGACCGTCGCCGCGGTGGCGAGGGCGACCATGGGCAGCCGGCCCCACTGCGGGACCAGCAGGAAGAACGGGCTCGCCACGTGGGCGCGGGTCCCGAGGATCAGGGCGGCCTGCCCGAAATAGCTGAGCACGCAGGCGGGCAGCACCAGCACGAGCCAAGCGGTGGTGATGGATCGGCGGCCGAAGTGCCCCAGATCCGCGTACAGCGCCTCCGCGCCGGTGACCGCCAGCACGATGGCGGCCAGCGCGAAGAACGCGACGGCGAAATGCCCGGCGAGGAAGCCGAGCGCGTAGCCGGGCCACAGCGCCTTCAGGATCGCCGGGTGCCGGCAGATCCCGCCGATGCCGCATGCCGCGATCGCCAGGAACCAGGTCACCATCACCGGCCCGAACAACCGGCCCACCGACTCGGTGCCGAGGTGCTGAAAGATGAACAGCAGCACGATGATCAGAGCCGTGACCGGCACGACCGCCTTGGCCAGAGACGGTTCCACCACCTCGATCCCCTCCACCGCGGACAGCACCGAGATGGCGGGAGTGATCATGCTGTCGCCGAAGAACAGTGCCGCGCCGAAGATTCCGAGAGCGGCCAGTATCGCGGCGGGTCGGCGGCCGCGCGCGGCGAAGCGCCGCACCAGCGTGATCAGCGCCATGATCCCGCCCTCACCGTCGTTGTCGGCGCGCATGGCCAGCAGCACATAGGTCACGGTCACGATGATCAGCACCGACCAGAACACCAGCGACACGACCCCGTACACATTGGCGGGTTCCACCGGCACGGGATGCGGGTCCGAGGGGTCGAACACCGTGCGCAGCGTGTAGATCGGACTGGTCCCGATATCGCCGAACACCACCCCCACCGCCCCGATCAGCAGACCCGGCCGGAGCGCGTCCCGCATCGAACCGCGTCCGCCCGACGCACCGGACTGCCCGGCCGACCCCGGGTCATCGGAGACCGTCGATTCCTGGCGCTCGGACATACCGTCACCTGGCCCGATCGTGGTCCGGATCGATCCCGATCGATAGGTTCGGTCCGCCGGTTCGGGGTACTGCGGTCATGTCCCTACCCTCCTCGCCGAGTGCTGATGCCTTCGGCGTACCCGCTCAGAGAGCGGAGACACAGCATCGGAGCAGTGCCATGCCCCAGGAATGGACGAAGAAAGAGGAACGTCAGTACGAGCACGTCCGCGACTCCGCCGAGGACCGCGGCGAGAGCCCGGCCCGGGCGCGGGAGATCGGTGCGCGCACGGTCAACAAGAACCGGGCCCGCGCGGGCGAGACCAAGACCGCCAGCCGGACATCCTTGCAGGGTAAGTCCCCGCAACAGCGTGGTGGCGAGCGTTCGGGTCGGCGCGGACCCAAGGGCCTGACCAAGGACCAGCTGTACAACGAGGCCAAGCAGCGAAACATCAAGGGCCGCTCGGGAATGTCGAAAGCGCAGCTCGCCCACGCTCTCGGCCGGGCCTGAACCGTCGCCTGGTCCGAGGTTCGCCCATTCCCGTTGCAGAGCTGGATGATTGGAGGCTTCGAGCAGTAAGGCATGGACGAACGCCTGCGGTAGATTGCCCCGCAGCTGGCGCTGCGTGACATCGAATTCCTCGGCGAAGAGGCCCGGTGTGCCGCAGGCGGCGCGGTTGCGTTCGAAGTAGCGGGCCGCGGTGACGGGCAGCGACAGATCGGCCGTCGCGATCGCCATCGCGAAGCCGCACAGCAGAAAAGCACCCTCGTTGTCGCCGAGCGGGTTCTCGCCGTCGCGATACCGGTATACATAGTAGTCGCTGGACAATTCGCGCGCGACCGCGGACACCGTGGCCCTGACTCGCGGATCACCCAGCGGCACGGCGCCGCGGATGATCGGCAGGAGCAGTGCGGCATCCACTTCCGGATGCTGCGGCGACCGTTGCCAGCGGCCCGTGGGGTGCACACTCGTCTTCGCCACCCGCGAGACCAGCGCGTCCGCCAAGGCGGTGCAGACGGCGCTGTCGGCTCCGGTGTCCGGCGACCCGGCGACCGCCCGCAGCCCGGCGGCGCAGATCAGCCCCGAGTGCGCCCAGTGCTCGTCGTCGATCTCCCAGATCCAGGCGTCACGCCGATCACGATGTGTGGCAATGGCTTCCACCGCAAGACCGACCGCTGACCGGTATTCGGCAGGCAGATGGTCGTGGTGGGCGGCGGCGAACACCAGTTGAGCCCGACACATGCGATGGCAGGTTCAAGCGCTCCTACCGCGATGCTCGTGCCATGGATGCAATACCCAGATGGCCACGAAGAGTACGGCGGAAACAATTCCGGCGACGACTCCCGGCCCGGTGCCGCCGACCGTGTCGAAAATGAGTACGGCCACCCCGGTCAGCGCGACACCGAGCAGGCTCAGGCCCACGATCGCGTAACGATGCGCGGCGGTCACCACATTCTCGAGCCGGTGCCGCCGGAACAGCATTCGATGCGCGGCGACCGGCGCGATCAGGCAGATCGTGGCGCCGATCGATGCGGCCACCACCACGAGGTAGACCACCCGCATCACGCCGGACAGCATGGTGAATCGCGCCTGGAACGGCAGGGTCAGCAGGAAACCGGTCAGCAATTGCACACCCGTCTGCACGACGTGCAATTCCTGCATCAGGCTGTCCCAATTGCGATCCAGCCGTTCGGTGGGGGTTTCGTGCCGGTCATTCATGAACTGGGTTGCGGCACATCGACATGACAGTCGGCGATCTTCGGGTTCATGCCGAGATAGTTGAGCGGACCCGCCAGTATCGTGACCGCGATGGTTCCGGCGCTCGCGCAGTTGCTCGGCGCGCTGTCGTAATAATGCCGTTGCCCGGCGGCCACCGCTCCGATGATCAGCCAGATCACGACCACCAGCAGCAGCATGCTGCTCGCACCCGTACGGCGGCGGCCACGCCACACCCGACGGTCATTCGTGAAAGTTCTCATTTCTCATCACCTTCTCCTGACGGGCGAATACCCCGACAATCGGCCGTCTAACGGGGCAATCGACGCCGTTCCGCGAGCGTGGGCGCACAGGGGAAATCCCCTGGCCTGTTGCGCTGCGAGCCAGGGGATTTCGATGTGGTTACGTATGAATCGGATCAGCGGTGCTGCTGCGCGCGCTGCCGCTGCTCCTCGGCCTCGGCCCGGGCGCGCTCCTTCTCGGCCTGGGCCTCCCGCTTGGCGGCGTCGCGCTGGGCCTCGGCCTTGTCCTGCTGAGCCCGCCCCTCCTCGCGCAGCCCCTCATTGCCGAAGACCTTGCCCGCGGCTTCCTTGGCCGCGCCCTTGACGCCCTCGACCACGCCTTCGGCGCCTTCCCGAGGACCGCTCTTCTCGTGCTCTGACATGGGATATACCTCCGTATATCGATTGCAGGGACATTCGGGACCTACCCGGGGTTCCTGACCCGAAACGGGCTGTCAGCCAAATTGTTTCGGTGCACCCCCGGCATCCGCCCCATGACGCCGCGATGCAGCGATCCTGATCTCACCCGCATCGCCCCACCACGAGAACACCGCGAGGCGGATAATCGGGTGATGGACTCTTCGGCCGAACTTCCCGCGGAATCGCTGGTGTGGGCCGCGGGCGCGTATCCGGGACCACGGACGGGTAGCTTCCGGTTCTGGTTCGCCACCCGCCGCTGGGAGTGGTCCGCCGAGTTGTATCGCATGCACGGCTATACGCCCGGCGAGATCGAACCCACCACCGAACTCCTTCTCGCGCACAAACATCCCGACGATCGCGGCAAGGTCGCCGAGGCGATCACCCGCTCGGTCTCATTGGGCGAGCCGTTCTCGAGCCGACACCGGTTCATCGACACCCACGGGAACGAACACCATGTCATGGTGGTCGCCGACCGCATCCTCGACCAGGGTCGCGCCGTCGGCACCACGGGGTTCTACATCGATCTGGCAGGCACTCTGATCAGCGCCCAGCGCGAAGCGCTCGAAGAACGGATGCCCGAGATGGTGGAGGCGCGAGCCGTGATCGAGCAGGCCAAGGGCATCCTGATGCGGATGTACCGCATCAACGACGAGCAGGCCTTCAAACTGCTGGTCTGGCGGTCCCAGGAGACCAACACCAAGCTCCGCGCCCTGGCCGAACAGCTCCTGCGCGAACTGCCCAATATTCCGCCCGCGCAGCCCGGCACCGTGTCGGCGTTCGACCACATCCTGCTGACCATGCACGAACGCATCCCCGAATGAACCCACCGCCACCGCGCCGAATCGCGCTCACATCCCGTTGAATTCGACGATCGGCGGCGGATAGTCGGCGGCGAGGACGCCCGCCCGCCACGGGCGGTGGATCTCGGCGCCGGACAGCTGGGCGAGTTCGGGCAGCCAGCGGCGGACGTAGTCGCCCTCGGGGTCGAATCGGTCGGCCTGGCGGAGGGGGTTGAGGACACGGCTGGAGCGGGTGTCGGTGCCGGTGCCGGCCATCCACTGCCAGTTCAGCCGGTTGTTGGCGACATCGCCGTCGACCAGCCAGCGTTCGAAGTGTTCGGCGCCGATGCGCCAGTCCACGCGGAGGGTTTTGACCAGGAAGCTGGCGGCGATCAATCGGGCCCGGCCCGGCATCCAGCCCTCGGCGAGCAGTTGCCGCATGCCCGCGTCGACCATGGGGTAACCGGTCCGCCCGGCCTGCCAGGCCGCTACGCCACGGGGATCGGACCGCCAGGGCTCGGCCGAGGTGGTCTTGTAGTCGGCCACGGCGACGCGGGGTTCGTCGGCCAGGACCTGGTGATAGAAGTCGCGCCAGGCGAGCTGACGGAGGAAGGCGAGGGCGCCCGGGTCGGTGGCGGGGGTGCGAGTCACGATCTCGGTGACGGACAGGCAGCCGAAATGCAGGTAGGGAGACAGTCGGGAGGTGCCGTCGGCGGCGGGGATGTCCTTCTCGTCCTCGTAGCGGCGGACCGGGCCGGACAACCACTGCTCGAGCAGTTTTCGACCAGTCGTCTCGCCACCGACCGCCAGCCGCGGCGACCCGGGACCCGCGTCGAGATCGGCCGCGCCGGGGATCGCATCGCTCTCCACCTCGGGGACCGTCACGGTGACCGGCGGCGGCACCGGGCGACGCAGCGGCGTCTCCAGCCAACGGTTGAAGTACGGCGTGAAGATCGCGTAATGCCCGCGCCCGGTATCCGGCCGGATCGCACCGGGATCCACGGCGGTGATCGAGCTGCCGTGCACACGCAGCTCACATCCGGCCGACGAAAGCCGTTCCCGCAGCGCGTCCTCCCGCCTCCGGCTGTACGGGGTGCCGTCCGCCGCGAGGTGCACCGTGTCCGCCCCGACCTCGCGCGCGGCCCGCGCGACCTCATCGACCACCCGTCCGTGCCGCACCACCAGCCGCCCGCCCCGCGCACCCAGCTCGTCGTCGAGCTCGCTCAGCGCTGAGCACAGGAATCGCAGCCGGTTCGCCGCGTCCCCGACCCGGGCCAGCAGGTCGGTGTCCAGAACGAACAAGGGAACCACCGACTTGTCCTCGCGACACGCGGCCGCCAGCGCCGGATTGTCGTGGACCCGCAGATCCCTGGTGAACAACACGATCGACGTCGTCATGCCCGCGCCCCGCCTCCTGATCGATGGTTGCCTGATCGAAGCGACAGTACGGTCCGGCGGCCCGGCTCGCCCGCCCCGCAACGCAGGGCCGGTCGACGCGGATCATGATCAGCGTGCAGAATCGGACATATGCCTCACTCAAATCCGATCAGTGCCTGGAAATCGCTCCGCGACGGCAACGAGCGCTTCGTGTCCGGCAGTCAGGTCCACCCCTCGCAGGGCGCCGGTCACCGCGAAGAGCTGGTCGCCGGCCAGCACCCCACCGCCATCCTGTTCGGCTGTGGTGACTCCCGGGTGGCCGCCGAGATCATTTTCGACCAGGGCCTCGGCGACATGTTCGTGGTCCGGACCGCGGGCCACGTCATCGACTCCTCGGTGCTGGGTTCCATCGAGTACGGCGTGCAGGTCCTCAACGTGCCGCTGATCGTGGTGCTCGGCCACGACAGCTGCGGCGCGGTGAAGGCCACCCTCGACGCGCTGGACGGCGGCGCGGTGCCCGGCGGGTTCATCCGCAGCCTCGTCGAGCGCGTCACCCCGTCGATCCTGCTGGGCCGCCGCGAGGGCCTGAGCACCGTCGACGAGCTCGAGGCCCGCCACGTCGCCGAGACCGCGCGGGTTCTCATGGAGCGCTCGCAGATCATCTCGCAGGCCGTCGACGCGGGCCGCCTGGCCATCGCCGGCGTCACCTACCAGCTCAGCGACGGCCGCGCCCACCTCAACCAGGTCATCGGCAATATCGGCGAACAGCCCTGAGTTCGGCCGTGCGGAAATCGACAATTCCGCATTGAAATAACAACGGGTCCTGAGGCTTTCGCCGTAATCACCGCAGGAAACAGGCGGCGCTATTCCGCATTCGATTTCCGGATTAGCACCGCCTTTTTCTGCGTACACTCTCCCGCGATAGCCGACACCTGTACAGCAGGGCTCAACAATGACAAAGCTCGACTGGACCACCACCGTGACAACCGGCCCCGGCGGCATCCGCACCGAGGAAGCCGGCACCCTCGACGGTGAGATCACCCTCCGCACCTTCTGGTCCGACACCGACAATCTCGCACTGGTCACGGTGCAACACAAGGAAATCCGCGAGTGGTACACGGTGGCGGGCAGCCCCGTCCCCGCCGACTCCAAGGAACTCGCCGAGGCCGCCCACCAGGCCGCCGTGGCCGCCGCCCGCGAGGGCGACAACGCGACCTCCGGGTAGCGATTCCCCAGAGCGCCCAATCCACCACGGTTTTCGCTCACGCATCGATTCCCACGGCTCGATCGTTCAGAGGCGAAGACCTGGTGGATCAAGGTGGAACAGGCGTAATTCAGATGCATTCGCGCACCTGATCATTCGAGTGTGTCGATCTGTTCACCCGTGGAACATCCTGTAGCTCCGGAACATTGGGTTCGGCGCTACGAGGCGCCTCCAGGATATGCCGGTCCTGGCAGCGGCCGGGTCGGTGATGTTCCAGGAGGATTCGTGGTGACGATGCGCGACGCGCGCCGGTATCTGCCCAATACAGCGGCCACCATGGCGTTGATCGCGCTCGCGGTCGGCGGGGTCGCGATCACGGCGGATACGCCGCAGAACGAACGGGCGGGCACGGTCGTGGCGTCGTCGAAGGTCTCCGATACCTCCACCGAGGCGGACCCGGCCACCGAGCTCGGGCCGGTCACCGAGCTCGCGGACGTGACCGAGACGCCCGAGGACGGGACCGTGCCGGACGACATGCCGGTGGCGGACACCCCCGACAGCGGAGACGTGCCCGGGACCGAGACGCCGAGCCCCGACACCACCGACCCCGCAACCAGCACGCCGGTCACGACGACGATCGACACTCCGACCACGAGCCCGTCGCCGGGTCCGACCATCAACGTGAATGTGAGTGCGAGTCTGGGCATTTCGGCGCAGGTCTCCCCGCCGACCGACGTCGTCACGACGCTGACGCCCGGCCTCACCACGGTGACCGCGATCCCTTCGCCGACCACCACGACCACAGACCCGGCGTCGCGGGTCCCCGTCGCGGCAACGACAACCACCACGACCGCGCCGGTCCCCGCCGCCGCGGCGACAACCACCACCGCGACCCCGGTCCCTGCCACCGTAGCGACAACCACCACCGCGACCCCGGTCCCCGCTACCGCGGCGACAACCACCACCCCGGTTCCTGCGACGACGACCACCACGGTCGCACACACCCCGACACCCGCCAAGGGGACGACGACCACCCCTACCACGGTCCGCACGACCACCCCGTCCGGCAAGCCGACGACACCGCGCCACACCCCGACGTCGACCACGGTCACCAAAACGACCGCGCCCAAGCCGGTTCCGTCCTCGGCGCGTCCGACGGTCGCGCAACCGCCGACCACGACGCACCGGCCGACGCCGACGACCACCATGGTGGCTCCGACCACGCCCAAGCCCGTCCCGGCCAAGTAGCACTGATGGCGATGAAAGCGCGTCCGGCGCTGCTGGTGGCCGCGGCCGCCGCGATCCTCGCGGGCTGCGACGCCTCCGACGGAACTCCCGATCCGCTGCCGCCGCGCGCGACCGAGTCGATCCCGGCGATTCGCCTCGACGCGGCCGAGTCGCCGCTCGACCAGCTCCGCGAGTGGGCGCGTGCGCGTTCCGAAACGAGCGGCATCCCGATGCGAGCCCTGCAGGCGTACGGCTATGCGACAGTGGTCATGTCGAAGGCCCAGCCCGGTTGCCATCTCGGCTGGGTGACGCTGGCCGGTATCGCCCGTGTGGAAAGCAATCACGCCCGTTTCGGCGGCGCGACCATCGCCACCGACGGATCGGTGCGCCCACCGATCCGAGGGATCGCGTTGGACGGCACCGGGGGCAATGCGCGGATCACCGACCTCCATGCCACCACCCGAGCCGGTCATACGGTGTACGCGCGCGCGATGGGCCCGTTCCAGTTCATCCCCGACACCTGGAACCGCTGGGGCGTCCACGCGGCCGCCGGCTACAACACCCTCGCCCCCATGCTGAAGGCCGGCAAACCGGCTGCCACCGGCGACCTTTCGGGCAGTCCGGACAATATCGACGACGCGGCCCTCGCGGCCGGTCGTTACCTGTGCGCGGCGGGCGGCGATCTGGCCACGGCTCACGGCTGGCGGCAGGCCATCCTGGCGTACAACCACTCCGCCGTGTACGTCGATCAAGTGCGCAGCACCGCGCTCGGCTACCAGAAGTAGCCGAGCGACCGGAACGGAACCGTCAGCCGGCCTTGGCGGTGGTAGTGGTCCGGCCGTTCGAGGACGGGGTCGTCGTGGGCATGTCGATCACATCCGGCAGGCGACCACCGCCGAGGACGGGTACCGCGCTGGTCGGTGACGGCGGGACCAGTGGGGTGCTGCGGTGATCGCCGCATCCCGTGATCGCCGCCGCCACCATCGCTATCGCCGCCACCGTGATCAAGTGCTTGGGCACGAGTCAACCTTTCGAAGAGGGACCACCAATTCTGATGCACCCGCCTCGAGAATGTGGCGCGAAAGATCAACTTAGGCACGCAAAGTCGGCCCGGTGGCACATCGCCGCCCGAATAGTTCCGTGAGTCCAGTTCTCCGACAGCAAATTTCGTAGCGACTCAGCAGCGAACGCCTGTGATGGCGAACCGTTCGACGTCGGCGACGTGTCCCCCGGTCGCCGCGACGATGGTGAGCGTGGCCGGACAGGCATCCGAAACGGACACCGTCGCACTCCAGGGCGATCCGGTACCGCCCGCGGGAATCGGAGCGGATCCACCGACGGGCTGATCCCGATCCGAGCGCAGGATCCGGACCCGAATGCTCTCGTCCACACCGGTAATGGTGCCGCCCACGGCCACCGGCGACGAGACCGTGCTGCCGTAGCGCGGCGTGGTCAGATGGAGGGTGGTGTCGTCGGTGCCGACGACCTCCCACGGCGCGGTGTCACCGTGCCCCATCCGGGCCAGATGCACGACGGCCGCTATGACAGGCACACCGTTCGGATTGTCGAAACCGACGCTGACCCGCGACTGGTCCCCGTCGGTGGCCACCTTCACGATCTTGTCCACGCTCGAGAACCCGAGGTAGTGCTGGGTGAAGGACTGCGCGGTGGCGGCGGGATCGAGATGCCAGGGTTGATGCCCGGACCCGGCGTCCCGCTGCCAGGCCGCGGCTTCGGCGCTGTCGCGGAACGGCCACAGCGGTTGATACGGGAACTCCGCGGCCGCGGGTGTCGTCGTGGCGGCCGGCCCCGAGGTCCCCGGTGCGGAACTGCCCGGAGCGGCGGTCGTGGACGCACGGCCCGGCGCGGCCGTCGTGGTGGCGGCGGGCCCACCCCCGCCGGAACAGCCCACCAGCCCGGCCGCCGCCGGGATCACGACCATCGCGAGGACGGTGCGGCGCCGAGAAATTTTCGTGGTCATGTCCGCACCGGCCTCCTGCCGAAAATGGGCGCTTGGTCGGATTATCGGACGAATCATCCATGATCGCCATCATCTCCACGACCATGCCCGGAACCGAATACATCGCGATTGTCGGGGTAAGCGTGCGGTATGGAACCCCAGAGCGTCCGATCCGGTATCGAGTCGGACGGTGCCCCGGCTCCTCCGGTGCGACCGCCGGAACCGGTCCCACCGTTGGAGCCGGGGGAACCCATCCCCGAGCCCGAGCCGCCGGCACCCCTGCCCTCACCGGGCCCGCCGATCCCCCGGCCACCTGATCCGCATCCACCGCCCGTGCCGCCGGCGCCGATTCCTGATCCGCTGCCACCGCTCGCACGTTTCGGTCCCGCATATCGGGTTACTCGACCGACTGCCGGCAGTCCGTCCGGCGCTCACGACAGCGGAAGGAAGACCTTATGCTGATGCTCACCCCCACTGCCGTCGAGGCGGTACGCGGTATCACGTCCGGGGAAGGCGCCCCGCGCGACGCCGGACTACGGATCACCACGCCGGATGACGCCGAAAGCTTTCGGCTCGCGGTCGCGGAGGGGCCGTCCGAGGATGACGAGGTATTGACCGCGGAGGGCGCGCGGGTCTACATGGACCGCCGGTCCGCGGAGTTCTTCGATGACAAGATCCTCGACGCGGGCCTGGACGCCACGGGCAATGCCACCTTCGTCGTCGGACCCCAGGCCGCCAACAGCTGATCGATCGCCATGTCCGGCAATCTGGCGCGCACACTGATCGCCTCGCATCTGGTGGCGGGTGCGATGACGCCGGGCACCGAGATCGCGATTCGGATCGATCAGACGCTGACCCAGGACGCCACCGGCACCGTGGTGATGCAGGAGCTCGAGGCCTTGGCCCTCGATCGCTCACGCACCGAGGTGAGTGTCCAGTACGTCGACCACAATCTGTTGCAGACCGACGAGAAGAACGCCGAGGACCACGAGTATCTCCGCACGGCCGCCCAGCGCTTCGGCCTGTGGTTCTCCAAGGCGGGAAACGGCGTCTCCCACCCCACCCATATGCAGCGTTTCGGGGTCCCGGGCAAGACGCTCGCCGGATCCGATTCGCACACGCCGGCGGCGGGTTCGCTGGGCATGCTCGCCATCGGCGTGGGCGGATTGGAAGTGGCGCTGGCCATCTCGGGTCAGCCGCTGCACCTGCGGATGCCGAAGATCTGGGGCGTTCGACTCGAAGGCGAACTGCCGCAGTGGTGTTCGGCCAAGGACGTGATCCTGGAAATGCTGCGCCGCCACGGCGTCAGCGGCGGGATCGAGCGCATCATCGAATACCACGGGCCGGGCCTGGCGGGACTGTCCGCGATGGACCGGCATGTGATCGCGAACATGGGCGCCGAACTCGGCGCCACGACCACGGTTTTCCCGAGCGACGAGGCCGTCCGCGCGTTCCTGCGCGCGGAGGGCCGTGAGGGCGACTGGGTCGAGCTGGCCGCCGGCCCCGGCGCCGAGTACGACATCGAGGAGACCATCGACCTGTCCACGCTCGAACCCCTCATCGCGAAACCATCGTCGCCGGGCGCGGTGGTGCCGGTGCGCGAGGTGGCGGGCACCGCGATCGCACAGGCGGTGATCGGGTCCAGCGCCAATCCGGGCCTGCGTGATTTCGCCATGGCGGCGGCCATGGTGGCCGGACGGCAGACCGTTCCGCAGGTGAGTCTCGACGTGAACCCCACGTCGCGGGAGATCCTCACGGATCTGACCCGGATGGGTGCGGTCACCGACCTGGTCGAGGCGGGTGCGCGCATCCACCAGGCCGGGTGCCTGGGGTGTATCGGCATGGGCCAGGCCCCCGCCGCCGGCCGCAATTCGCTGCGGACCATGCCGCGCAACTTCCCGGGCCGCTCGGGCACCAGGGAGGACTCGGTCTGGCTGTGCTCGCCCGAGACGGCGGCCGCTTCCGCGCTCACCGGCGTGATCACCGATCCGCGGGAGTGGGCGCGCACGGTCGGCATGGACTACCCGAAACTCGAACTGCCCGTACGGGCCTCGGTCAATACGGCGATGCTGGTTCCCCCGCTCGAGCCGGAGCGGGCACGGCTGGTGCGGCCGGTGAAGGGGCCCAATATCTCCAGCCTGCCCGAGCTGACGCCGCTGCCGGATCGGATCGTCGGGCCGGTGCTGTTGAAGCTCGGCGATGATATCTCCACCGACGCGATCTCCCCCGCCGGAGCCCGCGCCCTGCCGTACCGATCCAATATTCCCAAGCTGGCGATGTTCGCCTTCACCCCGATCGACGAGACCTATCCCGAACGGGCGCAGCGGGTTTCCGATACCGGACACTTCGTCGTCGCGGGCGAGAACTACGGTCAGGGGTCCTCGCGCGAGCACGCGGCGATCACGCCCCGCTACCTCGGTCTGCGGGTGGTCATCGCCAAATCCTTCGCCCGTATCCATTGGCAGAACCTGGCCAACTTCGGCGTCCTGGCCCTCGAATTCGAGGATCCCGCCGATTACGACCGCATCGACCGCGATGACGTGCTGGGACTGCTCGATCTGCACGCCATCGCCCGCGTCACCACGCTCGAGGTGCTCGATATGAGCAAGGAATCCACTTTCACCGTGCGACACCGGCTTTCGCCACGTCAGGTGCGAGACGTCCTGGCCGGAGGCCTCATCCCCCGGCTGGCGGCGCGCGGCCTCACGTTTGAGGACGAGGACGCCGGGAACAGCGACGACATCAGCGCCTGCTGAGACAGCCTTCCGGAAAGGAATCACCATGCTGCGACGTATTGCCCACCCCCTGCTGGCGACCGCTTTCGTCGCCGACGGAATCGACACGCTCACCCATCCCGATTCCCGGATCAAGACCGCGACCGAGGCGGTGCGGCGGGGCGAGCAGCGGTTGCCGGCCAAGCTCGCGGCCTATCTGCCCGACGATCCGGCCACGCTGGTCCGGATCAACGCGGCGGTCCGTGTCGGCGGCGGTGCGCTGCTGGCCCTGGGCAAGTTGCCCCGGTTGTCCACCGCCGTGCTCGCCGCGACCGTGATCCCGTCGGCCCTGACCGAACCGGGGTTCTGGACCGAGGAGGACCCCGAACGGCGTTCGGCCCGACGCAACGCGCTGCTCAAGGATGTGAGCCTGCTCGGCGGGTTGCTCATCGCCTCGACCGACCGGCAAGGCAAACCCTCACTCGGCTGGCGTGGCCGCCGGGCCCTGGAGAAGCTCCAGGCCGACGACTCCGCCCCCAACCGGCTCGCCGACGCCGCGAAGGTCCACGGACCCGAACTCGCCGCGGCGGTGCGAACCCGCGGTGAACACCTGGCGGAGACCGCCCGCGAACGCGGACCCGAACTGGCCGCGGCACTGCACGACCGCGGCGAGCGACTGGCCGATATCGCCCAGCACCGCGGCACACAGCTCGCGGAATCCGCTCGCGAACACGGACCCGAACTCGTTGCGGCACTGCACGATCGCGGTGAACGACTGGCCGATGTCGTGCAGCATCGCGGCGCTCAGCTGACCGATTCGGCCAGGGAACTGGGCGCACAATGGGGCGACGTCGCCGCCGATCGCGGCGGCCAGCTTCTCGACACCGCCCGCGATCAGGGCGGTCACCTCGCCGCGAAGGCCAAGCGGCGCGGTGAGCGGCTCGCGGACGCGGCCCGCACCGCCGCCGACCGGGCACACTGACAGCGACCGGGCGCACTGGAAGGAGCCCGCCGTCATGGCATCTCAGCATTCACTCGCCCGCTGGCTGGGCGTGGTCGTGACGGCGGCCGCGCTCGCCGTGGGCTGCTCGAACAGCACCGAGCCCGGCGTGCCGGGAACCGGTTCGCCGCATCAGGACTCCGGATCGCCGAAGGACTCCGGATCGCCGACCATCTCCGCGAACGCCGCCAAGCAGTTGTGCGACATGATCCGACCCGAGGTCGAGAAGTGGCGCGCGGAGGATCCCATCGAGGCGCGGCTGAAATTCAATGTCACCGTGCAGGATTGGGCGTTGCGCAACAATGGCGTGAACATCGCCGTGATGCGCAATCGCTCGGTCATCGACCAGACCACCACCGCCGCGTGCCCGGATGTGCGGGACGCGGCGGTGCAGGCGATCCGGATGCCGGATCTGGCCTCGGGCCTGGCGGGATTCTGATCAGATGGCCCGCGCCTCGGCGCTCAGATGGCCAGCGCCTCGGCGCGTAGCCGGCCGAGGGTCTTCGCCAGGATGCGCGACACCTGCATCTGCGAGACCCCCAGCCGCTGCGCGATCTGGTACTGGGTCATCGAGTCGAAGAAGCGCATGGTCAGCACGCGCCGCTCCCGCTCGGGCAGTTCCGCGATCAGCGGGCCGACGGCAAGGTACTGGTCGACGTATTCGTAGCCGGTCTCTTCGGCCCCCAGCGCGTCCAGCATGGCCAGCGGCGTGTTCTCCCCGTCGTCGGGGCACGCGGCTTCCAGCGAGGAGCTCTGGTAGGCGTTGGAGGCCAGCAAGGCCTGGGTCAGTTCGGACTGGTCCACCTTCAGTTCGGCGGCCAGTTCGCGCGCCTTGGGCATGCGGCCCAGGCGCTGGGCGAGGGTTTCGACGGCGGCGCCCAGTCGGATCTGGGTCTCCTTGACCCGGCGCGGTACGCGCACGGCCCAGGTGCTGTCCCGGAAATAGCGTCTGACCTCACCCATGATGGTGGGCACCGCGAAGGACAGGAACCGCGACCCGCGCTCGACGTCGAACCGGTCGATGGATTGCACCAGCCCGAGCCGGGCCACCTGCACCAAATCCTCGAACGCCTCTCCGCGACCGGAGAATTTGCGCGCGATGTGGTCGGCCAGTGGCAGGCACCGATCGATCGCCTCCTCGCGCAATGCCTTTCGCTCGGGAGCATCGTTTTCCACGGCGACGGCAAGCTGTTTCAACAGCGGCTCGATATCGTCATAGCTGTCACCCGTCATCGGAATCACCCCGTATTCGGCTGAACTGCATAACAATGGTGTACCCAAACCGGGCGCCGGGGGAACATCTTTTCACGGCGTTCACCACAACCTCCCTGATAGACCTGGTCAGAGACGTATTGCCACAGTATGAATCTCGAAAACGGGCGCATCACGCCAGTTTTTCAGCACGTTTGACGGCCGGATCTGCGGGAACTGCGGGATTATCACAACCATCTTCGCAAAGGAATAACCATGATCATCCTGGGCCTCGTATTGCTGATCCTGGGAATTATCTTCGGCCTCTCGATCCTCACCACCATCGGGGTCATCCTGATGGTGGTCGGCGCGGTCGCCTGGCTGCTCGGCGCGGCCGGACGCCCGATCGGCGGACGCGCTCATTACTGGTAGTCCCGGCCATCCTCGGTGAACTCCCCTGCATCAGCGTGCATTTCATCCGACACATCACCGTGAGCCCAGCGGATTCGTCCGCTGGGCCATTGTCGTACCCGACGACCGGCCTCGCGCGACGGTTCCAGCGCGTGGGCAGCGTCGACCGAGCCCTCACCGCCGCCGTCGCCCGCCTGCCCGCCTCCCCGCTGGATTCGGGCCTGCTGCGGCTGACCCGCACCGCTGATTTCGGCGCCCTCTGGCTGGTCATCGCACTCGCGCTGGGAACCCGCGGCGGCGAGCACCGGCGGGCCGCGATCCGCGGCGTCGCCGCCCTCACCGCCACGGAGGCGATCGTGAACGGTGGTCTCAAGCCGATCATCGCGCGCCGCCGGCCGGCCGCCGACCTGCTGCCGGCGCATCGGCGATCGGCCCCGCGGCCCGCCTCGTCATCGTTCCCCTCGGGCCACAGTGCCGCGGCGGCGGCCTTCGCCACGGCGGTCGCGGTCGAAAGTCCGCGGGCCGCAGCGGGTCTCATCCCGCTGGCGGGGCTCGTCGCCTACTCGCGGGTGCACACCGGCGTGCACTGGGGCAGTGATGCGCTCGCGGGCGCGCTGATCGGTTCGGCCGTCGCCCTGACCACCCGGCACTGGTGGCCGGCCCCGGTTCGGGCCACCGCCCGCGAGCGGCATCAGGGCACGCCCGCGCTGCCCGCCGGGCACGGTCTGCTGGTGCTGGTCAACCCTGTCGCGGGTGATCCTTCTGTCGATCCCTGCGAGGAGCTCGCGACGCTGTTGCCGGCGGCGACCCTGGTCCGCACCGACCAGGGCGATGATCCCGCCCGGCGACTGGAACTGGCGTTCCGCGCCTGCACTCCGCGGCCGACGGCACTGGGTGTCGCGGGCGGCGACGGCACGCTCGCGGCGGCGGCCACGGTCGCCCTGCGGCGTGGTCTGCCACTGGCGGTGTTTCCCACGGGCACGCGCAATCATTTCGCCCGCGATCTGGGTGTCCGCGACACGGCCGAGGCGGCCGCGGCCGTCGAATCCGGCGATGCCGTGGACGTCGACGTCGCGCGCGTCCGCTTCGACGACGAGGACGGACAGCGCACCCGGCACGTGCTCAACGTGGCGAGTGTGGGCGCCTACCCGGAGATGGTGCGGCTGCGGCGGAAATGGCGGCCGCGATGGGGGCGGCGGCTCGCCTTCGCGACCGCGTCGGTGGCCGCGGTGCGCCGGGCCCGGCCCCTCACGGTGGAGGTCGACGGCGACCGCCGTCGGGTGTGGGTCCTGTTCTTCGGCAACGGTTCCTATCATCCGCGGCGTTCCACCCCGGCCGTTCGCGACCATCTCGCCGCGGGGCTGCTCGACGTCCGATGGCTCCGCGCCGACCGGCCGTGGTCCCGTGTCCGGATCGTGCTGGCGGCCGGGCTCGCCGCCGTGGGGCGCACCCGCCTCTACGGCGAATGCCGCCGACCCGAGCTGACCGTCCGGCTCGCCTCCCGCGAACCCCTCGCCGCCGACGGTGAGGTGATCGGCACGGCCACCCGGATCCACATGACGGTGGCCGGGCGCCTCACGGTCTATCGCCTCATACCGGCTGCGCGCCTCGGAACCGGGTGAATTCCACGACCACCGGGTATCCGCGCTGTACTACGTCGAATTCGTCGGCATCCACCGTGATCGAATCGGTCAGGGATTCCACGAAATGCCAGCCGAAACTGTGCTCGATCAGTCCGCCGCCGCTGCCGACCACCGATGTCACACGAATCCGGATGCACAGCCGGTCGTACCGGAATTCGCAGTCGAGAACGGCCCCGGGGACGGCGGCGACGATCAGCGTAGTGGCCACTTGATCCAGCGCGACGCGCATATCGATGGCCACGTCGATGGTGAAATCGGCTGTGAGCATGATGGTCTCGGCTACCGCGCGCAGCATTTCCAGGTGCCCGGCGTCAGCGTGCACCCGCACACCCACGTCACCCGACAGTGGCGGTGACTCCCGGGCCAAGCTCTCGGTGCGTATGCGCGACTTGCCATCACCTTGTGGCGGTTCCATCATCACTCACCACCCCATTAGCGATCTTTCTCGCTGTCATCGTTCGCTTACCCGATGATGCCGGAGGGAAACCGACAAGAGTCACAGGATGGAAAAGAATTTCGCGCCGCTCGCTCCCTGACGATCAGGATTGACGACGCGGGAGCACGCGCGCCAGGAATGTCTGCGCCTCGGGGTCGCCGAGCTTCAAGATGGTGAAGTGGTTGGCCGGGGCGTGCAGCACCAGTTGACTGTCGGTGCCGGCCGATTGGAGCTGCTGCTGCAACAGCACGGTCGTCGGGACCGGCTGGACGGTGTCGGATCCACCCTGCAGCAGGACCACCGGAGCGCGATATCCCACGGCGGGCACCGACAAGTAGTCGCGCAGCGCCGAAATCACCGGGTCGGGCAGGGATATGGTGAACAGCTCGCCGACGGACCTGCCCGCGACGGCCACTTCCAGCGAACTCACGCAATCGTTTCCGGCTCGGGCGATGGCGAGGACATCGTGGCCGTGCGGCGACAGATAGCCGGTGACGCCGAGGTCGGGGCGGGCGTGGCCGAGGCCCGCGAGGATCATGACGAGCCGGGCGTGCAGGCCGTCGAGTCCGGGGAGCACGGGCACGCCCGGACGGCTCAGCAGGGCGATGATGTCCTCGACATTGCTGGTCGGCGCGTAGGCGAGGGTGCCGCGCAGATCGAGTTCCGGCGCGTAGCCCGTGGACATCCCGGCCGCGGCGAGCACCGACTGCCCCCCGATGGAATGCCCGGCCAGCACGAAGGATTCGGACAGCCCGGCATCCACGGCGTGGCCCGCGCGCACGATGTCGAGAACCGCGTGGCCCGCCGCGCGCCCGGCCAGATATTCATAGACGCCGTCCGCGCCCAGGCCGATGTAGTCGCTCGCGGCCACCACGTAGCCGTGCGCCAGATACGTTGACAGCTGCGGTGTCTCGTCGAACTTGTCCGCTATGCCGCCGTTGATGGTGGGCGCGCAGCCGACCGTCATGCCGCTGGTTCCGTGGGCCCACGACACCACCGGCCGACCACTCGCCGGGGTCGCGCCTTCGGGCACGTAGATCGTGCCGCCGCTCACCTCCGGCTCGCCGTTCTGGCCCGTCGTCCGGTACGTGATGCGATACCCGCTCGCCGCGCCGGGAATCAGCTCGCCGGCGTTCAGGGGCCGTGACGACACCACCGCGCCCGGCGCTCCTCCGGTGTCCGGTTGCGCCACAGCCGATCCGGTCGCCGCGGCCGAGGACAGGGCGGCGATCGCCGCCAGGATCAGGTATCGCACGGGAAGCTCCTCCGAGATGAGTCGCCGACGCTCGCCGATGACTTTGCGAACACGTTCCGAAAGTAGCATCCGCAGGTCACGCTGTCGAGAGCGGAACAGGGCATGATGGCAGACATGCCCCGACCGACCGCCTCCTCCGGCCGCACCGGCCGACCGCCCGTCACGTCCCGCACGGAGATCCTGACCGCGGCCCGCCGGTTGATCGACCGCGACGGCTGGGAGCGGCTCACCATTCGCGGCCTGGCCGCCGAGGCCGGAATCGGCGCGACCACGGTCTACCGCCACGTCCAGGACAAGGAGGATCTGCTGGTCCTGCTGCTCAACCACTACGCCGAGCAAACCGAACGCCTGGAGCTGCCCCCGGATCCACGCGACCGGATCGTCGCGGCCGCCACCGCCATGCACGACCTGCTGGCGAGCTGGCCCTGGGCCGCGGAAGTCCTCACCGTGGACGGTTTCGTCGGGCTGCTCGACGAATCCGCGCTGTGGACCGTCGAATCCATCCTCGCGGCCGCCGAATCCAGCGGCCGCACTCCCGAGCAGGCCGCCTACATCTTCCGCTCGATCTGGTACTACACCGTCGGCGAGATCCTGGTCCGCACCCACTCCCAGCGCCGCGGCAGCCCCGCCGCTTCCGGCCGAACCGCCTTCGGCGATCTCGACCCCGACCGCGTTCCCCGCCTGGCCGCGATCGGCGAACGCTGGCCCGCCCTCGCCGCCCGCGACACCTACGGCCAGGGCCTGCGAGCCTGCGTCGACGGCCTGCTGGCCCAGACCGGCCCCGCCGAATCGTGATGCCGCACGACCGGTTCCGGCCCCGATCCCCCGCCGCGGGTGACCGCTAGAGTGCGGGCATGCCGGAAAAGATCATCCGTAACACCTTCACCGTCCCCGCCTCCCCCGAGGCCGTCTACGACCACCTGATCCGGCCCGAGAACTACATCGGCCTCTCCCCGCTGGTCGTCGCCGTCGAGGACGTCCAGGAGGGCTCCTACCTCGCCGTCGAACGCTTCCGCTTCCTGGGCCTGAAGCACGACAACCGCATTCGCGTCGCCCTGCTCGGCACCCCCGGCAGCGCGGTGTGGGGCGAGGTCGACAGCCCCGGCGGCGTCCGCATGGGCTACCGCTTCGACCTCACCCCGACCGCCGAGGGCACCCGCGTCGACGACGAGCTGCGCCTGCGAACCCCGTTCGGCCTCATGGCCTTCGCCTCCGGCCAGGCCCGCAAGGTCCAGCTGGCCCGCGCGGGCATCCTCGCCGACCGCCTCTCGACCGTCTAGGGCTTGAAGCCGACGCCGCCGGCGATGCAGTGGCGGACCGAGCTCAGCGGCGTGAGCTGCGGGCCGTCGGGCCACCATTCGTCGCACAGGACCAGGCCGGGTTCGATCATGGTGAGATTGCCGAACAGGGCCTGGATCTCGTCGCGGGTGCGGAAGCGGCCCGAGCCCATGGGGCTGTGCACGAACTTCTCCTCCATCTTGCGCGCCAGGTCGCTGTATTCGGCGGTCTCCGGGTCGAGGAAGTGGGCGATGGCCACATACGAGCCGGAGGGCAGCACGTCCAGGTAGCTGCGCATGACGGCGGCGACATCGTCGGCGGCGTAGTGATGGAGGGTGCCGATCTGGAACAGCGCGATCGGACGGCTGAAGTCCAGTTCCTCACGGACTTCGGGATGTTTGACCACCTCGAACGGACGGAAGATGTCGGCCTCGACGATGGTGGTGCGCGGATTGCCCGCCAGCAGGGCGCGCGCGTGCGCCAGCACCATGGGGTCGTTGTCCACGTAGACCACCGAGGCACCCGGGTCCACGCGCTGCACGACCTGGTGGGTGTTCTCGGCGGTGGGCAGGCCCGAACCGAGGTCCAGATACTGGTCGATGCCCGCTTCCTTGGCCAGGAAGCGGCATACGCGGATCAGGAAATCCCGGTTCGCCCAGGCCAATTCGGCGACCCCGGGCGCGACCTCGCGCACTTGGTCCAGGACCGCGCGGTCGACTTCGAAATTGTCCTTGCCGTTCAACGCGGCGTCGTAGACACGGGCGATGCTGGCGCGTGTGGTGTCCACCCCAACCGGTGCCGCACTCGGGTAACTCTGCACTGACTCGGACATCTCACGCTCCCCTGACAATCGATTCACTCCGGCCCCGGCCCACAGCAAGTCTGTCGCATACGCGATGATTTGGGACCGGATCGCCGGGTCCGCGCCGAATCGGTAGGGTGCGGCCGTGGATACAGCGGAATTCGTTCAGCGCGGCAGCACCATCGTGGACCGGTTGTCCACGACGCAGACCCCGCCGCCGTGGCAGCTGGTGGTGGGCACCGGCGTGGTGGCGCTGATACTGGTGGTGTTCCGTCCGACGTGGCGCATTCTGCGCAATGCGGTCACCATCGCCCACGAGGGCGGACACGCGTTCACCGCACTGCTGACCGGCCGCCGCCTCAACGGCATCCGATTGCATTCCGACACTTCGGGACTCACCGTGTCGAGCGGGAAACCCTATGGGCTCGGCATGATCCTGACCATGGCGGCCGGGTATCCCGCGCCCGCGCTGCTGGGGCTGGCCTACGCCGCGCTGCTGGGCGCGCACCGCATCACCCTCATGCTGTGGCTGACCATCGCGCTGCTACTCGTGCTGCTGCTCAAGATCCGCAACTGGTACGGCCTGCTGTCGCTGCTGGTGACCGGCGGCGCGGTGTTCGCGGTGTCCTGGTTCGGCAGTGACACCACCCAGGCGGCGCTGGCGTACGCGGCGTCCTGGTTCCTGCTGCTGGCCGCGGTGCGCCCGGTGGTCGAGTTGCAGCGCAATCGCGCGCACGAGCCGAACTCCGACGCCGACCAGCTGGCGCACCTGACCAGGATCCCGGGTCTGCTGTGGGTGCTGGCCTTCGGCGCGATTGCGCTGTGCTCGCTGGTCCTCGGGGCGCGCCTGCTGCTGGCCGACGTGTCGGGGGTGTGTGTGCCGCCGCTCACGCACAGCACCTGCGCGGCGTCAACCGCCGGGTGAGCATTCTCCCACCTCAGGGCGAGAGTGGTATCGCTGCAAGGATTCTGGCCAACGGGGACTACCATTCGGTTTGCACCGTCCGGGTGATCGGAAACACCGGATTTGCCCGGATCTCGGCCCGCTCGCACCACCGGCGGGCGTTCGACCGTTGCGGCTAGGAGGGTTTGGGGATGGACAGACCGGAATGGGCACCCGAAGGCGTGGACATGAACCGGGCCAGCCCGGCGCGCATGTACGACGCGCTGCTGGGCGGCTCGCACAACTTCGAGGTCGATCGACAGGCCGCGGAGGCGGGTAAAGCGCTGGTCCCGGACCTGCCGCGACTGGCCTTGAGCAATCGGGCGTTCCTGCGCCGCGCGGTGCGGTACCTGGTGGACCAGGGCGTGCGGCAGTTCCTCGACATCGGGTCGGGCATCCCGACCGCGGGCAATGTGCACGAGGTGGCGCAGGCGATCGACCCGGAGTGCCGGGTGCTCTACGCCGATATCGACCCCGTGGCCGTGGCGCACGCGCGCGCCATCCTGAAGGGCAATGACCGGACCGCCGCGATCGAGGCCGATCTGCGCGAGCCCGACGCGCTGCTGGCCCAGGCCCGCGGGACCGGCGTCATCGATTTCGACCAACCGGTCGGCGTCCTCCTCATCGCGGTCCTGCACCTGATGAGCGACGACTACACCCCCGTCGACAAGGTCGACGCCCTCTACGACGCGGTGCCGGCCGGTAGCTACCTGGCCCTGTCGCACCTCACCTCGGCCACTCGCCCCGACGACGCCGCCAAACTGGTGGAGAACTCGCGCGACGTCAGCAAGATCGGCCTGCAGTTCCGGACCCGCGAGCAAATCGCGGCCCTGTTCGGCAAGTGGGAGCCGATCGAGCCCGGTGTGGTGGAATTGCCGTTGTGGCGGCCGGAATCCGACCGTGACCAGCACGAAGCGCCGGGCCGGTCGCTCGGTCTGGCGGGTGTGGGCCACAAGGCCTGAGCAGGGGCACGAGGCAGGGGCAGGGGGTAGGCGGTGGGAGCACACGAGCTGGCGGTCCGATGGGCCGACGCTCTCGAGGGCGCGGTGGCGCCGACGATCACCCGGGCGCAGGTCGAGCAGTTGCTCGACGGTTTCGGCGACCGGCTGATCGCGGCCGTACGCGGCACCGAGGACATGTCGGTGGCCCGGGAGGCCGCCCGCGCCCTGGTGGGCGCCAACTATCGGGATCCACTGACCGTGCACCGGTCGGTCCTGGTGCTGTGCAAGGACCTGGTGACCGACGCCTGCCCGGACCCCGGCTGCGCGGACTACTGGCCGGTGCGCGATCGAGCGATCGAGCTGGCCGCCGAGTTCGCGGCCGAGTTCACCGCCGGACTGCGCAGTGTGGCGTTGTCGGAACAGGAGACGACCCTCACCGCGGCGCTGACCGCCGCGCGCGAGGCCGACGCCCGCAGGCAGCTGTCCGAAGCCCGCTTCCAGGCCATCTTCGAGGGCGCGTCGGTCGGCATCGGCACGGTCGACATCACCACCGGGCAGGTGGTCGACGTCAACAACGCCATGGCCGAGACCCTGGGCGTCCCGGCCGGGCAGATGCCGGGCCGCCCGGTGGCCGACATACTGGGCCCGATCAATATCGGCGAGGCGTTCGGTCTGTTCCAGCGTTTACTGTCCGGTGAGATCGACCGCTTCCGCTTCGAGACCGAACACACCAAACCCGACGGTTCGCACACCATCATCGACCTGTCCATGACGGTGGTCCGCGACAGCGACGGCAAGCCGCGCTTCCTGGTCGGCGTCACCGTCGACGTCACCGACCGCAAGGAACTGGCCGACCGGCTCTGGTACGACGCCCACCACGACTCGCTGACCGGCCTGCCGAACCGGCTGCTGTTCTTCGACCGGCTCGCGGCCGCCACCGGCCAGGTGGGCGTCTGCTACCTGGACCTGGACGGCTTCAAGGAGGTCAACGACCGCCGCGGCCACACCGCGGGCGATCAGGTGCTGTGCGAGGTGGCCCAGCGGCTGCGCCAGGCCGCGCCGCCGCACGGGGTGGCGGCCCGGCTGGGCGGCGACGAGTTCATCGTGCTGGTCGAAAGCTGCTCGGGCCCGGAGGAATTGGACTCGGTGTCCGGGGACCTGCTGGCCGCGCTCGCCGACCCGTTCGATGTGGCGGGACTGTCGGTGCGGGTGGGCGCGAGTATCGGAACCGCGCTGGTGGATACCGACTCCACCGCGATCGACGAGCTCATGCACGCCGTGGACACCGCCATGTACCGCGACAAGGCGCTGCGGCACGGTCGCTAGATCACGAACGGCACCAGGGCCTTTCGCTCGGCCGGGTAGTCGGAGAACTTCTCGCGGTACCAGGTGTGGGTGGCGAAGGCGCGCGGCACCAGGTTGCCGAAGGTGATCAGGAAGATGACCACGCCCGGCAGCGCCCAGGTGAGGATGGCGAACCCGGCCCAGGCGATGAGCTCGCCGAGATAGGTCGGGCTGGTGACGAATCGGAAGCCCAGACCGAACGGAATCTTGTATTCCGTTGCGCCCGGATTGTTCTTGTCGCGAAGATTTCGCACGATCCACTCGGAACTGGTGAGCAGCGCGAAACCGCAGAGGTAGATGACCAATCCGATGATGAAGCGCGGGTCGGTCAGCCAGCCGGTGCCGTACTGGCCGAAGTAGTCGTGGCTGAACAGCGCGCCGTTGAGGTAGCCGTGCATGGCGGTGACGAACATGCCCATGCCGAGCACCGAAATGTTGAAACTGCTGGTCTTGCCGGGCACTTGGCGAATCGACAGGGGGAAGAACCAGCCACGGTTGGCGTAGTGGAGAATCCAGATGGCCGCCAGCACCAGGGAAGTCGGCTCGAAACGGTGCGGCCCGCTCAGGTACGCGACCGCGAAGACCACGGTGGCCGGAATCTCCATCAACCACCAGCCGAGTTTCGGGTTCAGGTTCAGTCCGAGCTTGGCGGTGGCGAACCGACCGTACGGGCTCTGCTGGAACAGGCCCCCGATCAGGACGAAGGCAGCGAAACCGAATGCGATCGTCAGCACGGTGTCGTAGACGGTATTGCCGGTATACCAGTTCATTCGTGGCCCTTCAGGTGAAAAACTAGAACAGGTTCTACCACAGCCCGAGCTCGACCGGTACCCACCGGCGGGCACGGACGGTGCCCGGCGGGTAGGTTGGCTGGAACCCCGGAGGGAGGCAAGGTGGGTTCGCAGGGATGGGATGTGCTGATTCAGTGGATGCCGTATTTTCTCGAGGAGGACGAGGACGCGGACGAATCGGGACTCGGATGGAATCCCCGTTTCATCCAGGTCCGTGACGAACTCACCGGCCGCCGAGCGCATTTCGCACAACAGGGCACCGAGATCGAGGTGCTGGTCGCGGTCCCCGACGACGCCGACGACGCCGACCGGCTACTGCGTGTGATCGGCGAGCAGTCCGACGGCACCTGGGATCCGGTCCCGGTGCCGTCCGAATCCGATGCCACCGCACCGGATCCGCAGTGGCGGGCCATGCAGCGCGTGCACCAGCAGCCCCGCCTGGCGCGGGAGTGGAGCACCGGCTGGCAGCGCGGGGAATCGGTCGACCACCGCCGCGGCGTCGCCGAATCGGTGGTCACCGTGCTGCGCGACGGGCTCGGGATGGACGGCGGCCGGTTGCGCTTCGCCACCTGGAGCATGGACGCGCCCGGCGCCGGCAGCTACGGCCTGCCCGCCGACCGCCCCAGCGAACGGGGCAAGCCCGTGGTGTGCACGGACTGGGACGATTTCGAGGCGCGGCTGGCCTGGGCGCTGACCACCCTGCCCTGGGACGGCGTCATCAACCTCAGCACCCCGCACCCCGGCCCGGACCCGTGCTTCGTCCAATTCCTGCACGGCAGGCAGCTTTTCAACGAGGCCAGCGGCTGGGACGTGGCCGGACTCGGGGCGAGCGAGTTCGACCGGCGCATGCGCGAGCTGGGCTGGAGCTTCGCCCCGCACAGCGTGCCGGGCGGGGCGGCGCTGATCTGGGAGGGGCCGCTGGCCAAGGCAGGATTCAATCCGAGCCTGTGCGGCGCGCCGCGGCGGACGGTGACGACCTTCACCGAGGTGTTCACCGTCGGGCATCCGCAGGATCTGGTGTTCCGCGCCTTCCGCAACGGCCGCCGCCGGGATCCGGAATTGCGTTATCTGGACATCGAGCTCGGGATTCCGCGCGACGTGCGGTGAGCGTTCAGAGGCGGCTGAGGCGGATCGGCAGTCCGTCCGCGGGGGTGGGGCCGGTACTGGGCACGAGGGGCACCTCGTAGCCGTCCGGCACACTCCACCGGTAGTTCAGCAGCATGCGGTGCATGGTCGCCTTGACCGTCATGCTGCCGAAGTACTTGCCGATGCACTTGTGCGCGCCGCCGCCGAAGGGCGGCCAGGCGAAGCGGTGCGACTTGTCCTCCGCGCGTCCGGGATCGAAGCGTTCGGGATCGAAGACATCCGGATCGTGCCAGTACTCCGCATTGCGCATCATGGAGTACGGGCCGACCATGATCAGCGTGCCCTTGGGGATGAAATATCCCGCGATCTCGGTGTCCTCCAGGGCTTCTCGCACCATCTGCCCGACCGGGGCGTACATGCGCAGGGTCTCGCGGAAGGCCATCTCCAGCGCAGGCAACCGGTCCAGGTCGGCATAGTCGAGCGTGGGCTTGCCCAGCATCCGCGATTCCTCGCGCAACCGTTCCTGCCACCGCGGGTTCCGGCCCAGCTCGTAGGCCAGCATCGAGATGGCCAGGGTGCTGGTGTCGTGGGCGGCCATCATCACGAAGATCATGTGGTCCACGATGTCGGCGTCGGAGAAGGATTCACCGTCCTCGGTCTCGGCATGGCAGAGCACGCTGAACAGGTCCTCGCCGGAACCTGCCCGCTTGGCGGGCAGCTCACGCCGGAAGTAGTCCTCGAGCAGCTTGCGCCCGCGCAGGCCCCGGCTCCACACCCCGCCCGGCATGTTCGTGCGAATGATGGCCTGGCCACCGTGCACGGCGTCCTCGAAGGCGCGGGAGAGCCGCGTGCCCTCGGGGCCGAGTTCCGCACCCGCGAAGACCACGGTCGCCTGGTCCAGCAACAGCCGCTTGACGTGGTCGTACAACCGGAAATCCGGTGCGGGCCGCCAGGAGTCGACGCCCCGCACGACGCGCGGGGTGGTGAGCCCGAGGTAGCCGATCAGACGCGGGCGGGTGAAGGCCTGCTGCAGGATGCGGCGGTGGTAGGCGTGCTCCTCGAAGTCACGCAACAGGATTCCGCCGCGGAAGAACGGGCCGATCACGAATTCGTAGCCGCGTTGCGCGGACAGCACACGCCTGCGGTCGAGCAGAACCTCCTCGGTCGCGGCCGGGCTGACGACGCCGACCACCTGCCGCCCGAACACGCCCATCCACTGCACCGGGCCGTAACGGCGCATGCGGTCCCGGCTGAAGTTCAGCGGATCGGCGAGGGTGCTGAGCAGATGGCCGATGCCGGGCGGACCGTAATCCCCCATCACCGGCTTCAGCCCGCTGCCGGGCGGCGGGGGCGCGAGCGCCTGCGGCACGGTGGGGTACCGCTCCAGCAATCCGGCGGCCCGGCACTGGATTCGATGATTCACCACGGCTTTTCGTACAGCCATGCCTCCACGGTAGCGGAAACGTTAGTTTCCGTAAACGGTCGTTTCCCGATTTCTGTGCCAAGCTGACAGGGTGACGCGAGCTGCCAATGGGACCTATCGCGGCACCACCACCGACGAGCGGCGCGAACAGCGCCGGCGACGGCTGCTGGACGCGGCCCTCGACATCGTCGGCACGCAGGGGCTGGCCGCCCTCACGGTGCGCGGGGTGTGCGAACAGGCGAAGGTGGGGCCGCGCTTCTTCTACGAATCGTTCACCGACCTCGACGCGCTGGCCACCGCACTGCTCGACGAGGTGCAGGGCGAGGCCCTGGAACAGGCGCGCACCGCCATGACCGACACCCCCGGCGACCCGGAGGCCAAACTCCGCGCCGGGGTGGCGGCGCTGATCGTCGGCGTCACCGACGATCCGCGCCGCGCCAATATCGCCTTCGCCCAGGCCTACGGGTCCGAGCTGCTCATGCGCCGCCGCTTCGAGGGCATGCGGCAGGTGGCCGGGCTGCTCATCGAGCAGACCCGCGTGCTGCTCGACATCCCCGAAGGCGACGACACCGCTCTGACCGCCCTGGCGCAGCTCATCACCGGCGGCGCGGCGGAGCTGATCCTGGTGTGGCTCGACGGCGGCCTGAAGGTCGAGCGACCGGTGCTGATCGGCATCGTCGCGGATTACGTTGTGGCCATGGTGGATCGGCTGCCCGGCATGCGGTCCCGCCTCCCCGAGACGTCAGCGCCGGACTGAGGGCCGCGAAATCAGCTCTCAGGTTCCGGACCGACCGAATCCGCTGTCGACGATCTCCTCGACCACGATCTTCGCCGTCTCCATGCAGGCGGTGATGCCGCCGTTGGCGTACTCCTTGACCGCGTCGCCGACATTCCAGAGATTGGCGATCGGGGTGTCGTGGGGTAGGTCGTATCCGGCGACGGCCCGCTGGGGCGGCCAGTCGTCGCGGGCGACGGCGATGGACAGGATGCGGGCCCGCTCGAAGCCCGGGATCTCCTCGCGCAGATCCTGGAGCACGAGCGCGGTCTCGGCCTCGGCGTCGAAGTTGCCGACCGAGGGTTTGGGCACGCCCGCACCGACGTAGAGATGCCAGCCCTCGGGCGCCATCTCCGGGCAGGTCGCGGTGAAATTGGCGACGTAGCACAGCCGCCGGGTGCGGGCGAAGCTGAGCAGCCCGGGCGCGTCGATCAGTGGTTCACGGCTGGCGAAGTTGACCGAGATCATGGCGCAGGGCAAGTCGCGCTGGAGCACGCGGCCGACATAGTCCGACGGGAAGTGCTCCGGGCCGACCAGATCCATGGTGGCCGACGGCCCGATGTCACTGACCGCGAAAGAGCAAGCGATATCCGAGATTTCGCCATCGTGACTGATGCGAGCCCCGGTGATCCGATCGCCCTCGACGTGCAGTTGCCGCACCTCGCTGCCGAGCCGGACCTCTCCCCCATTGCGCTCCACCACCTCGGCGAGGGCCTTCCAGATACCGATGGTGCCCTCGGGACAGAAGCCGAACTTCTTGAACGCCGCCTTCCGCGTGAAGTAGGTGAGGAACACCCGCGCGGGCAGCTCCTCGGAGCCGACCGCGAAGATGGAGCCGCACATATTGCGGAAGATGCCTTGCACCGCGTCGTTTTTGGTATAACGGCGCACCCAGTCGGCGGTGGACAGCTCCCGATCCGGCAACTCCCCCTCCGCGCGGGCGGACCCGCCGAGCAGCTGGGCGCCGTGCCGGGTGAGCTGGGAGATGAGCAGTCCCCAGCCGCCACTGGAGACGTCCACGTCGCGGCCGTTGATCCGGTAGAGGATCGGCGGATCCGCCGGGCGCACTTCGAATTTCGCCCCGACCTCCTCGAAGGTCTGTTCGGTGATGCCGCCCAGTTCGATGACGACAGCGCCGGTGTTGATGGTGAATCCGTCGAGCTCGGCGGTGGAAGCCCGCCCGCCGACTCGGTCGAGACGTTCGGCCACCAGGGTCCGATAGCCCCGGTGCGAGAGCCGGGCGGCCGCGCACAGCCCGCCCGCTCCGGCTCCGACAACCAGTGCGTCCCACGCGTTCTCGCTCATGGCGAGGCTCCTCAGAGCAGGCTCAGCCCGCTGGGTTCACCCCGGGCTGAGCGTCGGACATATCAGTAATACGGCTCCAATTCTCCCGCACCTGATCCACGCTCGGGACCTCACTGAAGAACACGGGCTTGTTCGCGAACAACTGGGCGCGTTGCACCGAGCCGCCGCCGACCACCAGCACCATGCCGGAGTCGGTGCAGTCCTCGCCCATCAGGTGCGCCACGATCGGGGCGACCTGGGCGGGCGGCAGCTTCTCGAGCATGGCCTCCGAGGCGATGTCGGCGGTCATGCGGGTGGCGGCCATGGGCGCCACGGCATTGACGATGATGTCGTACTTGCGGCCCTCGATGGCGAGGGTGTTCATCATGCCGACCAGACCCATCTTGGCGGCTCCGTAGTTGGCCTGACCGAAGTTGCCGTACAGGCCGGAGGTGGAGGTGGCCATGACGACGCGGCCGAAGCCCTGCTCGCGGAAGTGCGGCCAGGCGGCGTGGGTGACGTAGAAGGACCCGAACAGGTGCACGCGCTGCACGGCTTCGAAGGCCTCGGGGGTCATCTTCACGAAGCTCATGTCGCGCAGGATGCCCGCGTTGTTCACGATGCCGTGCACCGCGCCGAAGGTGTCGATCGCGGTCTGCACCAGCGCCTTCGCGCCCTCTTCGGTGGCGACGCTGTCGTAGTTGGCGACCGCGGTGCCGCCGGCCGCGCGGATCTCCTCGACCACGGCGTCGGCCATATTGTGCCCGGATCCCGAGCCGTCGCGCGCGCCGCCGAGGTCGTTGACCACGACCTGAGCGCCCTCGCGGGCGAGCAGCAGCGCGTACTCGCGCCCCAGACCGCCACCGGCTCCGGTGACAATGATGACGCGATCGGTTACACCAGGCATGAATTCTCCTTGCCGAATCTAATAGCTTTCCAGAAGTTAGCAGCAGGGATGCGCCGTCCCTGTGCTACCCGCCACACTCGTCGAGTAACTGGACAATCGATAAGTTGGAGTGGTGATGCCGCACCTGTACCGCCTCCACCCCGAACTCGAGGCGACCCTGCCGTACCTGAGACTCGGCACGGCCCCGACTCCGGTCCGGCGACTGGACGCCCTCGACACCGCCTGTTCCGGCGGCGCGGAGATCTGGCTCAAGGACGACAGCGTGTTCGGCGACGGCGGCTGGGGCGGCAACAAGGTCCGCAAACTGGAATGGCTGCTGCCCGACGCGTTGCGGCAGCGCCGCAGCACCATCGTCACCGTGGGCGGGCTGGGCACCAACTGGGGGCTGGCCACCGCGCTCTACGGACGCGAGCACGGGCTGAAAACCGTTCTGGCGCTGATCGATCAGCCCGAGGACGACCATGTGCGCGCCCAGCTGGCGCGGCTGCGGGCCTCGGGAGCGGAGCTGCACTTCACCCACTCCAAGGCCCGGACCATCCTGAGCGCGCCGTATCTGCTGGCCCGGAATTTCACCGGGATCCGGCCGCCGTATTTCCTTCCGGCGGGCGGGTCGTCGGCGGTGGGCGCGCTCGGATACGTCGAGGCGGCACTGGAATTGGCCGAGCAGGTGCGAGCCGGGGAACTGCCGGAACCGAGTCACATCGTGATCCCGGTCGGATCGGGCGGGACGGCGGCGGGGCTGTCGCTGGGATTGCGGCTGGCGGGGCTGAAGACCCATGTGGTGGGCGTGGTCGTCAACGACACACTGCGGCTCGACGAGCCGACGCTGACCGCGCTGGCCGGACGATGCGCGAAGCTACTGCGCTCGCGCGGCGCGCGCATCCCCGAGAACATCTCCCCCGCAGGCAATCTGGATATCGTCACCGAGTATCTGGGCCCGGGTTACGGCTATCCGATGCCGGAAGCCGCTACCGCGCAGGCGCTCTCGGCCGATCGCGAGCACATGACCCTGGAGCCGGTCTACACCGCCAAGGCCATGGCCGCACTGCTGGACATGAACGCGCACGGCCGGTTCGGCCACGGTCCGGTGGTGTATCTCAACACCAACGGACCACGCTGACAACGGATTTCGCGTCCCTCATGCGGTGGCCAGCTTGGCGGCCAGAAAGTCCTCCCAGGTGCGCTGTCCCACGGCGTGCTCGGGGGTCAGGTTCGCGCCCTTCGCGTACACCCGGGCCGCCTTGCCGGGGGCCTTCACGGTGAACACCGGGCGGCGACGGCCGGTCGCCGCCAGATAGCTGCGCTCGAGTTCCTTCATGGTGTAGGTGCGCGGGCCGCCGATCTCGGCGACCAGTCCGGCGGGCTCGCCCTGCACCAGTTCCACCAATCGCGTTGCCACCTCACCGGTTTCGATGGGCTGGAAGCGGAAGTCGAACGCGGGCACCACCGGCATCTTGCCCATGGCCGACACCATGGTGAAGAGCAGGTCGTGGAACTGGGTGGCGCGCAGCGTGGTCCACGGCAGGCCCGAGTTCTCCACCACCAGCTCGGCGTCGCGCTTCGAGGCCATGTAGCCCATCACCTGCCGGTCGATGGCGCTCTCCACCGGGACCCGCTCCGCGCCCACCACCGAGATGAAGACCAGGTGCGGGAACGCCCCCGCGGCATTGATGGCGTCGACCAGGACGCGGGTCTTGTCGCCGTCGCCCTTGGTGGTGCCCGCCAGGTGCAGCACGGTGTCCACGCCCGCGACCGCCTCGGCGATGCCCGCGCCGGTCTCCAGGTCGCCGGCCGCGAACTCGATGCCGTCCTTCGCCTCGTGCGCGCTGCGGCTGAGCACCCGCACACCCAGCCCGGCCTGCCGCAGCAGCGGGGTGACCAGGCTGCCCAGGGTGCCCGTGCCGCCGGTGACCAGAACCGTCTTCGCCATGATGACCATCTCCCTCGTCTCGCGCCGCCGCTGTGGTGGCGTCCTGCCTTGATGACGACGCGGGGCCCGCGGGTGTGACACGACGTGACCGGCGGCACAGCGCGGGCGAGTCGTAGGCTTGCCGTATGCCCGGTTCCGGTTCCCCGCAGCGGTTCGAGCGACTGCTGGAGCTGGTCTCCGGCCGCCGCGTCGCGGTGCTGACCGGCGCGGGCATCTCCACCGACAGCGGCATCCCCGATTACCGCAGCCCCGGCGCGCCGGCGCGGACCCCGATGACCTATCAGCAGTTCGTCGGCGATCCGGTGTTCCGCCAACGGTATTGGGCCCGCAATCACGTCGGCTGGCGGCGCATGGACGCGGCCCGGCCGAACCCCTCGCATCACGCGCTGGCCCGGTTGGAGCGCGCGGGCATCGTGACCGGGCTGCTCACCCAGAACGTGGATCTGCTGCACACCAAGGCCGGGCATCGCCGGGTGATCGACCTGCACGGCGTCTACGCCCGCGTCCGCTGCCTGTCCTGCGCGGCGCTGACCTCCCGCATGACCCTGGCCGAGCGACTCGAGGCCGCCAATCCCGGCTTCGCCGAATCGGTTCCGCTCGACGGTCTCGAGGTCGCCCCCGATGCCGACGCCGTGGTGGCCGACACCGCGTCCTTCCGCATGGTCGACTGCCTGAGCTGCGGCGGGCTCCTCAAGCCCGACATCGTCTACTTCGGCGAATCCGTCCCCAAGCCGCGCGTGGCGGCCTCGTTCGAGTTGGTGGACGACGTCGATGCCCTGCTGGTCGTCGGCTCCTCGCTCACGGTCATGTCGGGCCTGCGGTTCGCCCGCCGCACCGCCAAGTCCGGTCGCCCGGTCATCATTCTCAATCGCGGCCGCACCCGCGCCGACGATCTCGCGGCCCTGACCCTGGACACCGGTTGCGCCCCGGTCCTCACCGCCCTCGCCGACGCGCTCGCGCCGGACCGAACTGTTCACCCTCGATGGGCATTCGCGCAGCACTGAAGGTCCGCATCGATGGTGCCGCAGCCGATATCGCGCGACGCACGGCACATGTCGAGGCAACCGTCGCCGCTGCCGGTCGGCGATCAAGGCTCGCGGCGGCGCTGGTCGGCGGCAAGGCACGCGGCCGCACGGATCTCATCGTCATCACGGCCCCGCCGGGCTTGGTGCTGGGCTAGTTCCGCACCTCGAGCCGTCGCACCAGGCTGACCAGGGCCGCCCGCAGTGCGTCCGGGTCATCGGTGTCCGGGCCCAGGATCATGCGGACCACCTGCGGGGCCGCGAACCACCAGGCGGCCAGGGCCGCGACCGCGTACAGCAGGTAGCCGGGGGCGACCTCGTCCGGGAGGGTCCCGTCCCGCTGGGCGACGGCCAGCGCGGCGACCTTCTCCGCGTAGTGGGAGGCCCGCGCCGATTCGGCGGGCAGGCGGCCCTCCTGCGGCTGCAAGCCCTCCCAATACATGAGGCGGAGGAACTGGGGGTGGGTGCGGTGGAAGTCGAAGACATGCCCGGCGTACTCGGCCAGGTCCCCGGCTTTGTCGGCTGACAGCGGGCTCGCGGCGGCGAGCTGTTCCAGCTGGTCGGTGAGGACCGCTTCGAACAAGCCCCGTTTGTCGCCGAAGTACTGGTAGATGCGTTCCTTGTTGATGCCCGCACGGGTCGCGATGGCATTGACCCGGGCGCCGTCGGGTCCGCGTTCGGCGAACTCGTGAACGGCCGCCTCGAGCAGCAGTCGTCTGGTTCTCTCGGTATCCCACGCCATGGCGTCCATCCAACCATCTCCAACCGGATGGTTGCGGTTGGGCTCGCGGCTGTGGCAAACTCCAACCATTCAGTTGCAACCGTTTGGTTGCGGATGGTCGAGGCGAAGCAGGAGGTGGCGTCATGCCCGAGTTGCGCTCACGCACGGTCACACACGGTCGGAACATGGCGGGGGCCCGCGCGCTCATGCGGGCCAGCGGAGTTCCGTCGGCCGATATCGGCCGCAAGCCGGTGATCGCGATCGCGAACAGCTTCACCGAGTTCGTTCCCGGCCACACCCATCTCCAGCCGGTCGGGCGGATGGTGTCCGAGGCGGTGCGCGCCGCGGGCGGCATCCCCCGCGAGTTCAACACCATCGCCGTCGATGACGGAATCGCCATGGGGCACAGCGGAATGCTGTACTCGCTGCCGTCGCGGGACCTGATCGCCGACTCGATCGAGTACATGGTGAACGCGCACTGCGCCGACGCGCTGGTGTGCATCTCCAACTGCGACAAGATCACCCCGGGCATGCTGATGGCCGCGCTGCGGCTGAACATCCCGACGGTGTTCGTCTCCGGCGGACCCATGGAGGGCGGCAGCGCGGTCCTGGTCGACGGCACCGTGCGCAGCCGCCTGGACCTCATCACCACCATGGCCGACGCGGTCTCCCCCGACGTCTCCGACGCCGACCTCGCGCTCATCGAGGAGAACGCCTGCCCCACCTGCGGATCCTGCGCGGGCATGTTCACCGCCAACTCGATGAACTGCCTGACCGAGGCGCTGGGCCTGGCCCTGCCCGGCAACGGCACCACCCTGGCCACCCACACCGCCCGCGCCGAGCTGTACCGCGACGCCGGGCGCACGGTGATGGAGCTGACCCGCCGCTACTACGACGAGGACGACGCGGGGGTCCTGCCCCGGAACATCGCCTCCCGCAACGCCTTCGACAACGCCATGGCCCTGGATCTGGCCATGGGCGGATCCACCAACACCGTCCTGCACCTGCTGGCGGCCGCGCACGAAGCCGGGCTGGACTACACGCTCACCGACATCGAGAAGATGTCGTTGCAGGTGCCGTGCCTGTGCAAAGTCGCTCCCAACGGCGAGTACCTGATGGAGGACGTGCACCGCGCGGGCGGTATCCCCGCGCTGCTGGGCGAGCTCGATCGGGCGGGGCTGCTGCACCGCGATGTGCGTGCGGTGCATGCGGATTCACTCGGCGCGTGGCTGAACGACTGGGACGTGCGCGGGGGCCGGCCCTCCGCGGCGGCGCTCGAACTGTTCCACGCGGCGCCGGGCGGCAAGCGGTCCGCCACCGCCTTCTCCCAGTCCGAGCGGTGGCATTCCCTCGACGTGGACGCGGCCCGGGGGTGCATTCACGATGTGGCGCACGCCTTCTCCCGCGACGGCGGGCTGGCGGTGTTGCGCGGCAACCTGTCCCCCGACGGCGCGGTCGTGAAGTCGGCGGGCGTGGCCGCGCACATGCACACCTTCACCGGTCCGGCCCTGGTGGTGGAGTCGCAGGAGGACGCCGTCGAGGCGATCCTGTCCGGCCGCATCACGTCCGGTGATGTGCTCGTCATCCGCTACGAGGGTCCCAGCGGCGGGCCGGGGATGCAGGAGATGCTGTATCCGACGTCGTACCTGAAGGGCCTGGGCCTGGCCGGGGAATGCGCGCTGATCACCGACGGTCGCTTCTCGGGCGGTTCCTCGGGCTGCTCGATCGGGCACATCTCCCCCGAGGCGGCGGCAGGCGGCCCGTTGGCGCTGGTGCGCGACGGCGACTCGATCACGATCGACATCCCGTCCCGGACTCTCACCATGGACGTGCCCGACGCCGAACTGGCCAGGCGGCGCGCGGAAGTGGAGGCGACCGGCGGCTACCGGCCGCGGCACCGCGAACGGCAGGTCTCCCCGGCGCTCAAAACCTATGCGCTGCTGGCCACCTCGGCGGACCGGGGAGCGGTGCGCGACACCACGCTGCTCCCCGGCTGAGGACTCACTGCGGCAGGGTGGCCAGCTCGCGCTGGACGGCCACGTCGTGTTCGGCGGCCTCCTCCTCGGCCTTCCGGGGGCTCCAGTGCCCGGCCATGACGAACACGAACGGGATGAAGCAGATCTGGGCGATCAGGCAGATCCACCACCAGGTCTTCCACTGCTTCGGAGAGTCCTTCTGCGCCTGCTGCACTTCCTTGCCGTGCTCGGACAGGTAGGCCAGGTCGTCGGCGGGGATCGCGCTCACGGCCTTGAGCTTGGCGCTCGCGGCGGTCAGGGCCGGACCGGTCTGGGAGGCCACGGCCAGCTGATCGACGGGCACCTTCCCGGCCGCCGCGATCCGGGCTCCGGCCTGATCCGGCGGGATGCCGAACTTCTGGGCGACCTGCCCGACCGCGGTGGCCTGGGCCGCCTGGTCATTGGGGTCGGTCAGGAGTTTGACCAGCACCTTCTGATCGATGGCCTGCAAGGTGGCCAGTTCCTCGGGGTACTTGGCGTTGAGTTCGACCGTGGTCTTGATGTTGGCCGGGGAATCCCCGGTCAGCTTCACCAGCGCGGCGACCTGCGCATCGACGTCGTTCGGATTCTTGCCGAGGGCGGTGAGCGTGTCCTCGCCCACGGTCTGAATGGTCGCGATCTCCTCGTGGTACTTGGCGTTGATGGTCTGCAACCGCGGCCCGTAGTTGACCAGCGTGCCCGCCGCGGTCACCACCAGCAGCAGCCCCAGCAGCACGAACGTCACCACCGTGCGCAGCACGCCGCCCCACACCGCGAGCCCGACCGCCGTGGCCGCCGGATTCCGCTTCTCCACGGTCTCGGTGAAGCTCGCCATCCAGGTGGAGTAGGCGATGCCGGTGCCGACCGCGGTGAAGCTCATGACGATCGCGAAGGTGTAGTAGTCGGTGCCGGGCCGGTCGGTGTAGCCGAGGAACACGTAGGTCCCGATGATGCTGATGATCGCGCCGAACACCATGAACGGTTTGCGGACCTTCATCTTGTCCGACACGATGCCGGTGATCACCAGCGAGAAGGCGCTCGCGATCCAATACCAGTTGCCCAGCGCGTTGGCCTGGGCGGCGGTGAACCCGAAGTTGGTCGCCATGTACACCGGCAGGAACGACACGATGGTGTAGAAGAACGCCAGGAAGATCGAGATGGCCAGCGCCGAGCCGACGATGTCGAGGTGCATCATCTGCTTCCACTGATTGCGTTCCAGCGCCTCGACGTCCAGCCCGCGCGCCCGCGCCTCGATCAACGCCCTGTCCCGTAGCGACACCATGATCTGATCCCGCAGCCGGGGGCTGAGCTCGCGCAGCCCGACCAGACCGACGAGGGAGATCACCAGACAGATGACACCCGCGAGCCGGTAGTGGTACTGCCAGTCCGGGTGCGCGTCGAGGGTGTGCGTGGAGATCTCGGTGGTGACGAGCGCGCCCAGCACCGGTCCCAGGGTCCAGAAGCCCATGGCCGAGGCGCGGTCCAGCTGCGGGGAGAAGTCGCGGACCAGCGCGGGCGTCGCCACCAGCACCGCGCCCTCGACGATGCTGATGATGCAGTAGATGGCCAGGAAGGATTCCTTGGTCGTGCACTGCGGCTGCGCGAACAGGGTCAGCAGCGAGGTGACGACGGTGCCGTAGGCGACGATATTGGCGCGGCCCCAGCGGTCCAGGACGCCGGTCACCACCGAGGCCACGGCGCCGAAGGCCGCGCCGATGATGAAGATCCCGACGAAGTAGCGGAAGGTCAGGTGGAAATCGGCGATCAGCTGGTTGCCGACGGCTCCCGACACGAACAGCTGGTAGTACAGCGCGACGGACACCACGACGACGAGGAAGAGATACCAGGACCGGGCGGGCGTTTCCGGATAGTGCGGGAGCTTGCGCCGCCAGAGTCCGGTGACCAGCGTCGGCGGGGGGAATTCCGCGGCCGGAGGCACAACGGTCGGTGTACTACTCATGTTCGAGACGCCTTTCTCTCCACGGCGTTTCGCGCAGCCACAGGCCCTTGGTTCGCGGCACGAGCAACCGGGTGACAACAGGGTAGCGGCCATGAGTGACTCAGATCACTGTTATCGGACTCAGCGGCCGCACACCCCGCGTGGCGCCCGTTCACCAATTGTTGGCCGAGACAACAGCATCTGGCTGTCGGGGCATCGCGGGCCGGTCATCGGCGCTGGTCACCGTAATGCGGCTTGTATCACTGCATGAATTCGAGGATTCGATGTCGAACACCACCGTCGCGCGGGGCCGCCTGGTCGCCGCGTTCGCGGGCGTGCTGATGGCCCTGACCAGCGCCGTCGCGGTCGCCGCTCCCGGAGACCCGGGCGAGCGGCCCTCCTTCTGCGACCACGACCAGCGGTCCACCCCCGGCGCGGCCTACCTGTGCGCCAAGACCGACGACCTGGTCGACGTCCGCATCGGTGATGTGCTGCCGACCCAGCCGTCGCTGGGCTACGACGAGGTGTTCTACAAGCTGGGCCGCTACACGCTCGGCAAGGACGCGGTGAACAAGAAGTTCGACGACTGGTGCGAGGCCAACGGCCAGGTCGCCGCCGCCACCGTGAGCCCGGCCGCGCGGCTGAAGGATTCCTCCTCGTTCACCTGCAAGGTGGCGGTCGGCTCCGAGACCCCCGACTCCATCGCGCCGATGAAGACCGTGGTGATCGGCCCCCAGGGCCGGCTGTACCTCACCGACGGCCACCACACCCTGACCTCGTTCTTCGAGACCCCGGACGGCGGCGCGGACACCCACGTGCGGCTGCGCGTGCTCGGCAACCTGAGCACCCTGCCCGACGGCAAGTTCTGGGACGCCATGAAGGCCAACGGCTGGACCTGGCTCGAGGACATCAACGGCAACGCCATCAAGGAGCACCAGCTCCCGAAGTCGGTGGGCCTGGCCAACTTCGCCGATGACAAGTACCGCTCCATGATGTACTTCGCCCGCGACATCGGCTTCCACGAGGGCACCCTGCCCTTCGAGGAGTTCTACTGGGGCGCGTGGATGCGCGACAACAAGGTCGGCGGCGACTGGAACCGCAACGATTTCCCCGCCTACCTGGCCGCGCTCAAGACCGTCACCCAGGCGCAGGTCGCGCTCGGCCCGAACACCGTGGTGGCCGAGGGCAAGACCGCCTCGCAGCTGGATGTGCTCCCGGCCTGGAACGGCGGCAGCCCCGAGGACAAGGGTGAGTTCGGCAAGATCGCCAAGCCGTACTCCGACGCCAAGCCCGGCAAGCTCGGCTACGCGATCGAGTACCGCCTGCGCACCGGCCGCTGATCACCGGACAGCGACGACGAAGACCTCGGGATCGTCCGACGCGATCCCGAGGTCTTTCGTTCGATCAGGGGTAGGCCTGAATGATCTCGACACCCACCAAGGCGTTGAACGAGTCGCAGCTGGCCCACGACTGGTTCTGCCCGTACTGCATGGGCCCGTACTTCCAGTAGGTGAACGGGACGGGCCAGGCGACACAGGTGAGCTTCACCTGATGCCAGGTCGGCAACTCGCAATTGGACATTCCGCCGGTGTTGAAGATGTTGTACAGGTGGCAATTCGCCTGCCACACCGGCACATCGTCGGCCTGGGCCGTTCCACCACCGGCGAGCACCATGCCCGCGGCTGCGGTGGCGACGACGGCACTGGCAGCAAGCCGCTTCGCAGACAGCATTCCAACCTCCTGAATTGGTGTTGTCCTCAAGCAAATCGCATTCAGGTGCTACGTGTTACGGAAACAAAACAATTGATTACTTCGGAGGACTGTCCTTTATTCGGAATTGCACTGTTCGATCAGGGAATCGGGGGCGGGCGGTCCGGGACCAGAAGGGTCGCAATGGCAGTGCCGATGGGAATCGCGTTGTTCGTGTCGGCGTTCGCGGTGGCGCCGAGGGTGGCGTAGACGACGACGGTGGTGGCGGTCCTGGTGTCGTAGAACGCGACTCCGTTGTAGCCGCCGTAGGACGGGTTCATGAACAGCCAGTCGCCCATGTGCGGGACGCCGAACGCGAAGTACTTCTGGGCGGTGAGCGGACCGAGTCCGGCGGTGGAGGGGGCCATCATCTGCTGAAACCGGTCCGCGGGCAGCAGTTCTCCCTTGCCCAGGGCGCGGACCCAGCGGCCGACGTCGGTGACGGTGGAGTTCATATTGCCGCTGTGCAGGAATGCCGTCGGATTCCAGAAGGTGGCGTCCTCGAAGATCTTTCGCTCGTCGGTGTAGCCGTGCAGGATCGGCTCGTCGACCTGGGCGGTGAGCATCACCTTGCTCTTCTTCATGCCGAGCGGATCCAGGACGTAGTCGGATATCAACTCGCCCAAGGTTTTTCCCGACGCCTTCTGCAGGACCTCGCCGAGTACGACCAGATCGCTGTGGGCGTAGGCGAAACTCGTTCCCGGGTCGAACAGCGGTGGGCGGGCATTGGCCAGGTCGAATAGTTCTCGAGCATTCCAGGTGCGAAACGGGTTGTCGCCGAATCGTTTCAGGAATTCTGGATCGGTGACATAGTCGGAGATTCCCGAGGTGCTGTTCGCGAGCATTCTCGGAGTAATGCGTTCGGCACGTGGGAAATTCGGCAGCCATCGGGCAATGGGCTCGTCCAGCCTCAGCGTGCCGTTCCCGTCCAGCCGCCAGAGCACGGTCGACAGCATCGGCTCCATCGGCTGACCTACCCGCAACTGCATATCGCTGGTCGCGGGAACACCGAGCGGCGACTCCCCCACCGCGCCGACGACCACTTCCTCGCCGTCGCGCCAGGCCCCGAACACCGCCGCGGTGAGATCGAACTCGCCGAGCTTCGCGCGAACGATATCGGTGATCCGCTCGGCTTCCCTCGAAGGCGGAGCCGGACTGCCGGAGCCCCGATCCGACCCGCACCCACCGACGATCAGGCTCAGCGCGACCATCAGCCCCGCACCTGCTCGCCATCGAGCGGACACACTCATCACCGGGTCCCTTCGCCGAAGAAGACGGGCGGAGCAGCGTTCACCAGAATCTACGCCGGTAGCCGACCCATAGCCACGACCCCGATCCCTAACCCGCGCGGCGCGGTCGCGGGCCCGAATCACCGCCCCGAAAACCCGGGGCATGCGGCCCGCCGCCGATCGGTGAACAGTGCTATTCGCAAACAATCATCCCGCTCTCATCAGCGTTGCCGAATCGAGAATCCCCGCATCATGCGTACCTCAGTCCGCACCCTCGCCGCGGCCGGAATCACCGCCACCGCCTCCGCCCTGACCGCGCTCTCCGCCGGACCGGCCGCCCACGCCGACGTCACCGGCACGGGAATGACCGTGCAGGGCAGCAACTTCCAGGTCGGCCAGACCTACAATGTCGTCATCCCGGTCTCCGACTGCGTCGGTGCGGGCCTCTCCGACACTTCCAACGGTGTAACCGTCCGCTCCGACTGGAAAGGCAAGTCGAGCATCGCGGGCCAGCCCTGCATGGGCACCACCTCCACCTGGACCTTCCAGTGGACCCCTCTCACCCCCGGCACCCACGTCCTCGGCTATGGCTACGGCAACAGCGACGTGAGCCTCCCTCCGTACACCGATATGGCCTCCGCGACCGTCCAGGTCGGCGGCTCCGGCAGCACCGACCCCCAGGCCTGCGACACCGCGTGCACGACGGTCCACGGCACCCCCGAGGTCGGCTGCACCCTCACCGTCACCATGTCCACCATCCCGGCCTCCCTGGCAGCGTCGTCGGGCTCGTCGGTCCTGCAGAGCCTCAGCGCGGGAAACACCACCCGCAACGCGTGGTTCGAGGACAACGCGAAGGCCACCGGCACCACGACGATCACCGGCAACTCGGTCACGATGACGTGGACCCCCACCACCGCCGGCTACCACCACCTCGCCGGCCGGTACGACACCGGCGCTCAGCAGCCCTTCCTCAGCTCCGGCATCATCCTCCCCGGCTACGCCGGTGACATCTGGCTCCAGGTAGCCGCCGCCGGAACACAGCCCTGCGCCTGACCCGTCCGCCCGGCCGGGGTCTGCGGATCGAGTACTGAGCGGGTGCAGGTACTGCGTTCGCAGTACACCGGACGGCCGTCACCGGGACGATGCCGACTACAGAGGCGTCGAACGAGCATGGCCGCATGGCGAAATTCCTGTACCGGGTCGGCCGGTTGGCGTTCGAGAAGCGGCGGCTCGTCGTGCTGCTGTGGGTGGGGCTGATGGCGGCGCTGGTGGCGGGCGCCGCCAGCGCGCCGCCGGCGCCACCGGATACGTTCTCGATTCCGGGGACCGAGTCCCAGCAGGCGTTCGATCTGCTGGGCGAACGGTTCCCGGGCACCAAATCCGATGGGGCGCAGGCGCGGATCGTGTTCGTCGCGCCCGAGGGGCAGCAGATCGGTTCCGACGCCAACAAGGCGGTGGTGGAGCGGATCGTCGCCGACGTCTCGGGCGGCACGCAGGTGAAGGGCGTGCTCGACCCGTTCCAGACGGGTGCGGTCAGCGAGAGCGGCACCACCGCCTACGCGACCGTGAGCTACGGCGACACCAGCAACAACCTCACCGAGGCGACGAAGACGGCGCTGACCGACGCGGTGGACACCGGTAAGGCCGCCGGGGTCACCGTGGAGATCGGCGGGTCCGCGCTCCAGGCGGAGCCGGAGATGGCCGGGGCGACCGAGGCCATCGGCATCGCCATCGCGGCCATCGTGCTGATGATCACCTTCGGCGCGTTCGCGGCGGCGGGCTTGCCGCTGATCACCGCGCTGGTCGGGATCGGCGTCGGGATCGCGGCGATCGTGGCCATCGGGATGTCCACCACGACAACGACTCTGGCGATGATGCTCGGGCTCGCGGTCGGCATCGACTACGCGTTGTTCATCGTGTCCCGCTACCGCACCGAACGCGCCGAAGGACACAGCGCGACGGAGGCCGCGGGGCGTGCCGTCGGAACCGCCGGATCCGCGGTGGTTTTCGCCGGGCTCACCGTGGTGATCGCGCTCGCCGGACTGGCCGTGGTCGGGATTCCGGCCCTCACCGACATGGGATTGGCCGCGGCGGGCACCGTCGCCGTCGCCGTGACGATCGCGTTGACGCTGCTGCCCGCACTGCTGGGCTTCTTCCAGAACGCGGTGCTGCCCAAGGCTTTCCGCAAGCGACAGCAGGATCGGGACAGTCTGCCCGCCGAGTCGTTGCAGGAGGACAAGCCCGGTATGGGCACGCGCTGGGCGCGGTTCGTCGTCCGCCGTCCGGTGGCCGTGCTGTTGATCGGGCTGGTCGGCATGGGTGCGCTGGCGCTGCCGATGACGAGTCTGGAACTCGGTATGCCGGGTGAGGAGTCGCAGCCGACGTCGACGACCCAGCGCCGCGCCTACGATGCGCTCGCCGAGGGCTTCGGGCCCGGCTTCAACGGGCCGCTCACCGTCGCACTGGATGTCAAGGATGTCAGCGACCCGCAGTCCGCGGTGGAACGGGCGACCAGCACGCTGGCCGCGACCGAGGGCGTCGTGGCGGTGTCTCCCGCGATGTTCAATCAGGCCGGTGACACCGCCATGATCACCGTGGTGCCCGCCACCGGCCCCTCGACCACCGCGACCAAGGACCTCGTGCACACCCTGCGCGGCGAGGCCGGCGGTCTGCGGGCGGCGACCGGCGCGACCATGCTCGTCACGGGTGCGACCGCGATGAATATCGATGTCTCGCAGAAGATGTCCGACGCCCTGCTCCCGTATCTCGCCGTGGTGGTCGGGCTCGCGATCCTGCTGTTGATGATCGTGTTCCGTTCGATCGCCGTGCCGATCAAGGCGGCCCTGGGCTTCCTGCTGTCGGTGGGCGCGGCCTTCGGTGTGATCGTCGCGGTCTTCCAGTGGGGTTGGCTGGCCGAGCTGATCGGCGTCCACCAGACCGGTCCGGTGATGAGCATGATGCCGATCTTCCTGATCGGCGTGGTGTTCGGGCTCGCGATGGACTACGAGGTCTTCCTCGTCACCCGGATGCGGGAGGCCTTCGCGCACGGTGAGAGCGCCCGCGAGGCCATCGTGACCGGATTCCGGCACAGCGGCCGGGTGGTGGTGGCCGCAGCGGCCATCATGATCGCGGTGTTCGCCGGGTTCATCGGCGGCGGCGAACCGATGATCAAGATGATGGGTCTCGGGCTGGCGGCGGCCGTCTTCTTCGACGCCTTCATCGTCCGCATGACGCTGGTCCCGGCCGTGCTCGCGCTGCTCGGCGACCGGGCGTGGTGGCTGCCGGGATGGCTGGCCAGGATCCTGCCGAACGTCGATGTTGAAGGCGAGAGCCTGAACCGGCGACCGGCCGTCGAGCCGGAGCGGGAGCTCGAATCCGCTCGCGCCTGAACCGCGGGCCGGATCCGCGACAGTGACCGGTAGGCCGTCCCGGTGGGGCGGCCTACCGGTCACGGCGGGACCAGCCGATTAGTGTTCTCGACGAGGAGAAGGAGTGCCGATGACCGCCGAATGGTCACAGTGGCCGCGCCGGCACCGCCGGGTCGTCGATGTGGTGGTCGCGATTCTGCTGTGCGCGCTCGCCACCTACGCGAGCCGGTTCATCGATCACGGCAATGGCGAGGGCCCGGTGGCGGTCCGGGCGATTTCGCCCGGGGTGTTCGCCTTGTCGGCGGCCGCCTCGCTGGCGCTGTTGTGGCGCAGGGAGTTTCCGCGGGCGGTGCTGGCGATCACGACGGCCTGCGGTATCGCGATCGGCGCCTTGGGTTTCGAGGTGTCGGTGCTCACCGCGGGTGCGGCCTTCGTCGCCATGTATTCGCTGGGGTTGTGGTATCCGAATGCCCGCACCGCCAAGCTCGCGCCGTTGGTCGCGGGCACGGCGCTGTTGATCGCCTCGCTGGTGCACGACTTCAGCCCGCTGCTCACCGGGGGTCGCATCACGCTGATCGCCGGCGACCTGTTGGCCGGTGCGTTCGCCGAGGCCGGACGCAATCGGCGCAACTATCTGGCCGCCCTGCACGCACGGGCGGAGCTGGCCGAACGCACGCGGGAGGAGGAGGCGCGGCAGCGGGTCGGCGAGGAGCGGGTGCGGATCGCGCGGGAACTGCACGACATCGTCGCGCACCACATGGCGTTGGCGCATGCGCAAGCCTCCACGGCCGCCTACCTGTTACGCAGCCAACCCGATCAGGCGCAGGAGATGCTCGACGAACTGGCGGGCACCACGTCCGCGGCGCTGCGGGAGCTCAAGGCGACGGTCGGTCTGCTGCGTGAGGACGACTCCGACGCGCCGCTCGAACCGACGCCCGGTCTGGCCCAACTGTCGGAACTGCTCACGTCTTTCGAGAGAACCGGTTTGACACTGTCGCTGTCGATCACCGGGGTGCCGCGTCCACTGTCGCCGGGCGCGGACCTGACGGCGTACCGGATCATCCAGGAGGCGCTCACCAATGTCGCCAAGCACGCGAGCACCGCGACGGCGACGGTGCGACTGGTCTACTCGCGTCTGCTGCTGACGATCAGCGTCAGCGACGACGGCGGATCCGGCGCCGTTCGCGGCGACCAGGATTCGGCCGCCCCGGGCTACGGCCTGATCGGCATGAACGAGCGAGCCGTCTCCGTCGGCGGCCACCTGCACGCCGGCCCAAGGCCCGGCGGCGGTTTCGAAGTCACCACCGAACTTCCCCTGGAACCACCGACAACCCCCGACGACGAGGACGCGACGCCATGACCATCCGGGTACTGCTCGCCGACGATCAAGCCCTGCTGGCCGGAACCTTCCGCCTGCTGATCGATTCGGCCGAGGACATGGAAGTCGTCGGCATCGCCGGAAACGGCCGGGAGGCGGTCGAACTCGCGCAAGCTACCACCCCCGACGTCGTGGTCATGGACATCCGCATGCCCGGCACCGACGGCCTCGCCGCCACCCAGGAGATCTGCGCCGACCCCGCCCTGCGCGACACCCGGGTCATGATCCTCACCACCTTCGAACTCGACGAGTATGTGGCCCAAGCCCTCCGCGCCGGAGCCAGCGGCTTCCTCGGCAAGGACGTGGGCCCCGAGGAACTCCTCCGCTCCATCCGCGCGGTAGCCGCCGGCGACGCCCTCCTCTCCCCCACCGCGACCCGCACCCTGATCGCCCGCTACCTCTCCCGCCCCGAAAGCCGCATCACCGCAGCCGATTCCCTCGACGTCCTCACCGCCCGCGAACGCGAGGTCGTCGCCATGGTCGCAGAAGGCCTCTCCAACGAGGAAATCGCCGCAAAAATGTACGTCAGCCCCCTGACCGTCCGCACCCACGTCCAGCGCGCCATGTCGAAACTCGGCGTCCAGAACCGAGCCCAACTCGTCGTCCTCGCCTTCCAATCCGGCCTGGTCCGAGTCGAACCACCCCGCCCCTGACCCCGCAACAGCGCGTCAGGAAACCGCGATCGCGGTGATCACATGCACCACAAAGGCGAACACCGGCCCGGCAACCATGACGGGTTCTCCCCGCCGAGCCCCGATCGCGGCATCCGCGGCCTGCGCGACCGCGGCGACCGCCAGGACGAGCGCGCTGAGCGGACCGTGGGAGAAGAACGGAACCGAGCCGGCCAGCAGCCCCAACGGCACCGCCCGCGCCGCATACACCAACGCGTAGAACCGTTCTCCCGCACTAGGATTCGCTTCATGACTCATCGCCGACGGACGTAACGCGGCTACCACGGCGAAGCCGATCCCTATCAGCGACACCACACCATTGAGCACGGTCAGAACGATCATCCCATTGGTCACGCAAACTCCTGGGTGTCCACGTATCTCCCCTCGTGTCGGCCGCGACGCCGGGAGACCATTTCAGCGAGTCCAGTAGCGATCGACAGCAACCGTAGCGACATGAACGTGCCATCCGGAGGCGTCAGCCGCTGGGCCCGAGTGTCTACCTCTGAGATCGCTGTGGAGGGCGATCAGCGGTGGTGATGGTCGTGGTCGGGGACGTATTCGCTGTGGCGAAGCGGAAGTGCTCCCGTAGTGCGTTCGCGATCTGGGAGGGTGCTTCGAGCATTGGGATGTGTCCGACGCCGGGCAGTGTCACCTCACGGATGTGGCCGGGGAGGTGGTCGAGGATCCGGCGAATGTGCGGTGCGTGGTTGGGGTAGATATCGAATTCGGAGACCAGGATCGAGGTGGGCACGCGGACCTGGTCGAGGTCCACGACAAGACCGTCACGCGCGAATGCGCGGATCGAAGGCAGGTAGGTCGAGCAGTGCGCGATGGCGCGCAGCATGTCAGCCGCGTCGACAGGGTCGACCGCGGACAGGTCGTGTGCACTGCTGACCAGCACAGGCTTCTGGAACCGAGGGTTGGTGGCGACTCCGTCTCCGAGCATGCGGGTCGCGAGAACGAGACGGTATTGCAGGATGAACATGGCGGCAACGCGGATTCCGTTGGCGTCGAACCGTTTCGCTCCGATGCCGGCATTTATCGCGGCCAGTGAGCGTGCGCGCCCACGGCGTTCGAGTTCGAAGGCAATATGTCCGCCGAGTGAGTTCCCCACGATATGGCAGGTGTCCCAGCCGACTGCGTCGAGTTGCCTTTCGATGCCTTCGGCGATCCCGCATACACCGGCATCGCGCGAGGGCAGGGGCGATCCGCCCCAATGGCCGGGCAAGGTTGGCGCGAGGACGTCATAGTCCGGAGCCAACTCGGTCACCACCGGTCGCCAGACATGGTGAGACAGGGTGAATCCGTGTAATAGCAGCACGGATTCACCGGTACCTTCACGAGCCGATGCCGCCATCCGACCTCCGCAGTCCCTGCGCCGAATCACTGGTTGCTGTAGGCCGGGACCGTCAGGCAGAAGGGATGGCCCGACGGGTCGATGAGTACCCGCCAGCGATCGGGGGCAGGCTGGAAGTCGGGTTTGGTTGCGCCGCAGTCGATCGCGGCCTGCTCCGCGGAATCGAGATCGGTCACGAATAGATCGAGGTGCATCTGTTTGGGCACCCCGTTGCCGGGCCAGTCCGGTGGAACATGGTCGGCCACACGCTCGATCGTCAACGTCACCTTCGAGCCCTGCAGCACAACCAATTCGTCCGATTCGTAACGCAGGTCGAAATCCAGCAGTGCGCGATAGAACTGCGCGAGGCCACGCGGATCGCGGCTGTCGAGTGCGATCGCACCGAACTTCGCTATTGCGGTCATAGCTCCCCCGAACTTCCAGCCCCGCGTCACGCAAGGGCAACGCCACCACCATGCATAGCACAGCCCAGTACCCACTTGGACCCCGCCCCGCGAGTGAAGCGCGGCGAGTTCGCTCGCCATCCAGGGGTCGGCGGCGGCGGTCACGACGACCCCGGGCGACCTGTGGTCAACGAGTGTGGGGGCATCCACGGCGAGCATCTTCACACGGTGTGGACACCTCAGCTTCGGGAAGATGCCTTCGGCGACACCAGCTCCGGGCGGATGGCGATGGTGCTGACAGTGCCGTTTTCCCATACGGTCGTGTTCAGCAGCGTCCGCCCATCGAGGGACACTGCGGTGACCTCTGGTACAAAACGTGTCGTCAGCATGGCCGCGAACTCACTGCGGAGCGGGGCGGGCTCGAGCGCCCGCGCCATTTGAGTATCGTTGAGCACCGCAAGGACACGGTAACCGCCGCAGCGATCGAGACCGATAACTCCGCCGTCCCGGGTTCCGCTGTCGGCATTCCGGCAGCGGAACCCGGTGAAACCGTGAGCCGCTACTTCACGCTGTTCTTGATGGCGGTGTCCTGCTTCTCAGCGATCGCGATCGCTACTTCGGCCGGGACGTGTTCACCGGTTTTGCTGTTGAATTCGATGATCGCGAAGGCTCCGCCCTCGGCGAACACCACGACGGTGGATCCACCCGGGCCATTCATGATGCCGCCGTCGACACCGATATCGATAGGCGTGAAGGCCGCACCCGCCTTCTGCGCCACATCATTCTTCGCCGCCGCGGCAGCGGCTGCGGCGTTCTCGCGCACAATGACCGCGGTGCTGATCTTCTCGGTCCCCGCACCGTTGCCGTAGACGCCGGTGATGCCGTTCGGCTCCGCCTTGGAGGTCTTCAACGTCCAGTCGGAGTCGATATCGCTGGGCTTGATGAGCAGCTTCGCGTAATCACTCGCGACAGGTGACGAGGCCGCACTGGTCGGCGCGACCGAGGTCTCCTTCGACGATGACGCCTGGTCCGCGCTACAACCGGCAATTCCCACGGACAGCACCACCGCGGCACCGAACACCACAGCCTTCGATTTCTTCATCGGCAGATGATGGCAGAGGCGCAAATCCGCCGCAAACGCAGTACCGCCCATTCAGCTCGCGCTCGCCTTCAGCAGAAGTGCTGCGCATGCTCGGCCGCGGCCTACTCGAACGCGTCCGCCGTGCTGATCACACCCGGTGCGCCCTGCTCGGCGAATGCCGGTGCCGCAGTACGCCCGATGCCCCGCGCCTCCACCGGTGACCAAGATGTACTGACTGGCAAACATCTTGTCGGACACGACTTCTTCCCTGTGACAGCAGCCGCAAGGCCCTAGTGCCCCAGCCACTCGACGAACACTGGATGCCCTTGCAGGTGGCTCTCCGTGTCGTGGCCACCCGGGGTGAGCGGGTGATCCCGGACTGAACAGCGGTATGAACGCGATATCCGCAGGCAACCGGACGGGCAAGCCCGAGTGGTCGAGCACGGTGGTGCGCCATATTTTCGAATCCTGCCGACCCTCTCACTCTCTGTCTACCGGCAGTCGTTCGCCGAGGTGAGGAGAAGGCGCGCGCGAGGATGGTGCTGTGTCCGGTCCGCCTTGCTCCTTGCGTATCAGGATCGCGGTGACCACCGCGAAGTAGATCACCAGCGGTGCACCGCAGACGATGGCTCGAACCCAATTCGGCATCTGGTCGACCGCGGCTGTCATCGCGGGGATGTAGCCCGGCGCGGCTGTCAGCCCCAGGTGTTCGATCTCGGCGTAGACCCATGAGACGCCCCACATGGATCCCGCCGCGAACACCGCCGCAGTCGCCGCCGCCCAGGCTGCACGGTGTTGATGTGCCCGAATCGTGTTGTGCAGTAATACGATCAGCAGCGGGGCGATCCATACCCAGTGATGACTCCACGCGAGCGGCGGGGCCATGCAGGCGATCAGGCCGACAATGACGATGGCGGTCAGGCTCTGGTTGGCGCGCTGAGCTTTCACAGCGGCGCCGTATCCGAGTGCAGCGGCAACGGCGACGAGCAGCAGCCACGAAACGGTGGGTGGTGTCGAGGGCGCCCACAAGTTCGCGAGCACACCGTTGATGGATTGATTGAACGGATGGGTGACCGGCCCGATGCGGTCGACGTCGTGCACTGCGTGCAGCCAGTACTCACCAGAGTCGGCCGGAATGATGAACCAGGCCAGGATTGCCGTCGCGGCCGCCATGACGGTGGCCGACGCTGCTGCTCGCCACTGGCGAGTCAGGATCAGGTAGGGCAGAAACACCACAGCGGTGAGTTTCACCCCGGTTGCCAGGCCGACTGTCCATCCACGGAATCGTGCCGTCGATGAACGGGTCAGGTCCCAGACAACCATCGCCATGAGGATCAGATTGATCTGGTCCTGCCAGAGTGTTCCTCGTACCGATTCCAATTCCGCGGCCATCAACGCAAATCCGATACAGGCAACCGCCAGATTGAGGTCACCGCGGTACCCGAGCACGCGGCAGCTTCGCCACAGAGTGGCCCACAGCGCCACAACAGACACTACGAAAACCACCAGCTGCGCTACGACGAGCGGCATCAGGGCTAACGGGACAAAGACGATCGCGGCGAACGGAGGGTAGGTGAACCATCCTCCCGGCGGGACCGGCGCAACGTAGAGAGATGCGTCATGCAGTACCTGCAGTGCGCCGCTGCGGTAGATCTCCAGATCACCCTGGTTGGCTAACAGCCCGAACTGCGGCGACGCCCGCAATGGAATCACCACCGCCTGAATGGCTAATGCGGCGACACCGGCCAGCAACGCGACCGCCGCCCACCGCGCCGATACGCCTCTATCTCGATCCTGCATGAACAGCCCCCAAACGCGCGCAACTTGAAAGGAACGCTAACGACACCCACCGTAACCGTTGACGCGCAGCAACTTCCGAATTCACTCGATTCCGCGACCGGCTCAATCTCGCACTATCGCAGCGCAATCGGCAAGAAGTGGCCCAACCGATGCGAGTAGTGCGCGATATAGCCGGTCGTCACGAACTCGTCACCGCAGCAGGTCGGACACCTGGTTGGCCGGCTCCGATTCGGTACGGTCCAGCCATCGCCGAGGCTCACCGTCAGCCCGCCGTCATCGGAACGAGTACGTCTGCCGGAACGTCGAACAGGAAGGAGAGACCGCCACAGCTGATCGTCCACCACGGGCGGACCGTAGCGATGTCGCCGTTGATCGCGTCGATCGAACATCGAATGCTGGTCGGGCGTGGGTAAGTCGATGTCGGCAACAGGTCTGCGCCGAAGATGGCGCACTTGTCGACCAGCCAGTGAGGACGACCGTGGGCGTCGACGAACTCGACGAGGACCAGCCCTGGCTGCGGATCGTTGGTGAGCCAGATGGCAGCGGTCGCCGGCAATTGGCATTCGTCGCCCACGGCCCAATTCGGTGTCATGGCAGGACCATATCGCCGCCGCTGTACACACGCGATCCGTCGAGCGGACCGACTGCGTCAGTGATCGCACAGGTTGCGGCACAAGCGGGTATTTCATGTGCGTGCTCGTTGCCGTCAGGTTCGATCGGGCCGGAATCTACAAGATCGAACAAGGATCCGGGTTGCCGGTGCCGGTGTCGGCGAGGTCGGTGTTGCGGGGTTCCGGATCGAACAGGCGAAACGACACTGCGCCCGCAAGCAACGACAGCGCCCCGACATAGAGCAACCGGACTCCCACCACGAACGGCTGAAATGCCAAGGGCATCAGTGGAAGAAGCAACACACTGAGCGCGGCGACAAGTCCGGCCGCCGGCCAGAACCGCTTCGGCGCGCGCCGGGAGGGCGGTGGGTCACCGTGCCAGGCTCGCAGCAGTCCGCGGCGACCGATGTAGTAGAACAGACCGACCGCGAGTGCCCCACCGACGAAGGTCGATGTTTGCTGCAGCAGGTACCACCATGGCCTGCCGAACGGGCCCGGCTGCAAGAGCACGGGGAATGTGGCGACTCCCCAGCCATGCCCACCGGCCGGATCATGCGTGAATCCGTCCCAGAAGATATGGGTCACCGCGCCGATCAGAATCGAGTAGCCCGTGACATACCACCGATATCGGACAGCACCGAGAACGCCGTAAGCGGGCAGGTCGAAAGCCCCGAGCCGGGGCAGATGGGCGGCGATATCCGCGGCACCCCAACGAATCACCCACGTCGCGACGATTCCCATCGGCAGACACCACCACAGCAGCGCAAGAAGCGTGTGCGTCTCCGGCATCGAAAAGAACCCGGCCACCGGATACGAGGCATCGGGAACCGCCGCACCGACCACCAACGCGACACCATCCAGATGACGCGGCCATCGCATCTTCAACGGGATGACTGCCAACGCATGCGACGGAAAGGTAAGCGGCACGGCCTAGTCTATCCACTGGCGTTTCAACCGGGTCGGGGACACGGCCACTGACGCCGTCGAATCTTGATGCCGGTTATGGCGATTCACGCGTGGCGACACCAGCTCCAACTGTAACGGGTGATGCCTGCCCGGCGACTGATCGATGAAGGCTCCAGCGCGGTAGGGAGCGGACATGCCTGACGTATCCGGATCGTTCGCGCGGTCGGCGTGGGAGCTGTGGCCAAGCCTCGTGCGACCGATCCTCGGCATTACCGCAGCGGCACTGCTGATCATCGCCGGCGTTGTGCTGTTTCCCGACGAGCCCTCGCCCGGGCCGGTCGGGAGTCGCATGGTGTTCCCGGTTGTGATCAAACCCCTGCCGCAGGAATCCCCACCGACTCCGGCTCCGGTCAGCGGCTCTGCCACCCCGCCGAAATGAGTTCGGCGGAGACGTGTTTGCTGATCAATTCTGACGGGAGCAGGTGTCGTGGACCCTGCTCAGTCGAACACGACGCCGCGCAATCGAGCCGTGTATTGGCCTGCTCGATCCATTGCGTCAGCGGCGGCGTCCAGCTCGATCAGCACTTCCTCCAGCACTTCCCGTGCACCGGCGACACAGTAGCCCGGAGTCGTCAGTGCCCCGGCACCGACGGTGTCGATGATCAAACCTGACTCCGGTAGAGCTGCGTATCCGTCGGATAGTTCCGCGATCGCGCGGCGCAGCTCGCTCAGCCGCGCCAGCAAGTGCCCGCGCTCACCCTCCAGCTCGATCGGATCCACCACCATGCGCACAGTCTGCCCCAAGACAAGACCGGTGGCAGCTCAGGCCAGGTACCTGAATCGGGCGTGCCATGCAAGTAGCCGCGTTGATGCTCCAGTCACCGCGCACTCCAGAGTGGAGTAGAACGTGACCGGCCAGCCCCGGTGGCGACTGAGCCTGAAGCGTACGCAACTTGGCTCTAGAGAGGGTGTTCGGCGACAAGTACCGGCCGACAGTCAGTTGCGGGCCGAGCCGTCTGGCCAGACGATGTCGACTGGGACTGCCTTCTGCCTGGCGAGCTCGACGACTGTTCCCGTGCCACCCTGTTCACTGGGTTGCCCATCCCATACCGCGATCAACCGGTCGCAGGTTCCTACGAGCGCTTCGTTGGCGGCCTCGTAGGCCTCCCTGCCTGCCTCGTCGAACTCCATCACATGCACGGTAACCGCGCGAGACGTCAGGGTGTCGAACAGTTCGGCATGATCCGGCTTGACCTTGCGCTGACGGTAATCCCGCGATGGTAGAACCACTTCCAATCGCCCACCGGCGTCGAGGACTGCCTGGGCGAACACGCTGTCGGCCCCGCGGGCGATGCAGCTGATTCCGATCAGTTCGGTCGGGTCTCCAGCGTCCGCCAAGAGCCGGGCTATCTCCGAATAGATCAGCGGGACCGAGTCCTCGGTGATGTTCATGTGCCCGGTCACGCCGATACGAGTCATGCCCCTTCTATACCGGGTCGGCGACCAGCACGCGCATCCTGTCCCGCAACTCCGCCACCGTGCGGACGTTTGCCACGTGTTCGGTACGTGCGAATATCTCCCGCAACTTGACTCGGACTCGGTCGGAGGCGGTCTGTTCTACCGTGGACAGCGCGGCGTGCCCGAGACGGCATGCCTCCTCGAGTTCGCCCTGGATCAGCCGGGCCTCCGCCAAACCGAGTTGGTCGAGTGCGGCGCTGCGCAGTCGGTTCGGTTGCCGCAACGCGATAGCCCGGCTGATCTGCTCGGCCGCCTCGCTCGCGAATTCCGGTGTGCACAGCGCCATTTCGAGCAATCGCCCGCCGATCGTGCCCGCCATCTCCGAGTCGTCGAAGTAGCCGATCCAATAGGGGTCGATCGGCGGGGAGGCCTCGGCAATGGCCTCTTGCGCCCGATCACAGGCATGGTGAAACGCTGACGGGCGATGGAGATGGGCGTATGCCCATGCTTCTCGGGTACGGAGCATCGCGCGGACCGCCGGTGTCGCGGTCGCCGCTTGGTCCTGGGCGAGGCGCACAAGCTCCAGGGCATCAGCGGCACGACCGAGGTACAGGAGTTGTCGGGCCATACCCGCGAGAGAGTTTGCGGCGAAAGGCGAGTCCCCCGCCGCCAGCGCCGCCCTGACGGCTAGCACGAAGTAGCGCTGGGCCGTCGATTGCTGTCCGGAGTCCCAAGACATCGTCGCGACTGTCTCGGCGAGATGGGCCAGCACAACCGTGAGGCGACGGCGGATCTCCGGCGGTTGAGTGTGAGTGAGCAGGTCGTTGACCTCGTTGAGCTGACCGATCACGGCTTTGCGGCGCAAACCTCCGCCGTACTGGTCATCCCATTCGCGAAATACCCGTGCGGCATTCTCCAACTGCTCAACTTCCTGTATCCCCACGCGATACCTCGTCATCCCGGCAGGCGTGGCTGCACGGTCGCTCCCGTACAGCAGCCACCGTTCGAGGGGCTCGAGCAGGTTGGCTCCGACGACTACCCCGACCAGCGCACGGGCCGCCTGGCGACGATCCAACATCAGGTCCTCTCTTGTGAGGTCGTGGGCGATGGCCGTGCAATCGGCGGTCCACATGCCCGTTTCCCATTGCACGGCACAGGAATCCGCCCGATCGTCCGGATCGCAGGGGAGAACGATCGTGATACTGGCCTGTTTGGCCGCCACGAATCGCGCACGCTGCTGCGGAGTGGCCCGCGTGAGATGGGTTTCCATCAACTCGGCGAAGAACGACGGGAGCGTGACGGTCATCCCGCGCCGGGCCCACTTCTTGACAGTGCTCAACGCAACGCCGGTGCGCTCGGCGAACTCGGCTTGGAAAACACCCAAGGCTCTGCGCAACGCGGTCGCGTCGGCACCTGTCCATGCCTCATGCATACCGATTACCTCGCAGGTGCGGGAGATGCGTGAACCGAGCGTATACCCGCGTGTACCAGTGTCACCTTCAATCTCGGCGAACCCTCAGACACGCTGATTACAACACTAAGAGAATGACTGAGCGGACCCAGAGGAGCCCCAATGGATTTCGTCCTCGCCCTCATCCTCGCTGCCACGGTGATGTTCACGGCAGCTCTATCATCCAGCCGCACAGACCGTCCGGCGCAGCACCGCGGCGGGGCCAGCGTCGCCGACATTCGAGCGCGCCTCGCCGCCGAGAACGAAGGCGGATACGAACCGGCTGGGCGGTGGTGACCATGTTCGAAATACCCACAGCTATCGGTTATTTGCGCAGCGACGTTTCCGGGGCCCGCCAACCGTGGGACGAAGCGCAGAACCGCAGCATCGCCAGCCGACTGGGCTATGCCGTGGCGAAAACCGTCGTGTTCAGCGAGCACATCGAAGACCCGATCCGGCGGCTGATCAACGTCGTGGGCCGAATGCACGCTGAAGCGGTGGTCGTGCCAAGCCTGGAGCACTTCGGAGGATCCGTGCCCCATGAATTGGTTCAGGTTGTCGACTTGATCACCGTTGATCCGCACGACACCTATGCCAGATGGATCATTCCGCCGGACGCGGCTGCGGAGATGCGGTCACGGTGGTGACAGACTCTTTCCTCCCGGTATCAGCGCCGCGCAGCTTTCACGATGTCGGCGTGCGTTGCTTCCTGGGCCTGCGCCGATTCGCGGAAGATGCCATACGACCGACTCCAGCGATGGCGCGTCCACGGCCCGTACTGGGTACCGCCTCCAGTCGTCACGGTCGGCCGTTGGCCAGGGTGGACTCTTCCATTGATCCAGGCGTGGTCACCGATCGTCGTTGCCGGATCCGGACCGGTGCCGCCCGCATGGCGTTGGCCCGAACGTACGATCACTGCGGCGGACACGGTAACGATGTGCCGTGTTCGCGGGATCACCCATGCCGGACTCTGGCTCCGGATCAGTCGCGGCGATATTCCGCGCCCAGACATTTGGGTCGACGACAAGCCCGGCTGGATTGCCTGAAGACGGCCGAAAGGGACGGAGAAGACGCTCAGCCTTCGGCGGACAGGACCATCCAGTGTTCTGGATCAGGGAGGGGAGCGAAGCCCAGCCGGTTGTAGAGGCCATGGGCATCTTGGGTTGCGAGGACAATGCGCTTGAGTTTGTAGGGAGCGAGGTGGTCGCGGGCCGCGGTGACGAGAGCGCGGCCGAGGCCGGTGCCTCGGTGGTCGCGATCCACGTAGACGTCGCAGAGCCAGGCGAAGGTTGCCAGGTCGGTGACGATGCGGGCGTAGGCGACCTGGTCGCCGGTGTTGTCATAGGCGCCGATGTTGATCGAGCCGCGGATTGCGCGCTCGACGATGTCGTGTTCTCGGCCCAGCGCCCAGTAGGCGTCGGTGGACAACCAGTGGTGGACTCGGTCCGCGTTGATGCGGTCGGTGTCGACCGCGATCTCGTAGCCGTTGGGCTCGTTCATGATTCGGTGGCGTTGCGGAAGTACAAGGTGTTGGTGCCGTGGGCGGAGAGGGGGCCTGCTTCGGCGGCTTGGCGGATGCCGCTGCCGGGGAGGCAGGTGAGTTTGGTGAACATGGTGGTGTTGCCGAAGGCGGAGCGGACCTGGGTTTCGGAGGCGTAGTCGGCGCCGTAGTCGGAGAGGGCCTTGAAGTCCAAGGGGGCCAACGGCTTTTCCAGGGGGATTTGGGCGGCGGGGAGGCCCAGGCAGGCGTATTGGGTGGCGGCGCCGCCCTCGTACCAGCACAGTTCGTAGGACATCTGCTCGGTGGTGGTGACGCTGACGACCGGCCATTCCTGGGAGAGGCGCAGGGCGAGGGGGTGGCGGCCTACGGGCGCCACTTCCCAATTCAGGCTTTTGACCGAGACCCAGTGTTCGGAGACCTTCTCGATGAGGACGACGTCCTCGCCGAGGCGTTCGGCGCGGTTGGGTTCGGGTTCGGGTGTGCTCCAGTGCTTCTGGTCGACGCCGAGGTAGGCGGAGCTCTGGACCGGTTGGGCGCCGTCGGCGGTGTACGCGGCGAGAATCGCGGCGCGGACCAGGGTGACGGCGTTGCGGGAGGAGCAGCGGACGCCGAGGGCGCCGAAGGCGGTGCTGATCTCGACCGGCTTGGAAGGCTGGTCGGGCAGGGCGCCCGCGGCGATCGGTTTGAGGCCGACCAGGGCCAGTTGCCAGTTGATCTCCTCGATGGTCGCCAGATCGCCGGCCGTCTGGTAGAGGATCTGCTGCTGGGTCAGGTAGCCGGCGCGTTCGAGGGTGGCGCATTCGAGTTTGCGCAGGGCGGTGACGGTCTTGCCGGTGAATCCGATGTCCTCGACCCGGATTTCGCGCAGCCGCTGCGTCATGCCCGCGGAGGTGACCTTGGCGTAGCACTCGCGGTACATGGCCAGGGCCTGTTTGCGCTGGCGGCCCACCATGAGGGTGCGCAGCAGGGTGTTCAGGGTGGACAGGTAGCGGTTGGCCTGGTCCGGATCGGCGGCGAAGAGCCCGGCTCGGATGCGGACCGCGTCCTCGCCGGCCGCGACGGCGGCCTTGGGGTCGAGGCGGCACAGCCACACGCTGCACTTGGACAGCGCGTCGGCCGACGCCCCCGCGGCGAGGGGATAGTGCTGCGCCACATGCCGATACGCCTGACAGGCGTTGCGGATGGTGGAGGTGGCCAGCTCGCGGTGGCCGATGGTGCGGGCGGCCTGCTCGAACAGGCGCAATGCCTCGGTCACCTCGGCGGCGAAGGGGGCGGTCACGTGCCCGGAGGTGAGCCAGCGCAAGCGGAGAAGCACCGCCTCCTGCGCGGGCTCCAGCGCCGACGCGGACCGATCCCGCGAATCCGGGTCGGTCTTGGTCGCCATCAGCGCCCGGGCCAGCTCACACAGCGAGGTGGCCAGGGCCAGCTCCGCCTCGAGCGTCCGATCCCGTGCTGCCCCGCGATCCACGGCCACTTGCCGCTCGATGGCGCTGAGATCCATTGCGACCTTCAAATCCCGTACCCCGTACTACCTCGATCAATACAACCGTTGATCGCCCATCGACCGACCGCGTGTTTGCGCCGAGTCTGCCATAAATCGTGCACGCGGGTCGGGCGACCGCCGGTATGCCCGGATTTCGGGTGACCGGCGCGTCGCGCCCGCGATCAGGCCGGATGCGTGTAGCGCAGCTGCCCGGGCTTCACCCGGTCGTACTCGGCGCGGCCCGAGAGATGGTGCGGCACACCGACTTCCCACCACGCGCCGGCTTCGGTCCAGGTGGACGGCTGGGTCCGGACTACGACGACAGCGGGCCGGGACTCCGTTCGGGCGGCTGCCCTGGCAGCGGCATAGGCGTCGCGGAAGTCGCCGAGTTCGACGGCGGTGAACACCGAACAGCCCAGCGCACGCGCGTGCGCGGCGAAGTCCACGCGCGGCGGGGCGGCGTGAGTGGTGCGGCAGTCGGCGTAGAAGTTGTTGAACGCCGTGCCGCCCTGGCCTTCCTGTAAGCGGGCGATGACCGCGTACCCGTCGTTGTCGCACACCACCGCGACAAACGGGTGACCGGCGAAGGCGGCGGAGAACAGTTCGGAGTTGAGCATGAGGTAGGAGCCGTCGCCGAGCAGGGTGGTGACCAGTCCTCCGGTGTCGGTGCGCGCGAGGGCCGCACCCCACGCTCCGGCTAGCTCGTATCCCATGCAGGAGAACCCGTATTCGACGTCCATCGTCGGCAGCCCACCGGGCGCGCGCCAGCCGCCGATGAGTTCGCCGGGCAGGCCGCCGGATGCGGTCATGACATAGTCCGACGCCTCACTGAGTTCGTTCACCACGCCGACGATCTGTGCGTAGCTGGGCGTCCCGGGCGTGGGCGCGCGCAGTTTGTCGATATGCGCGTCCCAGTCGGATCGGACCGCCGCAGCTCGCGCGGTCCAGTCAGGATCGGCAGACCACTCCCCCAGTTCCGGTCCGAGATCGCGCAGCGTCGCGTCGGCGTCCCCGCCCACCGCCAGCGCCCCATGCTTGACCGCGTCGAACCGCGCCGTATTGATGTGCACGAGACGGACTTCCGGCGCGAACACCGTCCACGACGCGGTGGTGAAGTCCTGCAGACGAGTGCCGACGGCCAGCACCACGTCCGCCGCCGCGGCCAGCGCATTCGCCGAGGCCGAGCCCGTGATCCCGAGCGGACCGGCGAACAGCGGATGGTCATGCGGCACCAGTGTGCGCCCGGCGGTGGTCTCGGTCACCGGAATCCCGTGCCGCTCAGCGAATTCCAGCGCCTGACCACCCGCGCCCGAATACCGCACGCCACCGCCGAGCACCAGCAGCGGACGATGCGCGTCGCGCAGCACTCGCGCGGCCTCGGTGACCGCACGCCGATCGGGACGCGGGCGCGGAACATGGTGCACCACCAGCTCGAACAGCGCGTCGGGGAAGTCGTAGGTCTCGGCCTGCACATCCTGCGGCAGGGCCAGCACCACCGGACCGGTGTCGGCGGGATCGGTGAGCACCCGCGCCACCTGCGGCAGCGTCGCGATCAGCTGCTCGGGCCGGGTGATCCGGTCGAAGTAGCGGCTCACCGGCCGGAACGCGTCGTTCACGGTGACGCTCGGATCCCCGAAATGCTCCACCTGCTGCAACACCGGATCGGGGGCCCGGCTCACGAAGGTGTCGCCGGGCAGCAGCAGCACCGGCAGCCGATTCGCGTGCGCCACACCGGCGGCCGTCACCATGTTCAGCGCGCCAGGCCCGATCGACGAGGTCGCGACCCCGACCTGCCGCCGCTGCGTGGCCTTGGCCAGCCCGACCGCCGCCAACGCCATGCCCTCCTCGGTGTGCCCGCGCCACAACGGGAGCGCGTCGCGATGCTCGGCCAGCGCGGTGCCCAGGCCCAGCACATTGCCGTGCCCGAAGATGCCGAAAGCGGCTGGGAACAGCGGCACTTCGACGCCTTCGAGGGTTTCCGAGCGCTGGGCGACGAGCCAGGCCACCAGCGCCTGCGCGGTCGTGAGCTTCATCCGAGCCGTCCTTCGTGGGAGGTGACCGGGCACCGCGGGTCCGCCGCTAGCGACGCCCAGCTCGCCCGCACCCAGGCGTGCGCGGGGTCGTCGCAGAAGGCCATGGACCGTTCGGGCGCGGGACCGGCCAGCACGTTCAGGTAGTACATGGGGTAGCCGGGCGCGGCCGCGCAGGGACCGTGGTAGCCGTGCGGCACCAGGAAGACGTCGCCGTCACGGACGGCCACGTTCTCGTCGAGCGCGCCGCCCGGGGTGTAGGTGCGGTGGAACCCGAAACCTTCGGGGCTCGTGGTGATTCCGTCGCGCCCCGCGATACGGAAGTAGTAGATCTCCTCGTTGACGACCTCGCACGCGGAGGCTTCGTCGTGCTTGTGCGGCGGATACGAGGACCAGTTCCCGTCCGGGGTGATCAGTTCGCAGGCATTGAGCTTGTCGGCGTGATCCCACACACCGGGCGTCCCGAAGTTGGTGACCTGACGGGTGGCGTGACCAGCGCCGCGCACCTCGACCGGAACCTGCTCGGCCGGACCGTATTTCGGCTCCAGCCGCCTGCCGCACCGAGCCATCGGCAGCGCGACCTCCAGACCGTCCGTCGTGGACAGCTCGACCTCGGCGTCGCGCGGCACATACGCGAAATCGGTCACCCGCGTGAACACCGAATCCCGCCCGGCGAGTTCGAAGGTCATCCCGTCCACCCGCGCCGTGCACGCCCCGGCCAGCGGCAGCACGAACGCCTCGAACTCCCCGGTGGAGATCACCCGCCGCTCCCCCGCCGCCAGCCGCAACACCCGCAGCCCGGCGTAGGACCAGCCCGCGTCCTCGGGGGTCACCAGCACGGGATCGCCGCCGTCGGCCAGCGTTCCGGCCCGGCGATGCAGTGGCGTCATCTCCGCCCCGCCCTCACGTCGCCGATCGGAGCGGCCGGTACGCCGACACCGGCTGCGGGCCATGGCATTGCACCGCGCGGATCGCTCATCGCGCCGCCTCCAATACACGAGCCGCCGCCCGCACCGCGCCCGCGACGTCCCCGTCGGGCGGATAGAGCAGGCTGCGGCCGACCACCAGCCCGCGCGCGACATCGTGACGCAGCGCCGCGGCCCAGGAGGCGAGGTCGGATTCGGGATCATCCGAGGGCGCGCCACCGAGCACGAGAACGGGCAAGGTGGTGGCGTCGAGCACCGAGACATCGTCGGGTGCGGGAATCTTCAGCCACGTGTACGCGGAGGTGACCCCGAGTCCGGAGGCGACCGTGATCGCACGTTGCAGCGAGGCCGAATCCTTGTGCATGGCGAGCGCGCCGCTGTGGTCCCGGGCGTACGGCAGCGGCTCCACCATGGCCATGAGCCCGTGCTCGGCCAGTTCGGACACCGCGCGGGCGCACGCTTCCAGGGTCGGGATGGTGCCGGGATCCGAATCCACCAGGCGCAGAAGCATTTTCCCGCCGTCGAGGCGGTACTTCACCAAGGATTCGGCGTCGTATCCGGTGAAACGGTCGTCGATCTCCCAGTCCGCACCGGCCAGCCCGCCCCGGTTCATGGACCCGATGACGATCTTGTCGTGGACGGCGTCGAGCAGCAGCAGCTCTTCCACGATGTCGGGTGATCCGAGCACCCCGTCCACGGCCGGGTCGGCCAAGGCGATGAGCAGTCGTTCCAGCAGGGTGCGGCGGTCGGCCATGGCGGTGCGGTCCGCGCCGACGCCCAGTGCTCCCCGAGCCGGGTGGTCGGCGGCGACCAGGAACAGGGTCCCGGTGCCCGACAGCAGGTTCGGGCGGCGGCGCCGGTCGGCGTAGGCGCGGCGGATGGCCTCGGGGTCGGTGGCGCGGGTACGCAGCAGGTCGTACCAGCGCGCGTCGTTCAGGTGCACAGCATCTCCTCGATCTCGGCGGCGGTCGGCATGGCGTCCGCGCAGGCCAGCCGGGACGCCACCAGCGCGCCGGCGGCATTGGCGTAGGCGGCGACCCGGTGCGGGTCCCAGCCCGCGAGCAGCCCGTGGATCAGCGCTCCCCCGAAGCCGTCGCCCGCGCCGAGGCCGCACAGCACCCGCACCGGGCACGGCGGCACCGTCCAGCGCTCGGATTCGGTGGCGATGAGCACGCCCTCCGCGCCGCGCTTCACCACGGCCAGCCGCACCCCGCGCGCCAGCAGCCGGTCGGCGGCCTCGTCGGGATCGGCGGTGCCGACCGCGACCTGCACCTCGGTCCGATTGCCCACCACCACGTTCACGTGATCGACCATCCAGCCGATCTCGGCGCGCGCGGTGTCCACGTCGGGCCAGAACATGGGCCGATAGTCGAGGTCCAGCACGGTGTGCCCGCGCCGGGCCCGGCGTTCGAGGATCGCGCGCTGGGTGGTGCGGCCGGGTTCGGCGCTGACGCCGGTGCCGGTCACCCACAGCAACGGCACGGAATCCACGACATCCCAGGGGATCTCGTCCTCGGTGAGGGTGAGGTCGGGTGCGATGGGCGACCGATAGAACAGGAGCGGCGGGTCCGCGGGCGGGTTCAGCTCGCAGAACACCACCGGCGTCTGGAGCCCCGCCGCCGTCCCGACATACCGGGACGCGACCCCGAACCCCTCCAGCGCGTCGCGGACGAAGTCGCCGAATCCGTCCGGCCCGACCTTGGTCAGCACCGCGGTCCGCCGCCCCAGCCGGGCGGCGGCCACCGCCACATTGGTGGCGGTGCCGCCGAGGAACTTGGCGAAGGTCCGCACCTGTGCGAGCGGCACCCCGCTCTGCTCGGGGTACAGGTCGACGCCGACCCGGCCGATCGTCAGGGCCTCCAGCTCGGTCACGGCACCACCCGCTCCAATTCGTGTTGCAGCGCCTCGAGTTCCGCGCCGCCCGCCATCAACCGGATCAGCTCGGTGAGATCGATCTGCGACTTCTCGTAACCGCCCAGCGCGGACCCGCGTTTGAGCAGCAGGAACCGATCCCCGACCGGGTAGGCGTGATGCGGGTTGTGGGTGATCAGCACGACCCCCAGCCCACGGTCGCGGGCCTGCACCACGTACCGCAGCACCACCCCGGCCTGCTTCACGCCCAGCGCCGCGGTCGGCTCGTCGAGGATCAGCACCTTGGCCCCGTAGTGCACCGCGCGGGCGATGGCCACGCACTGCCGCTGACCGCCGGAGAGCGTGCCCACGGGCTGTTCCAGGTCGGGAATGTCGATCCCCATGTCCGCCAGCCCTTCTCGGGCGATGTCCTGGGCGCGTTTGCGGTCCAGCAGCTCGAACGGCCCGTAGCGTTTGACCGGTTCGGAGCCGAGCACGAAATTGCGCCACACACTCATCAGCGGCACGACCGCCAGATCCTGGTACACGGTGGCGATGCCGAGGTCCAAAGCCGAACGGGGCGAGGACAATCGCAGCTCACTGCCCTCGATCCGCAGTTCCCCGCTGTCGTGCTGGTGCACGCCCGCCAGGATCTTTATCAGCGTCGACTTGCCCGCGCCGTTGTCACCCAGCACGCAGGTGACCTCGCCCGCGTTCACCACCGTCGACACATCGCGCAGCGCGACCACGCCGCCGTAACTCTTTCCTATGCCGACGGTTTCGATCAATGGCACGGTCATCGGCGTACCCTTTCGGCTCGCTTCTTGAATGCGTTGTTGACCAGCACCGCCGAGAACAGCAGCACGCCGAGGAACAACATGAACCAGTCGCTGTTCCAGCCCGCCAGCACGATGCCCTGCCGCGCCATGCCGAAGATGAGCGCGCCCACGGCCGCGCCCACCACCGAGCCGAAACCACCGGTGAGCAGGCAGCCTCCGATCACGGCGGCGATGATGTACTGGAACTCCAGGCCCACACCCTGATTGGCCTGCACACTGGCGAACCGCAGCAGGTTGCACGCGCCCACGATCCAGCCCGCGAACGCGGTGGTCATGAACAGCAGGATCTTGGTGCGGGTCGCGGGCACACCGACCGCGCGCGCGGTGGGTAGCGAGCCGCCGACCGCGAAGATCCAGTTCCCGAACCGGGTGCGGGTCAGCACGATCGCCGCGACCGCGGTCACCACGATCCACCACACCACCGACGCCTGGATACTGGCGCTACCGATCTTGGTGGTGGAGGCGAAAACCCAACCGGCGGACTGATATCCGTCCGCCGATCGCACGCCGGACACTTGCACGGTGCCGGTGGCCCAGCGGGTCACGCCGAGATTCAAGCCCTGCAACGCCAGGAAGGTGCCCAGCGTGACGATGAAGCTCGGCAGCCCGGTGCGCATCACCACCCAGCCGTTGAGCGCCCCCACCGCGAGCGCGAACACCAGCGACACCGCCAGCGCGAACCACACGTTCCAGCCCGCGTGCACCGCGAGCAGCCCGGTGATCAGCGCGGTGGAGGCGGTCATCACGCCGGTGGACAGGTCGAACTCCCCGCCGATCATGAGCAGCGCGACGGCCACCGCCATGATGCCGAGCGTGGAGGCGTCGTCCAGCCACGTCGAAATACCCAGGGGTTTGAGGAATTTGGTGGTGACGATGGTGAAGAACACGAACACCACCACCGCGCCCAGCAACGCGCCCACCTCGGGGCGGACCACCAGCCGGTTGAGGATGGCGAGCCGATCGGGCGGGGCCACCGCGGTCTCCGAATTCTCGGATGTCGTTGTCGTCGTGGTCATGTCGGCGTCTCCCGGCCCGTTCACCGCGTGCCCTGGCCGACCAGCGCGGCGACGGCATCGACGGTGGTCTTGTCCACGAACGCCGGCCCGGTCTGCACCGGATGCCCGCCGCCCACGGTATTGAGGTTCGACTTGTAGAGCTTCAGCATGACCACGGGCAGATAGCCCTGCTCGTACTGCTGCTGGTCCACCGCGAACAAGAGGCTTCCGGCCCGGATCGCGCTCACCACATCGGAATTCAGGTCGAAGGTAGCGACCGTCGTGGTCGCCGACGACTCCTTCACCGCGTCCACCGCGCGGGCCGCGATCTGCGAGTTCAGCGTCAGCACCGCATCGATGGAACGATCGGCTTCGAGCGCGCCCTTGATGCGGGACTGCACATCGGTCGGATTGTTGATGTCTACCTGCAGCGTGGTGGCCGACCCGAAGCCCTGGATCGCGCCCGCGCAACGCTCATTGGCCCCGACATTGCCCGCCTCGTGAATCACGCACAGCATCTTGTGTTTTCCGGCGTCGGCGAGGCGCTTGCCCGCGGCCGCACCGGCCTGGCGCTCACTCTGGCCGACGTGGCCGATCGCCCCGAACTTCGTGCTCTCGGCCTCACCGGAGTTGATGGTCACCACGGGGATGCCCGCGGCCACCGCCTTCTCCACCGAGGGCCGCAGCGCGTCCGGATTGGCCATGGACACCACCAGTCCGTCGACGCCCTGGGCGACGGCATTGTCGATCAGCTTGGCCTGCTGGGTCGGATCGCCCGCCGAGTTGTACTCGACCCGGATGCCGAGATCCTTCCCGGCGGCCTCCGCGCCGTTCTTCACCACGTTCCAGAAGGCGTCACCGGGCGAGCCGTGCGTCACGACCGCCACCGATCGCACGGTGCCGACCGTGACGGGCGCCGCGCCGGGACCGGTGGCGTCGGTACCGGGGCCGCTACAGGCGGCGAGCACGGCCGCGGCGGCCAGCCACGGCGTCAGGCGCAGCCAGTGGGGGCGGCGTGGACGGGAGAATGCGGACATCGTCGTCGCCTCCCCACTAGATCCGAGCCGAGGCGAGACCGGCGGCGATCCCGGCCAGGTGTCGCAGACTCCGGCGCGCGGCCGCCGTCGGGACCTCGGCGGTCTCGCCGGGGCGCAGCGCGGTGTCCTGCTCGATCACGTACCAGCCGCGGTAACCGCCGGCGTGCGCCTCGCGGACCAGGGCGGTGATGTCGACATCGCCCGCGCCGAGCGGAACGTAGAGACCTTGCCTGACCGCCTCGCTGTATTCGACTGTGCCGCAGCGTACTTCGGCGGCCATCGCCTCGCGGACGTCCTTGAGGTGAATGTGCCCGATGCGCTCGGGGTGGCGGCGGGCCAGTTCGACCGGGTCGGTGCCGCCGATGAGCAGGTGCCCGGTGTCGAGGCAGAGGTCCAGATCGGAGTCGGCGAGAAAGCGTTCCACCTCGGCGGACGTCTCGACGTGCGTGCCCACGTGCGGGTGCAGCACCGGGCGCAGGCCGTGTTCGACGACGATGTCACCGACGGCGGCCGCGGTATCGAGGAGCGTGCGCCACTCGCGATCGTCGAGGGGTGTGCGCGCGTCGTAGCCGTGCTCCCCGGTCGCCGCGGCGAGCACCAGCACCTCGGCCCCGGCGGCCTCGAATCGTCCGGCGGCCGAACGCGCGATATCCAGGGCGCGGCCCGGTTCGCGGTGCAGGGTGAGGGCGAGGAAGCCGCCGACCGGCGCAATACCGTAGTCGCGCAGGGTCTTCCGTAGTTCGAGCGGATCGTCCGGTAGGTATCCGGGCGGCCCGAATTCGGTGGCGGACAGGCCGAGGCCCGACATCTGCGCCAGGACGGTGGCCGGGTCGAGGACGTGCCCCCAGCCGGGGACCTCGCAGACTCCCCAGGAGATCGGCGCGGCGGCGATTCGTAATGGACGCAAGGGATGGAGCGGTTCGGTCATCGGCACTTCCCAGACCCGTCGTTGGCCATCGTGAGGCTCGCTATTGGAGCGCTCCAACAATGTAACCCGGCTCACTCGGGTGTCAAGATCCCGACATGCGCCGAGAAGTGGCGAGCAAGCTCGGAAAACACTGGCTTGCAGGGAGAATCATGAGAACTGAAGGTGACTGAAAAGTCCGATTAGAGCGCTCTATTGCCCCGGCCCGCGGCCACGCGGTAGCGTGCGTCGCATGACCCGACCCACCATGGAGGATGTCGCCGCCCGCGCCGGCGTCTCCCGGGCCCTGGTGTCGCTGGTCATGCGCAACTCCCCCAAGGTCAGCGCCCACCGGCGCGACGCGGTGCTGGCGGCCGCGGCCGAACTCGGCTACCAGCCGCACGCCATGGCCCGCTCGCTGGCCAGCCGCACCTCCAACATCGTCGGCGTCATGGTGTCGGACCTGCGCAATCCCTTCTTCGCCGATGTGGTCGAGGGTATGGACCAGGCCGCCCAGGAAGACGGGCTCGAGCTCATCCTCAATACCGGTCGCCGCAGCGCGGGCCGCGAACGCGCCGCCCTGGAGAGCCTGCTCGCCTTCCGCCCGGGCGGGGTGATCCTGCTGTCGCCGGTGCTGCCCGCCGCCGCCATCCGCGACGCGGCCGCGCGCTGCCCGGTGGTGCTGGTCTCGCGCACCTCCACCAGCACAGCGGTCGACACCGTCAACGACGACGGCGAACTCGGCGCGGCGCTGGCCGTGGATCACCTTGTCACGCTGGGCCATCGGCGCATCGTGCACCTCGACGGCGGCGCGGCCTTCGCGGCCCCGCCGCGCCGCAAGGGCTACACCGCCGCCATGGCCCGCTACGGCCTCGAACCCATGGTGGTCCCCAGCGAGCACACCGACACCGCGGGCGCGGCCGCCGTCCGAAAACTACTGAACATCTTCTCCCCCAGCACCTTTCCCACCGCACTGGTATGCGGTAACGACTTCAACGCCGTGGGCGCGGCCGCCGCGCTCGAAGAGGCGGGTCTGCGTGTGCCCGAGGACGTGTCGATCGTCGGCTACGACAACACCTCGCTCGCGGCACTGCGGCATGTCGCGCTCACCACCATCGACCAGCCGCGCAGCCGTATCGGGCGACTGGCCGTCGCGGCACTGACCGAACGTCTGCGCGAAGGCCGCACCGAGCCGGTGCGCCAGCGCCTCGAGCCGTCCCTGGTCGTCCGCTCGACCACCGCACCACCCCGAGACTGACCCCGCACCGCGACTGACAGGAGCTTCGCCATGTCCCCGATCACTGTGGGTCTCGCCGGCACCGGCCGCATCGGAACCTCCCACGCCGAGACCCTCGCGACCCTGCCCGGCGTGGCCCGGGTCATAGTCACCGACGCGGACGCCGAGCGCGCCCGCGCCACCGCCGACAAGCTCGGGCTGGAGTACGCGCCCGACATCGACGCGCTGTTCGACACCGGGATCGACGGCCTGGTCGTCGCCACCGCCACCGACTCGCATCCGGCCCTGATCACCGCCGCCGTCGACCGCGGCATCCCGGTCTTCTGCGAGAAACCCATCGCCGCCGACATTCTGGGCACGCTGCGGGTGGTCGAACGCCTCGAGCGCTCCGCGGTCCCGGTCCAGATCGGCTTCCAGCGGCGCTTCGACGCCGGCTACCGGGCCGCCCGCGCGGCCGTCGCCGCCGGGGATCTGGGCTGGATCCACACGCTGCGGGCCACCACCCTGGACCCCGCGCCCCCGCCCGCGGACTACATTCCGCGCTCGGGCGGGCTGTTCCGCGATTGCGGCGTCCACGATTTCGACATCATCCGCTGGGTCACCGGGCGCGAGGTGGTGGAGGTCTTCGCGACCGGCGCCAATCGCGGGGAGGAGTTCTTCGCCGAGTCGGGCGATGTCGACACCGCCGCTGTGGTGCTGCGCCTCGACGACGGCTGCCTGGCCAATGTCTCGCTCAGCCGCTACAACGGCGCGGGCTACGACGTGCGGCTGGAGGTGCTCGGCTCGACCGGCAACGCCATCGTCGGCCTCGACGAGCGCGCGCCGCTGCATTCGGTGGAACCCGGCTACCCGCCCTCGGCGCTGCCGGTCTATCCGGGCTTCATGGACCGCTTCCACGGCGCCTACGTCGAGGAGCTCGCGACGTTCGTGGGCGTGATCACCGGGCAGGTGACCAATCCGTGCCCGCCCGCGGACGCCCTGGAGGCGTTCTACATCGCCGAGGCCTGCGAACTGTCCCGGCACCAGGGCAGACCGGTCCGGCTGGCCGACATTCGACGCTGACCGATCCCCGCCGTGGAAACTCCGGCTACCGCCCGGCGGCATCCCCGTATAACTTCTTTGTTTGCCCGGTGAGAACAGCGGGACCACCGAGCGAGAGTTATTGGGATGAACGGCAATTCGATACCACCCGGCTATGATCCGCACGACGAGTTGTGGACGCAGGACACCATGGTCTTCGAGGCCGTGCACGACGGCCCCGATCAGCCGTCCGGGGGCCGCTCCGGCGGCCTCGCGGGCCTGCTGGGCGGCTCGCCGGCCACGCGGTACGCGATCATCGGCCTGACGGCGACCATCGCGGTGTCCCTGGTGGCCATCGTGATTCTGCTCGTCTCCGGGCACAGCGGCTGGGACGCCGCACCGAATGCCGCGAAAGGCCCGGGCCCGACGCGGGTCCTGGTCACGACCTCGGCCCGGCCCACCACGACCACCGCCGCCGAGCAGGCCGACGTCACGACCGCGCCCGAGCGGACCACGACGACCACCACGACGAGCTCGACCACGACCACCACCACCACGACCTCGACGACCACCACCACGGTCAGTCCGGTCGTCGGCATCCAGATGCCCTGCGAGCAGGTCGGCATGACCGCCACGACCTCCGACGGCACCGTCCTGACCTGCGACGCGACCGGCGGGGCGAGCCCGCACTGGCTGCCCATCACCCGGCCCGCGCTCGGATCCCCGTGCAATGTGGGCGAAGCCGGGAGCTTCGCCTACAGCAGCGGCGGCAGCCAGCTGGTCTGCACCCGCCGCCCCGGCGGCGGCTCGACCCCGTCGTACGTGTGGGACAGCCCCGGGACCCTGACCACCGGCAAGCACGAGCCCGGCCAGGTCTGCAATCTCAAGAAGGACGGCATCGCCCAGTCCTCGAGCGGCCGGGCCGTCTACTGCCTGCCCGCCGACAACAGCAACAGCCCGATCGGGGTGTGGAAGCAGGTGTACTGACCGCCGTCGGTCAGCTCACCAGCAAACCGATGGCGAGCCCGGTCATCACGAGCGCGATGAGCGAGTCCAGCACCCGCCACGCCTTCGGCTTCGCGAAGACCGGGGCCAGCAGGCGCGCACCGAAACCCAGCGACAGGAACCAGATCAGGCTGCCCGCGATGGCGCCCGCGGTCAGGAACCAGCGGTCCGGGGTGGCGTAGGTACTGGCGAACGAGCCCAGCAGCACCACCGTGTCCAGGTAGGCGTGCGGGTTGAGCCAGGTGACGGCCAGGCAGGTGGCGATCGCCGCGCCCAGCGCGATCGGGGCGCCGCCGCCCGCCGACAGCGCCGACGCGGACAGCGCGCGCTTGGCGGCGAGCGCGGCGTAGCCCAGCAGGAAGGCCGCGCCCGCGTACTTCGCGACGGTCATCACCATCGGCGCGGAATTCACGATCGCGCCGAAGCCCGCGACGCCGAGTGTCATGAGCACCACATCGGAGCCGATGCACACCGCGACCACCGGCAGGACGTGTTCGCCACGGATCCCTTGTCGCAGGACGAAGGCGTTCTGCGCGCCGATCGCCATGATGAGGGAGAGTCCGAAGCCGAGTCCTGAGATGGCCGCCAGGGCCGCCGATGATGCGTTCACCCTTCGAAAGTAGGCAACCGTCCAGCACCAGGCCAGCTAAAGATTCTGAGGTGCCATTAGAATCTCTTACTGTGGATCTGCAGCTCGACCAACTGCGCGCCCTCGACGCGGTCATCAGGGAAGGTACCTTCGACGCGGCCGCCCGCAAACTCAATGTCACACCCTCGGCTATCAGCCAGCGCATCAAGGCGCTCGAGGACGCCGCGGGCCGCATCCTGGTGCAACGCACCAAACCGGTGCAACCCACCGAATCCGGGCTGGCCGTACTGCGCCTGGCCCGGCAGATCCAGCTGCTCACCGGCGACACCGCCCGCGAACTCGGCGAAGCGCATCAGCCCGCCGATCGGCCGGTGGTCATTCCCATCGCCGTGAACGCCGATTCACTGCACACCTGGGTGGTGGCCGCGCTCGGCCGCGCCAACGCGATCCAGCCCGGCGTGACGGGGCTCTCGTTCGAGATCCATCGCGAGGACGAGGAGCACACCACCCGCCTGCTGCGCGACGGCACCGTGATGGCGGCCATCACCTCCACCGCCGCACCCGTGCAGGGCTGTATCGTGCGGCGCCTGGGAGCGATGCGCTATCGCCCGATGGCCCACCCGGAGTTCGCCCGCACCTGGTTTCCCGACGGCGCGAATGCGAAGGCGTTCGCACACGCGCCCGTGGTGCTCTTCGATCGCAAGGACGATCTGCAGTTCCGGCTGGTGCGCCACTACACTCGCAAGCCGGTGGATCCGCCGCGTCATTACATCCCGTCCTCGGCCGCGTTCAACGACGCCGTGCGCGCGGGACTGGGCTGGGGCATGATCCCCGACCTGATGATTCGTCCCGAGGACGGCCTGGTTCCACTGGACGACAAGGTTTTCGTGGATGTGCCGCTGTACTGGCAGCAATGGCGACTGGATTCACCCGCCCTGACAGTCGTCGCCGCGACCATAGCCGAGGCCGCGGAGCAATCGCTGCTGTGATAGGACACTGTTCTTGTGATCGGACACAAGGGGATTCATTGTGCGTGACCCGGGGTAATAGATGACGTGGGCGGAACCGGATGCAATAGTCGAAGGCATTGCGTTTAGCCAGGAAGGAATTTCGTTGTCCCAAATTGTGCGCGGCGTTGTCGCTCGCTCCAAGAACGCGCCCGTCGAAGTCACCGAGATCGTGATCCCGGACCCGGGTCCCGGCGAGGCCGTGGTCCGGGTGCAGGCCTGCGGCGTCTGCCACACCGACCTGCACTACCGCGAGGGCGGCATCAACGACGAATTCCCGTTCCTGCTGGGGCACGAGGCCGCCGGCATCGTGGAATCGGTGGGCGAGGGCGTCACCGATGTGGAGCCCGGCGATTTCGTCATCCTGAACTGGCGCGCGGTCTGCGGTTCGTGCCGGGCCTGCCGGAAGGGCAAGCCCCAGTACTGTTTCGACACCTTCAATGCCGCCCAGCCGATGACGCTGACCGACGGCACGCCGCTCACCCCGGCCCTCGGCATCGGCGCGTTCGCCGAGAAGACCCTGGTTCACGCGGGGCAGTGCACGAAGGTGGACCCGAGCGTGTCCCCCGCCGCCGCGGGCCTGCTGGGCTGCGGCGTGATGGCGGGCCTGGGCGCGGCCATCAACACCGGCGGCGTGAGCCGCGGTGACTCGGTCGCGGTCATCGGCTGCGGCGGTGTCGGCAATGCCGCGATCGCGGGCGCCAAGCTGGCGGGCGCGACCACCATCATCGCGGTCGACATCGACGAGCGGAAGCTGGAGTGGGCCACCGGTTTCGGCGCCACCCACACCGTCAACGCCGCCAAAGAGGATGCGGTGGAACGGGTTCAGGAACTCACCGACAGCTTCGGCGCGGACGTGGTGATCGACGCCGTGGGCCGCCCGGAGACCTGGAAGCAGGCGTTCTACGCGCGCGATCTGGCCGGCACCGTGGTGCTGGTCGGGGTGCCGACCCCGGACATGACGCTCGAGATGCCGCTCATCGACTTCTTCTCGCGCGGTGGGTCGTTGAAGTCCTCGTGGTACGGCGACTGCCTGCCCTCGCGCGACTTCCCGTACCTGATCGAGCTCTACAAGCAGGGCCGTCTGGACCTGGACGGGTTCGTCTCGGAGACCATCGCGCTCGACGAGGTGGAGGCCGCCTTCACCAAGATGCATCACGGTGACGTGCTGCGCTCGGTGGTGGTGTTCTGATGGCGCACATCGACCACGCGGTGACCGTCGGGACCTTCTCCCTCGACGGCGAGACCTTCGACGTCGACAACAATGTGTGGGTGGTGGGCGACGATCTGGAGTGTGTCGTCATCGACGCCCCGCACAATGTCGAGGCCATTCTCGACGTGATCGGCACCCGCGAGGTGAAGGCCATCCTGGTCACCCACGCGCACGACGACCACGTCCGGGTCGCCCCCGAATTGGCCAGGGCCACCGGCGCTCCGATCCTCATGCACCCCTTGGACCTGGTGCTGTGGCAGCAGACCCACCCGCAGATCAGCCCCGACGGCGAACTGGCGGACAAGCAGATCATCGCGGTCGGCGGCACCGAGCTGCACGTGCTGCACACGCCGGGCCACGCGCCGGGTTCGGTCTGCTTCTACTCCCCTGACCTGGGTGCGGTGTTCACCGGTGACACGCTGTTCCACGGCGGTCCGGGTGCGACGGGCCGGTCGTACTCCGATTTCGGCACCATCGTGGACTCGATCGCGGATCGGCTGCTGACGCTGCCGCCGGAGACCCTGGTGCACACCGGCCACGGCGAATCCACCACTATCGGCGCGGAACTCCCGCAGCTGGAGGAATGGCGCGCCCGGGTCGGCTGATCCGTCGGGCAGTGGTCCGGGCCGGTCGCCCTACAGACCGGACCGGATCACTGCCCGAGCCCCTAATCCGCCCCCAATGCGGCGGAGCGCTTGTCGTTTTCACGATTTCCCGGACGAATCCGCGCCTAGAGTTGTCCATGAGAAAACTGACAGCCGTTCTGGCGCTGACCTCCCTTCCCCTGCTCGCGGTGGGCTGTTCCGTGTCCACCGGTTCCTCGTCCGTGAGCAAGAGCGATGTCCAGGCCAAGGCCTCGAGCTTCTACAAGGACAAGGCGCACGAGGCCGCGAAATCGGTGTCCTGCGATGGAAGTCTGGCCGCGCAGGTCGACGCCACCCAGACCTGCACCGCCACCGCGGCCGACGGCCAGAACTGGGTGATCGACACCAAGGTCACCAAGGTCGACGGCAGCGACGTCTACTACGACCTGACCTTCGCCGACGCCTATGTCGCCCCCGACGACGTGGCCGCCACCATCTCCGACACCTACCGCCAGAAGTTCGGCATGTCCCCGCAGTCCTCCACCTGCAACGGCCTGCTGCGCGGCGCCACCGGCGCCTCCATCCGCTGCGTCGTGACCGAGAACGACGGCACCCGCTGGGGTTTCACCGCCAAGACCACCAATGTGGAAGGCACCAAGGTCAACTACGACATGATCGTCGACGACCAGCCCCTGCCGTAAACCCCGTAATCCGAATCGACCCCAGCCCGAGTACCCGAACGCCGGTCGTCCGTCGGGTCTACCTGCACGTGTACAGCGTCGCGTCGGCGAGTTCGGCTACCACGTCCGAGATGTCGCCGCGGGCGCGAAAGGCGTTGAGCTGCCGACGCGCTCCGTTGCCGCGGGACAGCAGAGCGGCGATGGTGTCGGTGACGAAGGGCAGGTCGCCCAGGTGTTCCAGGGCGGGCTGGACGAGGGCGACGAAGTGGTCGAGCAGCTCGGGGACCCGGATCGGGCGGCCGGTGTCGGGGTCGATCACGGTGCCGTCCAGGCCTTCGTGCGCGGCGCGCCAATAGGCCGCGCGGAGTGCGGGTTCCGGGACCGGAGGCCGGGGTTCGGCGGTGCGGGCGGTCATGGCGGCGGCGCGGACCAGGGTCGCCAGGAGGGCGGATTCCTCGACGGTGGCGGGGACGTCGCTGACTCGCACCTCGACCGTCGGGAACGTGGAGGAGGGGCGGACGTCCCAATAGATCATCTTGCGGTCGAGGATCACGCCGAGCGCCAGCATGGACTCCACGGCCGCCTCGTACTCCGCGACCGAGGCGAAGTAGGGCGGCGGACCGGCGCTGGGCCAGCGCCGCCACATGATGTTGCGCCAGCTGGCGTAGCCGGTCTCGCAGCCGCGGTAGATGGAGGAGTTGGCGGTCAGGGCCAGCAGTACCGGCAGCCAGGGGCGCAGGAAGTTGCTGACCCGCAGGGCTTCGGCGAGGCCGGGGACGGCGACGTGCACGTGGCAGCCGCACAGGCCTTGTTCGCGGGCGAGCCTGCCGAACCGTTCGGCGATGCGGCTGTAGCGCGGGGTGCCGGTGATGGCGAGCTCCTCGGGGACCGAGGGCGGTACCGCGGCGGCCAGGAGCAACGCGTCGTTCTTCTCGGCGCAAGCGGCCGCGCAGCGCCGGAGTTCCCGCAGTTCCCGGAGCAGGTCGTCGGTGGTGGTGTGCACGCGGGTGGTGGTCTCGACCTGGCAGCGCATGATTTCCAGTTGCAGGTCCATGCCGAGGTCCGCCGCGGTCCGGGCGACGTCGGCATTCCGGCCGACCGGCGCTCCGGTGCGCGGATCCACGAGGAGGAACTCCTCTTCGACACCGACCGTAGGCGGGGCTTCCACATCGGGTGGATACCTCCCGAGCGTGGGTCCACACCTGTCGGAGCGGTCTCTCCGGGTCACCCCTACCAGTGTCCAGGATGCCCGGGATTGTCGGTGGGCGGGGTCACACTGTCGTCATGGCATACGACGAGGAGCTGGCCGACCGGATCCGCGACGCGCTGGGACCCGAGGTGGCCCACGTGGTCGAGAAGAAGATGTTCGGCGGCCTGGCGTTTCTGGTGGGCGGCAATATGGCCGTCGCGGCCAGCGGCAAGGGCGGGCTGCTGGTGCGCGCCGACCCGGACACCGCCGGGGACCTGCTGCGGGCCGGTGCGGTCGAGCCGATGGAGATGGGCGGCAAGAAGATGACCGGGTGGCTACGTGTCACCGCCGAGACGGTCACCGACGACGACGCGCTCGACGAGTGGGTGCGCCTCGGGGTCGGCTACGCCAAGACACTGCCGCCGAAATAGCACAGGGGCAAACACTGTGCCCCACGGCACAGCGCGGACGCCGGTGTGTTTGACTTCACCCAATTGTGAGCTGCCACAACGGGTTCGCTGCGACTTGTCATGCCGTCTTTACACCGCACCACAGTGCGGAAACCTGCGTCGCGCACTGTGGTGAACATGAGGCAAACCGAGATACATGCACTGGCATGCGAGGTCTGTGGTCGTCTGCCCCATCCCACCCGCACCCGGCTGGCCCTGGCCAAGCTCGCCGCGGTCCTTCCCGTCGAACTGGCCCTGCACGCCCTGGTCATCCATCTCGAGCTGCCGTATCTGGCGACGGTGGCGATCCTGGCGGTGACCGCGACCATCCTGGTCATCTGGGTGGTCGAGCCGGGGGCGATGCGGTATCTGAGCCGCTGGCTGCACGCCCCGGAACTGCGGCACCGGCACCGCCTCGACAGCGCCGAGCGACTCTGGCGCATCCGCGTGCGCCTGGACGACAAGCCCGGCCGATTGGAACTGCTGGCCAAGCAGCTGGCCGACCGGCGGGCCAATATCCTCGCCATGCACGTGCACCATCTCGAGAACGGCGTACTCGACGAACTGGTGGTGTCCACCCCCGCGGAGGTGCTGCCGCAGCGCCTGACCCACGCGGTCGCCAAGGCGGGTGGCGTGGCGATCGGCATCTGGCCCGCGTCGGCGCTGACCCTGGTCGACGGCCAGACCCGGGCACTGGGCCTGGCCGGACGGGTGGCCGCGGATCCGGGTGAGCTGCCGCTGGCGATCGCGGAACTGCTGGGCGCGCAATACCTTCCGGATCCCGATCCGGCCCGCGTGCCCGGCGGCACACTGCTCGAAGTCGAGGCCGAATCCGACCGTGCGGCCATGACCTTCCTGCGCACCGGCGAGCCGTTCACGCCCGCGGAGGTGGCCCGCGCACACCGGCTCATCGACCTCGCGGTGGTCGCCGCCCGCCAGCCATAACCACCCCGACCTGCGGATTCCCGTCGCGCAATCCAGCTTTCGGCCCCTCGAACCGAGCCACTCCGATTTTCATACCGCGCAGTTTCACTTCATGGCAGACTCCCTCGTGCGCGTTCGCTCGAAACGCGCTCGAGGGGTTGGTTGATCGATGAGTGTTCGACGGGCAGGGATCGATGTCGGCGGGAATCCGCCCGCCCGCAAGACGGTTCGCACGGCGAAGCTGGCGGCGGTGCCGCTGTCCTTCGCCGGACGGCAGGTGGCCGGGGCGAGCCGGCGCGCGCTGGGCCGCTCCGCCGGCGAGATCGATCGTGAGATCCAGCTCCGCACCGCCGAGCACATGGCCGACGTACTCGGCGAGTTGAAGGGCTGCGCCGCCAAATTGGGGCAGATCCTGGGCGTCTACGAGCTGGCGCTACCCGCCGAGCTGGCCGAGCCGTACCGGATCGCGCTCGGCCGCCTCCAGGATGCCGCGCCCGCCATGCTGCCGCGCACGGTGCACCTGGTGCTGGCGGAATCGTTCGGTCCGGATTGGCGAGACAATTTCCGCGAGTTCGACGATCGACGGTCGGCCTCGGCCAGCATCGGCCAGGTGCATCGCGCGGTCTGGCACGACGGCCGTCCGGTGGCGGTGAAGGTGATGTATCCGGGCGCGCGGGCCGCGGTCGACAGCGATCTGCGGCAGTTGCGCGGATTGGCGTGGCTGACGTCGGTGTTCGCCCCGCACGTCGACGGCCGCGCGGTGGTCGACGAGCTCGCCGAATGCCTGCGCGCGGAAATGGATTTCGAGGCCGAGGCCCGGAACCAGCAGCGCTTCGCGGACGCCTACGCCGGCGATCCTGATTTCGTGGTCCCGCAGGTCGTGGCCCAGCGCGGGGATGTGATCGTCTCGGAGTGGCTGGACGGGATTCCGCTGTCGCGCTTGATCACCACCGGCTCGCGGGCCGAGCGGGATCGGGTGGGCATGCTGGCGGTCCGGTTCTTCTGGTCGTCCGCGCCGAGGTCGGGCCTGCTCTACGGCGACCCGCATCCGGGCAATTTCCGGGCGCTGCCCGACGGCCGTCTGGGTGTGGTGGATTTCGGGGCGTGCCCGGTCTGGCCGCCCGCGCAGTTCCCGGCGCTGGTGCACGATCTGGCCGACGCACTCATTCATGGCGGCCCGGCGGACCTGGACGCCGTGACTCAGCGGCACGGTTTCACCGACGCGCAGCGTGGCCTGGACAGCGCGGCGCTGGCCGCGAAGCTGTTGCCGTTCACCGAACTGCTGCGCCACGAGACGTTCCGAGTCGATACCGACTGGTTGCGTGGCCGCACCCGGGATGCCCTGAGCCCCAAGCTCGACAATGCCTACCGGCAGCTCGGCGTCCCCGCCTACCTGATGCCGTTCCAGCGCGCGCTGATCACCCTGCTCGGGCTGGTCGCCCAGCTGGGCACCACAGGTCCGATGCGAGCGGAGATCCTGCGCTGGTCACCGGAATTGAGCGCGGTGATGGATCGCTGCGCACCCACCCCTTGATCACTGTCCCAGACAGATCTACCCTGGAGTGATGGGCGCAGAGCGGCTTTCAGCTCCCGACCACGAGGTCGTGGTGATCGGTGCGGGCCCGGGCGGGATCGCCGCCGGGGTCGAGCTGAAGCGGGCGGGGGTGCGCGACTTCGTGATCCTGGAGCGCGCCGACGAGGTCGGCGGCAGTTGGCACGAAAACCATTACCCCGGACTGGAAGTCGACATCCCGTCGCTGGCGTATCAGTACTCGTTCGCGCGAAATCCGGACTGGAGCAGGTTGTTCGCCTCCGGCGCGGAGGTGAAGCGGTATCACCTCGAGGTGGCCCGTCGCTTCGGGCTGTACCCGCATCTGCGGTTCGGAACCGAGGTGGCCGCCGAGGAGTGGGACGAGGACCGGCACTGCTGGTCGCTGCGGCTCGCCGACGGCAGCGCACTGTCCGCGCGGTTCGTCATCAGCGCGGTGGGCGCGTTCGTCAGTCCCAAGGTGGATCCCGGGATTCCCGGACTCACCGGCTACCGCGGCCGGATCCAGCGCCCCTCGGACTGGGACGACGGCTACGACCTGGCCGGGCAGCGGGTCGCGATCATCGGCACCGGCGCGAGTTCGGTCCAGATCACCCCCGCCATCGCGGGCGAGGTGGGCAGCCTCGCGGTCTTCCAGCGCACCCCGGTCTGGTGCCTGCCCAAACCGAATCCGCGGATCCCGCGTGCCGTCCGGCTGGCGCTGCGCGTCCCGGGGGTGCAGGCGGGCGTGCACGGTGCGGCGCTGGTGGCGGTCGACGCCGCACTGCGGACCATGTCCAGCACGCCGCTCCCCGTGGTCCGCCCCGCGTTGCGCGCGATCGACGCCGCCGCCATCCGCGGCTATCGCGGCCTGCTGCGACTCATGGTGCGGGATCCGGAGATTCGTGAACGCCTGGCCCCGGACTACGGCCCGATCGCCAAGCGCCCGACCCTCAACACCGGCTACCTGCCGGCCTTCAACCGCGACAATGTCGACCTGGTGACCACCCCGATCGAGCGGTTCACCGCGCACGGCCTGCGCACCACCGACGGCGTCGAGCGCGAGTTCGACATGATCGTGCTGGCCACCGGCTATCATGTCTTCTCCGATCCGGAGACCTACACGCCCGGCCTGGTGGTGGGCCGCGACGGCCTGGATCTGGGCAAGTACTTCACCGAGAACGGCCTGCAGGCCTACGAGAGCGTCGCGCTGCCCGGCCTGCCCAATCGGTGGACCCTGGTCGGCCCGTATTCGTGGACCGGCAGCGGCTGGCACGCGTTCGTGGAGATGACCGCGGCCCACGCGGTGCGCGCCATCTCCGAGGCGCGCCGCCGCGGCGCGACCTGTGTGGCCGTGCGCCAGGACGCGCACGACGCCTATCACCGCCGCGTCTACCGGCACGGCGCGGCCATGCGCTACTACCTGGCCGAACTGAACGCGCACGTGCCGACCTACTACCGCAATTCGCAGGGCGACTCGACGTACATCCGGCCCACCGGGTTCTTCTCGGCGCGCCGGGCGCATCACCGATTCCCGTTCTCGGACTACGACTTCGACCGTCTTACCGCCTGACCGTTCCCGCTCTCGAGGATCCGTGCCCATGATCGAACTGCCGAAATCGGTCCGGATCGCGCTCGGCGCGGCCGGCTACGGCATCAGCGACCGCCGTCTCGCACCGGCTGTCACCGGTTCCGTGATCCTGGTGACCGGGGCCTCCTCGGGCGTCGGGCGCGCCACCGCGCTGCGGCTGGCCGCCAATGGGGCGACCGTGCTCGCGGTGGCCCGCCGGGCGGCCCGGCTCGAGGAACTGTGCACGGAGACGGCGGGTTTCCCGGGCCGGGTGTACGCCTATCCGGCGGACCTGTCCGACACCGATGCCTGCGCCGCGCTGATCGAGCGGGTGCTCGCCGATCACGGGCGCGTGGACGTCTTCGTCAACAACGCGGGCAAGTCGATTCGCCGCTGGCTCTCCGATTCCCTGGACCGTTGGGACAATATCGACGACACCGCGCGCATCAACTTCCTCGGCCCCGCGCGGCTGGTCATGAGCCTGCTGCCGTCCATGCGGGCCCGGCGGCAGGGCCACATCGTGAACATCAGCACGGCCGGGGTGCACGGGCCCGGTGTGGGCTGGACCGCCTATATCGCCTCGAAGGCGGCATTCAATTCCTGGATGCGCGGCGCCGCACCGGAATTGCGGGCCGACGGCATCGACGTCACCGCGGTGCACCTGCAATTGGTGCGCTCGGAGATGCTGGGCCCCTTCCGGATCTACCGCTACACCCCGAGCATGTCGACCGAGGAGGCGGCGAGTCTGGTGTGCCGGGCGATCGTGGACCGCCCCTTGGCGATTCGCCCGTGGTGGGAGCGGGTGAGCGCGCCCCTGTCGTACGCGCTCGACAGTTCCCCGGCGGCGCAACGCATGCTGACGCTGTACGCGAAGGCCGGGAACGGGAACAACCGTCCGGTCGATTGGGCCGGTCCACTCGGCCGCCTGGAACGCACGGTCAATCTGCTCGACGACGCGGTCACGGTGGCCGGGTGGATTCCGGCCAGCGGCGTGCTGGAGCAACTGCCTCCGGCCCGGATTCCCCAGCTGGCCATGGCATTACGCGACGGGGTCGGGCTGGCCACGGTGCTGTCGCTGTTCGCGGCGCGGTTCCCGGACCGGCCCGCCATGATCGACGACGACGGCCCGATCACCGCGGCCGAGCTGGACCGGCAGGTGCGGGCGCTGGCGGCGGCGCTGCGATCCCGCTGGCGGATCGGGCATGGGCAGCGAGTCGGTGTGTTGTGCCGCAACCATCGCGGATTCGTGCTGGCGGCGTACGCGGCCGCGCGGCTCTCGGCGGATCTGGTGCCGTTGAACTACGGTTTCGCCGGGCCGCAGATCGGTGAGGTACTCGATCGCGAACGCGTCGAATTGCTGCTCTACGACGGCGAATTCCACGACGAGATCGAGAAGGCCGGGTACCACGGGCGGCGCGTGGTGGTCCGTGGCGCAGCCGGTGGCCTGCCGACGGTGGCGGAATTGGTGGCGGCGGGAGGGCCACCGGTGCGCGAGCCCGCGTCCGGGGGCGCGCTGATCCTGCTCACGGGCGGGACCACCGGGGTACCCAAAGGCGCGCCGCGCACCTTCGGCGCAGGCACACTCAGATCTTCGAGCCCACGCATGCTGCTGGCGGTCGGCGATCTCGCCCGGGTCGCGCCGATCCCGCGGCTGGGTCAGCCCATGGTGATCGCGCCGCCGCTGCATCACACCTACGGGTTCCTGGCCACCGCCGGTGCGTTCCTGCTCGGTTCGACCGTGGTCGTGCACGAGCGTTTCGATGCCGCGACCCTGCTCGCCGATATCGAGCGGCATCGCGCGCAGATCGTGTGCGTGGTGCCGACCATGCTCGGCCGGGTGATGGCGCTGCCGCCCGAGGTGCGGCGCGGCCACGATCTGTCGAGCCTGCGCATGATGGTGTGCGGGGCCGCTCCCCTGCCGCCGTGGCTGGCCACCGCGTTCCAGGACGAGTTCGGCGAGGTGCTGTTCAACGGCTACGCCTCCACTGAGACCGGCGTCGGAACCTTCGCCACGCCCGCCGATCTGCGGGCCGCGCCCGGCACCGTGGGCCGCCCGCTCGCCGGGATCGTGGACATCCGCATCGTCGACGGCGACGGCCGCGAACTGCCCGCCGGCGTCACCGGCCGGATCGTCAACAAGAACCCGAGCATGTTCCACGGCTACAGCGACGGCCGGACCAGGGAGATGGTCGGAAAGCACATGGACTCCGGCGATCTCGGCCATTTCGATGCCGAGGGCAGGTTGTTCGTGGACGGCCGTTCCGACGACATGATCGTCTCCGGCGGTGAGAACGTCTTCCCGCAGGAGGTCGAGGAGGCGCTGCTGGCTCACCCGGCGGTGGCCGACGCGGGTGCGGTCGGGGTGCCCGACGACGATTTCGGGCAGCGGCTCGTCGCGGCGGTCGTGCTGGAGCCCGGGGCGCGGGTGGACGCCCGCACCTTGCAGCGGCACATCAAGACGACGCTGGCCGGGTACAAGGTGCCGCGTGACATCGTCTTCGTCCCGGAACTGCCGCGCACCACCGCGGGCAAGCTACGGCGGCAACAACTTCCGGCGATCATCGATGCACAATGGGGCGCATGACGCAGCGACAGAATGTTTCCTCCGGCGCGCACTGGGAGCCGATCGTCGGTTATTCGCGCGCGGTCCGGGTCGGCCCGTGGATATCGGTCGCCGGGACCACCGCGGTCGATTCGGACGGCGGCGCGGTGGGTGGCGACGATATCGCCGAGCAGACTCGTGAAGCGTTGCGCCGAGTTGTGGCCGCGCTGGCGGAAGTCGGCGCGACACCCGAGAATGTCGTGCGCACCCGGATTTTCGTCACCGATATCTCCCGCTGGGAAGAGGTCGGCAAGGCGCACGGCGAAGTCTTCGCAGCGATCCGCCCGGCGGCGACAATGGTCGAGGTGAGCAGCCTGATCGCCCCCGCGCTGCTGGTCGAAATCGAGGCCGACGCGATCGTGCCGGAAACGGTTTGAGCGCATCGTCTTTCAGCCGCGCATACCCTCGATTTCGTGCCGGAGAACGTCCAGGAGTTTCTCGGGGTCGTCGAGTTCGGCAGGGTCGATGGGTGTTCCGAAGTGGATGGTAACTGGATGGTGGCGGTTGAATCTGCGGCGGGCGCCGCCCCGGCGCATGGGTAGCACGCCGTCGGTGCCGGTGGTGGCGACCGGGATGATCGGAACACCGGTCGCCATGGCCAGCGTCGCGACGCCCGGTTTGTACGGTTCGCGCTCGCCGGCCGGGACCAGGCGGCCCTCCGGGTAGATGATGAGCACGCCGCCGAACCGCAGCACCTGCGCTGCGCGGCTCACCGCGGTGCGCCCGGAGTCCGGGTCGCGCCGGACCACCGGAATATGACCCAGCAGCCGGACCAGCCGTCCGACGACCGGCCAGGTCCACAGCTCGGCCATGGCGATGGCCACCGCGCGCCGCCGCAGCGCACCCCACAGGAAGACCGCGTCGAGCAGGGAGATGTGGTTGCTCGCGATGATCACCGGACCGGTCGCGGGCACCCGATCGCGGTTGAGCACGGTGACTTGGACGAAGCGGGACCAGGCCAGGGCGCGCAGCGTCCGGCGGACCAATTGCGTTGTGAGCCAGGCCCGTTTGCCCAGTCCACGGGGTCGTCGCGCATCGGTGTTCATGGCCCTCCCGGATCAATGGTTGTGACAACGGTTTTCATCCTCGTTCGGTGACCGATCGGAGAACACCGCAGAACTACTCAGCCGCAACCGTGTTTTTCGAGAAATAGCCTATGGCTATCAAGGCATTTTGCGCGTAGCCTGGTGGTTGCTGTACTCACGGCAATATCACACCGAAACTTCTGCGGAGGTCGTGTGCTGCCATGGTCGGAAACTGGTGGCGTAACACCGTTTTGCTACAACTGCGTCGACCCCCGGCAAGCGCGGCGGTGCTGTTCGTCGTGGCCGATGACGGGACCCCGGTCATCACATTCCCGAGACTCAATTGGGCATGGGTGGCGATCGCTTCCGCGGCAGTCCTGTTCTTCGGGATCACTGTCGCAATGTTGGTGAGCCTCGCCTATTTCGACGAGCCCACCAGCACCGTGCCGGATGCTCCGGCATCCTGTGAACCGTTCTGCGGCGCATCGACGCCCTAGAGTGGTTGCCTCGCCACGCCCACAGATATTCGACTCCCCGGTCATTCCGCTCGGTAGCGTCTCCGAATGCCGGAGTCGGCTCCGGCGAAATGGAGTCATGACCTGTGGGAGAGCGAATGAGGTTCTGGAAGGTCTCAGCCGTTTGTCTCGTCGCGGCGGTCACCGCGGTGGCCGCCGGTTGCGGAACCAAGTCGGACGACAAAGCTACCGGTTCGGACGAGGTGCGCACGATAGCCAAGGAGGCCTACACCTACGGCTTTCCGATGGTCGACATGTACCGCATCGAGAATTCGTATGTGGTGGACAAGAACAGCAGCCAGTACATGGGCGGCTGGAACCAGCTGCACAGCATCGCCAGGGTTTTCACCCCGGCGGACACTGCGGTCCAAACGCCCAATTCGGACACACCGTACTCGTTCCTGGTCGCTGACCTGCGGACCGAGCCGCTGGTGCTGACCGTGCCCCCGATCGAGGAGAAGCGCTACTACTCGGTCCAGTTCATCGACAACTACACCTATGTCTATGACCTGCTCGGAAGCCGGACCACCGGGAACGGCGGCGGCACATACCTGCTCGCCGGTCCCGGCTGGAAGGGCGACAAGCCCGCCGGGGTGGACAAGGTCATCACCTCGGCGACCGACTTCTCGATGGTGCTGTACCGGACCCAGTTGTTCGATCCGGCCGATCTGGACAACGTCACGAAGATCCAGTCCGAGTACCAGGTGAAGCCGCTGTCATCGTTCGAGAACAAGGCGGTGCCGGCCGCCGCGCCGGCGGTCGACTTCATCCAGCCGCTGACACCGGAGGAGGAGCAGACCTCCCTCGACTTCTTCAAGGTCCTCAACTTCACGCTGAAGTACGCGCCGGTCCAGCCGAACGAGAAGGAGCTGCGCGACCGGTTCGCGAAGATCGGTATCGGCCCGGACGGCGATTTCGATCCCGCGAAGCTGGGTGCCGATGACCGCAAGGCGTTCCAGGACGGCATGGCCGACGCCTGGTCGGAGCTGCACAACTTCCAGAAGAACGAGCTGGAGACCGGCAAGGTGAACTCCGGTCAGCTGTTCGGGTCCGCCGAGCAGCTGAAGGGGAACTACCTGTACCGGTTCGCCGGTGCGGTCATGGGCATCCTGGGTCTGCCGGGCGCGGAGGCCATGTACTTCCCGCTCACCAACGACACCACGGGCGCCAAGCTGAACGGCGCCAACAACTACACCCTCACCTTCCCCGACGGGAAGCTCCCGCCGGTCAAGGCGTTCTGGTCGGTGACCATGTACAAGTTGCCGGAGATCCTGCTGGTGGAGAATCCGATCAACCGCTACCTGATCAATTCGCCGATGCTGCCGAACCTGGTGCGCAACCCGGACGGCGGGATCACGCTCTACCTCCAGCAGACGTCGCCCGGCGCGGACAAGGAGGCCAACTGGCTCCCCACTCCGCCCGGCGATTTCGAGATGATCCTGCGGACCTACTGGCCCGAGCAGGCCATTTCCGACGGCAGCTGGACCCCGCCGAAGGTGACCAAGGCCTAGGCCTGGTCGTTCGACGGCAGGAAAGAGTGACGACGGTGCCGGGCGAGGACTCGATCTCGAGCCTCGCCCGGCCACCGTCGTTCCTTTCACAGTGACCATCCGCGGGCGGATACTGCACTTGTAACGTGTACGAACCACCCGCCACGTGGCGGGACCGATCCACGGGGGTGAACTGCGATGACACGGTTCGATCTGGTGATTCGCGGGGGCACGGTGTACGACGGGACGGGTGCGCCCGGGGTGCGGGCCGATGTCGGGGTGACCGACGGCAAGGTGGCTGTCATCGAGGGCGGCGGGCTGCCCGATGGGGAGCGGACGGTCGACGCCACCGGCACATGGGTGATGCCCGGCATGCTGGACGTGCACACCCACTACGACGCCGAGGTGCTGGGCAGTCCCGGCCTGGGCGAATCGGTGCGGCACGGTGTCACCACGGTGGTGCTCGGCAACTGCTCGCTGTCGACGGTGTACTCCGAGGCCGAGGACTGCGCCGACCTGTTCGCGCGCGTCGAGGCGCTGCCGTGGGACGCGGTGCACTCGGCGGTCAAGGAGCACAAGGACTGGGACGACCCGCGGTCGTACCGGAAGTCGCTCGCCGACCGGCCGCTCGGCGCGAATGTCGCCGCCTTCCTGGGACATTCGGACATGCGCGTGACGGTCATGGGCCTGGGCCGGTCCGTGGACGCGCAGGCCCGGCCGACACCCGCTGAGCTGCAACGCATGTGCGCCATGCTGGAGGCGGCGCTGGACGCCGGATTCCTGGGGCTGTCCACGATCCGCAGCTCGTTCTCGAAACTGGAGGGCGTGCGGTTCCCGACCCGGCAGCTGCCGTCCACCTACGCGACGTGGCGGGAGTACCGGGCGCTGAACGCCGTGCTGCGGCGACGCGGCCGGGTGCATCAGAGCACCCCGAACCTGACCACCCGCACCGAACTGGTCAAGTACTTCGCGCAGAGCGCGGGCCGGTTCCGCGCGCCGCTCAAGACGACCCTCATCGCGGGCATGGACGTCAAGGCCGACCGCACCACCGCGCGGGCCGCGATGGCGTCGGCGTGGATCGCGAATACCGTTGGCGGAGCCCGCTTCCGGTGGCAGCATCTGCCGGTGCCGTTCGAGGTGTACGCCGACGGCGTGGATCTGGTGGTGTTCGAGGAGTTCGGCTCCGGCAGCGCCGCGCTGAATATCCGGGACGCCATGAAGCGCGGCGAGCTTCTCGCCGACGAGGACTACCGCCGACGGTTCCGCAAGGATCTGGCCAAGAAGTACGGGCCGCGGGTCTGGAACCGCGACCTCTACGACGCGGTGATCGTCGCCTGCCCCGAGGCGGACGTGGTCGGGAAGTCGTTCGGCGCGGTCGCCGACGAACGCGGCATCGATCCGGCCGACGCCATGCTGGATCTGACGGTGGAGCACGGCCCGGCATTGCGGTGGCGCACCGTCATCGCCAATGACCGTGAGGAGGTGCTCGACCGGTTGCAGCGCTCACCCATGATGCAGGTCGGGTTCGCCGATTCCGGTGCGCACCTGCGGAATATGGCGTTCTACAACTTCGGGGTGCGGATGCTGGAGCGGGCGCATCAGCGGGGGTTCCTGCCGATCGAGACCGCGATCCACCGGCTCACGGGCGAACTCGCCGATTGGTACGGCCTGGACGCCGGGCGCCTGCGGGTCGGCGGGCGCGCCGATATCGCGGTCGTCGATCCGGCAGGGTTCGACGGCACGTCCAGTGCGTACGCCGAGGCGCCGTTCCCCGGGGTCACGGGGTTGCAGCGCATGGTCAATCGCAATGACCGGACGGTCGCGGCCACCGTGGTCGGCGGCCGCGTCGTCTACGAATACGGTGAATTCGCACCGGGATTCGGCACCACCCTGCACGCGGGCAGCTTCCTGGCCGCGCAAGGGTGAGGCCCTAGACGAGTTCCGGGGTACGCCCGCGGGCGCGGTATTCCTGCGGTGGGCAGCCCTGCCAGCGCCGGAAGGCGCGGATGAAGGACGCCGCCTCGGCGTAGCCGAGGCGGGCCGCCACCTGTTCGGTGGTCATGTCGGTGCGGTCCAGCAGTTCCTCCGAGAGGGCTTGGCGCACCTCGTCGAGGAGGGCGCGGAATGAGGTGCCCTCCTCGTTGAGCCGCCGCGACAGGGTGCGCGGGCTGACGAACAGCCCGGCAGCCACGGCCGACTGATCGGGGATCACACCCGGATCGCGGATGAGGACGCCGCGCACGATGGCCGCGAAACCGGAGCGGACATAGCGGCGCGCCAGCAGTTCCTGGCACATCTGCTCGCAGGTGCTGCGGGCCTGTTCGGTCGGTTGCGGCAGGACGACGTCCAGGAACGACGAGTCGAAGGCGAGTTCGTCGACGCTGGTTCCGAAGAGCGGCTCGACGCCGAAAACAGACCGGTAGCGGCTGGTATCGGGCGGTGCGGCGTGCCGGAAACTGACGCGGCGCACCGGCACGTTCACCGAGTACAGCTCACGGCCGAGCATCTGGATTCCGGCCAGGACCCGCTCGGCCAGGAAGCCGCGCACGTCCTCCGGAACGTCCCGGTCGTCGAACCGCAGCCGCCCTTCGCCGTCCACTTCCTCGAAGGTCACCTGCCCGAACGCGAAGACCAGCTCGGCGTATCCCGGCGACACCACGATCGCGTCCCGCATGGTCCGGCTGGCCAACAGCGCCAGACCCCAGGGTCCCGACAGCGAGACGTGATACCGCGTCCCCGCCTCCACGCCCAGTCCCGGTTCCCGGCCGAACCTGGCGAGGAGATTCCGCACCACCGCGAGTTCTTGCCGCGCCGTCACTTCCGTGGTCTGTTCGGCCACCGATTCAGGCGCCAGACCCGCTCCGGCGAGGCACTCCCCCGCCGGCATCCCTCTCTCATTGGCGAGCCGGGTCAGAATGTGCACGCCAGACGTGTGCCTGGCTAGATCCCAGTCGAGCATGTGCGCTTTGTCCTCTTCGACTACTCCCGACCCAAATGTCTGTTCCCCATCGGGTTGGCGCAACATATCAACGAGAGACCGCCCGGTGTGGCGCATCCGACATATTCGATCGTCCAGCGGTGATGCGCGCGACGCGCGGAACACGATTCGTCACGTAACAGCCGATGCGCCGGTGCGATTCACCCACAACCGGTTCGGACGACGACCAGCAATCGAGGTCTGCCCACCATGAGTTCCACCGCGATCCTGCTACTTCCCATGCTCGCGGCCCCCGCATTCGGCATCGGTATCTGGCTCGGCATCCGCTCGGTTACCGGCGAATACGCCTCCGAACGCCGCCAAGCGCGCTGTCGACGCACCCGATAACGTGCACGGTATGAGCAGCTCATCGACCCGCACCGTGGTCGTCACCGGCGCGTCCTCCGGCATCGGCAAGGCCACCGCCGCGGCCTTCGCGGCCCGCGGACACAAGGTGATCGGCACCAGCCGCAATCCCGATGCCCTCACCGAGGCCGACCGCGCGCCCGGCGTCGAGTACCGCGCGCTCGACATCACCGACCTGGAGTCGATCGAACGCTTCACGGCCGAGCTCGGGGCGATCGATGTGCTGATCAACAATGCCGGGGAGAGCCAGGCCGGGCCGCTGTCGGACCTGCCGCGCGAGGCTATCGAAAGACTGTTCCAGCTCAATGTTTTCGGGGCTGTGGCGTTGATCCAAGCTGTCTTGCCCGGCATGCGTGAGCGTGGGTACGGGCGGATCGTCATGGTCGGATCCATGCTCGGCAGCTTCCCGATGCCCTACCGCTCGTCCTATGTGGCGACCAAGGCTGCCTTGCGCGGGTTCGCGACAGCGGCGCGGTTCGAGGAGTCTCCGTTCGGGGTGTGGATCACCACCGTCGAGCCCGGCCAGATCGATACGGGGCTGAGTGAGCGCCGGACCAAGTACATCGCCGATGGGTCGCCGCATGCGGCCGACTTCACGAAATTCATGGCTCGTCTCGATGCTCAGATGAGCAAGGGCATTTCGCCTGTGCGGGTTGCGGAAACCATTGTGGCGGCGGCCAGCTCCGATCGGCCGAAGCCGCTCTACGCGGTGGGCAGCAATGCGCCGTTGATGTTCGCTGTTCGCCGGGTACTGCCGCGAGGCGTTATGGAGCGCGTGATTGCCGCGGCTCAAGGGCTCAAACGGTAAGAGACCAAAGACGAAGAGAACAAAGGACAAAAGACGCCTGGAGAAGGGAGAGGGTGGCCGAGCTTGCGAGGCCCCCTCACCTACCAGCCCCACTCACGGCTCGGCCGCGCGTCGTCCCGGAGAAGACGAAGGGATGGGGTTGGGCTTTTCTGTAGAAGGTGATCCGTGCAGTCCGTGGGCTGGGATCGGCGGGTAACGGCTCCCGGCTCGGCGTCAGCCCCGGTGCGGGAGGGCAGGCGAGGCGACCACGCTCCCGATTGGCTTTGCGTACGCCTGCGGGGCATGAGCATCGGTGGTGGACGCAGCCCGAAGGGCCCCACCTGTGGTGAGGCTGGAACGGGCATTAGGGGCGTGACCACCACTTGACCGGTGGGCGAGTGCGGTCACGCAGGCGCGCGAGGGAAGCGGCCATCAGCTCGCCCGCGTGATGGCGGTCGTTGACCTGCGGGGTTCGACTCGGGTCGATATGCACTGGTGGTATCCAACCGGTGCGGCCTGCGTATTCGGAATCCTTCGGCATAGCAACGGTTTTCCAGCCGCCGGGTCCGTCGTGGATGAGGGCGTGGCAGGCATCGCAGGCCAGCGTCAGGTTTTCGATGTCGGTCTTGCCGCCCTTGTTCCATTCGGTGACGTGGTGAACCTGAGTCAGAGTGGCGGGCGCATTGCAGCCGGGGCGGGTGCACCCGCGTTCGGTGGCGATCAAGGCCATGCGCTGTGCGGCGTTGGCGAGGCGTTTCGTGCGCCCCAGGTGCAGGGGGCGTCCCGCATGGTCGAAGATCGCCAGGAACGGCTTGGACTTCTGCGCGAGCTGCAAGGCTTCTTCCAGCGGCACAGTCCCACCTGAGGCAGTGGTGGCCACACCGGCGGCGGCCTCGACTTCCGCGAGCGAGATGGTGATGATCGTGGAGACCGGCAGGCCCCGGTGCCGGCCGGTGTACTCCGGTCCCATTTCGGGGCGCAGGAACGCCAACAGCGCGTCATGGTTGCGCTGCGCGGCCGTACGCGGATCACGAGCGGCGGCACGCTCCAACCCCGCGAGGGCTTCGTCGGCGAGTCCTTCTGTGGTCCAGGGGCTTTCAACGTCATCGGCATTGCACATGCCCGGCCGTGCCAAGCCGGCGAAGATCGGGTCGAGCACGGCGCGCAGCGCGGGCGTGACTTGCGCGGTGATCACCGACATGCCGTCCACCCCCTGCTTACCGAGCGTCACGCCACGGCGGCGCTGCCGATCGACCTCACGGGTGAAGCGCCCATCCGGGTCGAGGTAACCGAGGATCCGGTCACCGATCTTGGGCAGGTCATCCGGCGTGGACTGTGCGGCGAAGCTTGCCAACTCGAATTCGGCGAGATCCCGGTCCTCGACGTCGGTTTCGGCGGGGATGCGGTCCATGATCTGCGCGATCCGCCGCGCCGAATCCGCCGACACCATGCCCATCTGCTGGTAGGCGGCGGTCCACGGCAGCCGAGGCTCCAACACCTCACCGCCGGTCTGACGCATCCCGAGCTGTTCCGCGGCACGCACCCGCGCGCACGCTTCGGCGTGACCGAGGCGAAGAGTCTGTTCGAGGTACTTCGAAACCCTTTTCACTCCAGCCTTTTCGGGCAGGTTCCGAGTATCGATCTCCCGAACCAGCTTGTGCTCGAATGCGGCCATCCGGCGGCGCGTGGTCTCCCAATCCCGCATCAGTTCCACGAGATCCTCATCCGATATCGGATCCAGGGAGTCATTGAGCAGGACGTCTACAGCATCGAACACCACACCGGTGGCATCGCCCACCGTGATGTCCTCGCCGAGAATCGGCCCGCCCAATTTCATGCCACTATTCTATCAATTTCACCTCCGCCCGTAGCTCGAATAGCCATGTATAACACGGCTTTTCAGACTCCAGCTCAACAATTACGACCGTTCGGTAAGACGCAAATCCCGGCCGACAATCTCCCGCATGATTTCAGAAGTCCCCCCGTACACCCGAGTGATCCGAGCGTCGGCAGCCATACGCGCAATCGGGTATTCACGCATATACCCGTACCCTCCGAACAACTGCTGGCACCGGTCGATGCACCGGAACTCCATCTCCGAGGCCCACAGTTTGGCCTTGGCGGCGTCCGCAGGCGTCAACCGCCCCGCGTTCAATTCCAGCACACATTTGTCGATGAACGCTTCCGCGACCGACACCTCGGTAGCCACGTCGGCGAGCGTGAACTTGGTGTTCTGGAATGCCCCGATCGGCTGCCCGAAAGCCTCACGCTCCCCGACGTATTCGATGGTCGTCCGCAAGGCGGCCCGGGCCCGGGCCAGGCAGGCGACGGCGATCTGCATCCGTTCCTGGGGAGGTTCCGCATCAGGTAGGTGAATCCGCGCCCCACATCCCCGAGCACGTTCTCCTTGGGCACCCGGACATCGGTGAAGTTCAGCTCGGCGGTGTCCTGCGAGTGCAGACCGAGCTTGTCCAGGTTGCGGCCGCGTTCGAAGCCCTCCATGCCGCGCTCGAGCACCATCACGGTCACCCCGGCATGGCGTTCGGCGGAGGTCCGGACCGCAGTGATCACCAGATCCGCGTTGATGCCGTTGGTGATGAACGTCTTCGCCCCGTTCACCACGAAGTGATCGCCGATATCGACTGCCGCCGTGCGGATTCCGGCGACATCCGATCCCGCGCCCGGTTCGGTCATGCCGATGGCCGCGATCCGGGTCCCCGCCACGAATCCCGGCAGCCACCGCTCCCGCTGTTCCTCGGTCGTCAGATCCACCAGGTACGGCGTGCAGATGTCATTGTGCAGCGCGAAGTTCAGGCCGACTCCCGCGCAGTCGGCTTCCATGAATTCCTCGATGAGGATCTGGTTGAACCGGAAGTCCGTGACTCCCAGCCCGCCGTAGCTCTGCGGCACCGCGAATCCGAGCAGCCCCAGGTCTCCGGCTCGCGCGAACACCGATCGCGGCACGATCCCGGCCTCTTCCCATCCCAGGTAGTGCGGCGCGACCTCCTTGCGCACGAATCCCCTCGCCAGCTCGGCGAATGCCAGATGATCGTCACCGTAGTGCCCTCGTTCCATGGACCCATGGTTGAGGACGGGCGTGGCACGGGACCAGAGAATCCCGGCCAATTCCGGGTGTCTCGACATCGGGTGAGCGGTGGTCGAGGACGGATTCGATCCGCCCTCGACCACTCTCACGCGACGCCTACCCGTCGACCGTGAGCACCGTGCCCGCGGCGACCGTCAGGTTGCCCTCGCGCACAGCGAATCCCAGCCCCGGCTCCAGCGGAACCGCGCGGTCCAAGGTCACCGCCAGTTCGACGGTGTCCCCCGGCATGGCGCGCCCCTCCGGCAGCGTCACCTGCCCGGAGACGTCGCCCGTGCGGACGAAGAACTGTGGGCGGTAGCCGCTGGCGATGGGCGTGCGCCGACCGCCCTGCGCGGCGGTCAGCAGCCGAACGCGCGCGGTGAACCCGGTGTGCACGGCGATGCTCCCCACCGCCGCGACCACCTGGCCGCGCGCCACCTGACCGCGCTGTACACCGCGCAGCAGCAGCGCCACATTGTCACCGGCCTCGGCCGATTCCATGGTGCGGCCGAAGGTTTCTACGCCGGTGACCATGGCCTGGATCGCGCCGCCGTAGCCGAGCACCGCGACCTTGTCGCCCATCCGGACCACGCCGCGCTCCACCGCACCCGTCACCACCGTGCCGCGGCCGGTGATGGTGAGCACATTCTCCACGGGCATGAGGAACGGCGCGTCGAGGTAGCGCTCCGGCATGGGCACGTACTCGTCGACGGCGTCGAGCAGCCGCACCAGCTGGTCGGACCAGTGCTGGTCGCCCTCCAGCGCCCGCAGCCCGGACACCGGCACCACGGGTACGCCGTCGCCGTCGTAGCCGTTGGCGGACAACAGCTCTCGCACCTCCAGCTCGATCAGCTCCAGCAGTTCGCCGTCGGCGACGTCGGACTTGTTGAGCGCGACCACGATGTGCTCGACGCCCACCTGCCGCGCCAGCAGCACGTGCTCGGCGGTCTGCGGCATCACGCCGTCGTCCGCCGACACCACCAGGATGGCCCCGTCGAGCTGGGCCGCGCCGGTGATCATGTTCTTCACGAAGTCGGCGTGCCCCGGCATGTCCACGTGCGCGTAATGCCGTGTCGCCGTCTCGTATTCGACGTGGGCGATATTGATGGTGATGCCGCGCTCGATCTCCTCCGGCGCCCGGTCGATGCGGTCGAAGGGGACAAAAGCGGTGCCGCCGCGTTCGGCCAGCACCTTGGTGATGGCGGCGGTCAGCGTGGTCTTGCCGTGGTCGACGTGACCCATGGTGCCGATGTTCAGGTGCGGCTTGGTGCGGACATAGGCCTGCTTGGCCATGATGAATTCTCCATCCGGGATGTTCGAGGGGGACCTCAGCAGCGAGCCGACCTTCCCCGTCTGAGGTCCCGGGACGTCCCGGAGAAGGTCAGCGTCGTGCGCCGTCGAATGCGGATGCCTGCAGGGCAAGCGCAGGGAGGTGGAGCGCGGCCATCGCACCCGCGACTGCGGGGTATGCGGCGATGGACTGCGGGAACATGGGACACATGCTGCCCGGCCGAAGCTGATTCGCGCCAGTTATTTTCGCACCGGACCGAAACGGCTCACGGCCACGAACCCCGCCGCGGCCAGGATCATGATGGCCGAAACCAGAAGCGCCACATCGAGTCCGTGATGGAAGGCGACCGTGGCGGTCTGCAAGACCTCGTTGACGTGCGGGGCGTACTTCAGCGCTGTCGCCAAGTCGACGCCGGCCGGAATGCGGCCGCGCTCCACCGCGTCGATCGCGATCGGTTGCAGGTTGTCCGGCAGCCCCAATTCGGTCATGCGAGCGCGCAGATCGGCGGTGAGAAACCCGTTGACCAGCGACCCGAGTACCGCGACGCCCACGGCCGCGCCCACCTGCCGCATGGTGTTGGTGGCCGCCGCGGCCATTCCCGACTGCTCGGCGGGCACTCTGGTCAGGACCGCCGAGGTCAACGGCACCACCGCGATTCCGAACCCGAGCCCCGCCACCGCCAGCGTGACCGCGAGCGGCGTGAATTCGACCGTGCCGTCCAGCGAATGCCGCGTCAGCAGAATCCCGCCCGCCCCCAGCACGCACCCCACGATCATCGGCATCCGCGCCCCGCTGCGCGCCACCCAGAACCCCGCCGCCAGCGACCCCGCCACGATGGCGACCGCCATCGGCGCGAACACCGCCGCCGTCCGCCCGGCCGAATAGTGAATCATCACCTGCAGATACAGCGCGGTGAAGAAGAAGATCGAGAAGACCCCGAAGTAGACCGCGAACGCGACCACCAGCGCGCTGCGCACCGGCGGCAGCCGCAGATACCGGAAATCGAAGACCGGGTTGCGGACTCGCGTCTCGACGATCAGGAACGCCACGAACGCGACCGCCCCCACCGCGAAGAGCGCGATCACCGGCGGCGCGTCATACCCCCGGCTCTCCCCGGTGATCGCCGCGAAGATCACCGCGCCCAGGAAGATCGCACCGAGCAACGACCCAAGCCAATCCATCTGCCCCGGTTGCGGATCCGCGCTCTCGGGCACATACCGCAGCGCCGCCGCCAGCACGACGACACCGATGATCAGGTTGAACCAGAAGATCGACCGCCACCCCCACGCGCCGACGAGCGCCCCGCCGAGTACCGGCCCCGCGGCCAGCGCCAGCCCGGACACCGCCGCCCACACCCCCAGTGCCTTCGCGCGGGTTCGGGCCTCCGGGAAGACCTGCCGCAGCACCGACAACGTGCCGGGCTCGGAGGCGGCGGCGCCCAGGCCCATGACCGCGCGCCCGAGAATCAGCACCGGCACGCTCGCCGCCAGCGCCGAAATCACCGACCCCGCACAGAAGATCACCAGCCCGATCACCATCACCCGTTTGCGACCCCACCGGTCGCCGAGTGATCCGGCGGCGAGCATCAGGCTCGCGAACACCAGCGTGTAGGCGTTGACGACCCATTGCAGCAGCTGGACATCGGTGCTCAGATCCGAGCGGATGTCGGCCAGCGCGACGCTGACGACGGTCGTGTCGAGGAAGGTCACGAACAGGACCGCGGTGACCGTGGCCAACGCGATTCCGGGCCGCGCCGCACCGCGCGACGTGTCGCCGATTGCCACCTCCCCAGGTTACGGGGCACCGATAGCGGGCGTCCGGTTTCGATCGGCGTGGCGGACGGCCGTGCGATATCGGTTCGGCGACAGTCGATCAGCTCGACAGGGTCGCCGGCGTACCCGGCTTCAACACGCCCTCCAGCTCCGACCACGGGGCGATGACGTCGATGGTGGCTGCCGCATCGGGGGTCATCTGGCCCTGCGGGACAGGTGCAGGCTCGCCGGGGTGGCGGGCCGGTTCGGGCCTTGCAGGTGCCCTCGACCTCGACCCTGACCTGCGACGGTTCACCTCGATGTGGATGTCGGTCTCCCGTCGGTCATCCGATCGGAGGTGGCCACGAAGTGCTAGCGGCCGCGCTGCTGGTCAACCATCGGGCCGGTGGTCACCGCGGGCGTGCCGACGCCGCCGGGACCGGTGGGCGTGTGCGCCGCCTGGCAGGCGGCCATTCCCAGCGACAGGGCGCATACGGCGATGACGGCGGCGGACTTCAACCGCATGGGATGCCTCCAGGGATTCGTGGGCGTCCGGTTCGTCGCCCACGATCAGAGTCGGTCCGGCGGCTTGGAACCGGCCAATGGCCCACCAATCGGCACGGTGGCGCGGAGGATGGAGGCGGTTCGCGGCGGCGCGGCCGGTTCCCGGACGGCGGAAGGTGAGGATCGGTGCAGGACAGGCGGCTGATCGGCGTCGGCCCGGCCCCTCTAGACTGCCGAACGGGGAGGTCGGTTTGCTGAGGTTCTCGGTACTGGGCGAGGTCCGCGCATGGCGCGGGGACACGCCCCTGGATCTGGGCCCGCCACAACGGCGGGCGGTGCTCGCCGCACTGTTGCTGCGCGAGGGCAAGGCGGTCACGGCCGCCGAACTCGTCGAGGGCATCTGGGGCGAGGACCCGGTGCTGCGCGCCGTCCCCGCGCTGCGCACCCACGTCGCCAAACTCCGCCGCGAACTCGAACCCGACCGCGCCAATCGCGGGCCCTCCAGCCTGCTGGTCTCCGTCGGCGACGGCTACGTGCTGCGACTACCGCCCGGCCGCACCGACATTCACGATGTCGCGGGCCAGGTCGCCGCCGCCGAACGACTGCGGCACGACGACCCCGACAGCGCCCGCGGCACCCTCGAGTCGGCGCTGTCCCGCTGGCAGGGCGCGGCGCTGGGCGGACTGCCCGGCCCCTACGCCGAACGCCAGCGCGCCCGGCTCGAGCAGTGGCGGCTGTCCATCCTCGAGGACCGGCTCGCCCTCGACATCGAAACCGGCCGCAGCGCCGAGGCGGTCGCCGAACTGGGCCCGCTCATCGAGGAACATCCACTGCGGGAACGCTTCCGCGCGCTGCTCATGACCGCGCTCTACCACTGCGGCCGACAGGCCGAGGCGCTCGACGAATACGGCCGCGCCCGCCGCGCCCTGGTCGACGGCGTCGGCGTGGAACCCGGCCCGGAACTGAGCGAGGTGCACGCCCGCATCCTGCGCGCCGACCTGCCGAGCGTGGGCCGCCCGGCCCCCACCCGGCTCGCCCCCGCCCAATTACCGCCCGATATCGCCGATTTCACCGGCCGCTCCCGGGTGGCCGAGCAGATCGCGGGCCAGCTCACCGGCGGCGGACCGGCGGTGGCCATCTCGGCGGTCGGCGGCATGGGCGGGGTCGGCAAGACCACCCTGGCCCTGCACATCGCGCACCAGGTGCGCGACCGGTTCCCCGACGGCCAGCTGTATGTGAACCTGCGCGGCGTGGACCCCGACCCGCTGCCCACCGGCGATGCCCTGGGCGGGTTCCTGCGCGGCCTCGGGGTCGCCGAGGGCGATATCCCGGCGGGCGTCGACGACCGGGCCGCGCACCTGCGAACCCTGTTGAGCGACAAGCGGATTCTCATGGTCCTCGACAATGTCCGCGACGCCGCCCAGGTGTCGCCGCTGCTGCCCGGCACCCCCGGCACCGCGGTCCTGATCACCAGCCGCTCCGCGCTCACCGAACTGCCCGCGGTCCGCCGCACCCGCCTCGACGTCCTCGAACCCGCCGAGGCGATGACCCTGCTGACCCGCATCCTCGGGGCCGAACGCGTTGCCGCCGAACAGGATGCGGCGTTCGCGGTGATCGAGCAGTGCGCGTGCCTGCCGCTGGCGGTGCGGATCGTCGGCGCGCGGCTGGCGGTGCGCCCGCAGTGGACCATCGCCTCCCTGGTCGCGCGGCTGGCCGACGAGAACCAGCGGCTGGAGGTGCTGCAGACCGGTGACCTCACCCTGGAGGCCGCCTTCCGGCTGGGCTACGGCCAGCTGAACACCGAGCAGGCCAGGGCTTTCCGCACCCTCGCCCGCGCTGACGTGCCCGACTTCCCGGTGGATGGCGCCGCCGCGCTGCTGGGCGTCCCGGTGCCCCAGGCCGAGCTGGTGTGCGAATCCCTGGTGGATCTGAGCCTGCTGGAGACGCCCGCGCCCGGCCGCTACCGCTTCCACGACCTGCTGCGCCTGTTCGCCGCGCGCCTGGCGGGAACCGCAGCGAGCCATGACGCCGGTGAGAGCGAGGCCGAGATCGTGACCCGCCTGCTGGACTACTACCTGGCCACCACCAAGAACCTGCTCGGCGCACTGGATTACAGCAACACCACCCTGCTGCTGGTGCCCACCACGGTCCCGGGCCACACCTTCGCCGGCGGCGCGGAAGGCCAGTCCTGGAACGATATCGAGCGCCCGGTGATCATCGCGCTGCACCGGCAAGCGGCCCGGCTGGGCGGCCGGGCGGTGGCGCTGGCCGCGGATCTGGCCTGGGTGATGGCCGAGCTGATGGACACCGGCAGCCGCGCCCGCGAACTCGCCGACGGCCTGAAAGCCCTGCTGGACACCGCGATCCGGGACGGCGACCACGCCAGCGCCCGGCGGCTGCGGGTGGCGCTGGGCGCCATGATGCAGATCGGGCTCGGCGAGGTCGAGGCCAGTCTCGAATTCCTGCAACCCATCTCGCAGCCCGCCGACGACGCCGAGCGGCGGTTGCAGGTGCTGGCCGAGATCCTGCTCGGGGTGGCGGATCGGCGCGTCGGCAACACCAAGGACTCGCACCGGCACTACGCCAATGCCATCGCCTGGACCCGGGCCCTCGACGATCGTTCGCTGGAAGCCTGGATTCTGGCGCTGGCCACCCGCACCCTGTGCGAATCCGGGCAGTACGCCGAGGCGGTCGGGGTGGCCGAGCGGGCCATCGCGCTGGCCCAGGAGTCGTCCAACGCGGTCGCACTGGGCTGGGCCACCCACGAATTGGCGGCCACCCGGTCCATGCTCGGCGACCACGAGCTCGCGCTCGAGCTGGCGGCCGACGCGGTACGCATGACCCACCGCAACGGGGTGCGCCTGTGGGAAGGCTGGGCCCGCACCCGGCTGGCCCAGATCCACCTGCGCGCCGGGCACGATGCCGCCGCGGAATCCGAGGCGACCCAGGCCCTGCGGCTGCTGAGCAAGGCCGCCGACCCCCTGGACCGGGCCCGCGCCCTGTTCCTGCGCGCCAGCGCCCGCACCGGCGACGCCGAGGCCGCCGCCCACGAGCACGCCGACGCCGCCGAGATCTTCCGACGTGCCGGACTGCCCGCCCCGACGCCCGCGACCCTGTTCTCACCAGGGCCGGATCAGTCATAGAGAACGTTTATTCGCTTTTTATCGGCCCGTGGGAACCTGCATCCACGCGGGTGCCCCGGAGCTGCAACCTCCGGGGTTCCCGCGCGCGATGAGGTCATGGCCGCATGCGTCACGAGGGGTGCGCATTCGGTTCATGCGGGTCGGACGGCCGTCGCCCACCGCGGCGACGGCTCCACCGCATTGCCCGCGATCACACCGGGGCATCCAGGGCCAGACCGAGGTCGCGCAGGTGCGCTGTGGCCGTCCCCGATTCGAACTCGGCTCGTTTGGCGGCCGTGAAGTAGCGCTGCATCGGATAGTCGAGGTAGATGCCGGTACTGGCGTGCACGTGGACGGCGGTGTGCGCGACGCGGTGGCCGGCCTCGGACGCCCAGAACTTCGCCACGTCGATCTCGGATTCCGCTGTCAGGCCGTGCGATTCCCGCCAGGCGGCCTGCCACAGGGTCAGGCGTACCGCCTCGACATCGATGTAGGCGTCGGCCAGGCGCTGCCGCACCGCCTGGAACGCGCCGATCGGCTTGTCGAATTGCTTTCTGGTGCGGGCGTATTCGGCCGTCATCTCCAGCGCCCGTTCGAGGACGCCCAGCTGGTGGGCGCAGACGGCCAAGGCCGCGCGGCGCCGGGCCCACGCGGGCGCTTCGAGCGCTGAGATCGCGGCGGCCCGCGGGACCAGAACCGCATCCAGTTCCAGCAGGGCCGCGTCGGTGCCGTTCACCGCGTGCTGCCGGGTGACCGTGACGCCCTCGGCTTCCCGCTCCACCAGCAGCAGAACCGAGTTCGCCCCGGCGCGAGCCTCGATCAGGTACCCGTCGGCGAAGGCTCCCGCCGCGACCACCGATTGCGAACCCCGGACCCTCCAGGTCTTCTCGTCGCGCTCGGCCTCGAAGGACGAGAAGTCGCGTGCGAGTATGGGCGTCAGTGTGCTCTCACCCCGCAGCATCGGCCGCAGCCATCGCCGCACCTGCGCGTTGTCGCCGAATTCGGCCAGCACCGCCGCGACCACGGCGATGCTCGTGGCATAGGGTGCGGGGGCGACGGTCCGGCCGATCTCGATCAGCACGCTGCACTGTTCGAGCAGCCCGTACCCGCCGCCGCCCACCTGCTCGGGCAGCGCCGCCTCCAGCAGTCCCGCACCGGCCATCGCGCCCCACAGCTGCGCGTCGAACCCGGTGTCGTCCGGGCGGGGATGCCTGCCGGCCCAGTCGGTGAGCAGTTCGCGGGCCAGTCCCGACAGGTCCCGCTGCGCCTCGGTGTATTCGAAATCCATTGTTCTGCTCCAGTGTTCAGGTCAGCGGGTGACGGGCAGCCCGAGGGCGTTCTTGGCGATGATGTCGCGCTGCACCTCGTTGATCCCGCCGCCGAAGGTCAGGATGAGCGCGGTGCGATGGAACCGTTCGAGCCGTCCGAGCAGCAGCGCGCCCGGAGAATCCGCGCGCAGCACGGCCGCGGCCCCGAGCACCTCCATGAGCAGCCGGTAGCCCTCGATGGCGAATTCGGTGCCGAACACCTTGGTGGCCGAGGCGTCCGCCGGGCCGAGTTCACCGCGATCGGCGGCCCAGGCGGTCCGCCAGTTCCGCAACTTCAGGTACTCGGTGTTGGCGTGCACGCGGGCCAGGTGCAGGCGCACCCATTCGGCGTCCATGACCCGGGTCCCGTCCGGCAGCGTGGTGGCGCGCGCCCACGCGACGACCTGGCGCAGCGACTCCTCCAGCGGTGCGGCCGAGGCCAGCGCCACCCGTTCGTGATTGAGCTGATTGGTGATCAGCGCCCAGCCGCGGTTCTCGCCGTGCACCAGGTTCGCGGCGGGCACCCGCACGTCGGAGTAGTAGGTGGCGCTGGTTCCGACACCGGCCATGGTGTGCACCTTCGTCCACGAGAACCCTTGCGCCGCGGTCGGAACGATGAAGATCGACAGCCCGGCGTGCTTGCCCGCCGCCGGATCGGTGCGCGCGGCCAGCCAGATGTAGTCGGCGTATTCGATGAGGCTGGTCCACATCTTCTCGCCATTGACCACCCACTCGTCGCCGTCGCGCACCGCGCGGGTGCGCAGCGACGCCAGGTCGGTGCCCGCGTTCGGCTCCGAATAGCCGATGGAGAAGTGCAGTTCGCCTCGCGCGATACGCGGCAGGAACCAGGCCTTCTGCTCCTCGGTGCCGTAGCGCATGATGGTCGGCCCGACGGTGTTCACGGTCAGATACGGCAGCGGCACGCCCGCGGCCGCGGCCTCGTCCAGGAAGATCAACTGATCGAGCATCGAACGTCCCTGTCCGCCATGCTCTTCCGGCCATCCCAGCACCAGCCAGCCGTCCGCGCCCAGCCGGCGCACCACCTCCTTGTAGACCGTTCCGTCGCCGTGCTCCCCGCCCGGCCCCGACCGCAGCGCCGCCCGCACGTCGGGGGTGGCGAGGTCGGCGAAATACTCGCGCAGCCGCTTGCGCAGACGGTGCTGATCTTCGCTCAAACTGATGTGCATAAATGGAAGGTAGGAATCGGCCGGGCCGGATCCGCCCCACTGGCAGGAAGCTGCCAGATTCCGGGGAAACCCCCGGTCACCTGCCAGGATCGGGGAAGTGATGCAGCGACAGCCGACCGGCGCGACCGGGCACCTGGCCACCGGGATCGTCCGGTTCAGCCAGGACGGGCACTGGGACCAGGACGTCCACCACCTGCTCCGCTACGCCCGGCATGAGGCGGTGGTGGCGGTTTCCAACCCCACCCACTCCACCGATCACCTCCGCCTGGGTCAGGTGGTCGTCGACGACCTGCTGGCCGCGGGCAAGGAGGTCCGGCTCCTCTACTCCCCCGACTATCTGGAGATCCGCGACCACCAACCCCTGCTGCGGCAATCCTCGCTCGGCGCGCAGATCCGCGTCACCGACAACGACTTCCACAATGTCCTGATCCTCGACCGCACCGTCGCGGTGCTGTGGAGCGGCGCCGGAGCCGACCACCCCTACGCCTACCTGGTCCGCGAACCCGCCCTGCTCCGCGCCCTGCACCAATTCGCCCTGCTCAGCTGGCAATCCGGCCACGGCCTCGCCGGCCGCGTCCCCACCGACCCCATCGAACTGAGCCCCACCGCCCGCGCGGTCCTCAACACCCTCAACCTGGGCCTCATCGACGAGACAGCCGCCCGTCGCCTCGACATGTCCCTGCGCACCTACCGCCGCCACATCGCCGACCTCATGACCCGCCTCGAGGTCCGCAGTCGCTTCCAGATCGGGGTGCGCGCGGCCCAACTCGGCCTCCTCGACGAACCCCGGGAGTAGTTCTCACACCGTCGAGCACCCCCACCGGTGGCAGCGCGACACCGGGCACCTCTGCCGGTGGTGCCACCCCAGGGCACGGCACCCGACTGGGGCTTCTCCGCAGGTTGTCCTGGGGCACCGGGTCATTCGATATTGCTTGGCATGAACGTGGTGGCGGCGCTCAAGCTCAATATGACCAATGTCGACGACCCTCGGGCCGGGAATCACGAGCGGTATCGGGCCGCGCTCGCGATGGCCGAGTACGCCGAGCGGGTCGGGTTCGCGGTGGTGAATGTCGAGGAGCACCACGGGTCGGGCACCGGGTGGCTGCCCGCGCCGCTGCTGATGGCGGCGGCGGTGGCGGCGCGTACCGAGCGGATCCGGATCAGCATCGGGGCGTTGATCGTGCCGCTGTACGACCCGGTGCGGCTGGCCGAGGATCTGGCGGTGCTCGACAATCTGGCGGGCGGGCGGCTCACCGTTCTCGCCGCGATCGGGTACCGACCGGCCGAATATGCCGCGCTCGGACGGGATTTCGCGCGGCGCGGCAAGCTCATGGACGAGGCGCTGGAGATCATGCTCGCGGCCTGGCGGGACGAGCCGGTGCAGCGAGGCGGGCAGTCCTTCGAGGTTACGCCCAAGCCGTTCAGCAAGCCGCATCCGCATCTGCTGGTCGCCGGGATGAGCCCGGCGACCGCGCGGCGGGCCGCGCGCTTCGGGCTCGGGCTGGCGCTGCCGTTGCCCGCGCCGGAGGTGGAGGAACTCTACGAGCGGGAACTGATCCGCTGCGGCACAAGCGGTTACATCCACAAACCCGAGCCCGACAGCCGCCACACCCTGCTGCACGAGGACCCGGATCGGGCCTGGCACGACTTCGCCCCGCACATTCTCACCGAGATCCGCGAGTACGCGTCGTGGGGCCGCGAGGGCATTCACCGCCCGCACGACGCCGTGCCGGATTCGGTCGAGTCTCTGCGCGCCCACGGCTATCTGGAGATCCTCACCCCGGCGCAGCTGCGCGACCAGATCGCGGACGGGCGCACCGAGATCCTGATGAACCCGCTGATCGGCGGCCTGCCGATCGAGGCGGGCTGGGACAGCCTGCGCCTGCTCGGCGAGGACGTGCTGTCCCTCACCACCGTTCGATGACCCGACAACCGGCAAGAGGAAGTTCATGACAGATCTGCGCCCCGGGCGGCTGACGGCCGCCGCCAGGAAATTCCTGACCTGGGACGAGAATCCCGCCGTCTTCGGCGTCACCATCCCCTGCCCGGTCCCGGTCGGCATGGGCCTCGAGGACGCGCGGAAGCTGATCAACACCCTGATCGACACCCACGAATCGCTGCGCAGCCGATACAGCTACGGCGAGAACGCTTCCTGCGAGATCGAGCCCGAGTCCGGCGGGGTCATCGACCCCGGCCGCGTCGACGTGCGGGCCATCGACATCGAGGACCTCGACCCCGAGGCGCTCACGACCCTGATCCAGGAGCAGTCCGCCGCGGCCAATCTACGGCTGGACCCGACCGCCGGGAAGATCGTCACCGCGGTACTGCTCACCCGCTCCTTCGACGTGAGCATCCTGCTGTTCACCGCCCACCACATCGCCATCGACGGCATCTCGATGTGGGTCCTGTGGGAGGACATCGCCACCTACGCCCGGCAATGGGAGGCGGGCGAGGAGATCGCGTTGCCGCCGGAACCGATCACCGGATCGGAGTGGGCGGAATTCCTCGACGAGTACGCGAAGACCCGGGTCGGCGAACGCGATTACTGGCTGGCCGCCTCGGATATCGAACCGACCACCCTGGACCGGCCCGCAACCCCGAAGTCGGCGCACTTCGACGGCGTCATCGACGGCGCGCTGGCACAGCGGCTGCTGGTCGAACTGCCCGCGGCGCTCGGGGCCAGCTACACCCGGATCCTGCTCGTCACATTGGGTTTGGCCATCGAGGACGCGACCGGCGTGGCCCGGCCCATCACCGTGCAGAAGCACGGCCGCTACAGCCGCTTGCGGCCGGGCACCGATCTGTCGCGCACGGTGGCCTGGATCTCCGACGACTACCCGTGGTTGTTGCGCCCCGCCACCGGCACCCTGACCGACCGGCTGCACGACGCCCTCGACGGATATCCCACGCACCCGGAGGATTTCACGCTGTTGCGCTGGCATCACCCCGAAAGCTGGTCGCATTTCCTGACTTTCAACTCGCCGAAGTTCTATTTCAACTTCCTCGGCGACGTGGGCGTGTGGATTCCCGACGCGCATTCGCGGGAGCAGGCCCGGCTGAAGATGTTCGACATGAGCCTGTTCCTGGGCACCAGCAAGCCCGAAGGCGTCGAGCAGGTGCACTATTCGGTGCACTCCCCCGACGGCGGGATCGGCGCGGACCGGATGCGGGCCATCGTCACCCGCTGGCTCACCATTATCGAGAGTGTGGAGGTCCGATGAGCAGGATCATTCTGGTCGGCATCGGCAGTCGCGGCGATATCGCGCCGCTGACCGGGCTGGGCGTGGGGCTGCGCGACGCGGGACACGAGGTGGTGGTGGCCGCGCACACCCTGTTCGCGGAGCAGATCACCGGATGCGGGCTCGAATTCCGGGAGATGACACACGATATCGACATCGACATGACCGATCCGGATGTCAATCGGCTCTCCGCCGGCTGGAAGTTCTCCTCCCCCAAGGGAGTTCGCAGCCTCGGGCTGGGCATGATCCGCGCGCTGATCGACGAGCCCGCCGATGTCCTGCTGCTGCCGCCGCCGACGGAGTACGCGGGCCTGGCACTGGCCGAGGCCAAGGGCGTCCCTTCGATCGGGCTGCGGTTCCAGCCGTTGTCCGCCACCGCCGAGCACGCGCCTTCCGCGTACGGCGCTCACGATTTCGGCGCGCGCGGCAACCGGCTGGCCGCCGAGTTCGGCGCCTGGTTCAACGACCGCTTCTACGCGAGCACCGTCGCCTTCTTCCGCCGCGAACTCGCGCTGCCGCCGATCTCGGTGTACGACCTGCGCCGGGCCCGGACCGCGGCGGGCTGGCCGATGCTCAACGGCTACTCCCCCAGTGTCGTTCCGCGCCCGGCCGATTGGCGGCCGGGTCTGGAGGTCACCGGCTACTGGTGGCCGCCGCGCCCCGACGGCTGGAAACCGCCCACCGAACTGACCGACTTCCTGGCCGCCGGTCCGCCGCCGGTGTTCATCGGCTTCGGCAGCATGGCCGACAGCAAGGAAGGCACCGCCCGCACCGGCCGGATCATCGCCGCGGCCCTGCGCCGGGCGGGCGTGCGCGGCGTCGTGCAGAGCGGCTGGCTCAACCTCGACGTCAGCGGCGACGACGTGCTGACCATCGGTGAGGCCCCGCACGATTGGCTGTTCCCGCGCATGGCGGCGGTGGTCCACCACTGCGGCGCGGGCACCACCGCCGCGGGCCTGCGCGCCGGCGTCCCGGCCATCGGCGCGCCCGTCTACGCCGATCAGCCCTTCTGGGCGCAGCGCCTCATCGATCTGGGCGTGAGCCCGGCGACCATCCCGTACGCGAAGATGTCCGAGGACCGGCTCACCGACGCCCTCCGCCGCGCCACCACCGATACCGCGCTGCGCGACAACGCGACTCGGCTGGCCGCCCGGATCGCCGCCGAGGACGGGGTCGGCCAGGCCGTGAAGGCCATCGAGGCGCACCTGGGCGCGCTGCGGAAGGGGTGACGTTGTAACTCGCCCCGCCCGGACCACCCGCCCCCGCCGGGTCCAGCGGCCCGACTGTGGTTAGATAGCGCGCAGTTTCGCCTGGTAGTTGCTGTGCATCGAACCCTATTGGCTGCTATTCAGCGGTGGAGGCGGGCCTCTTGAGCGTGCTGCGCGGACACAAACTGCTCTACTCGAATCTGGCTCTGATCGTGCTACTCGCGGTCGGAGCCGCATATCTGTTGATCACCGTGGCGCGGGTGCAGAGACCGGGCAACACCTACTCGGTCACCGTGCAACTGGATCGCTCCGGCGGTTTGCAGGCCGGTAACGATGTGACCTGGCGCGGGTTCCGGGTCGGCTCGGTCCGGTCGGTCGACATCATCGACGGCGGGGCCGGAATCGCGGCGACGGCGGACATCGAGAAGAAGTACCGGATTCCGGCCGACACCGAGATCGCGGTGGCGGCGCTGTCCTCCGCGGGCGAGCAGTACATCGATTTCCGGCCGCACACCGACGCGCCGCCGTACCTGCACGACGGGCAGGTGGTGCGGTTCGACCCGAGCAAGATCAGCACCCCGACGCCGGTGTGGCAGACGCTGACCGACAGCAACGAGCTCATCGCCTCGATCGATCCGGACAAGATCGGGGTGATCCTCGATCAGATGGACATCGCGCTCGGCGGCGGACCCGATCAGCTGCGCGGGCTCATCGAGGGTCTGAGCGTGGCCACGACCGGCTTGGACAACCGGCTCCCGCAGACCGTCAGCCTGCTACAGAACCTGCAGGTCATCGCGGGAACCACCGCGCACGCCCAGCCGGATCTGGCCACGGTGACCCGCAATTCGTCGATCCTGGTCGAACAGGCCCGCGCCGCCGACGGCGAACTGCGCGGACTGCTCGATCGCGCGCCCGAGCAGATCGCCGTCCTGGACGCCACCCTGGACCGGAACATGGATCCGATCCAGAGCCTGGCCACCACCATGCGGGCCATCGTGCAGGCCGCGCTGCTGCGGCTGCCCGCGGTCCGGGCGCTGTTCCCGGCCCTCGTCATCGGCACCTCCGCCATGGGCGTGCCCGCGCACGACGGCGAGTTCTACACCATCCTCGACATCTGGAGCCGGCCGTGGTGCCAGTACCCGGTGCCGGCGCTGGCGGCGACCATCGCCACCGACCGCACCTTCGGACGCTGGAACTACTGCAACAATCCGCCCGACGACCAGCAGATTCGCGGGTCCGCCAACGCGCCGCGCCCGAACATTCCCAACAATGGCGCGCACCGGCCGACCGGCGTCGACCCGCAGGAGCGCACGCTGCCCCCGGTCAAATGAGCCCGCCGCCACGCCCGGGAGCGGGGCGGATTCGGCGTGCCGTGCATTTCGAACGGGCGTGTCGGCGCGCTTGACGCGTTTTGTCCCGCGAATCGCTCTCGGCACCAGTCAGAATGATCTACCGGTACCCCTTGGTCCCGTGCTTGTGTCAACGGAAGAGTCCCTTCGCCCTGGCAGGCGAGTTCGAACAGGGCGGTGGGCAAGGCTAGGAGAGGGTCGAACGCGATGAGCAGCAGAAGTTCCCTCGGCTTGGCGGCGCGATCGGCGGTCTTCGCCGGTGTGGCCGCCGCAGGACTCGCGGCCGCGCCCGCGCAAGCCGAACCATTGTGGCCCGGTGGACCGGACGTGCCCGGTATTCCGGCGATCATCCCCGGCATCGCCCCCGGCGATGTCAATGCGCCGTGCGCGACGGCCGGCACGCGCGCCTGCCTCAAGCTCAGCACCAACGAGGCGTGGCTGATGGACAACGGCAAGGTCATCTTCGGCCCCACCCCCATCTCCCACGGCATGCCCGGCTACGAGACTCCGCCGGGCGTCTTCCACGTCGCCTTCAAGAAGCCGTTCCACTGGAGCACGATGCACAACGCCCCGATGGAGTACGCGGTCTTCTTCAACGGCGACATCGCCTTCCACATCGGACCGGTCGACAAGAAGTCGCACGGCTGTATCCGGATGACCCCGGACGGCGCGCGGGAGTTCTTCAACTACCTGAACCCCGGTGACATCGTGGAAGTTGTTCCGTAGCAACGCCTTCCGGTGGCACATCGGCGCGGGACCTCCCGTGCCGGTGTGCCACCGGTCTTTTCGGGCGACGAATCAGGCGGCGCAGTTGTGGTACGCCGTGATCAGCCAGCGGTTCTCCCGGCGGACCAGGGTCCAGGTCGCCAGCACCCAGCGGTCGGCCGGGGCCGCGGTCTCACCGGCCATGAGAATGGCGGCGCGGCTGACCACCACGGCCGTGTCGGGGGCCGGGAACCGGACCTGCCGGGGTTCGTCCAGGACGCTGGAACCGCGCAGCGGGCCCGCGAATCCGGCGGCCATGCCGTCCCGCACCGCCGCGCGGCCGCTGCGGAACACGCCGGGCAGGATCGAGGTGGCGTCGGGGTCGTAGTCGGCGACGAACGCGTCGGCGTCATTGGCGGCCCAGGCGACGTAGAGGTCCTTCAGGACGGTCAGGACGGCGTCACGGTCGGTGGTCTCGCGGACGGCGGTGTCGTTCATGGTTACTCCTCGGTCGACGGCCGCCCGGTGTGGCGGCTCACGAGTACCTACCGGCGAGGTGCGCCCGATTCATCGCTCGCGGTGTAGAAAGTTCGGCAGGGCCCTGTTTCGACCGGTGGGGGCCGGGTTTCGAGGAGTGAGAGCATGGCGGACGCCGACTTCGCGGCGCGCACCGACCGATATCGGCGCGAATTGCTGGCCCATTGCTACCGCATGCTCGGGTCGGTGCAGGACGCCGAGGATCTGGTGCAGGAAACCTATCTGCGGGCCTGGCGCTCCCGCGACAGTTACGACGAGACCCGGGCCGGGATGCGGACCTGGCTGTACCGGATCGCCACCAATGCCTGCCTGACCGCGCTCGAACAGCGTGGGCGGCGGCCCATGCCGTCGGGCCTCGGGCACGCACCGGGCGACGATCCGCGCGAGGAACTCGTGCACGGCGGGGAAATCCCCTGGCTGCAACCGATTCCGGATGTCCTGCTCGGCGACCCCTCCGATGCCGCGGTGGCGCAGGGCAGTCTGCGGCTCGCCCTGGTCGCCGCCATGCAGCAGTTGCCCGCGCGTCAGCGCGCGGTGCTGGTGCTGCGCGAGGTGCTCGACTGGCCCGCCGCGGACGTGGCGCAGGCTCTCGACATGACCCCGGCGGCCGTGAACAGCGCGTTGCAGCGGGCACGGAAAACTCTGGGCCAGAACGGCATTAGCGAGGACGAGGTGACCGAGCGGGCCGAGCAGCGCGCCGTGGTGGACAACTATGTCACCGCCTTCCGCAATGCCGACCTGAGCGCCCTGGAGAAGCTGCTGTCCCATGACGTGATCATGGAAATGCCGCCCATGCTCAATTGGTACCTGGGCCGCGCGGCGTATGTCGGGTTCATGGCGCGGGTGTTCGAATGGAAGGGCTCCGATTGGCGGTTGGAGCCGGTGTGGGCCAACGGCCAGCCCGGACTGGCGGCCTATTCCCGCGACGGCGACGGGTACGAGCGGCACACCCTGCAGGTCTTCACCGTGCGCGACGGTCTCATCACCAATCTGATCGTCTACCAGCTCGACGAGATCTTCGACCTGTTCGGCATGCCGCCCCGGCTGACCTGACGCTCAGTCGTCGTCACCGGCGGTCAGCAGGCCGTGCTCGTGTGCGAAGGCGGCGGCCTCGGTCCGGCTGGAGACGCCCAGCTTGGCGAGAATCCGCGAGACGTGCACCCCGGCGGTATTGGCGCTGATGAACAATTCCGCCGCCAGTGCGCGATTGCTCAGGCCCTTGGCGACCAGGTGCAGGACGTCCAGCTCACGCGCGGTCAGGCCGGAGCGCCCGGACATGGTGCCGCTCTTGACTTTCGGGGCACGCTCGGCGGATCCTTCGAGCGGGAGGCGGGCCCGCTCGGCCAACGCCGCGGCGGCTGCGGCCAGCGGGACCGCGCCCAATGCGGCGGCGACGTCGAGGCACTCTCGCAGCGCCGACACCGCCTCGATCCGATTGCCTTCGGCCGCGGCCGCTTCCGCGAGACCGAGCAGGGCGATGGCCACATCGTAGGGCCGTCCGACACCGCGCCACGCCGCGACGGCCTCCGACCAGCGGGCCGCGGTGCCCGCCAGGTGCGCGGTGAACGCGGCACGCTGGGCGGCATCCACCGGCGACGCCGTCGGGAGCGTGTCCCCCAGCGCGAGCAATTCCGGTGGCGCTCCGGTGATTCGAGCACCGAGCACCACCAGCGGCCACGCCTCGTGCGGATGCGCGAACAGCGTCCCGACCCCGTCGCCGCCTTCGAGTACCCGGATCAACTCCGTCGCCGCCGCGCCCTCGTCGTCTCCCACCAACGCCAGTGTGGAGTTCAAAGCCGCCAGTTCGAGTCGATACTGCGCCGCCCACCGACTGTCCCCCAGCAGCCGCGCGGCGGTGACCGCCCCTTCCCTGGCCGCCACGAAATCCCCGGTGGCCAAGGAGATCCGTCCGAAGCACACCAGCAACGCCGCCCTGCTCAATGGCGGCAACTGCGCGAGCTGGGTCTCGTCGACCACCGCCCGCGCCTCGTCCCACCGCCCCAGGGCCGCCAGCGCCTGCCCCCACTTCACGAACAGAATCGGCGCCGACTCCGCGAACCGGAACGACTCGTGCGCCGCCCGCAACCCCTGCCGCACCGCGGCGATCGCCGCCTCGTACCGCCCGGCCCCCACCAGCACCGCCGACTCCCACGTAGCCACATCCACCACGATCCGCGCATCCCCCGCCAGCGCCGCCGCCCGATGCGCCTGCGCGAAATGCTCCAGCGCCCAATCTGTTTCACTGGCCGCGCCGGCCACCCGCTCGCGCCCGCCCGCCCCGAGATCCCGGCCGGACCGCGCACCGTCCCCGGCCGACGCATCACCCCCAGGCCACACACCATCCCCGGCGAGGCCATCGCTCGCGGGCCGCGCAACGCTGTCCCCCGGGCCGCCACCAATGGGGCGCGCACCACTCCCGACCAGCGCATCACCCCCGGGCCGCGCACAGCTCTCGATCGCCCCCTCGCCGGTGTTCCGAGAAAAAGGTTGCGCCAGCCCATCCCCCTCCGGCAGGACGTCCCCGTCATCGGCGGCGTCGGCCGTCAGGGAGCCCCCGGCGGCCGCAGCGCCCGCCAGTCCCAGGTGCGCGTGCGCCCGCGCCACCAAGGCGTCCGCGCCGAGCCGCCGCGCGATGGCCAAGGCCTCGCGCGCGCGGGCCGCCGACCCGGCCGCGTCGCCTTGGAACACCCGTGCGGCAGCCGATTGCACCAACGCCTCAGCTCTCTCGAGACTGTCCGGGGTCTCGGCCATGAGCGCCAGCGCCCGCTCGAGGTCCGCTCCCGGGCCGGTCCCGGTGGTCGCACGCAGATAGGCGCGCCGCCGGTACATCCGGGCCGAGCGCTCGGAATCGGCACCGGCATAGTCGATTTCGCCGTCCTCGCCCGCGACTGTCCCACCATCCACGTGAACGGACACAAGCTCGCCGACCGCGGCGGCGTCCTGGCTCCACACCGGCAGCGTGGCAGGTGCGGCGGCGGCCGCGGGGGCCAGTAGGGCGAGGGCCGCGTCGGCGGCGGCGATGCCACGTTCGGTGGCTCCGCAGGCGACGGCGACGTCGACGATCTGTTCCAGGACGGACAGTTTGGTGGTGGGGAGGACCTCGGTGGGGGCGGGGACCCGGTCCCAGAGGGCGAGGATTTGTTCGAGGAGGCGGAGGCGTTCGGGGTGGGTGGCGGGGACTCCGGCGGTGGCGGACCAGTAGGCGCGCAGGGCCCGGTCGAGGTCCCCGGCGGCGCGGGCGTGGCGGGCGAGGTCGGCGTGGGATTCGGAGTCGAGGGCGTCGCCGCGGGCGTGCAGGGCCGCGGCGGCGCGGGTATGCAGACGGGTGCGCTCGATGGGGAGCAGGTGGTCGTAGATGGCCTGGCGGATGAGGCCGTGGCGGAATTCGTAGCCGGTGTCGGTGGTGAGCAGCAGGTGGCGGTCGACGAGTTCACGCAGGGCGCCGGGTAGTTCGTCAGGAGGGAGGTCGACCGTCGCGGCGAGGAGGTCGTGATGGATCGGGGAGCCGAGGACCGCGGCGGGGGCGACGACGGCGCGCGCCTGTGCGGACAGACCGGTCTGGAATCCGAGGAGCAGGTCGGCGAGGTCGGCGGGGAGTTCGTCGGGGCACTGGCCCAGCGCCTCCACGAACAGCGGGTTGCCGCCGCTGCGGTCGAAAACCTTGGTGATGAGCGCGGTTCCGGGTTCGCGCCCGAGCAGGGCGGCAAGCTGACGGCCGACCTCGTGCCGGGTCAGCGGATGCAGTTCCAGGACGTGCACGCCCGGGTTGCGGCGCAGTTCGGCGACCAGTCCGCGCAGCGGCCCCGCCTCGCCCGGCCGGTAGGTGCCCACCAGCAGGGCATTGGCGTCGGCGAGATTGGCGGCCAGAAAGGTGAGCAGCTCCCGGCTGGCGTCGTCGGCCCAGTGCAGGTCCTCGAGTACCAGTACCACCGGCCGCGCCATCGCCAATTGCTCCAGCAGCGTGAGGATTTCACCGAACAGCCGGATCCGATCGGCCTCGGGCGCCGCGCCGCCGGTATGGACGGCCAGCTGCGGAAGCCAGTTGGCGAGCGCCGGATGCGGCGGCAGCAGCGTCGCCACCGCCTCACCGCCGAGTCGTTTGACGAGTCCGCGCAGCACGGTCAGGAACGGCGCGTAGGCGACACCCGCGGCGCCGAGTTCGGGACATCGGCCCAGCAGTACCAGCGCGTCGCCGCCGAGTCGCTCGGTGAACTCCACGACCAGCCGGGACTTCCCGATCCCGGCCTCCCCCGCGATGAGCACGGTCTGCGTGCGGGCATCACCGACCGCCTCGACCACCGCGGACACCTCCGCGGCCCGACCGACCAGGACACTGCTGCCGGGGAAACTCACCACGCCACGATCATGCCGCACCTTCGCATTTCGCCCAGCCCGGACACAAAATAACGAATTGTCGTGATGTGGCCACCCGGTCTTTATCGGAAAACTCGATGGCATGAGCGACACCGAGAACCGCGCCATCCACCCCTTCCGCATCGACATCCCGCAGGCCGACCTCGACGACCTGCGCGACCGCCTGACCCGCACCCGGTGGATCGACGAGATCCCCGGCATCGGCTGGGAGCGCGGCGTGCCCACCGCCTACCTGCGCGAGCTCGCCGCCTACTGGGCCGAGAAGTTCGATTGGCGCGCGGTCGAGACCGCCCTCAACGCGCACCCGCAATTCACCACCACGGTCGGCGGCCAGCGCCTGCACTTCCTGCACATCCGCTCGGCCCGCCCGGACGCGACCCCGCTGCTGCTGATCCACGGCTGGCCCGGCACGCCCGCCGACTTCCTGGACCTGATCGGCCCGCTGACCGATCCGGCCGCCCACGGCGACCCCGACGCCCCGGCTTTCCACCTGGTCATCCCGACCCTGCCAGGGCACGGCTTCTCCGGCCCGCTCACCGAAACCGGCTGGCACGACGGCAGAGTCGCCGCCGCTCTGGCCGAGCTGATGGCGCGCCTCGGCTACGACCGTTACGGCGTGCAGGGCGGTGACCACGGCGCGTTCGTGGCCCCGCGCCTGGCCCGCGAGCACACCGACCATGTGATCGGTGTGCACGTGAACGCCCTGGTCACCTTCCCGACCGGCGATCCGGCCGATATGGCCGCGCTCGGCGACGCCGACCGGAAGCGGCTGGCGGGCATGAAACGCTTCCAGGACGACGGCTCGGCGTACATGAACCTGGCCGGTTCCCGCCCGCACACGCTGGCGCAGCTGCTGGCGGATTCGCCCGCGGGACAGCTGGGCTGGATCGTGGAGAAGTACCAGGAGTGGACCGACGAGCGTCACGAGTTGCCCGAGCAGGCCATCGACCGCGACCGGATCCTGACCACGGTGGCCGTCTACTGGCTCACCGACACCGCGCGCAGCGTCGCCGACTACTACTTCGAGCGCTTTCACGACCACACCATGTTCATGCCCAATCCGAAGGGCACGGTGCCGACCGGTGTCGCGGTGTTCGCCAACGGCGACTACGCGATTCGGCGATTCGCGGAGCAGGCTCACCATGTCGTGCACTGGTCGGAGTTCTACTCCGGTGGCCACTTCCCCGCGCTCGAGGTGCCCGACCTGCTCGTGGGTGACATCCGAGCGTTCTTCGCGGGCCTGACCAGCTGATCCAGCGGCGGCCGGACATCCTGGGCCCCACCGCCGCCGCGATGACCGCACTGTCGCCCCAACGCGCAGTGCGGTATTCGCCGTTGTGAGGACCGGTCACGCATATTGCCGCGAAACGTGACCCCGGCTACAGTTACGGTCCAGTAGGAACGCCAGCGTTCCCAGACTGCTGTGGAGGCAACGCGCATGATCAAGGCAACGCAACCCCTCACGGCGGCACCGATTTCCGGACCCCTGCGCGACGCGCGCGGTCTCTCGGCCGCCCTCGTCGCGCATTTCGCCGAACACGTGGCCCGCTGCGGCACCCTGCCCGGGGACGCGCTGCGCGGTGAGGTCACCACCGTCACCCGCACCTGCCTGGAACTGGCCGCCGGCGTCCTCGAGGGCCGGGACGTGAGCGCCAAGATCGAACGGCTGCAACGCGCGGGCGCGGACTGGGCGCGCGAGGGCATTCCGATCGGCACCATCCACCGGGCGGTGCACGACGGCTTCGCCCTGGGCTTCGATCTCATCGTCGACGCCACCGGCCCCGAGGACTACGCCCGGCTCGCGGTGACCGCGCGCCGCCTGTTCGAGGTGCTGGCCATGGTGGATTCGACCTTCGCGGTGGCCTATGTGCGCGAGCACCGCGCGGTGGTGGCCGAACACCACACGGCGGTGCACACCGTGGCCTCCGCACTGCTGGCCGGGCATCCCGCCTCCACCATGGCCCGCGCGGGCGGGATCGAGATCGACGAGTCGTATCACGTACTGGCCCTGAGCATCCCGCCGCATCCGGGGGAATCCGACACCCGCGTGGACGGCGAGGTCGTGGCGCGGCGCAAGCTGCGGCGCATCCAGTCCGAGCTGGCGCGGCGCGGCGACGGCCGGGCGCTGTCGCTGCTCAGCGCCGACGGCGGCACCGTGCTGCTGCCCGCCACCGCCGCGACCGGCGACGAACTGGCCGACCTGATCTCCGGATTGTCCACGGCCGCACAGGTTCCGGTCACCGCCACGGTGATCCACGCGGAGACGCCAGGCATTCCCGAGGCCGCCGAGCAGGCGCACGAACTGCTCGACATGGTGCATCGCCTGGAATGCGTACCCGGCCTGCACCGTTTCGACGACCTGGCCATGGAATACCAGCTGACCCGTCCCGGCCCGGCCCGCGAATACCTCGGCACCCTGCTCGATCCGCTCGACGCGCATCCCGAACTGCTGGAAACCCTTCGCCGCCATATCGGCAACGACCTGAGTCGACGGCATACGGCGCGCTTGCTGGGCGTGCACACCAATACCGTCGACAATCGGCTCAAGCGGATCGGGCAGCTGACCGGATTCGATCCGGCGCAGCCGTCGGGGCTGTGGTATCTGCGGTCGGCGCTGGTGGCGCGCAGTTATCGGAAGTCCGATCGGGTGCGGATCGGGCGGCCCGACACCATGGTCGCAACCAGTGCCGCCAAGTGACCATGTTCGCGCACGGCGCGCCGGGAGGCGGCGACCGACCACACGGTGCGCACCTCGGCCGGTGGTAGCGGGCGATCGGCGAGGCGATCGGCCAGCCAGTCCACCATCACGGGAATGGAGATGAACTGCAACGGCAGATGCGTGCTGAGCCGGTCGCGCAGGTAGCGCACGTGGGCGCCGCGCTCGTGGTAGCGCCGCACGTGGGCGTCGACGTCGGCGACCGCGATCACCTCGTCGTTGACGCCCTGCACGACCAGCAGTGGCATGGCGGGAGCCTGGGCGCCGGGGCGGATGTCGTCGAGGACGGCCCGCATCTCGGGGCGGGTCAGCAGCGCGCCGAGCCCACCGCGGATGTGCCGGTTGGCGTTTCGCCCGGCATAGCGGGCCAGCAGCGGAAAGGTGGCGATGGATTCGGCGTCGTCGAGCAGCCGCAGGTACTCCTCCGACACCAGGCCGCGCACGCAGCCGTCGAGTGCCGGGTAGGCGCGGCGCAGGCCGGAGGTGAACACCATGGCGAAACCCGCGAACGGTGAGCCGTTCAGCCGGACGAACGCCTCGGCGGGATCGCCCACCGGTGACCCCGCGACTGCGCCGACGATATCGAGTTCGGGCGCGTAGCTCGCCGCCAGCTCCGCGGCCCACACGGTGGCCAGTCCGCCACCGGAGTAGCCCCACAACCCGATTCGGGTCCGCGGACCCAGGCCCAGTGGCTCGAAGCGCAGGGCCGCGCGCAAGCCGTCGAGTGCGCGGTGGCCCGGTTCGCGGGCCGCACCGAAGTGGCCGTTGAGGCCCTCGTGGTCGGGCACCGACACCGCCCACCCGCGGGCCAGGGCGGCGGCGATGAGCGGGAACTCCACCTGCGGGATGGCGCCGAGCGCGCGGGCGCGGTGCCGTAAAGCGTAGGAGGGAAAGCATTTCGGGGCTACCGCGTCGATGGCGCACTGGAACGACACCAGCGGCCGGTCCACGGCCGGGTCGGCGTCCCAGGGCAGCAGGACGGTGGTGACCGTCGCCTCGGGCGCGCCGTCGAGATCGGTGCTGCGGTACAGCAGTTGCCAGGCTCGCACGCGCTGCGGAATGCGTCCGAACAGGGCCAGCCGCACGGGCCGCGACCTCAGGATGGTGCCCGGCGCGACGGACGCCGGGTCGATCGGCGATCGATAGAACGGATCCTCCCCCGGCAGCAGCGGTCTTCCGCCGACCGCCTCCGGTTCTGTTGTGACACTGCTCGTTTCGATCGCATCGCCGATCGTCATCGTCGTCCTTTCCGTTCCGCAGCGGCTAGATGTGGCCGCTGCCGCCGATCATCCAGGGGTTGAAGGTGCAGACCAGGGCCGGGTGCGCGACCGGGTCGAGGGCGCGCAGGGCGATCGAGGCCGCCCGCGGCGAGTACATGACGGTCAGGTGGTCGGACACGTCCTCGGGGCAATCCTGTTGCAGCGTGATGTTTTCCACGCTCGCATCGGGGCCGGGGGTGAGGAAGGTCCACTCGTAGGGGTTGGAGATCTCGTCGTGGCGGGTGCCGACTGCGGTGTATTCGACGCCCGGCACGGTGTCGCCGTCGGCAGTGAGCCTGGCGTAGAACGGCGAGCCGACGACCTGCTCGGTATTGGCCTGGCCGATCAACGGCTGATAGAAGCCGAGAATGTTCACCCCCAGGTTGGTGATCACCCGCCCCAGCGTGGCGATGCCGAGCAGCGAGGTGCCGTGGCTGGTCGCACCGAAGCTGACGACCTTGCGCACCTTGCCCTGTCCGCCTTCGAATTTCAGGTACTGGCTGGTGACCGGCCCGCCCTGGGAATGCGCGATCACGTCGACCGCGGGCGCGCCGGTGGCGGCCAGGACGCGATCCACGAACCCCGCGAGCTGCTTCGCCGAATCCCCCATCGGCCCGACACCGAAGCGTCCCGGCAGGATCGGCCCGATGCCGCCGCCCGCGAGGGGTGTCTCCCGGCCGAAATTGAAGGCGAAGACACAGAATCCGGCCCGCGCGACCTGCGGCGACAGGAACGCGAAGCTGTCGTAGGTATTGAGCCAGGTGCCGTGCACCAGCACCACCGGCCGCGGATGTTCGGCGCTCGGCTTGCAGTTCCAGTCGTTGGCGCCCGGCGGCGCGGCGTCCGGGTGGGTCAGCCCGTAGGCGAAAGCGGCCAGATAGGCCGACATCTCCGGACCCACGCCCATGGTGTCGGTGGCGGTGCTGACCACCGCCGAGCCCGAGGAGCTGCCCGCATCGGGCGCGGCCTCGGGTTCGGAGCTGGCCACGCCGGTGGCGAAGGCCACGGCGAGCGCGGTGACGGTGGCGAACACGGCGCTGCCGCGGGTACGGATGGTCGGTCTCATGAACTCTCCCCTACGGTCCTGCGAACCCGACCGAACGCGTCGAATTCCCTTGCGACCGTAGGAGCGGGCCACCGCCCGTGTCACCGGCATTGTGCCAGGTGACAGCGTGTGCGGTCCGGGCCGCCCGGGGATTGTGGCGGGGAACAGCGGTCAGGGCGCGGGGGTGCTCGCGATGGCGACGGCGGTGCGGGTGAACAGCGGGACCAGTTCCGGCAGCGCCTGGGCGCCCTTGGTGTGCAGGCAGGCGCGCACCCGGTCGTCGATCCCGCCGAGCAGCATGTCCACCATCTCCCGATCCGGTTCGGCCACCAGATCGCCGTCGCGCACCCCGACCCGCGCCACCGCCATGATGTAGTCGGCGAACCGGTCGTGCACGCGCAGCCGGTGAGCCACCAGACCCGGTCCGGCGGCGAGGGTTTCGACATACAGCGCGCGGGCCGCGCCGGGCTGGATGGCGAGGAAGCCGAGGTAGATCTCGAAGGAGATCCGCACCCGGTCCGCGAAGGTCACGCCTTCGAGCCCGGTGACGGTGTCCTTCAGTTGTTCCAGCGCGGCCCCGACGGCGAGATCGTAGGCGGCGGCGAAACATTCGTCCTTGCCGCCGAAGACGGAGTAGAAGGTGCGGCGCGCCACCTGGGCGCGGGTCACGATATCGGCGACGGTGGTGGCCGCGAAGCCGAGCTCGCCCACCGCTTCCAGGACGGCGGTGCACAAGCGCCGGTATTGCGAGGCCTCCACCTGCTCGCGGGTCAGCCCGTGCCGGCCACGCGGCAAGGGTCCCGGTTCACCGATGGTTTCCACACTCACGTCCCCAGAATAGGTTTCCACGTCACCGAGCGACTAACGGTCCGGCCGATACCACAGCGGTTCGTCCATGATTCCCTGGCGGAGAACGGCGGCAAACATGGGGTCCAGCGTATAGGTACCGACTGGTCTTGATCGTTTGTCGAGACGGACGGGCTCACCCGGCCCGGCCGGCGCGCCACTCCCGGTAGGCGGGCCGGGAGCACACCGCGCACGGTCGGTAACCGGCCGCGATGGCCGTCGGCTCGTCGGCGAAGAACACGCGATGGGATACGTAGCCGCCGCGGGCCAGGGCGCGCAGGGCGGCCGGGCAGTCGAGACGGCCGTAGATCTTCAGGCGGCGGTGGCCACCGAGGACACCGGGCGTGCGGCTGCGGTACGGGCGGCCGTCGACCCCGAGCAGGACGTACTCCCTGTCACGCACGGTCTCGCACATGGTCAGGCATCGTGAAAGACGAGGCCGAGGGTGCGTCGCCGCCCCGATCGGACCAGGCTCACGCCGTGTCGCATGGGCGCGGCCGACCAGCCTCGGGAGCTGCGGACCGGACGGTCGCGGGTGGTGAAGACGAGACCGTGCCCCTGCGGCAAGGCCATCGCCGCGCCGCGCGATTGGGCGCGGGGCCGCTGCTCGACCATGAGGAACTCGCCGCCGGTGTAGTCCACCCCGGGGACATCCAGCCCGATCACGACCTGGAGCGGAAACACCATGTCCCCGAACAGGTCCCGATGCAGGGCGTTCCAGTCGCCGGGTCCGTAGCGCAACAGGATCTGCGACCCCTTCGTCTGACCGGCCCGGTGGCACTGGGCGATCCAGTCCTCGAGCCGGTCCGGCCAAGTGCCGGGCCGTCCCAGCCGGGCGGCCCAGTCCCGGGCGATGGGCAGCAGCATCGGATAGAGGGCGGCCCGCAATGCCGCCACGGGCTCGGGCAGGTCGTGGGTGAAATAGCGGTACTCGCCGGAGCCGAACCGATGCCGGGCCATGTCGACCGTCGACCGGAAGTGGTCGTCCACGTCGTACAGTGCCGCGAGCGCGCGGCATTCGCCGGCGGTGAGCAGTGACCCGGTGAGCGCGTGCCCGTACGCGTCGAGCTCACCGGCCAGGGCCGCCCAGTCCTGATCGGCGACCCCGGCCGCGGCACCGCGGATGACGGCGGTCATCACGCGGCCCGCTCGAGCTCCAGCAGCAGCTGCTTGCGTTCGATGCCCCCGGCATAGCCGGTCAGCGATCCGTCGGCGCCGATCACGCGGTGGCAGGGACGCACGATGAGCAGCGGGTTCGCGCCGATGGCCGAGCCCACCGCGCGCACCGCCGCCCGGGACGCGCCGATCCGGTTCGCGATCTCCCCGTAGGTGACGGTGACGCCGTACGGGATCTGGTCGAGGGCCTGCCACACCCGGCGCTGGAAATCGGTGCCGCGGCCGCCCATCCGGAGGTCGAAACTGTCCCGCTCCCCGGCGAAGTACGCGGTCAGCTGGTCGACGACGTCGGCGAAGGCGTCCGCGTCGGCCTCCCAGTCACCCTCCACCAGAAGGCTTTTACTGCCCGCCATCGACACCGCCGTCAGCTCCACCCCGGTCCCGCGCCGTTCGCCCGCGAGCAGCAGCTCGCCGACCGGGCTGGCCATTGTCGTGTACACGCTCATCGCTTCCTCCTGCGTCGTCTCGTTCGTGTCCGCTTCCCACTCTGGCCCAGCCGATCAGGGATGACCGGCGGGAATCGGCCATCGCGTTTCCGGCCTCGGCACGGGCGACTCGTACCATGGGCCCATGGCTGCCGATTCGGTCGTTGTCGCCGGGACCTTGGTGGATGTCACCGTCCCGACACTGCCGGGCCGCTGCCCCGGGGTCAGCATGGCCGGGTTCCGGGCGCGCGCGTCGGGCCCGGACCATCTGCCGGTGGTGCCGTTCCCGGCGGTGACGATGTTCATCGACCTCGGGGACATGGTGATGGCCGAGGACGCCGGCGGGAGCCGGGCCACGGGCAGCGGCGTGGTGGGTCTGTGCCCGATCGGGGTGTACGGGCAGGCGCAGAACGTGGATCTGCTGCAGGTGCGGCTCTCGCCGCTGGTGGCGTACGCGACGCTGGGCGGCTCGCCGGAGGTGTCCGGTGGCGTGATCGGGCTCGACGAACTGTGGGGTCCCGAGGTCGAGCTGCTGCGGGAGCGCATGCACGAGAGCCGTTCCTGGGACCAACGATTCGCGATCCTGGACGACGCCTTGACCGCGCGGCAACGCAGCGGACCTGCCGTCGACCCGGAGGTGAGCTACGCCTGGCGGCGAATCATCCTGAGCGGCGGGCAGATTCGCGTCGAGGCGCTGGCCGACGAGATCGGGTGGAGTCGCAAGCGATTGTGGTCGCGATTCCGAGCCCAGATCGGCCTGACGCCCAAGCGGGCCGCACAGCTGGTCCGATTCGACGACGCCACCCATCGGCTCGCCGCGGGCAGCAGCGCCGCGCGGGTGTCGGCGGAGAGCGGATACGCCGATCAATCGCATTTCAGCCGGGAGACGATGACTTTCGCGGGCCTGACGCCGACGGCTCTCGCGGACGCGCCGTGGCTGGCGGTCGACCCGGTCGCGTGGGCGGGCGGTCGCGCGCTGAGTCGCTCCGGGAACATTTCTTCAATACACGCCGACGAAACCCGCCGATGCTGGGATCCATGTCCAGACACGACGGCGAGAACCAGACCCGGCCCGGCAAGTACGACCAGCCACCGCGCGGAATCCGCATCCTGCACTCGTTACGCAAGGACCCGGACTGGGAGGCCCTGACGCCTGAGGAGTTGACCGCCCACGTGGCGGGGGCGAATCGGCTGGCGGGTTCGAAGTTCATGCGAGTGGTCACCGGGCTTCCGGCGCGCGGCACCGGCATCGAATGGCAGCAGGTGACGTTCCCCGATCGCACGGTCCCGATCCGGGTGTACCGTCCGGTCGGCGAGCACGCGGGCGCCCTGCCGCTCGTCCTCCATGTGCACGGCGGCGGCTTCGCCGGGACCGCGGCCCAATGCGATTGGGGCAACAGCCATCTCGCGGCCGAGCTGCCCGCGGTGATCGTCTCCGTCGAGCATCGCCTGATCGCGCCGGACACCCCGCTGACCGCCGCCGTCGACGACGACTGGGATGTGTTGCGGCACATCCTGGATCAGCCCGGCGAATGGGGTATCGACCCGGCGCGCGTCATTCTCGCGGGCGAGAGCGGCGGCGCCTTGATCAGCGCTCTGACCGCGATCCGAGCCGCGGCGACCGGCCTGCCCCTGCTGGCGCAGGTGCTGATCAACCCGGCCTTCGACCTGACCGACACCATGTTCGACTACCCGACGATGACCCGCTACGCCGAGACCCCGACCTTGAATCTGCCGCGGCTGAAACTGTTCCGGCGCTTGGCCGTCCCGCCGGGCGAGGACCCGCGCCCGCTCTCGCCGCTGTACGCCGACCTCACCGGCCAGCCGCCCGCGCTGGTCGTGATCCCGACCCTCGACCCGCTGGCCGACCAGGGCCGCCGCTACGCCGAGCGTCTCGGCGATTTCGGCATCCCCGTCCAACTGTCCGAATACCCGGGCGCGCCGCACGCCTTCATCGCCATGCCCGGGCTGGTGCCGCAGGCCAAGGCCGCCCGCACCGATATCACCGCTTTCCTCCGCACCCGCCTGTCCGACTCGATCGCCACCCGCAGCACACTCGACAGGTAAACTTGCAAGTCTTCCTACCTTGTGCCACCCTGGGAGGGTGAACGCAGAAGCCGGTCCATCGGCCGACGTCACGGCCGCCGCGAGTGAACTCCGCGTCGTGGCCAGTCGGCTGCTGCGCCATCTCCGCTCGGCGAGAGCCGGTTTCGAGATGACACCCTCCCAGGCCGTGGCCCTGAGCCGTCTCGGCCAGGAAGGCCCCCTCTCGGTCGCCGACCTGGCCCGCTCCGAGCGCGTGCGCCCGCAGTCCATGCGCACCACCCTGGCCGCCCTCGAAGACCGCGGCCTGGTCACCCGCGCCCCGCATCCCACCGATCAACGGCAGATCCTGCTGTCCCTGTCGGCCGAGGGCGAACGCCTCCTGCGCCTGGCCCACCACGCCAAGGAGGACTGGCTGGCGACCGCCATCACCACCAAACTCTCCCCCGCCGAACAGGATTCGCTGATCGCCGCGATCCCGCTGCTGGCCCGCCTGGTCGAGGACTGAACCGATCCCCCACTCCCACCGAAGGATCCCGCTGTGACGGACACTCTCCTCGACCCGACATCCGCCCTGGTCCTCATCGACCTGCAGCGCGGCGTCGTGGCCGCCCCCACCCAGCCGCACCCCACCGACGATGTGGTCGCCAACTCGGCGGCCCTCGCCAAGGCCTTCCGCGCGGCCGGCCTCCCCGTGGTCCTGGTCCGAGTCTCCTTCTCCCCCGACGGTTCCGACATGCCGCCCGGCCGCACCATGCAACCCACCGGCGCCTTCACCCCGCCCCCGGGCTGGGACGAGATCCTCCCCGACCTGGACCCTTGCCCCTCCGACATCCGAATCACCAAGCACCAGTGGGGCGCCTTCCACGGCACCGACCTCGACCTCCAACTCCGCCGCCGCGGCATCACCACCGTCGTCCTGGGCGGCATCGCCACCAGCATCGGCATCGAATCCACCGCCCGCGCCGCCCACGAGCACGCCTACAACGTCGTGATCGCCACCGACGCCACCTCCGACCGCGACCCCGTCTCCCACGCTCACTCGGTGGAGAAGATCTTCCCCCGCCTGGGAGTCACCGCCACCACCGAGGAAATCCTGAACACCCTGCCGATTCGGTAGAGCCGATCCACCCGGAGTGGCAGTCACCTCCACTATCCCCGGCCCGGCAAGGAGGGCGTCGGCCGGTTCGGCTGGGTCACCGATCCCGAAGGCCACCGCATCGAGTTGTGGCAGTCGGCCTGACCCTCCGCTCGATCAAACCGAGACCGGCTCGGGCAGGCGCTCCTCCTCGCGTCGCACCGGCTGATTCTCCTGCGGCCCTTCGATATTCAATTCCGGCAGGATTCGGTCGAGTCGGCGCGGCAGCCACCACGCGGCCCGGCCCAGCAGGGCCAGCACGGCGGGGACCAGGGTCAGGCGCACCGCGAACGCGTCCACCAGCACACCCACGGCCAGCGCGAAGGCGATGGGCTTGATCATGGCGTCGTCGGTGGGCACGAAGGAGGCGAAGACCACGACCATGATGGTGGCCGCCGCGGTGACCACCCGAGCATTGTGCCGGGTGCCATCCACGATCGACCCGGTCGCGTCGCCCTCGCGCAGCCACTGTTCGCGAATTCCGGAGACGAGGAACACCTCGTAGTCCATGGCCAGCCCGAACAGCACACCCACCAGGATGATCGGCAGGAACGCGACCACCGGTCCGGTCTTGGCGACACCGAGAAGATCCGCCGCCCAACCCCATTGGAACACCGCCACCGTCACCCCGAGCGCGGCCGCGACCGACAGCAGGAAGGTCAGCGCCGCCTTCACCGGCACCGCGATCGACCGGAACACCACGACCAGCAGCAGCAGACTCAATCCGACCACGACGCCGAGGAACGGGAGCAGCGACGCCGAAAGCCGCTGCGAGACATCGATGGTGACCGCCGTGTCACCGGTGACGGCCACCCGGGCGTCGGGGACCGCGGCGGGCGCCTGGTCGCGGATCGCGTGCACGAGGTCGGCGGTCTGCCGGGATTCCGGCGCGCTGCCCGGAACGACCAGAACCAGCGACTGTCCGGTCCGCCGCGTCGGCTGCGGCGGCGCCACGAAGGCGACGTCCGGCAGCCCGCGCACGGTCTCGGCCACCCGCGCGGCCGCTCCGGCATCACCGCTGGCGTCGACGACCACCACGAGCGGGCCGTTGAATCCGGGACCGAACTTCTCGGCAATGGTGTCGTAGGCCTGTCGCTGCCCGGTCGCGGCGGCCGCGGATCCATTGTCGGGCAGCGCCATTCGCAGGGAGACCGCGGGAATCGCCAGCACGATAAGCGCCACCGACACCGCCGCCACCGTCAGGATCGGCCGCGCGGTGACCAGGCGAGCCCAGCGCGCACCCAGACTGTTCGCACCGGTGGTGGCGGCCCGGCGCTCGGCCCGCGACCCGGCCGACGGCGTCAGCCGAGGACCGGCGAATCCGGCCAGCGCGGGGAGCAGCGTGATCGCCACCGCGACGGCGACCAGCACCGCGCCCGAGGCGGCCAGACCCATGACGGTCAGGAACGGAATCCCGATGACGCTCAGCGCCGCCAGCGCGATGATCACCGTGGTTCCGGCGAAAACGACCGCGCTACCCGCGGTCTGGCCGGCCCGCACGACCGATTCCCGGGGCGAGAGCCCCGCGGCCAGCTGCGATCGATGCCGCGACAGAATGAACAACGCGTAGTCGATCCCGACCGCCAGCCCGAGCATGAGCGCCAGCGTCAGGGCGGTCGAGGACACCGGCACGACCGCGGCCACCCCCAGCATCCCGCCCACCGTGACGGCGATGCCGAAGATTGCCGAGAGCAGAGGCATCCCGGCCGCCAGCAGCGATCCGAAGGTGATGAGCAGCACCAGCACGGCCACACCCAGACCGAGGACTTCGGTGAGACCAGGTTGCATCTGGCCGACGCCGTACACGGTGCCGCCGACCGATACGTCCAGTCCGGCGTCCCGCGCCGAGTCCGCCGACCGCTCCACGGTGGTGCGGGCGGCGTCGCTCACCTGGGAGCGGTCACCGGTGAAGGACACTATCCCGATCGCGGTCCGCTGATCGGGTGAGGTCGTTCCCGCCTGCTGCGGCGTCGTCACCCCGACCGCGCCCGGCGCGGTTCCGGCGGTCTCCAGGGTGTGCGCGATGGCGGCGCGGTAGGGCGCTTCCGAGATGAGGTGACCCGGCGGCGCGGTGAAGACCAGTTGGGCCGTGGCCCCCGCCGCGCCCGGCGCGGTCTCGGCCAAGGCGTCCAGCGCATGCTGCGATTCGGCCCCCGGCACGGTGAACCGGTCGTCGAGGTGGCCGCCCCCGACGGCGGCGCCGCCGATGACGGCGATCAGCAGCGCGATCCAGATCGAGACGACCAGGCCACGGCGTCGGAAGGCGAAGTCGCCGATCCTCCCCAGCACTGCGCTCATGGTTGATTCCCCTCGTACAGACATAAATGTTGACGGGTGTGAACTTTATGGGTGTTAACTTGCCACCGAATCTGTACAGGTGTCAACATCAATGTCGTGGCCATCACTGAAGACGCGCCGCAACGACCCGCTCGCGAGGCCCCCTACCACCATGGGGACCTGCGCAACGCCCTCGTTCGCGCCAGCGCGGAACTCGCCGAGATCGGCGGACCCACCGCCGTCACCGTCCGCGCCGCCGCCCGCGCGGTCGGCGTCACGGCCACGGCCGCCTACCGCCACTTCAAGGGGCAGGAGGAGTTGCTGGCCGCGGTCCACGACCGAGCGGCCGAGGCCCTGTTCGAGGCCCTCGACACAGCGATGAAAAGCGTTCCGCAGCAACCGGACCCGACCGCCACCGCCATCGCCCGGCTGGCGACCGCCGGCCGCGCCTACATCGAGTACGCCGACCGCGAACGCGGCCTGTTCCGAACCGCCTTCTGCACCACCGACCTCGACATCGACAAGGACGTCACCGAGGACCCGATCTTCCAGCTGATCGGCGTCGGACTGGACGCCCTGGTCACCGTGGGCTTCATGGATCCCCGCCAACGCCCCGGCGCCGAATTCACCGCCTGGGCGGCGGTCCATGGCCTGGCCACGCTCCTCATCGACGCCCCTCTGGTCGACGCGACCGACGCCGACCGGGAAGCGGCCATCCATCACGCGATCGCGACCGTCCTGCGCGGCCTGGCCACCGGCCCCCACGCCGAGCCCTACCGCTCGAAGGACCCGCACATCGCCCTTCCGGCCTGAACCGGCGCGGTTCGCCGGGCGGCGGCATCGGCATCGGCATCGGCGGCACGAAAGTCAGCCATGCCTGGAAACTCATCCGCTTCCCGATATTCGAAGTCGGGGATTGCGCGAATGGGGATACGGTGGCATCGTCCGAAACTGATGACGTTGTGACATAAGGTGTCTGAGTCACATCGGGTGAATCGCCTGTTGCGCCGGAACGTTTCCCGGCGATTACCCGCGGTGAAATCTTGATTTCACGGTCCGGTCACGAATGCGCAGACATTCGAAATCGGCTCCCGAACAATCGAATTCCAACCGGTTGGAACTCGATCGACAGGGTGCGATCACTCCCGTACGATCTGGCCATACGGGGAGAACCGGCCGGTCGAACGGGGGAATCGGAGTTGAGGAGTCGCTTACCGGCGACCATTCGCAATGCCGCGGAATGGACGCGACGCCTGGCGCGCACCGCACCGGGTGTCATCGGCACGGTGGGCGCGGCCCTCGCCCTGCTCGCCTTGATCGGCGGCCTGGTGACGGCGAATCAGCAGAGCGCCAAGCTCTCTCGCCACGACACCGTGCTGGCGCACACCGAGCCGCTGGCGAATGCCGCGCAACGCCTCTACGTGGCGCTGTCGACCGCCGACGCCGCAGCCTCCACCGCGTACCTGTCCGGCGGCATCGAGTCGCCCGAGGTCCGGATGCGCTACGAGAACGCGCTCACCGACGCGGCGGCCGCCCTGGCCGAGGCCACCACCGGCGCCTCGGACAACGAGACCCGCACGATCCTCGCCAAGATCTCGTCCGAATTGCCCAGTTACACCGGCTATGTCGAGGCGGCCCGCGCCAATAACCGCCAGGGTCTGCCGGTCGGTTCCGCCTACCTGCGCCAGGCCTCGGCCCTCATGCAGGGCTCGCTGCTGACGAACGCGGCCGAACTGGAGGGCATCCGCCTCGACCAGCTGCACCGCGACCAGCGCGCCATCACCGGCCTGCCGCTGTGGAGCGTCGGCCTGCTGGTGCTGTTGCTGGCGGCCTGCGGCTACGGCTCCTGGCTGCTGGTGAACCGCACCAACCGCTGGATCAATCCGGGCGTGGTCACCGCCGCGGGCCTCACCGTGATCGCCCTGCTCTGGATTCTGACCACCACCATCGCGGCCTCCGCGTCGATCGATACCGGCGCGACCGCCCGCTTCGAGAAGATCGCGCAGGCCCGGATTCTGGCCCAGCAGGCCCGCACCGAGGAAACCCTGCAACTGATCACCCGCAGCGACAGCAAGACCAGCGAGGACCGCTTCGCCGCGGGCAGCGCCAAGCTGCGCGCGGATCTGGGCGACCTGGTGAGCGCGGACTCGCCCGCGTCCAAGGCCTTCTCCGGCTGGCAGGACGGCCATCAGAAGGAAGTGGCCGCCTATCTGAGCAACAACTATCGAGGCGCGGTGGACCAGACCGTGAAGGCCGACGGCACCGGATCGGCGGCCCAGTTCGCCGCTCTCGACGCCGCCTTGAAGACCGAACTCGAGCGCACCCGCCAGGAAGTGCGCGACGATGTGAACACGGCCGGAAACGCTCTCACCCTGAGCCCCCTGGGCACACTGGCACTACTGCTGGCGGCGGCGGGCTCGATCGTCGTCGGGGTGTGGCCACGGTTGAAGGAGTTCTTGTGAAGCGGATGCGGATCATGGTGCTGGCGGCGGTGGCGCTGCTGGCCGCCGCGTGCGGTTCGACGCCGGAGGCCCCGCCCTTCCAACTGCCTCCCGACAATCGACTGCCCGCGGGCGCGAAGGTGCTGACCGCGGGCCCCAACCAGCGGATCGACCAGTCTTGCAACCCGACCGCGAGCCTGCGACCGCAGGGCCCGCAGCCGCAGCCGGGTTCCATGCCGGCCGGATCGACCATGGCGGCCATCGTCGCCAACGGCAAGATCCGGGTCGGGGTGAACCAGAACGAATTCCTGTTCGGCTACCGCAATCCGGCGACCGGCGAGATCGAGGGCTTCGACATCGATCTGGCGCACGAGGTGGCCAGGGACCTGTTCGGCGATCCGGACCGGGTGGAGCTCAAGCCCATCGAGACCGCGAACCGGGTGCAGGCGCTGACCAAGGGCCAGGTCGACATGGTGGTACAGAGCTTCACCGCGACCTGCGCGCGCCGCAAGGACATCCAGTTCTCCACGGTCTACTTCGAGACCGACCAGCGGGTACTGGTGACCAAGGGCTCCGGCATCCGCTCGGCCGCCGACCTGGGCGGCAAGAAGGTGTGCGGCATCCCCAACTCGACCACCCTCGACGCCGTCTTCGCGCTCCCGCAGCGCCCCATCGTGATCGGCATCGACAACTGGCTGGACTGCCTGACCGCGCTGCAACAGGGCGAGGTCGACGCCGCGAGCACCGACCTGCCGCTGCTGTACGGCCTGAAGATCCAGGACCCGAATCTCGAGGTGGTCGGCGACGCCATGGCCTCGGACAACTACGCCATCGGAATCCAGCAGCAGGCCACCGATTTCGTGCGCTTCGTCAACGGCGTGCTGGAGCGGGTGCGCAACGACGGCACCTGGCAGCGGCTCTACAACAAGCGGCTGAGCGTGCTCGGGCCCTCCAACGGTCCCCCGGCGCCCAAGTACAGCGATTGAGTTCGGCCATGCAACCGAATCCGGGGCACATTCTCAGCGTCGCCGAGATCGACCGCGACATCGCCGAACGGGCCCGCGAGATCGAGATCATCGCCGCGACCCTGGTGGAACTGGACAAGCATCCCGGTCTGGTCCTGTTGCGGCGATTCCCGCCCACCGGGGTGACCGAGCAGCGCTGGGGTCCGGCCCGCGCGGCCCTGGAACTGCTGTGGGAGGACTTCGGCCGCCTGGGCACGGTGCTGGATCGCGCGCGGTCCGCGCGGGCCCGCCGGCGACTGGACGCCCTCGACCGCGAGGAGCTGACCCGGCTGCTGCGCGGGCAGCCGATCGAGCTGGCGCGCACCGCGATTCCCATGTCGCAGCGCGCGCTGGGCGGGCCGCGCGAGCAGGTCCAGCTGATCGGGATCGCCGAGCTGCTCGAGCGCATGCACGCGGCCTTCCCGGTCGTGGTGCGGGTGCTCGAAGCCGTGGAGGCGGTCAACGACCGGGTGATGTCCGAGGTCGCGCCGCTGCGCGCGGAGCTGGACCGGGTCGGCTCAACCATGCCGCAATTGCGGTCGCTGGCAGTCGATCTCGACGAACTGTCGGTGCAGGTCGCCACCGATCCCCTCGCGCTGGCGCCGGACGCCCTGGACCGCCGGTTGACCGAGCTGTCGCGCCGCATGCGCGAGGCCGCGGCCGTCCTGGCCGATCTGCGGGCCATGTCCGCGGACTGGGACACCGCGGTCGAACGCGTGCGGACGCTGATCGACGTGCTGCGCAAGACCTGTGAGCGCGCCGACCACGCGCGCGCCGAAGTGGAGAGCATCATCCTGGCCGCGCCACTGCCCCGTCACGCCGACGACAGTTCCGTCTACAGCGCGGAATTGACCGCGCTCGACGCCGAGCAGCCCACCCCGGCCGCGCTGTGGGAGCTGCGCCAGCGCATCGCCGCCGCCCTCGACACCGCGACCCACAACGAGCAACTGGCACAGGGGCTGCTCGACCGGCGAATGGAACTGAAGGGACGCTTCAGCTCCTATCGCGCCAAGGCCGCGCGCCTGGGGGTCAGCGAGGAACAGGATGTGCTGGCCTCGAGTCGCATCGCCGCCGGACTGCTGGCGCGCCGGCCCTGCGACCTGGCCGCGGTCACCCGCGCCATCACGGACTACCGCCAGCTCATCGCGCAGAAATCGGGGAGGCGATCATGAACTGCACCGAGCCCGGCTGCACCGGGACCATCGAGGACGGATACTGCACCGTCTGCGGCACCGCCCCGAGCCCGGGGGCGGCCATGGAGAGTGGCATGGGCGGATCCAGCGTTGCGGGAGGTTCGGGGGCCGCGGCGAGAACCTCGGCCCGGGGCGCTGCGGGCTCGGCGCCCGGGGGCAGCCCGACCGGCGCCCCCGCCACCGGCGCGGGCGGCGCGGCGTCGGACCGCTGCACCGAACCCGGTTGCACGGGAACGATTCTCGACGGCTACTGCGATGTCTGCGGCAGCGCGCCCGCTCCGGTCTCGGCGCTGACCACCACCGCGCAGGCCGGTAACGCGACCACCGGCACCGGATCCACGGCGACCAGCCGGGCCTCCCGCAGCGGGCGCTCGGTCCGCACCGGCCGCTCCGGTTCGTCCGGCGCGAGCCGCGGCCGCCTCGGCGCGGGCATGGTGAAGGTCCCCTCGGTCCCCCGCCGCGATCCCACCGAAGCGGTTCTCGCTGACCCGGAAGTGCCCGAGCACCACCGTGATTGCGGCAAATGCGGCCGCCCGGTCGGCCGCAGCCGCAATGGCGAGCCGGGCCGCGCCGAGGGCTTCTGCGCGCACTGCGGCACCCGCTTCTCCTTCACCCCCAAGCTGTCGAGCGCCGATCTGGTCGGCGGCCAGTACCAGGTGCTGGGCCCGCTCGCGCACGGCGGCCTGGGCTGGATCTACCTGGCGGTGGACCACAAGGTCGACAACCGCCCGGTGGTGCTCAAGGGCCTGCTCAATACCGGTGACGCCGACGCCATGCGGGCGGCGGTGGCCGAGAAGCGGTTCCTCGCGCAGGTCGATCACCCGAACATCGTGCGGATCTACAACTTCGCCGAGGACACCGGCCCCGACGGCAAGCCGGTCGGCTACATCGTCATGGAGTACGTGGGCGGCAAGTCGCTCAAGCAGATCCTGCGCGAGCAGCGCACCGCCGATCAGCAGTATCTGCGACCCGCGCGCGCCATCGCCTACATCCTGGAGATGCTGCCCGCCCTGGAGTACCTGCACGATCGCGGCCTGGCCTACTGCGATTTCAAGCCCGACAACGTGATGCAGACCGAGGAGCAGCTCAAGCTCATCGACCTGGGCGCGGTGATCGGCCTGCACGATCAGACCGAAACCATCTACGGCACACCGGGTTACCAGGCCCAGGAGATCGCGCAGACCGGTCCGACGGTGGCGTCGGAGGTGTACACGGTGGGCCGCACGCTGGCGGCGTTGATCATGCGGATCCCGCCGGTGAACAACGAGCTGGGCCCGCTGCCCGGCCCGGACGCCGAACCGCTGATGGCCCGCCACGAGTCGCTGTACCGATTCCTGCTGCGCGCCACCGACATCGACCCCGACGCGCGGTTCACCTCCATGACCGAGATGGGCGATCAGCTCACCGGCGTGCTGCGCGAGGTGTTGGCTCGCGACGACGGGCGGCCCCGGCCGGGGTTGTCCACCCGGTTCGGCCCGCCGCGCGGAGTGTTCGGCGTCGGTGACCAGTTGCCCGACGACCCGCGCGACATCATCGCCGCGCTACCGGTCCCGCTGATCGATCCGGGCGACAGCGGCGCCGCCCTGCTCGCCTCGACCAGCGCGGTCACCCCCGAGGACCTGGAGCGTGAGATCAACGCGGGCCTCCAGTCGGTGGTCACCGGCCAGGCCGAGTCGGTCGAGATCCCGCTCCGATTGATCCGCGCCGCACTGGAATTCGGTGACGCCGACGACGCCCTGCGCCGCCTCGACGAGGTGGAGTCCACGCTCGCCGGGGACTGGCGGCTGACCTGGTTCGCGGGTCAGGCCCGCCTGCTGCAACGCGATTGGGCCGCCGCCACCGCCGAATTCGACGCCCTCTACAGCGCGCTGCCGGGTGAGGCCGCCCCGAAGCTGGCCCTGGCCGTCACCGCCGAGCTGCTGGCCGCCGACGGCGCCACCGCCGACGCGGCCCGCGCGGAAACCTATTACGACCTGGTGTGGCGTACCGACCGCACCTTCACCAGCGCGGCCTTCGGCGCTGCCCGCTCACGCCGCGCGGCCGGTGACAACCCGGGCGCGGTCGCGGTGCTGGATCAGGTCGACGCCGCTTCGGCGGTGCACACCGAAGCGGGTGTCACCGCCGTCGAGACCTTGCTGGCCGTGAACGATCCCGCCGAGCTCACCGAACAACTCATGCGCGACGCTGGGGCCCGGATCGGCAAGCTGACCCTGGACTCGAAACGCCGTGCCGCACAGGCCCGGCTGCGAGTCCTGGACGCGGCGCTGCGCTGGCTGCGCCTGGGCAGGGTGCCCACCGACCACTCCCCGCTGCTGGGGGTGGCGCTCGATCAACAAGGGGTACGGACCGGTTTGGAACGCTGCTATCGCGATCTCGCGCACGAGACCGACGACATGTGGGAGCGCATCGCCCTGGTGGAACAGGCCAATGCCGTGCGCCCGAGGACGCTGCTGTGACGGCCCGCTGCCCGAGCTGCGGCACCTTCGCCGCGGACACCGACCGCTTCTGCGAGGCGTGCGGGAGCAAACTGGGGGTCCGGCTGATCGCACTGCCGCCCAAGGAGTTCCGGCCCGGTTCCGGCTCCACGGTGCCGGTCGCCCACGCGGCCCGCACCGCGCGCCGCGAGGGCGGGGACGGCACCGGCTTCGCGGCGGGTCCCGCGCCCGACTGCCACGGCTGCGGGGGCACGGCATTCGATCCGGACGGCTACTGCGCCAGTTGCGGTGAGCTGGGCCCGGAGCGCGATCGCTTCGAAGCGGATCTGGGCGCGGCGTGCTTGGTGACCGACCGTGGTCTGCTGCATGCCCGCAACGAGGACGCGGTCGCCGCGGCCGTGCTCGACAGCTCGTCACCGGATCGTCCCGCCACCGCGGTGATCGCGGTCTGCGACGGGGTGTCCACCTCCGAGGATCCGCAGGCCGCCTCCGGCGCGGCGGTCCGCGCGGGCCTGGACGCCACCCTGGCCGCACTCGCGGCCGACCGGTCCGCCGAGGAGTGCGCCCTGGCCGGGCTCACCGCCGCCGCCGACGCGGTCACGGCCGTGGGCACCCCGGACGGCAAGTCCCCGTCGTGCACCTATGTCTCGGCGATCGTGCAGTTCCAGCCCGACGGCGGCGCGGCCGTCACCGTCGCGAATGTCGGTGACAGCCGGGCCTATTGGCTGCGCCCGGGCGACGACTCCGAACGCCTCACCGTCGACGACACCCTGGCCCAGGCCATGGTGGACAACGGCCTGCTGGACGCGGCCACCGCCATGGACGGCCCGCACGCGCACGTGCTCACCCGCTGGCTCGGCGCCGATTCCGAGCACCAGTGGTCCCCCAGCTGCGTGCGCACCCTGCGCACCAGCGAACCCGGCGTCCTGTTGCTGTGCAGCGACGGCCTGTGGAACTACCTTCCCGAGGCGGCGGCCCTGTCCCGCTTCACCGGCTCGCAGCCCGCCCTGCTCGCGGCGCGCGCCCTGGTGGAGCACGCGCTCGGCGCGGGCGGCAAGGACAACATCACCGTCGCGCTCGTCCCCGTCCCGTCCCTAGCACCGTCAGGAGACACCCCGTGACTTCCGCTGAGAACCAAGGCCTTTCGGTCGCCGTCGACCAGAACGAATTCCTCGCCGAGGGTGCGCGCACGGTCGACGCCATCGTGACCGTGGAGGCCACCGACGATCTGGTGGTGTCGGTGGCGCCCGCGCCCCGGGTCGAGATCCTGATCATCGACACCTCCGGCTCGATGGGCGGCGCGGGCAAGTTCGCGGGCGCGCGCCAGGCCACCCTGGCCGCCCTGGACGTCATGCCCGACGGCACCCGGTTCGCGATCGTGGAGGGCACCGACAAGGCGCAGGTGGTGTTCCCGCACAGCGGCGCGTCCGCGGTGGCGAGCCGGCAGGAGCGCGCCAATGCCCGTCGCGCCCTGGACAAGCTGTCCCCGCACGGAGGCACCGCCATCGGCACCTGGCTGGGCCTGTCGCGGCTGATCGCCAAGCAGCACCCGGGCGCGATGGTGCACGCGATCCTGCTCACCGACGGCCGCAACGAGCACGAGACGCCGGAGCGGCTGGCCGAGGAGATCCAGTTGTCGACGGGCGTCTTCACCTGCGACTGCCGCGGCGTCGGCGCGGACTGGGAGCCGAACGAGCTGCGCGCCATCGCCTCCGCGCTGCACGGCACCGTCGACATCGTGAAGACCGCGGACCAGCTGGCCCAGGATTTCGCGGCCATGATGGAAACCTCCATGGAGAAGGCGATTCCGGAGCTCACGCTGCGGGTGTGGACGCCGGTGGGCGCGCGGATCGCGTTCATCAAGCAGGTCGCGCCGTTCATCGAGGACCTCACCGCGCGCCGGGTCGAGGCGGGTCCGCAGATCGGCGAGTACGCGCTGGGTTCGTGGGGCGCGGAGGATCGCGACTACCACGTGCAGCTCGACGTCGAGCCCGCCGCGGCCGGTCGGGAGAAGCTGACGGCGCGGGTGAGCGTGCTGGCCGACGGCGAGATCCTCGGGCAGGGTCTGGTCAAGGCGGCCTGGACCACCGACACCGACAAGTCGGCGATCATCAGCCGCCGTGTCGCCCACTACACCGGCCAGGCCGAACTGGCCCAGACCGTGCAGGAGGGCCTGGCCGCGCGCAAGCAGGGCGACTTCGCCACGGCCACCGCCAAACTCCAGCGCGCGTACCACCTGGCCACCGAGTCCGGCAATGAGAACACCGCCAAGTTGCTGCTCAGCGTGGTCGATGTGGTCGACGAGCGCACCGGCACCATCCGGCTGCGCAACAAGGTCAATCCCGCCGACGAGATGGCCCTCGACGTGCGTTCCACGAAGACGGCCCGCGTCCGCAAGGAGCCGTGATGGCGTTCTGCACCGACGGGCACGAGACCACCGCGAGCGACTACTGCGACACCTGTGGTGCGCCGGTCGGGGACGGGTCGGCCACCGCCGCACCGCCTCCGGCGCTGTGCCCGTCCTGCGGGGTGCCCGCGGAGGGACGGTTCTGTGAGAACTGCGGGCACGATTCGGCACTGCCGCCGCCACCAACCGCGCCGACCGCGACGGGCGGGCACGAGCAGTCGGCGGGGACGGTCGGGGAGCCCGAGGGGTCGACCGCTCAGACCGAGGGCGAGACCCGGGAGAACCCGAACGGCGGGCCGGTCTGGGTGGCAACGGTGACCGCCGATCCGGGGCACTACGCGCGCATGCAGGCCCAGAAGGGTCCGGACCTGGACCGGGTCGACTTCCCCGACTACTACCCCGATCGCCGAATCCCGTTGCGGGGGCCCAATATCCTGATCGGGAAGCGCAGTGTCTCGCAGGGGGTGCACCCGGATATCGATCTGTCGGTCGCGCCCGCCGATATCGCGGTGTCGCGGTCGCACGCGATCCTCCACATCAGTGGCGGCACCCTGACCGTCACCGATCTCGGGTCCACCAACGGCACCTGCATCAACGAGAGCCCGACCCCGATCGCGCCCAAGACCGCCATCCCCCTGCGGGACGGCGATCGCATCCATGTGGGCGGCTGGACGACCATCACCCTGAGCACGGAACAAGACTGACCCGGCCGATTCGGGCAATTCGGTGATCTTGGACCGTTGTCCAGGTTAGGCTCCCCGCTCTATGAGCTTGACGCGCCGAGACTTCGCCCGCACCACCCTGGCCGCCGTCGCCGGCACGGTCGCCACCGGCCTGACCGGTGCTGCGGCCCAGGCGATTCCGCACGCCCGGACCGTGGCGGCGGCGCCGCAGGCGTGGATGTCGGCGCTGGCCGACACCACGCCGCTACCGCGCCTGACCATTCCCGGCACCCACGACTCCTGCGCCACCGATCCGGCCAACGGCACCGAATGGTCCCACACCCAGAACTGGTCGCTGCCCGACCAGTTCGCGCACGGCATCCGCTTCCTCGACATGCGCTGCAACGGTCTGCAGGACCACACCGCCGACTCCTTCGGCGTCTACCACAGCGGCTTCTACCAGGGCATCACCTTCGACACCGTGCTCGATCAGTGCCGGACCTTCCTGGCCCGCAATCCGGGCGAGGTCCTGATCATGCGGGTCAAGAAGGAGGACGGCACCAACAACGACGTGGGCTCGAACTTCGAGCGCATCTTCAACGGCTACCTGGACGCCAAGGGCTACCGCTCGCTGTTCTGGCTGGAGAACCGCTTCCCCGCACTGGGTGAGGCGCGCGGCCGGATCGTGCTCATCGCACAGTTCGCGAACTCCCTGGGCTGTCTGCAGTGGCCCGGCGGCGACAACGGCGTGTTCAGCACCGATCGGATCTACCTGCAGGACCGGTACAAGAACAAGGGCCTGGCCGGACTGGATTCGGGCTCCTCGAACTTCGGCTCGTCGGGCGGCGACAAATTCGATTACGTCCGCGACTGTTTCGACAAGGCCGCCGCCGATCCCGCCAACACCGTCGAGTACATCAACTTCACCAGTTTCGCCGACAACGCCTGGCCCAAGGACAATGCCGCGGCCATCATGCCGAAGATCGACGCCTACCTCACCGCGCACCGCGGCCAGGCCGCGCACTACGGCATCGTGCCCATGGACTTCCCCGACCGCTACCCGTCGGTTGTCACCCAGTTGATCGAAAAGAACTTCGCCTGAGGCGATCTCGCCGGCGGTCGCCACCGCGGCCACTGTGGTGGCCGTGGTGGCGGCGGATCTCCGATCCCGCAATCGATCTCAGCGCCGTAGCAGCGTCCAGAACATCCAGATCCCCGCGCCCAGCGCGAAGGCGACGACCAGCGCCATGCCGACCAGCGGGGCGAAGGTGGCGAGGTCGGCCGGACCGCCCGTGGTCGCCTGGATCAGGAATCCGGCGGCCACGGGCCCGATGAGCAGCAGCCCGATGAAGGTCAGCAGCAGGGCGGCGATACCCAGGGATGGCAACTTACCAGCATTCTTCATCTGTCCTCGAATCCATGTCTCGTGAGATGCATTCGAACAAGATCAACGTTAACAGTTTCTGCATGTCAGAATGGTCACCGAAACGCAAAGGTCACCTCGACCGACGTCTGGCGACAGCCGGTGCGACCTCGGGTGACATCCGAGTCCGACATTCCGCTACCTTTCAGCAAATCAACCTCGCATTATCAGCGCTGCGCACGCAGCGTGCGATGGAGAATAGTGCGCAATTCCCGCGCTTGGCCGGCGCCCCCGGAACCGGCCAATTCCCCGGGCAGCCGGTGCAATTGCCGCAGGGTCCGGCTGGAGTGCGTCTCGGAGGCGATCGCGAGCGCGGGCCGGGCCGCCGCCTCCAGCGCCTGATCGGCCGCACCGGTCCGCGCCTGCGCCACCGCCAGCAGCGCCAGACCCCGCCCCAGATCGCGGCGATCCTCGATCTGCCACAGCGGCAGCGCTTTCAGCAAGGTCTCCACCGCCGCTTCCGGCTTGCCCAGGTGCACCCAGCTGTTCGCGGCTTCCATGCGAATGAATTCCGGTGTGCAATAGCCGGCCAGATCACCATCCCCCGCGGCGGGATCGGCGGTGGCCTCCCACGCCTGGCCGATGGCCCGATCGGATTCGCTTCCCGCCTTTCGCAGCGCGTGCCCGTGCGCCAATTGCAGCGCCAGTGTGCGCAGCCGGGGCAGCTCGGCGGAATTGCGCAGCGCCGCCCGCGCCAATTCGATCGCGATCGCGGGATTGCCGGATTCGGCGGCGACGCCACAGGGACGGTTCCAGCCGCGGCAGCCGCTCGCGGCCCCGGTCACAGGGGCCGCACAGCTCGCCGGTGTTGTGGCGTGCCAGGCGGCCACCGCAGCGGATACACGACTTCGCACCTGAACTCACCCGCATCCCACCTACCTGCCGAATCGCGACGATCGAACGGATGGCGCGTACCCGAGCAACCATTCGATGCTATCGGACCGTTCGGACACCCAGATCAATTGGCGCGGAGAGGATTATCGGCTGTGAGTGCACAGGAATAGATCAGAGGCGACCGGCGGCGTCGAGCCACTTTTCCGGCTCCGACCTCGTGTCGATTATTCCGATGCCGGACAAAACGGGGGTCAAGCTGACACTCCGCAACCCATCAGCAGCCACCCAGCAATCTAATGGTCATCGATACCGACAACGAGTGACACGCCAGCGACGACGCATGACATACGATCGGCGACAGGCCGTTACGCCGAGAAGCTACCCAGCGGCACACTCACCGGCGGATTCGCCGCCGGGCGCACGGACAGCACGTGGTCGCGGTATTCGCGGGGAGTCAGACCGGTCTCGGCACGGAACACGCGATAGAAGTTGCGGTCGCCGGTGAAGCCGCAGGCGTCGGCGATGGCCGCGATCGTGCGGTCGGGGGCCGCGACCAGCAGTTCGCGGGCGCGCTCGACGCGCATGCGGCGCAGCAGCATCATGGGGCCGCCGTCGATATCGGCGAAGAGCCGGAACAACTTGCGCCGCGAGAGTCCGCAGGCGACGGCGATCCGGTCGGGCGTCAGCTCCGGGTTGCCCAGGTGCGCCGTCAGGAAGGCGATCACCTGCTGGCGTAGGAGGGCGTTCGTGGCCGATTCGTCGGGCAGCTGGTCGCTGCCCAGGGCCAGTCCGGCCGCGAGCAGCCCGATGCCGGAGTTCAACAGGGCCGTAGTGCCCAGGGCCTCGGGCGACAGGTGCACCAGCCGCCGGAAGAAGTCGATCACCAAGGCTTCGTGCCCGATCGGCTGCAACCTTCTGGCCAGCGGGAATTCGTCGTCACGCAAGCCCGCGGCGCTCAGCAGCAGGTCGCGCCGGACCCGGATCACGATGCCCTCGTACTCGGTGGTGATCGCCTCCTGCGGCCGCTCGCCGTCGACCAGGACCATGGTGCCCACCGGGGAGCGCAGGTAGGTTGCGCCGCAACGGACGTCACAGACGCCGGCGGTGGTCAGCCAGGCCAGCGCGTGCGGCTCGTCGGAGGCGGCGATGTGGCGGTGGGTGCGGCGCACGAGGGTGTCCGAATTCGCCACTCGGGCAATCGATATCGGCTCGGAGCGCACGCAGGGATCGAGTACGCCGTGGAACGGTCCGTCCGAGAGCGGTTCCATCGAGCATTTCATCATCGATTCGCTCAGGATGGACGCCCAGAGATCGAACGCTTCCTTCGCGGACGCCCCGGCGGTCGAGATGCGCGGGCCACCCACCGTCACGTCGTAGGCATTCATGGGGCAATCGTGCCAGCTACCCTCGCACTGCCGGGCCGACCCGGTAAACGAACCGAATGGTTTTGTGCGGCTATCGAAGTAGATTGACCAGTTGCCGGTAGGCGGCGCGGGTCGGCGGGGCCAGCCGCCGCCAGGTGACAGGGCCGCCCGAGCCCAGGTGCGTGTCGTAGGGAATCTCGGCGACCGCGCGGACCACATCGCCCAGATACTTGCGCACGTGCTCGGTGACCAGCGGCCCGTCCTTGGGGTGCTGGCGGGTGACCACGATGACCGCGTCGGCCAGGTGGTACTGGCTGTAGTTGTCGTCGAGCCAGATCAGCGCCGGTTTGAGCCGGTTCACCGCATCGGGGCGGGCAGCCAGGGTGATCACCAGCGAGATGCGCGAATCGCTCAGCAACGGCGCGACCACGCGGCTGGTGACCGGCGCGCCACCGTCGTACACGGGCAGGCATCCCGCCTCGACCAGGTCGCGGTGGACCGAGGAGTAGGTCTCGCGACGGGGCAGCGCTTCGGGCCCGCGCGGCAGAACGCCTACGCCGGAGCTGTTTTCGCCGCAGCTGTCGATGACCGTTGACGGCAGGCTGCGGTGCGCCATGTTCAGCCAGGACTGGACCGTGCCGGCGGCGTCGATGGTGTCGCACCCGCGCGCGGCGAGGTCACCGCCGGTGGTGGTGGCGTCCACGACCACCGGTGAGTGCTCGCCGTAGTCGTAGGCGGCCGCGCCCGCGATGCCGAGCGCGGTGGTGGTCGCGCCGGAGCCGCCGGAGCTGCCCAGCACGAGCACGGGCGGCAGGTCGGCCCACAGCAGGTAGCCGTTGCTCGGATGCATGCGCACCATGTCGGTCGGCCCTCCGGGCGGGGCCGGACGCAACAGCAGGGACAGGTCGGTGGGTGTGGAGGAAAGGGCCGAGGGATGATCCGGGAAGTTTTCGGACATCGCTAGATTCCTTTGGTGCGAGCGGCAGTCGATACTGCGGAATCCGTGTGGTCACCACGTCGCGCGCAGCCGGCCCCTGCGTCTCGCCATCAACGCCCCCACCGCGTCGACGAGCTGCCCCTGCGCTTCGACATTTTCGAAGCCTGAAGTCGATTTCCCCCGATACCCCCTACCGCCCTGAAGTCGATCAAGAGTGCAAAAAGGGTTGCTGTGCAGCCCCTTTCGATTCGCCAGATATTACATGATCTTGTCAACAATGCATCCCGACCGATAGCCCTTCGGAATCGCCGGCACTCAGTGTCAGAGGTCCGGCCGCGAACGGCCGGACCTCTGGGGTGGATGCGTGTTTTCAGCCGATGTCGGCGGTGAGCGGCAGCGCGGTCACCGAGGTGCCGACGTGCAGGGTGAAGGAACCAGGTTCGACAGCCCAGCCGTCGGCGGTCCAGTGCTCGAACGCGCGTCTCGGCAATTCGATGGTGGCACTGACGGATTCACCGGCGCCCGCCTCGATCACCGCGAATCCGGCGAGCCAGCGCACCGGGCGATCGACGGCGCTGTCCGCACGCGACAGGTACGCCTGCACGACCTGACGACCGGCGCGCGCCCCGGTGTTGCGGACGGTGACGGTGGCGGTGCGGCCGGATACGGTCAGCTCGTCGAGCTCCCAGGTGGTGTAGCCCAGGCCGTGGCCGAATGGATAAGCCGGGGCCACACCGGATTTCAGCCACGCCCGATACCCGATGTGAATGCCCTCGGAGTACGGCAGCGCGTTGTCCGGCCCGGGCTTGGTGTCCAGCACCGGGACATCGGCCATCGTCACGGGCCATGTGGTCGGCAGGCGGCCGCCGGGTTCGGCGGCCCCGGTCAGCACGTCGGCCAGCGCCGCACCGAATTCCTGTCCGGGGAACCAGGTGAGCAGGACCGCGGCCACATCGTCGCGCCACGGCATCTCCACGGGGGAACCGGAATTCACCACCACCACGGTGCGCGGGTTGGCCGCGGCGACGGCGGCGACCAGTTCGTCCTGGCGGCCGGGCAGGCGCAGCGTGGTGCGGTCGAAGCCCTCGGATTCGATCTGCTCGGTGGTGCCGACCACGACCACCGCGACATCGCTGGTGCGGGCCAGGTCGATGGCGGCGGCGAACTCGTCGTCGTCGGAGCGGCGCGGGCGGCCGACCGCGCAGGTGATGCCCATGGCGGGGAAGCCGCCGCCGGGCGCCATGCGCACCAGGATTTCGACCTCTTGCCCCTCGGCGAGAGTGCGGGTCACGAAGCGCTGCGGCGGATTCAGCAGCATCTCCACCGGATCGGCGCCGTCGGGCAGCACGGTCTCCTCGAGCACCTGCTCGCCGTCCAGCGCCAGGGTCAGCGCGCCCACGCCCGCGAAGCCGATGCGCCACTCCCCCGCCACGTCGGCGCGCAGCCGCCCGCGCAGCTCGATGGCCTTGGCCTGCACCGCGTTCGGGTTGCCGAACAGCATGAGGCTGCCCGCGGTGCGGTGTTCGACGCCGAGCACGGTGTCCTCGCCGAGGTACCGCAGCGACAGCCCGGGCTCGCCGGTCTCCGGATCGGTGACCAGGTCCAACGGGATCGGAATCATGCTCTCGCTCAGGTGGACGCCGGGGGTGTACACCACCGGCAGCACCTCGGAGAGCCCCTCCAGCGGGGAGGTGGTGTGCGCCGGGATCACGGTCGCGCTGCCGCCGCCCATGAACCGCGGTTCGGCGGCGGCGGAGCCGAGCAGCGCCACCCGGGCCGGCGCGCGCAGCGGCAGGGTGCCGTCATTGCTCGCCAGCACCATGGCCAGCGCGGCGGCCTCGCGCACCAGCTGCCGGGACCGCTCGTCGGTGAATGCCGGGACGGGCGTGGGGGTTCCGTTCAACGCGCCGACCCGTTCGGCGAAGCGCAGGATGCGCCGCACCTTGTCGTCGATCGCGGATTCGGGGACCCGGCCGTCGCGCACGGCCTGTTCCAGCGGCGCGCCCCACAGCTCCCAGGGGCCGGGCATGGCCAGATCGTTGCCCTTGGCCGCGCCGAGGGTCGAGCGCACGGCGGTCCAGTCCGAGACCACCACGCCGTCGAAACCCCACTCGCCCTTCAAAGGTTCGTCGAGCAGGTCGTTCTCGGTCATGGTGGTGCCGTTGACGGAGTTGTAGGCCGCCATCACCATCCACGCGCCCGCCTCCACGGACCGCTCGAACGGGTACAGGTACAGCTCACGCAGGGTGCGCTCGTCGGCGATGACGTCGGCGGTGAAGCGCTCGGTCTCGGAGTCGTTGGCGACGTAGTGCTTGGGGCACGCGCTCACCCCGTGCGCCTGCACCGCGCGCACGTAGGCGTCGGCCATCTCGGCGGTCAGCATCGGATCCTCGGAGAAGCATTCGAAATGCCGTCCACCGAGCGGGGATCGGTGCAGGTTGATGGTCGGGCCCAGCACCGCGTACACGTCCTTGCGGCGTGCCTCGGCGGCGATGAGCGCGCCGATGTCGGTGAGCAGGTCGCGGTCCCAGGTGGCGGCCAGGGCGGTGCCCGAGGGCAGGCTCACCGACGGGTCGCGCTCGTCCCAGTGCTCGCCGCGCACACCGGACGGGCCGTCGGAGACCGGCATGTCGGCCAGGCCGATGCTCTCGTCACCGGCGAAGCGGAAGAAGCCCGCGCCCGAGACGAGCCGGATCTTGGCGGGCAGATCGAGTTTCGCGAGCAGGTCGTCGATGGCGTCGGTCATGCTCGTTCCTTCCAGAAGGTCACCAGGTCCGCGCAGACCCGGTCGGGGACGTCCTCGTTGGGAACGTGACCGGAGCCGGGGTAGACGGCGGTCTTCGCGCCCAGCTGGGCGGCGAAGCGCGCGTGCACCTCGGGCGCCCACAGGTCATTGGTGTCGCCGTAGGCCACCAGCAGCGGCACGCCCGAATCCCGCAGCACGGCGGGATCTTTCACCGGCGGCTCGGCCATGCAGGTGAGGATGCCCACGATATTGGCCTGCTTCGTGCCCAGGATCCGCTCGCGCAGGAACTCCTGACGCTGCGGCGAGGGCTGCTGGTCGGCCTGCGCCATGACCGCGCTCATCTGCTGCCAGATCACCTCCTGCCCACCGGCTTCCACCAGCTGCGCGATCAGCAGCGGCGGCGGGAAGTTGATGTCCTCCACCGAGGACGGGCCCGAGGCGAGCAGGGTGAAGGTGCGGAACCGTTCGGGGCGTTCGATCACCGCGACGCGGGAGACGTAGCCGCCGAAGGAGTGCCCGACCAGATGGATGGGCTCGTCAGGCGATATCTGGTCGACCACGCTCTGGAGGTCGCCGACGAAATCGGCCAGGGTGTAGCCCGAGACCTCGTCGGGGCCCTCGGACTCCCACTGCCCGCGCTGGTCGTAGGCGACGGCCCGGTAGCCGGCGTCCGCCAGCAGCGGCAGCATCTCCTCGAAGTCCTCCTTCGAGCCGGTGAAGCCCGGCACCAGCAGCGCGGTGCCGCGGTATGCGGTCCCGGCGGGCGGCGCGGCTTCCCAGGCGGCCAGTTTTCCAGCGGCTCCCCGCAGTGTGAACGGCGTGATCAGGGCCTGACTCATCCGGCGATCCCTTCCCTCGTACTGCCTTGTACGGCTGGCCCCGAGTGTGCCAGCGGATGCCGCGTTTACCGAGTGGTCATTAGGTAACGTTACCGTTTCGTTACCATAGACGGGTTTTGCCTGCTCAACACACTTGACTAGTGTCCCACCACATGACGCCCCACCCCCGACGCCGCGGCCGGGGCGACGACCGCCGCGAGCAGATCATCGACGAGGCCCTGAAGGCCTTCGCCGACAACGGCTATCGCAGCACCTCCATCGCCGAGATCGCCGAACGCTGCGGCCTGTCCCAGCCCGGGGTCCTGCACTACTTCCCCAACAAGGCGGCGCTGCTGTCCGCGGTCCTCGATTACCGCGACCGCCTCGACTACGACCGGCTGGGCTTCGATCAGCAGCTGCGCGGCAAGGACGCCCTCGTGCGCCTCGCGCAGCTGGTGGATCACAACACGCACGTGCCGGGTCTGGTTCGACTGTTCACGGTTCTCACCAGCGAGGCCGTCACCGTCGATCATCCCGCGCACGGGTGGGCCCAGAACCGCTACCGGCGACTCCAGGACTATCTGGGCGCGGCGCTGGAGGCAGGGCAGGCCGACGGCAGCGTGCGCGCCGACATCGACCCCGCGGCGGTCGCCCGGCAGGTCTTCGCCATGATGGACGGCCTGCAACTGCAATGGCTGGTCGACCCGGACCGGGTCGACATGGCCACGCTCTTCCGCGCCTACATCGACGAGCTCATCGCCTGGATCTCGTAGGGGCGCAGACAAATCCGGCATAGGTGCCGGAAGCGGCGCATCGGGCTAGGCCGAGTCCGCCGCGTACTGGTATTTGCCGCGGTCCAGCTTGCGAACATTGCTGTTGTCGCGCTGTGCCATTCGGCCCAGCGCCACCGCGACGTGATGACGGGCGCTGATCGGCAGCTCCACGCCGCGACCCTGCAACGCCGCGATCACCTCGGCGGGGGTCCAGGTCTGCTCGGGGTGCTCGGCGAGGAAATCCGCGACCACCCGCGGCAGCGAGCGGTTCTGCTCCGGCGCGGGCGCGCCCGGTTCGGACGTCGGGGCGTCCTGGTACTGATCGTCGCGGGCCGTGTCCAGCCAGTTGGCGACGGTCAGCAGTTTCGAGCAGGCCGCACGCAACTCCGCACCCGGCGAACGGATGTCGCCGAGGTTGTACATCGCCTGGTAGTAGCGCCCGATGTTGGTGAGCATCTCGATGACCTGCTGCTCGGTGTCGGCGACGATGGCTTCGCTGCTGCGACCCGATTGCGCGGCCGCCGCCACTGCTCCCACGTCCACGTCCGGCGTTCCCCTTTACTGTTGACCGGTTGCTTCCAGTACCCGGTGGATGCAAGACAGCCCAGACAGTAGCCGGGGCCGCCCACCGAATTGTGAAAGACTACAAGGTCATTGCCACGTCCGGCGACCCAACGTCAGGACCATGATCGAAAAGCCCGACTCGCGCGAGCGCGACACGCCGAACGTTTCGGAGCGGACGTCTATCGCGATATCACCTCCGTGGGAGGCACGCTCGAACCCGGTGAGAACTTCGCCGGCTACCAGATCTTGCGAAAGCTGGGGGCCGGCGGAATGGGCGCGGTCTATCAAGCCCGAGACCGCGACCTGCCACGATTCGTGGCCCTGAAACTGCTGACCCTGCCCGGCGGCGAACGCGAACACCGGGCCCGGTTCCAGCGCGAGGCCGATACGGTTGCGCGCCTGCAGCATCCGAACATCGTCACCGTCTACGCGCGCGGCGAGGAAGACGACCGGCTGTGGATCTCCATGACCTTCGTCGACGGCAGCGACGTGGCGCGGGCACTGCGCGCGGGACCCATGCATCCGGCGCGGGCCGTGCGCATCATCGCTGAGACCGCGGCGGCGCTCGACCACGCCCACGACACCGGCATCCTGCACCGCGACGTGAAACCGGCCAATATCCTGCTCGCGGACGGGCGTCCGGAACGGGCCGTGCTCACCGACTTCGGCATCGCCAAATCCCTCGACGAGAGCCGGCAGCTCACCCAGAACGGGGAGATCCTGGCCAGCTTCCAGTACGCGGCCCCGGAACGGCTCACCCGGCCCGGGGAGGCCGATCGGCGCGCCGACGTGTACTCGCTGGGGTGCACGCTGTTCCACATGCTGACCGGAGAGGCGCCCTACCCCGGGCAGAACGTCGGGCAGATCATCTACGGGCACGCCTACGAGCCGGTGCCGTTGCCCTCGGACCGGAACCCCACGCTGCCACGGGGTTTCGACGAGCTCATCGCCCGCGCCATGGCCAAAGACCCGGAACGGCGCTTCGACACCTGCACGCATCTCGCCTGGGCGGCCTCGCGAATGCTGCGCCGGCCGGGGACGCATCGCACCGCCCCGGCCGGGACGGTGCACGTCAGCGGGCCCAGATACGCTGCGGGACAACCCGAGCGCAATGCCACCACGATGCCTCCGGCGCCGTTGCCGATTCCGATCCGGCCGGGCAACGGTCCCGCCACCACGCGGCCGGGGCCGGAACCCACTCGACTGAACAGCGGTCCGGGGCCGACACGCGTGAACAGCGGCCCCTCGCCGGCTCGCCTCGACAGCGGGCCCGCGCCCACTCGGCTCACTACCGGGCCCGACCAGGCGCGCCTGAATACGGGACCCGCACCCACCCGGGTCAATACCGGTCCCGCACCGGTCAATCCGGGTACCGGACCGGCGCCGGCCCGGGTGAATTCCGGTTCCGGTCCGGTCGCTTCCGGTGCCGCGCCGACGCGTCCCCATACGGGTCCCGCGCCGACTCGGCTGGTGACCGGACCCGCACCCCTGCGCGAGACCACCGGGCCCGCACCCGGTTCGAGCAGCGCCGGGCCCGCGCCGACCCGCTTCGGGACCGGACCCATGCCGTCCGATGTGAGCGGGCGTCATGATGTTCCCGGTATCGGCATTCGCACCGGGCCCGACCCGGGTACCGGGACAGGGCCGGGCGCAAGCGTTCCCGGTAAGCGCCGCGGCCCCGGCCGGATCCTGCTGGCCGCGGCCCTGGTGGTCACCGTGGCGGTCCTCGGGTACCTGCTGGTGCACGCGGGCGACGGTCGGCCCGGACCGGGCAATGCGGCGGCCTCGAACACGCCCACCATCACGGCGACGACCACCGGGGCGGTCACGACCGAACCGACCACCACCACGGAGGTTCCGCAGGTCACGACCGCGCCCTACACGCAGCCGACCACGGCGGCCCCGTACACGCCGCCTCCGATCACATCCCAGCAGCCGAAAACGGTTCCGGTACCGGATGTGATCGGGTCCGCGATCACGCAGGCCAAGGCACGCCTGGAGAAGGACGGGTTCGTCGTCGAACAGGTTCAGCGCGAGGACAAGAGCACGAAAGGCACTGTCCTGGAAACCTCCCCGGCCGCCGGGACCGCGAAGCCGGTCGGCTCGACCGTCAAGGTGACCGTGTCCACCGGTCCCTCGACCACCACGACCATCACCGTGCCCGCCCTGATCGGTCTCACCCCCGCCGCCGTCACCTCCGCGCTCCAGGCTCTCGGCTGGCACGGCAGCGTCGCGAAATCCACCGGGACGACCAACGATTCCACCAAGGACGGCAAGGTGATCGCGCAGAACCCGGCAGCCGGCGCCTCGGTGACCCCGGACCAGGCGATCACCATCACCGTCGGCGCCTACACCATCACCTCCTCCAGCCCGGTCAGCTCGACGACCCCGGCGGCCGGCTGAACCTCTGGTCAGCCGTCCGCGCGGCTTCGGGCGGATCGGGCAGGGTCAGGTCCTCCGGATCGGCGCGGGCCTGACTCCTGTTCGCCCTGACCATCATTCACCGCTCACGTCGGTGACCGCTCCGCGTACGGGCGGCTACCAGATGTTCCAACTGGTCCGCCCGCGCATCGACTCGATCTCCTTGGCGATCGTCTCGAGCCGGGGTACCAGTCCCTGGAAGTACCGCCGCGCATCGCAACTCTCACCACACCCCTGATGCACGGTCAAACCCCGCTGCGCCGCTTGCAAATTCATGACGGGATAGTCGGGCGCGTCGTGCGAAATCACCCTCACGACTGCACCCCCGTCCCCCGCGCCGCCGCATTGATCACGGCAATTGCCTGACGTTTCCTGGCGCACACTGACATCGGGCACCCCTCGTGTACCCGCAACACGTCCCGCGCGTACGCGTTAGTCATGATGGTCACCGCTTCATGGCCCTCGATCGGTATGCGGAACATGCTCGACTCCGATTGTCGGCGTGGATGTTTGAGTTCCCCTTCGCCGGGGTGCGTCAAGTAGACCACTTATCGAATCGCCGGTGGAAAGTTTCCGACGCGACGGTAGCGCGCAATTCTTCCCATTCCGAAACGCGCATCAACGATAGTGAGGCTGAGGGATTGGTCGTTGGCCCGTCAGATCACATGCCCCACATCGGTTTTCACCAGTCGATCCAGGGCACGCTCGGCGAGGGCGGCGATCGTCATCGACGGGTTGCAGGCTGCGGTATTGCCGGGCATGAGGGCGCCGTCGAGGACGTAGAGACCCGATTGGCCGAGGACCCGGCCGTCCAGGTCGCAGACCGCGCCCATGCCGGCGCCGCCGAGGGGGTGCCAGGTGGAGGGGAACGCGAGGTTGGTGTCGAGCAGGGTGCTCGACGGACCGGCGATGCGCTGGACGGCGGGGCCGATGTGGTTGTTCTGGATGGTGGCGTCGCCGTCTGCGGGCCAGTGCAGGGTCGCGGTGTCGGCGGCGGAGTCATAGCGGAATTCGCCGCGGCCGGTGCTGACGCCGTAGCCGACCATCATGGTGCTGTGCGCGTCGACCGACAACGGCGGGATGGAGGCTTGGATGACGGTGTGCGCGCCGTCCGGGTCGTCCCAGTTCAGGCTGCCGTAGACGACGGGGCCGCCCTGAGCGAGGCCGAATTCCTCGGTGGGGGCGGTCCAGACGTAGATGCGGTCGGCATTGGTGCCCCAGCCCCGGCCGAGCTGGTCGGGCAGATCGGGGATCTGGCCCTTGGCGGCCGCGCGCACCAGCAAGCGGGTCGTATTGAGGCTGCCCGCCGACAGCACCAGGGCATCGGTGGTGAGGATCTTGTTCTCCAGCACCGTGCCAGCGGTGTCGGTGCGGTTCACGTGCACGGTCCAGCGGCCGTCGGGAGCGCGCTCGATATCGGTGACCTCGTGCAGGGTTTGCACGGTGACCCGGCCGGTGGCCTCGGCGGCGGCCACGTAGGTGACGTCGACGGTGTGCTTGCCGCCATTGTTGACGCCGAGGGAGCCGGCCCCGTTGGTGTAAGACGCTGCCATCTCGCCGCGCAGTTCGGCGAGCGCGTAATTCCAGTCGATGGGCATGGGGATCTTCGACACGGGGAGCCCCGCGTCGCGGGCGTGCTCGGCGAAAACCCGGGCGGCCCTGTAGTTCGGCGTCTCGACGAGTTCGTCGGGTGCGACGGCCAAGCCCAGCATGCGCGCGACCCGGGGGTAGTAGACGCTGTCGAGCTCCGCCCAGTCCAGCCCGCCGGGGAAATGAGTGCTGAACACCGCCTCGGTCGGCTGCAACGACATGCCCTGGTACACCAGCGATCCGCCGCCCAGCCCGGCCGCGCACAGGGCCGTCATGTTCTCGCCGGGCACCGCCTCCACCAAGCCGGTGTACTTGTCGAAAACGACCGGCCTGCCGAACAATTCGGGACTCGACCGATGCCACAGCATCCGCTTGTCCGGCGCGGTGGCATTGGGGAACGTGGTGGCGTTCGGACCGGTCGGCCAGCGCATACCGCGCTCCAGCAGCAGCACCGGCACTCCGGCCTCGGCCAGGCGCAGCGCGGTCACCCCGCCGCCGAACCCCGAGCCGATGACGATGACCCGATGCTCCTCCCGGGTGAGCTCGACCCGGTTGATCCGGGCGGCGATGCCCGCGCGGGCGGCGGGTGCGGTCGCGAGCAGGGCGGCGGTGGCGGCGACTCCGGACAGCAGGGAGCGACGCGATATTTCAGACATGGGACACCTAGGTGATCGGCGAGAAGGGAACGGCGGCGGGAATTCTCAGGCGAAGGCGCAACCCGAGAGCGGTGTGCCGTTGAGCCGGTCCATCAGATAGCCGATCGCATTGTTGGTGCCGAAACCGTCGATCAATTCCGGTCCGAAGTGATTGGGAATCGTCGCGCCCGACAGGATGGGCGGCAATTCATTGGTCCGGAAGCTGACCGTCGCACCCGCGGCGCACCAATCGCTCGCCAACTGCTTGGCCTGACCGTAGGGGACGGTGTCGTCATTGACGCCGCTGGTGATCAGCACCGGACTGGCCGGGGTCAGCGATCCGATCCGCTGCTGCCGCAGAATGTCCTGGATCGACGGGATTTCGCGCATGTGGTCGACGAGCGGACGCTGATCGACGGTGAAGGCGTTGGTGCGCAGGAACGGATGCAGCGCGATCACATCGCCGATGCACGCGTTCGACAGTTCATCGAGCAGACCCTGCCCGGCGGACGTCACCCGAGAATTGAATTCGGGCCGTAGGTCCGGGTACCGGTCCAGGAAGCCGTTGAGCGCGAACCCGACCGCGCCGCCGATCAGACTGCCCTCGATCCGGTCCAGGATCGCCGACAGATCCGCGGTCGGCGCGCCCGCCCAGGTGCCCTTCAGGTTCAGTTCCGGCGCGTAGCTCGGCTGCATCTCGGCGGCGGCCGCGCTCGCCCCGCCGCCCTGGGAGTACCCCCAGAACGCGAGCGGCGTGTCCGCCCCGGTGCCTGTGAGCCGGTTCGCGGCGCGGGCGGCGTCGAGCACGGCGTGCGCCTCCTCGATCCGGTTCGCGTAGGTGTGGATGCCGGGCGTGCCCATCCCGATGTAGTCGGTGACGAAGACCCGCGCGCCGAGCGCGTTCCAGGCGAACGCGGCCAGCACCTCCTGGTTCGCCGAGAAGGTCGGCGGGGTCAGGCTGGCGTACATGCCGGTCGGGAAGGCCAGCGACAGCGCGCACTGGTCACCCTGCCCGACCGTGCCCGGCGCGATCAGCACCGTCGGGCGCGGGCCCTGCCCCTGCCACGGGCGACTGGAATCGATGAACGTGCCGGTCACGGCGACGGGCGTGTCGTCCTGGGTGCGGGAGGTGTACATGACCCGCTGCGCCGCCAGCGGCCAGGTCCCGTCGGCGGCGGGCAGCGCGGGCAGCACCGACATGCCCTCGGTCTTGATCACCGCGCCGGGCGCCGAATCGAATTGCTGTGGCGGGTAATAGAAGTCGCTCACCGGTTCGGCCACGGCGGGCGTCACCGCGGCGCAACCGGCCACGACCGAGAGGGCCGCGACGGCGACTTTGAGGTAGCTGATCGGCCGCCGGGCAGCCGGGACGGGCGAGTACTGCTGACGAGGCATAGTGCTCTTTCTCCACGGAAGTCACACCCCGAGTAACCGGGTTACTCGAGTAACGGCGTTACTGTAGCGGCATGGCCAAGGAGACGGAAGAGGTAATACGGGCACGAATCCTCCTCGAGGTGCGCACCCTCCTGGAGTCCGAAGGCCACGACGCCGTCCAGCTCCGCGAGGTGGCCCGCCGCGCCCGCGTCTCCCTCACCACCATCTACAAGTTCTTCCCCACCCGCGATGACCTGCTTGTTTCCGCCATCGAAGCCTGGATGGAAGACAACACCTACCTGCCGATGGAACCCCCGCCCCCCGGCGAACCCCTCCGCGACGGCCTGCTCCGGGTCATGCGCCACGTCTTCGACCCGTGGGAACGCCACCCCGCCATGCTCACCGCCTACCACCGCGCCCGCACCGGCCCCGCCCGCCACCGCCTCGACAATCACGGCCTCGACGCCGTCTTCCCCATCGCCGCCGCCGTCCTCGCCGGCGCCACCCCCCGCTACCTCGAAGATATCGCCGTCATCCTCGCCAACCTCACCTCCTCCCTCCTCGCCCAATGCGCCGACGGCACCCTCCAGGTCCCCGAAGTCCTCCCCATCCTCGAACGAGCCATCCACCGCCTCACCACCAACAACGAACCCGAAGCCGCCGAAGCCCTCACCCGCCGCGAAGCCACCACCCCCTACCCCCTCTCCCCCGACGTAGCCGCCCCCTTCGTCCGCACCCCCACGGATTCCCCTGCGCCAGAACAACCCTGAGCCCACCCCACTCCGCCCGGCAGCACCCCCAGCAACCCCCTCCCGCACGCCGATAACCAGCCGATTTGGATGTTCAGGGGGGTAGTGGGGTAATCTCGTCGAGCACGAGCGAGAGCACGAGCACGAGCGAGAGCACGAGCACGAGCGAGAGCAAATGCAACGGGCTGTGGCGCAGCTTGGTAGCGCACTTGACTGGGGGTCAAGTGGTCGCAGGTTCAAATCCTGTCAGCCCGACGTAAGAAAATCCCCTCCGACTTCGGCCGGAGGGGATTTTCTGTTATTCGACCACCCACAGATTTGGGGCCAGTCTGGGGCCACTTGGGTCGGCTCGCGGATAGTCGGGTCCCATCCTGGCCAGTAGCTCGGGTATCTGCGGTCCCGCGTTCGGCAGCGTGAGGAAGCGGGCGAGCAGCTCTCCGTCGTCCTGCAGGGCCTTGACGTCCGGGTGCAGGTAACGCTGGGTGATCCGCGGGTCGGTGTGCCCGGCGATCTGCTGCAGCCGATGCAATGGCACGCCCGCGTCGGCGAACCAGGTCAGTCCGGTGTGCCGCAGGTCGTGCCGGCGCAGATGCTCGAATCCCAACCGCGCCACCACATCATCCCAATGCGTCGCATCCCGCAGAACACCGGTAGCGATCCGGCCACCGCGTGGACCGACGAACAACCGCGCGTCCATGAGCGCCTCACGCAACTCACGTTCGCTGGCCTCCGGGTGGGTTCGACCGACTCGGTCACGGGAGTCGTTGATGTGGGTCAGCACCAGCGGCCGAATATGGCCGATGATCGGGATGCGTCGCACCCTCTTCCCTTTCGTACCTTTGTCTTTGAGACCGCCGGGCCCCGGGGTTGTCTGGCGGCGCAAGGTCCACATCCACTCGGCGGTGTCGATGTCGCGGACCCGGCAACCGGAAACCTCGCCGATGCGGGTCGCGGTGCACGCCTCGAACATGACGGCATCGCCCCACCCTCGATAGTGTCCGGCCGACGCGGCGACTAAGGCTGCGGCGAGGGTTTCGAGCGCATCCCAGTCCGGTAGCGCGAGTGCTCGCGGATTGTCGAGTTCATCCTCGTGCTTGTCGAGCTGAGCCTGCCAGCCCGTCACATCGACGCGGTTCCGGTCAACTACCTCGTCGCGCACGGCCTGGTCGAGCACGCGTCCCAGGACTGCGAGGGTGTTCTTGATCGTGGACCGGCCGCTGCCGTTGGTGATCCAGAGGGTCACTGCCCGGTCAGCCAGACCGTTCGTGATCATCGTGACTGGAATATGGCCCAAGGTCGGCACGATTCGCAGTCGCCACCCGGCGCGGTAGGGATCGAGGGTTTTGGGCTCGAGGCCGCGCATCGCGGTGTCCCAGTGCAGATCGCCGTACTCGGCCAGCGTCGCCGTTGCCATGCGCGGGTCCACGCCACGAGCTGCTGCCTGCTGGACCCGCTCGATCCAGCTTTCGGCCTCCTCCGCCGTGTCGAACGATTCGGACTTGGACACGCGTGATTTGGTCGCTGGATCGGTCCAGCGCACCCGCGCCCGACACCGACCGGCTTTCCCGCGTTGCTCGACGTACCCGGTGATGGGCACGCCGAGCGGCACGATATCGATGGGTGTGTTCATCACGCCGCGGTCGGGTCGACGCGCCGATTCACTAGGTAGGAAAGTACGTCGCTGCCGCTGTAACGGATTACGCGCTCGGAGATTGGTACGAAGGGTGGACCTTGCGGCGGTTCAGCCGTGCGCCACCGCCGCAGGCTGGATGGATCGACCTTCAAGACAATGGCAACCTCTTCGGTGGTGTACCACTTCGATGCCTCTAAGTCCGGCATCCGCATCTCGGCGTTCATGACTCTCTTCCCATCGCTTTTCGGGTATCGCTTAGTTGGGTCGCGGGCGGATTGACAGGGAACTGATCCCAGACCATGCCGTCGAGGCTGCGGCCATTCTGTTTGGGGGTGTGTCCGCCCCATTGCTTGAAGAAGAACGGCACGCCGGCGGTGACGCAGTGATCTCGTAGCCCTCGTACCCACTCCGGAGAGACCGGGCGGGCGCCAGGGCCGGACTCACCGCCGACGATGACCCACCCGATTCCATTGTGTTGACGGCGCATTACCGCGGTGAGGTCGACGGGCCCCAAGAGTGGCTCGCAGGACAGAAACCGCACAGCTGCAGGTATTTCGAGCAGATGCTCGGCGCGGATGAGTGTGTCTTGATCCTCTACCGAGACACCCATCCATAGGTTGGACGGCCAGGCCAGCCTCTCGGCCAAGCGACGGGCTCGTAAGGACCGTTTCGTCAGTACCTGGTAGGTGTGTTGTGGCGTCGCAGTGATCACCTCGAATACGTCGCGGATGAACGCTTCAGGGACTCTGGCATGGAACAGGTCCGACATCGAGTTGACGAACACCACCTTCGTTGAACGCCAGCGTCGGGGTATGTCCAGTGCCGCAGGATGAATCGTGATCGCGAACCCGGGCCCGGAGGTGCGGGGGTCGCCGTCGATCTGATATTTCGGCGCACCCATCGCCTTGAGCCGCTTGGCCATCGACAGTGCGTAGCAGTTGGTGCAGCCGCTGCTGATGCGGTCGCAGCCGGTGACCGGGTTCCAGGTCACCTCGGTCCACTCGATACCGGTCATGACGCGGTTTCCTCACCGTTTGCAGGAGTTTGGATCAGTCGCAATCCCGACAGGGTGTCGCGGGTGGTGTCGCTGCTGCCGTAGCGTGCGACGACTCGCGCGACAGTGGAGTGATGGACACCGATTTCGTCTGCGATCTCGCGTGTGGAACGACCCGCGGCATGCAGCGCCAGGATGCGCTCGTCGCGGGTGATCGGATCGTCACTGTCGCGGGCTGTCGCAGGACTGTCGCCTGGTGTCGCGCCCGTCGCGGCGGGCTGTCGCGGCGTCGCATCCTGGTGTCGTGCATGCAATTCCGACCCGAAACCATCCCCAGCTAACGCTTCAGGGCTGCCTTGATGGCTTACCGCGTTGACGGATGCGGCGGACGGTTCGCCAACCTCCACAGCCGAAGCTCTGCCCGGCGCGGTGTGCGTGGAAATATCGACCACAATCGGAGGATTGAGTGCCGTATCCCTGCCGGCGACAGGGGAACTGGATTCGGAGAGCAGGGCAAAGCCGCAGGCGACCATCAGTCCGTCCAGCACCAGGGGGCCGACGGCGGAGCCGACGGTGCCGTACTCCCAGCTTTGCAGGACGTCGTGGACGTGGCCGTAGGAGATGAGCGCCGAGCCGGCGGCGACGGTGCCGACACCGCCGTAGCGGGCCAGCGCCCACGCCAAACCGGGTCGCCATCGGACTCGCGAGAGAGCTTCGACGGCCAGCAACAGCGTGACAGGCCATACGGCGGAACCGATTTGCGGCCACGCTCCCGGCGACCAGCCGTGTGGCTTGGACGCGGCGGGTAACCACGTGTGCAGCCAGTTCATCACGATCGATAGCACCGATCCGAATATGAATCCGGCCCATGCGACAACCTTGCCGCCGCGGTCTGTCGCATCGGTGTCGCGTGTGCGACGGGTGTCGCGCGGCTGCTGCGACATGCTGTCGCGGCTGTCGCGGGCGGTTGTCATGATCGCCTCCTCACTAGAGGTCGCGGGCGCCTCGCCCTTGCCTGGGCAGGGCGCGGATAGGGCGGTGTCGCGTCCGTGCTGGTTGGTTGCCGGTGGTGCGACAGTGCTGACGCGAGGTGTGCCTTGGGGCGCAACGTCATTGGCGCGCCCCACGATCGAACCGGCGTCGTTGCCAGTCACCGACCACCACCGTTCGCACCCAGCGCGGGCGTGTAGACGGCGGTGTAAAGGCGGGCCTTGTCGTTGTCGGGGTCGGGTCCGGTGTAGGTGACCGACACGGTGGCGCCGACGTCGAAACTGGTTGCGCCCGAGGCGTTCATCGCCTGCCCGATCGCCTGCTCCATGCGGCTGGTCGGGTACAGGTTGCGCGGCCCGTTGGGGGTCTCGATGGTGATGAACAACTGCTGGATGGCGTTGCCGTGGTCGTCGGTGTCGACCTCGCCCGGGGCGCCGCCGTACTTGAGCTTCGGCTGTTCACCGATCTTGGTGATACGCCCGTAGACGGTGGTGCCGGGCGTGCTGTTCTTGCCGAACGCCGAGGGGATCTTCGCGGCGGCGGCAGTGAAGCGCTGTCCAAAGTTGGTGCTGGTCATGACGGTTTTCTCCTTTGTGATCAATCAGGGATAGGTGTAGGTCAGCGGCTGCGGGTGACCTGCCGCTGCTGGTGCGGGCCCGACCTCGGCTGCCGGTAGTGGCGGTCGAGGTAAGGCACCATCTCCAAGTCCTCGAAGCCGTGGCCGGCGTCGAGGTGGTCGGACAGGTCCTTGCCTGCGGCGGCCTGGAGCACACGAACTTCACCGACGTGGCCGTGCAGGGTTTCGGCGACCTTGGCGGCGTGGTGATAGCCGGGGCGGTCACGGTCCGCGACCACGATTACCCGGCCCGCTCCGTGCAGCCATTTCGCGTGCTCGGGTGTCCAACTGCCGGCGCCCATGGCGTTGCAGGTGGCGACCTGGCCGGCGTCCATCGCGCGGCCGACGTCCTTCTCGCCCTCGACCACATAGATCTCGCGGCCGGCCTGCACGCCGTCGAGCAGCTCAGGCAGCCGGTACGGGATCGGCGCGAAACCTGTTGGCTCCCAGCTGTTCCCGGTCCAGTGCGTCTGGGTGAAGGACTTCTTCTCGCCGTGCTCGTGCGGGGTTTTGTGCCGCACGACCACACCTTCCTCACCGCCGTCAGCGCGGCGGTAGAGGTAGCCGCACACGTTCTCCGTCGGTCCGATCGCGTCGCCGAGGTCGGGTTTGGACGGGATCGGCAGCCGCGCGTAGTCGATAGCCTTGTCCACCAATGACACTCGCTGCTGGTGTTCCTGCTGGGCTCGGGATTGCGCATGGCGTTGCCCGCGGTGGTAGGGCTGGTTCGGGTTGCGTTCGGGTAGTCGGTCCCACATGTCGCGCACGCGGAGCCCGACCTTGTCGAGGACGTCTTTGTCGTCGCAGTGGGCGAAGCAGCGGACGATGGTTTTGCCTTGGGCGGGGTCGTAGCGGACGCCGAGGGAGGGGTTGTGGTGCTGGCCGTCGGCCTCGTGGACCGGGCACAGGAACACTGTCCAGCGTGCCCGGTCCCGGCCCGGCCCCATCGTGGCGGTCAAGGCAGCGGTGATCAGCTGCCATGAACGCCTTTGAGCCGGATTGTGATTCATGCCGATCAGCGCTTCCGCTGGATCTGGCCGCGGGGGCGGACCCGATGCGGTTCGGTCAGGGCCTTGGCCTGGTGCAGGCTTCGGTGCTGGACCTCGTCGAGTCCGCCGTCCCAGCCCTGAGCACGGTTGTGCTCGACGTTGTCGAGGAACCGGTCCATGGTGTCGGGACGGTCGCGGAAGTCCTCGTAGGCGCCGGTGAGGTACTGCCACTGGCCGGCGTGCGGGCCGTCGTTCCACCGGCCGTGGATCTCACGGGCCTTGCTGAAGCACTCCCCGATCTCGGACTCGGTCACTCCCGCCTGGTAGGTGCGCTGTTGCAGCGCCGCCTGTTCCCGGAAGTCGGACCGCATGGCTTCTTCGTGTTCGGACTGCATGGGTGGTCACCGGTCCCTTCTGATCGGCTCGCGCTGCATGGACGGCTTCAATGCCTGCATGACGCAGCGCTCTTCGCGGGCGATGTTGTGGGCCTGGTCCAAGCTGCGCATCTGCACCTCGGACGGCCCGTACTCGGCGTAAACGGTCGGATTGGTGCGCAAGTCCTCGACGAAGACGCGCATGTCCTCGGGGAAGTCACGCCAGTCGTTGTAGGCGGCGTGCAGGAAAGCCCATTCCTGCGCGTGAGGACCCGACTGCCACCGCTGGTCGTATTCAGCAACGCGGCGACCGATCTCCTCGACCTGCTCGCCGGAAACCCTGGGCGCCAAAGCGTTCAGGCTGATCGCGGCACGGTCGGAGAAGTCCGCCCGCATCGCTTCCTCGTGTTCGCTGTGCATAGGTCACCGGCTCATCTGCGGGCGCGGCTTGTCCGCACCATTGGTCGGCTGCTGCTCGTGTCGGACGCTGCGGAGCTTGTCGACGGCCTCGTCGCGTTCACCGCGGTACCGGTCGCGGTCGGCGCGCGCGGTGTCGAGATCGCCCCGCAGATCCCGCAACTCCTGGTTCAGGCCCAGCTGGGCGTTCTTCACCGTGTCCAGCTGGCCGCGCACCGATTCGAGATCCTTCTTGTGGTAGTCGCGGTCGGCGGTCACCGCGTCCAGGCCGCGCTGCAGCATCGACACGCGCCGCTCCAGATCATCGGAACCGGTTCCGGTGCCGGTCTTTTCGACCTTTCTGTCCTTGTCGGGGGGTTGGGCTTTGTCGGGGTTCAGGTCGCGGTGCCAGTCCTCGACGCTGGCGCCGATGTCGATCTGGTTGCCCTCGGCGATGTAGAAGGGGTGCCGGCGGCCGGTCTCGCGGGCACGCACGGCCAGCGAGGTTCCCGGCGTCCACTGGTTGAACCGGACCGTGTCGTGGGTCCAGGCGGCGGCTTCGGCCTCGGTGGCGAAGTAGCCGCGCATGCCCTGCGCTGACCCATCGGGCGAGCTGGCCGTCAGCGACACCTGGCAGCGGGAATTGGCCTCGGCGTTGGCGAATTCCCACCGCACCTGCTCGGTCGTCATCCCCGCCCGCTGGGCCTGCTCGGCGGCCTGGCGGCGCGCGATCTCCCCGTAGGGGTCGCGGGCGCGACCGCTGGCCTTGTCGTGCAGCCAGGTGTACTGCACGTGCCGGATCTGCTGAATCGCATTGGCACGGGCGAAGTCCTGATCGATCGCGACTTCCTGCGCAACGGGCGACACCGACCGCGGCGCCGGCGGCTGCGGCTGATCCAGCTGCGGAGCCTGGGTCGGCCGGGCGGGCTGGTCCACGGTCATCGACGCCACCCGACGGTCCCATTCCTGGGTGCGGGCGCTGACCCACTGCTCGGATTCGACCGCCGCCACCCGCGCCTCACGGCGGTCGCGGTCGGTCATCGGGGTGAACACCGCGTTGAAGGACGCGTCCATCGTGTACGGGGCGCGGGCGGCGCGGTCCAACGCCATCACGACCTGCCCGCGGTGCTCGATCCTGAGCGCCGAGGTGCCCAGGCTTTCCTCGATCCGCAGCCGCATCGCGTCCAGGCGCTCGGTGTCGGCGGCGGTGTCTTGGTCGGTGTGGAGCGGGTCGTTCTCGCGCTGGAATTGGGCGATGGCGTGTTCGGAGCGGTAGTCGGCGACCCGCTTGGTGTAGTAGGCGGCGTTGACCTTCTCAGCGCCGACCTGGGCCATGATCTGCTCGGCCAACTCGCGGCGCTGCTTACGGTTCAGCTTCGGGGCACGGCCGTCGGCACCACGCAGCGTCCGCAGCCACTGCCCCGCGACGTTGAGCACGTCGCGGAAGGTGCGGCCGGTCTGCTGGGCGATCTCATCGATTTCGGACATGATGTGATGAATTCCTTTCAGGGATGCAGGGGTTGGGCTATCGGGTGCGTTCGATGGGCGGGCGCTGCGCGGCGATCTGCTGTTCGCGGTGATCGGTTGCGGCGCCGGTGAGGCTGATCCGGCTCGCGGGGCCGCGCACCCAGCTGATGCCCTTCTCGACGGTTTCCAGGTCGCGGTCCATGACCCGCAACCCCTGGTGCGTGAGGATGGCGGCCTCCCGCGGATCGGTCGGCGGGCCGAGGTCGTCGACCCTCAGCGAGGTCGGGGACTGCACCAACAGCGCGTACTGGCCGCGGATTCGGGCGATGTCCTCGCGCAAGCCGCGCACGCGGTCGCCGAGCTGGCCGATCTCGTCGTACAGCTCGCTGGGGATGGGCAGGACCGGCTCTTTCCGGTACTTGAACATTCGTTTCCTTTCCTGGGGCCCGCGAAGGTGCGGGGTCAGTGGGTGTTGCGCAGGGTCCGGGCGGCGCGGTGTTCGGTGAACGCGGCCAGCGCCAGCGACGGGGAGGGACGCCGCGCGGCGTTCCAGCTCAGGTAGGCGATCCAGCCCAGCCCGTAGAGCACGACGGGGACACCGACCTCGGGAGGCTGGCCCCAGGCCGCGGTCGCGGCGAGGCCGACCACAACGAAGGAGCCCGCCGCGCTCGCACGCCAGATCTGGCCGCGGGTATGCGGTTTCGCGACCGGGGTCGGTGCGGGTTGGACGGCTTCGGCGGGCGCGGCCGCGGTGGCCGGCCCCGGGGTGGCGGTCGACGTGACCGGTCGCGCGGCCGGTGTGGACTGCGACAGCCGGTCCGCGGCGCCGGCGGCATCGGAGAGGAAGTCGGAGATCGCGTCGACCATGTCCTCGGCCTGGGCGGCGATCTCGTCGCGGCTGAGGTTCTTGCGGGGCTGCTCGTCGTCGTGCTCTCCGTCGCCGTCATGGTCGTGGTCGCGGAAGATGCGCATAGTGGTTGTGCTCCAATCGGATTCACTCAGGCGGGTGAGGGTTATGCGGTAGCCGGGGTCGGATCGTCGCCGACGTGCAGGGCTGCGGCGGGCGAGGTTCCGGGCAGGGGAGTTTGTTCGGCCTTGTTCAGGGGCACGACCCGACCGAAGCGGGCGTAGCCGCGTTTGAAGAACACGAAGTCACCAGTGTTGAACTGGCGGACCCGGTCGGGGTCGACCAGCCACTTCTCCCCTACCGACACCTGGCCCTCGTCGCCGTGGCGCTGGCCCTTGATCAGGTGCCGCGACGGCAACATGACCGGCACCGATCCAGCGTGTTTACACAGTTCGCCGGCGTTTTCCATGTAGCCGAGCAACACTCCGCCGGCGCAGGTCTTCAGCAGCCGTCCCAGCGACCACGCATCCGGGGCGACCGATTCGGGGCTCTGGCCGCAGAAGACCATCGCGATCTTCTGGGAACGTCCGCGCTCGGCGATGTCCTCGATCCCAATGGAACCGTGCTTGGTCGTCAGCGCCGACAGTTCGTCGATGAACAGGATCACGCTGCGCCGCAGGTGTTTCGCGGTTCGCCCGGCACGCTGCATCAACAGCCGCAAGGTCATGGCGACCTGGGCGCGGGCGGCGTCCTTGTCCAGTGCGGGCACGGTCATGAACAGCACGTCGAGGTCGTCGATGTCGACGCCGTCGTCGAACACCATGCGCCCGCTGGAGTCCTTGAGCTCTTCGAACAGGTTGGTGCACTTGATCAACGCGTCGTCGAGCTGAGGGACCTTCTCGGCCTGCATGGCATCGATCTGGCGCACCACGTCCGGGGCGTAGTTCCAGGCCTTCTTGAGGTTGTCCTCGACCAGCAGGTTCAGGAACTCGACGTGGTTGCGGGGCTTGCCGGTCGGGTTGTCCACCACCAGCGACGCGATGCGGGTTTGCATGCCCTCGAAGTGCTGCCCTTCGGCGGTGGTGGCCTCGCCGGTCGCGGCCAGCAGCGCCGCGACCATCGCTCGCAGGTCCCGCGCCGGGGTCTTGTCCCACGCGTCGAGGGTGTCCATCCCGGGCACCCCCACCAGCGCGATCCGCTTCGGGTTCACGCCTTGGGCGAGCATCGATTCACGCAGGCTCACCCCGAGTTCGCGGTCGTCCTCGCCGCCTTTGCACGAGATCATCACCAGGAGCGGGCGGGCATGCTTGCCCGCCATCGCGGGCACCCCGGACCACTTCTGCCAGGCCCGCCACTCGTAGTCGAACAAGGCGGCGGCGTAGCGTTCCATCAGCACGGTCTTGCCGCTGCCGGTCGTGCCGAACATGGCCTGCTGCTTGCGAGCATCGGAATGCGCGACCGACAGCCACGGCTCGTGCCGCTTGGCCAGCGTCCGCCACACCCCGGGCGCCTTGTGGCTGACGGTGTTGGCGAGGGCGCCCAGCACGATGTCGTGTCCGCGGTGCAGCGGCGCACCGCGTTTCGCGGCGTTCGCCGAGGCTTGCTGGCGGCGCGCGGTCAGAGAGTCCTGGACGCGTTTGGTGGTGCGCAGGGACTTCAACCCGACGGTCTCGGTCTTGATCAGGAAATGCGCCCACCACAGCGACGCCACCAACATCGTCGACGGCAGCCCGAGGACCAGCATCATCGACAACCCGCCCAGCTGCCCGTGGGCGAGGTGTTCGGCGCCGTCCCACAACAGGCTCAACGGTGTCGACCACGACCCGCCGGCCAGCGCTGAGGTCAGCGGCAGCGCCCATGCGGCGGCGGCGAAGTTCCGCAGTCGGTGCGGTTCAACGGGTTTGGTCGCGGCCACGGCCACGATCAGCACGAGCATCGCGGCCAGGGCCGCCCCGCACACCAGTGCGGTCTCCACCGTCGCGCCGGCGTGGGACAGGTCGGGGCCCGACCAGTGGGTGACCGGGTCGGTGACCGCGTGCACCGCTGGCGGGGTTCCCGGCGGGGCCTCGGGGGTGTTCGGCGCGAACAGGTTCACGGTCGGCGCGGGTTCAGCGGCCGGCACGGCGGCGACGGGGCCGCAGTCGGTGGGGGTGATCAGTGGGGTGCAGTCGGTGGGGCTCATGATGCTTCCTTGGAGATTTCGAAGATGGTGTGGCGCTGCCGTTTTGCCTCGCGCACCGTCCGACGGGCGGCCAGGAATGCCTTCCACTGCTTGTCGAAGTCCTGGATCTGCAGATCCAGTGGCAGCGCGGCGAGTTCGGCCGGGAGCCTCCCAGCGGCGGCCTCGACGTTGTTGAGGACCGCGGCCGTGCGGCACAGGTACAGCAGGCCGACCATGGTGTAGGGGTGCGCGGCACGCGCGGCACGGATCGCGCCCTGCAACGCGGTATCCATGTGAGCCTTGTCCTTGACGCTGAGCTCGACCTCCAACGCCCACCAGCCGTAATTGCCACCCACCACGCCCAGGAACCGGCCGTCATGCAAATGCGGGCGCCCAGGCAGCGGGTCAATGCCGGTGGAGAACTCCAACACCGCGGTGCCGCGCCGCTTCTCGGCAGCGAGGCGGGCGGCGACGGCGGCTTCACGGTGCAGGGCGCGTTCGGAGATGAACGCGGTCGCATCGTTGCCGACCAGCATGATCCGGGCTTGCGCGACCGCGCGATAGTGCTCGGCGAACATCAGCGGCGGGGTCCACTCCGCCGGCCGCCACCCCAGATAGCGGGCCTGCACGCGCGGCGGCGCGTACACCCACGCCCGGCCGCGCTGTACCTTTTCCAGCTCACACAACAGGCCCTTGGCGATCAGCTCCCGCACGATCGCGTACGCGCTGGATTCGAGGATGTTGAGGTACTGAGCCAGAACGTCGACCTGCATGCCGCGCATGTCCGACACCGCCCGCAACACCTGCGACTGCCGCTCGGTGATCGCGGCTTGCCGACGCGACGGCAGAATCCGCCCCAGCGACCCCGGCGGCACACCGAGTTCAGCGGCGATCTCTTTGGCACGGAACCCGCTCGCCCGCAAGGCTTGCGCCTCACCCAAAACGGTTTCGACCTGGCGCAGGCTGACCCCGAGCAATTCACGAATCTGGGTGTAGGTCAGCCCCGTGCCGCGCAGGCCACCGATGATCTGCGGCCGGTGTCGACGTTCCAACCCGGCGTAGCGACTGTTCCTCGTGTTGTGGTTCATCGGGTTCGCTCCAATCCCCCGCGCCGGCGCGCGGGCTGGCGGCGTGCAGCGATGTCGACGCGGGCTTTCGCGGCCACCTCGCCCATTGCTTGCACCTCGTCCCGCGAAGTCGGTTCCGGGGCAGTCGATTCGGTGTCCGTGCTCCCGCGGTGGTGGGCGCGGTCTCGCTCGACGAGTCGGATATTGATCCCGAGCCGCTCGGCGATCTCGGGGGCGGTCAAGCCCTGGCTGGTCAGGCGGTCGACGTGATCGCGGCGTTCCTCACGCGCGGATGCTGGTGTCCAGCGCGCCTTTTCGGGGCGGCTGTGCGGGTCGTCGATCGCGGTTTCGTCCCACTCCAGCGGCAACGGCCAGCCATTGCGTGCGCCGATGGCCCGCGCCCTCGCCGACTGGCCCGGCACCCACTGCCAGCGGTCGAACACCGCCCGCACCGCGCGTTCCCGCTCGGCGGTGATCGAACGCCCGGACGTCTGGCCGTCGGTGCGTTTGCCGACCAGGGCCGCCATCGTGGCACTGTTGGGCGCCACCCCGATCTCGCGAGCGATCCGCGAGGCCGGATGACCGGCCGCGACCAGAGCCTGCACCCGCCGACGCGCCCCCAGAATCGGAACCAACGCGTTGTCGGCAGTGACATCGCCAGCGTGCTCGGGCACAGCGACCTTCAAAATCGCGGCCTGAATACGGTCACTGACACGGCCACCCGGGTTGGCCAGGATGCGGCTGATCGTCGAATGCCCTAGCCCGGCCAGGTGCGCGACCTGTCCCGGCCGGACACCCGCCGCACCCAGCGTCTCGATATGAGCCCGCACCGCATCCCCGGGCACACGCGGATTCCACCGGCCATAAGCGATCTGACGGGTGCGCAACCGGTCGTAATGCAGCTTGCACATCCCGCGCCGCGTCACCTGGCCTGCGCCGTCACCGCACCCGCACCCGGCGCTCATCGCGACCGCCTCCGGTCGGACTCCACGCCAGAACGCGACGGCCGGCGGGCGGCCAGATCGGCGCGGGCTTTGGAGATCAACTCCCGCATGTCGGTGGCGTCGATGCCGCGCCGCTCGCATGCGTTCGCCGAGCGCACCCAGCGGGCGATGCGCAGCGACTCCAGTTGCGCCGCACTCGGTTCCCGTTTCGGCACGGCCTGGGTTTGGTCGTACAGGTATGCCTGTAACTGGCCGTAGCGGCCCTTTCCCAGCATTTGCGCCTGGTACTCGTCGCCGGGCCGTTGATTCTGCTGGGCGAGTTGGCGTTTGGTCCGCAGGTGAGTCGGTGCCGACCGCCACGGATAGGTGGGCAGGCCGTACCGGGTGCCTTCGGGATCGTGGAAGCGGGCATTCATCGCGACCGCCGCCGATCACGGTCGACACGGACATTCGCGACAAACTTGGGCCCGTACCGCAGGTCGTAGTAGGCGTCCGCGGCGGCATCGCGGTCGCGGCGCACCGATTCATGCACCGTGGCCCAGTGCCGGATCTTGTCGTTTTCGGCCTCGCAGTGCAGGTGGCTCTTGCCGGCCTTGACCGTGCACGCCGCGTCGAGAATGTCCGACAGCATGTCCTGGACGACTTCGAGGCGTTCCTTCTCGGCCTGCAGCTCCGCTTCATGGCCCGGATCTGTTGCGCGCATGGTCATTTCGGCTCCGGGAAGTTCTCGGCGGAGAATCCGCCCTTGGGGCGCTGCAGTTTCGTGACCGCGCGGCCGCGCCGCCACAGATTCCAGGCCGACACGATCAGTCCGATCTGGTCGCGGTCGCTGACCCGGACTCGTGTCGTTCGGATCGTGTCCAGCCGGTCACGCAACGCGAGGATCGGGGAATCGGCGCCCAGGCCGGCACCGCTGTCCCACAGCCGCACGAATTCCGCGGCGGCGTCCGGGTCGATCTCGGTGAGCCGGATCGCGACCGCGCAGGCGACCGCGGGGCGGGCCTTCAATCGGCGGGCGAGGCTGGTGTACCGGTCGGCGATCGCCACCAGTTCGGGGTAGGCGTTGGCGAATTCGACGACCTTCGTGGTGGATTGGCTGGTCCCGCGGCTGGCGTCGCCGAAGAGATTGCCCTCCATCCACATCATGTAGACCCGCAGCGCGGCAGCGACGACGGTGATGTTGTGGCTGGCTATACCGGTGAGCGTGAGCTGATCACCGGGGGTGCGTTTCGCGCCCTGGTCCATGGTGACCTGGGTGTCGCGTGAGAGTCCCCGCACGATCAGCATCGGGAAACTCATCCCCGTGGTGCGGGCGATCGCCTGCAGACGGTGCTGCCCGTCGAGGAGTTCTCCGTCGGGACCGAACTTGATCGCTTCACCGTTCAAACGCCAACGGCCCGAGATCATGTCGTCGTAGTACTGCTGCACGCGCGCCTGCCGGATCGGCCGGTTGTTCGGGTTGCGTTCCAACCAGCGCCGCGCCTGCGCGGAATCGACCGCCTCGATCTGGGTGCTCACCACCGAGTGCGGGTTGTCGGGCTGGTCGGGGTCGACGAGATGCATGGCTCATCCCTCCTCGGGACGGTCGGAAAGGTCAGGAAGGCGGTCGATGACCGCTTGCAGGGCGTCACGCGCACGCAGCAGATCGCTGCGGAACCGGTGCGACAACTGCTCGGCGTGCCGATCGAACCGGGCATCTGCCGCCAACTTGGCCAAGGTGTTGGTTCTGGTCAGCAACTCGCCGCGCGTGACATCGAACGACTCGGTGATCGGACGCCGTCGACGCGGTGTCGGAGGCACTTCGCTGCCACGCTCGGCTTGATCGTCGTTGGCGTTGGCGGTATCGAGCTCACGGTCAATGGGTTTCGGCTGGTACACCTTGCCGTCCAAACCGACCACCGAGTCAGGTGAGTCATTTGGCTCACCTGCGGCCAGCTCCCGGGCCACGGTCCGCTGGCTCAATCCGGTCGCGGCGGCAATAGCGCGACTGCTCATCCCGATATCGCGCAGCGAGGCAACGACCTCCGAGCGCTCCTCGCGCGGGATCCGCAGCTGCGCCCCGTCGAATTCAGCCGCGCAGTATGCATCCGAGCTGGCGTGTCCGAGGACCTCCCACGCGCGACCCAGATACGCCTGGCGGACCAGGTCCCACACCTGCGCGACCTGCACCCGGATGGTGTCGGTCAATTCTCGCGCCGCATCGGCGGTCAACACCGGATCCGGCTGCGGGACAGACACTGTGGTCTCGACGCTCATCGCGATCGCCTCCGATCACAGACACCACGCCCGGCGGCGTTAGCGTCCAGCCCTGGCATCCAGGGCCGCACTCCGACCTGTGTCGCACTTCCGCGATCCGCCGCGTGTACAGGCGGCGCCACGGCCCGCTGCAGATGCTCGGCGCGTTGCTGTCCACAGCGGTCCAGCACAGCGGCGGGGGTTAACCGCTCGTGCGGTGCGGACAGCGAATGCAGCTGCTCCCGGTCCAAAGCGTCGTCAAGCGCAGCCGATAGCTCGGCGACTCGGCTGTCCCTCTCAACCAGCGTGCGGCGCAGACGGTCGTTCTCTGCCGCCAGCACGGCTTTCGTACCGAACACGGCAGTCCATTTCATCGCGGCACCCCCACCGAAGTGGGCGGCATGACAGCGGTCATGTGTATGCAGTCGATGCGGTCCACCTCGTCGGCGCGGCATACGTTCACCGATGCCGGCATGGTTGGTGTCTGCTTCTCCAACTGAATCCCGACGACAATCCCAGCGGCGAAAACCACCAATGCGAAGAACAGCGGCAACCACCACCGCAGCGGCAATGCCTGTAAACCGTTCAGCAGCAATCCGTTTGCGTCGTACTCGGGCTGGCCATAGGCCGCGACGCCGAGCTGCTGCCGTGCGTATTGATGTCTGTTCATCGCCGGCCTCGCAGCCAACCGTGGCGCGGCCGCACGAGCATGCAGATGCCGACCAGGAAAGCCGGAACTAGCACGACTTCGGGATGCCTGACCAGGGCATAGATCATGGCCATCGCGACGAAAGCGATCAGCGCGGTACGGGCCCTCATGCCACACCGTCGGCATCAGTAGCGATCACCGGATGGACGAGTGCGAGAACCTCGTGGGCGTTGACGCGCCACATGCTGCCGTTCAGCTTGTAGCCCTGCAGAAGTCCGGCTTCGATCCAGTTCAGGATCGTCTTGCGGTCAACGTCGACAAGGGACGAAGCCCTCTTCAGACTGATCAGTCCACGCTCGCTGCGGATGTCGGCAGCGGACTGGCGTTTGGTGGCCAACTGGGATCACTCCTCTGGGTGGAAAACTCCGGAAAACCTGTCCACCCAGGGTGTTTTTCGACCCTGTCTCGCCGCGTCTCCTGCTAGGTCTCACCTATCCCAGCGATGTCCCCAAAGGTCTCTTCTGTGTCTCCTGACCGTGCTAGACTTGCACTCAGTCTCCGAAATCTCTTGCAAGGCAGACGATTATGGGCACCGTCCTCAAGGCACTGCTCCAGCAGCGCCACCTTCAAACGGTCTCGGCCTTCAATCGCGAGTACGACAAGCTCGCCCACAGAATCGATCCCGCCCTCGTCGGGTTCGGCCCGAAGAAGGCACAGTTCTACCGATGGCTCTCCGGAGAAATCTCAAGCCTGCCGTATCCGGACCACTGCCGGATCCTGCAAGCAATGTTCCCGAACTGGTCTACTGCCGAGCTGTTCCAGCAGTACTCGGGCAATCCAGAGGACCTCATACGAGAGCCGCATGCTGTCGCACACGCGGCGAAGCAACAGAACAAACACAACCTCGCCGACGTGGAAGCGGTCTACGCTACAAGGCTCGACTTCCTCCGCGCGATGCCGCCGCAGGAACTCTTCAAGACGGCCCGGACCGTAGACTTGACGGGCCTCTCTCTGAACATGCTCTGCCAGCAGTATTCCGATACCGATATCCTCCGACTCCTTGAGAATGGAACGGTTATCCGCTGCCTATTCCTAGATCCGGCGGGGGAATCGATCCGAGCCCGCGAAGTCGAAGAGGGCCATGCTCCGGGCCTCCTCACTAACCTGACCGATGCCAACATCCAGACGTTGGAGCGAGTCCGGCGGCGGGTCACTGCCCAGACTCCTGGATCACTCCTGATCCGGGTCTACGATCAGCCCATTCGCTTCAACATAACGATCATCGATTCGACGATCTGCGTGATGCAGCCATATCTGCCCACCTCGCGGGGCGTCGAATCCCCGACGTTCGTTTCCCGTAATTCTGGCGCTGCCGGCCTGTACGGGACGTTCTCAGGGGTCTTCGAAGCTATGTGGTCAGGCGGCAATGAGAGGGCGATCGAATGAATGGCTTGGAGGATCTACTGGCGGTTGCCCGCGCAGCAGCTGCTGAAGGCGGCCGCCTGCTGAGCACCAGCGGCCCTGGTAGCGTTCAGACCAAAGGCGACCGAGACTTCGTTACGGATCTTGATCTGCGCATACAAAGATCTATCCGGGAATACCTCGGCCGAGCCGCGCCAGACATCGGATTCCTGGGTGAAGAGCAGGAGCCAAACACTCCGGAACATGGTGCGCCGGAACTCCGTTGGGTGCTCGATCCCATCGACGGGACATCAAACTTCATCCATGGCATACCCCTGTGTGCCGTATCGCTCGCGCTCACCCGGCACGATGCTCCGATTCTTGGAGTCATCACGGCTCCCTTCCTGAACCTGGAGTACTACGCCATTGACGGTCAGGGCGCCTTCTGCAATGACCACCGCATCAAAGCCAGTGAAACCCAATCACTTCCGCATGCGATCGTGTCGATCGGCGACTACGCAGTGGGCGACAACGCATCGGTGAAGAACCGACACCGCCTCACCCTGACAACGGCGCTGGCGGCCCAGGTCGAACGAGTACGCATGTTCGGTTCGGCCGCGCTCGACCTCGCCTGGGTGGCAGAAGGGAGGACGGACGCGTGCGTCCTGCTCAGCAACAAGCCATGGGACATGTCCGCGGGAGTCGTCATCGCACGAGAAGGCGGCGCTCACGTCACTGACTCCGACGGCCAGCACCATGACGCCCGTTCCGCTCACACCGTCGCAGCCGCTCCCGGCGTCTCAGCTGCACTCCTCGATCTGGTTGGTGCTGCGCTTACCGATTCGGACCGCTGATGGCGGCGGCCAAGTGGCTCTGTAAGACTGGGCTAGACCCGAGCTAAGGGTCCCGTAGCCCCGCGAAGGGTTGGAGGAGCGATGAATCCGACGCGCAGACTAGCGGTTCAGGCCCTACCTGCTGAGGCACCGTTGCAGATGAGCGCGGCCCTTGATCAACTCGCAGAACACGCACAAGCGGGAGTGACTGTCGTCTGCGGCTTCCCGGCTTCCGGCAAGTCGACAGCCGCTCGGTACCTCGCGGATATCGCTAATGCGGTCATTATCGACAAAGACGCGTTCGCACCGGATCTCGAAGAATCAGTCATGGCTGAGCTCACTGGCGATCCGTTCGACAGGGACAGCGCCACCTACATGCGAGTCGTCAACCCCCACATCTATTCAGCCTTCATCCACCAGGCATTCATTGTCGCCAGCCATGTTCCTGTGATCGTGGACGCTCCCTTCATCGGGCATGTCCAGGCGGCCATGGGCCGCGGCCTCTCCCTTTCCGACCACATATGCTCCAGAGTCTCGATAACCCCGCCACCGATCCGCACAGTCTGGATCTCCGCTCATCCCAACCAGATCCGCGAGCGGATGAGCGAGCGTGCCGCGGCGAGAGATACCGGCAAGCTGGCTGACTGGCAGACCTACCGCGCAAATATCCTCGATTCAGGCATCGAAGATTCGGCCCGGGCAGTAGTTGACTACGTCGTCCGAAACCACTGAACACCAGCCAGCGCGCATCAACGATGGCGCGTCACAGGTTCGAATCCTGCCGAGGGCACATCCTGACCTGCACACTTGCGCACCGGCGCGTTTGAATGCCAGATACGTGCCAGTTCAGCATGAGCGCCGGTCGCAGAACTGGACATCCAGGCGCAAGTCGGAGCAAGGCCCGCGCCAACGGCGAACACCTACGTGTCCGTTGCAATGCCTCGCCTTGGTCGACGTCAAACCCTGTATGAACGACGCACGGCGCCAGCGCCTTCGGCGTGCGGGGCGCGACCCGACCGACCCCGCGAGCCGGTGGCGGTTTCATCAGATCCGGATCCTGATCATCACAATGATGCCGAGCGGACTTCGGTGTGGACAGCGATGGCCGATGCTGCGCGGCTGGCATCGATAGCGCCCCATGCTGAACCCGTAGCCCCCGAAATGCGCGGTCGCGGAGGAGTTGAGTTTCACTCGGGCAGCCGAGCGGCTGCACCTGTCGCAGCAGGGCCTCAGCACGCAGATCAAACAGCTCAAGCACGAAACGGACGTCACGCTGTTCTCACGGACCACCAGGCAGGTGGAGCTCACGGCGGCTGGTGCGGCGTTTCTGCGATATGTCCGGGACGCATTGACCAGCTTGGGTTCCGGGCTCGAAGAGGCTCGCGCAATCCATCGCGGTGAGCGCGGACGGCTCTTACTGGGCTGCCTCGAGGGGGCTGCCCTGACTTTGACGGAGCCGATTCTGGCCGCATTCCGGAAGCACCATCCCGAGGTCAGCCTAGTTGAACCACTTCACCTTCGAGACCCCGTCGGGGGCCTGGCAAGCGGCCAGTCGGATGTTGCGTTCGTGCGGCGGCCGTTCAACGACATCGGGCTGTGGTTCGAGTCGTTGTTCCAGCAGCCGCTGATGGTCATGCTGCCCACCAACCACCGCCTGGCGGACCGCGATGAGGTCGTGGCGGCGGAACTGCTCGATGAGCCGATCCTCTCCTCGGCGGCCACCGACCCGACCTGGAACGCCTTCTGGCAGTTGGACTCCCATCGCGCCGGCCGTCCGGCACCAGTAACTTACCGCACGAAGACGCTGCTGGAGCAATTGCAGCAGGTGGCCACCGGAGCCGCCATCGCGATGACCGTGCCGTGCGCCGCCTGGATCAAGTTCCCCGGCGTGCGGCTGGTCCCGGTGACCGACGCGGCCCCGAACGAGGTCGCCGTGAGCTGGCGCGCGCCGGGCACGAGAACACTCTGGTGCGCTCCTTCCTCGACATTGCACGCCGGGTCCGCGACGAGAATCCGACCTACTCGCCCGGCCCGAGACACCCCGTCGCCGGGACCGGCAACACATACGTGCGTCGGCCGCGATATCCGCCTGACCAATTCGAGGCGGTCGAATCCCGCTGCGCCTTTTGCATACAAGCCACCGCGTCCGCGCAAAGCCGAAGCCACGGAGCAGCGATCACGGATTCTGCCGTTTAGCACCTTCTACGATCCATGCCGCGATCTGGGTGCGGGAGGTGAATCCGAGTTTGGTGAGGATGTGCTCGACGTGGCCCTGAGCGGTGCGTTGGGAGATCACCAGTTCGGTGGCGATCTGTCTGTTGGTCAGGCCTCGGGCGACGAGCTCCGCGACCTGGCGTTCACGCTTGGTCAGAGCCACACCCTGACCCGTTGGCGGCGAAGCGACGGCCGGTTGTTCGCCGAGCGCGTACGCGACGGCCGCGTCCATCCCCATCGCCCGGCCGCTGCGAACGGCCACATCGAACCTGCGGGCGCCGAGGGCCGACCGGGTCAGCCGGAGACATTCGTCGTGATACTGCGGCACAATCGGGACGATGCTCGCGACGCGACCGAGGGATCGGTCGAGTTCCTGCGCGGCTCCCATCAGTACCGCCGCGCGCTCGGCATCGCCATCGGCGCACGCAGCCCAGGCCAATGCCTCGAGACTCACCGCAGCGATGGGCGGGCTGCCTATTCGCCGGTTGACTGTCAGTGCTTTCTCGAGCAGCTCGATTGCCTGGGACCGGTCACCTTGCTGCCAGGCGATAGTGCCCAGGCCATAGTACGCAGTCGAACGGAAGAGTATTTCGCCACGCGCTTCGGCGATGGAAATCAGCCGCCGGTAGGAATCGGCCGCCTGTTGGGTATTACCGGCGAGTCCATGCGCCAAACCGAGCGCGAGCAAAGAGGCGAAGTACGCGAATCCGGGTCGAACGGAATCGAGCATCTCGACGGCGCGTTCAAGGCGCGAGGTCGCGAGGGCAAGGTCCCCGCGATAAAATGCCACCCCACCGTCGGAGCTGTCGATCAGCGCCTGGGTCATCGGGGTGGGATCTTGTTTGGCGAGGAGACGCCCTTCCTCGACGAGCGCGGCCGCCGCCGGCACATCGCCTCGCATCACCACCATGGCGCAACCAGCGTGGAGCGCTTTGACCCGGTCGGGGGTGGATTGTCGGGCGGGGTGGGCGAGGGCACACTCAATCCAATGGCGACCTTCGCTGTACAGGCCCCGGAAAGTCCAGAACCCCGCCAGTGCGGCGGTGGTCCGCAGTGCGGTTGCGGCCGCCTGGTCGGTGTCCTCGGCCAGGCAGTACTCGAGTGCGGCGCGCAGATTCGGTAGTTCGCGGTCGAGCCGGGCTATCCAGTAGGGCTGCTGGTCGCTGATCCACTGGTCGTCCGCGGTAAGCGCCAGATCCTGGTACCAGTCGCGGTGCCGCCGGCACAGATCGGCGTACTCGCCGATTTCCTGGAGCTTCTGCTGCCCGTAGTCGCGCACCGTCTCCAGCATCCGCAGCCGCACCACACCCTGCGTCTCGACCCGGATCAGGATCGACTTGTCCACCAGCGAGGACAGCACATCCAGAACACCCTCGGTATCCAGGTCAGGGCCGCAGATCTGTTCGGCGGCGTCGAGTTCGAAACCACCGGCGAACACCGACAGCCGCGCCCACAACCGCTGCTCGACCGAGCTGCACAGCCGGTAGCTCCAATCGACACACCACCGCAGCGTCTGCTGCCGTGTCGGCGCGCTGCGATTGGCGCGGGTCAACAACGCATACCGGTCGTCGAGCCGGCCCAGGATCTGCTCGGGCGACATCGTGCGGACCCGTGCGGCGGCCAGTTCGATCGCCAGCGGCAACCCCTCCAGCCGCGCGCAGATCCGGCCCACCGTTGCCTTGTCGCCGTCGGAGAGCTGCATGCCTGGCACCGCCGCAGTAGCGCGGTCGGCGAACAAGGTCACCGCGTCGTAGCGGGGCAGTTCTCGCAACGACGGCTCCCGCTCCGGATCCGGGACCGGCAGCGGCGGCACTCGCAGCACCACCTCTCCGCCGACGTCGAGCGGTTCACGGCTGGTGGCCAGGATCCGCAGATTCGCACACGCCCGCAACCACGTATCGGCCAACCGCGAGACCGCTTCCGTCAGGTGCTCGCAGTTGTCCAGCACCAAGAGCGACTCGCGATCGGCCAGGAACTCCAACACCACCTGCGGCAACGGCCGTGCCAAATCATCACGCAACCCCAGGGCGACCGCCACCACCTCGACCAGCAACGCGGGGTCGGACACATCGGCCAGCTCGACCAGCCACACCCCGTCGCCGAACTCCCGGCGCACCGTCGCCGCGGAACGCAGCGCCAGCCGCGTCTTGCCGACGCCGCCGATCCCGGTCAATGTCACCAGTCGCGCCGAGGACAGCAGATTCCTCACCTCCGTCACCTCGGTGCGGCGGTCGACGAAACTGGTCAGCTCCGGCGGCAGATCGCCCGCACCCTGCGAAGGCGCTGACCTCGGCGCACGCCACCCCGACGCGACTCGGCCGGAGTCCCCGCGCTCGTGGGCCGGTTCGACCTGCAACGCCATCTCCTCCACGGCGTACCCGTGGTGGCGCTGTGCCTGCCGGATCGCCTCCCCCATCGCCTGCGCTGACGGCCGCTCAGCAGGATCGCGGCTCATCGCCGCCGCCATCAGCGCGGCGATGTCCTCAGCAATGCCGTGCTCACGCAGATCCGGCACCGGCTGGGTGGTGATTCGCAGAAACTGGGTTACCACGTTCTCCCCGCTGCGCCGTTCGAACGCCGCATGCCCGGTCAACGCACAGAACAAGGTCGCGCCCAACCCGTAGACATCCGCCGCGGGAGTGGGAGCGTCACCCTCGAGCACCTCCGGAGCCGTGAACGCCGGCGACCCGGTCACGGCGCCCGTCTCGGTGCGGAACCCGCCCGTGATACGCGCGATACCGAAATCGGTCAACGCGGGCTCACCATAATCGGTCAAAAGAATATTGCCTGGCTTCACATCCCGATGCAGGATGCCCAACCGGTGCGCACTTTCCAAAGCCCCGGCGATCTTCACCCCGATCGACAACACCGCCTCCACTGGCATCGGACCCTGGTCGCGGATCCGGGCATCCAGCGAACCCAACGGGTGATACGGCATCACCAGAAAAGGATGCCCGTTGGCCGTGGCCCCCGCCTGCAGCATCGTGACGATATTCGGATGCCCCGTCAACCGGCCCATCGCCCGCTGCTCCCGGAAAAAACGCGCCCGACTCCGGGCATCCAGATCGGAGGTCAGAACCTTCACCGCCACCGACCGATCCAGCTCCTCCTGCGTGCAGCGATACACCACACCGAAACCGCCCCGCCCGATCTCCTCCGCATCCTCGAACCCGGCCGCGGCCAATTCCTCCGTCACCGAATCGAACACGTCACGGACCGTCCAGAACTGAGCATCCTCACTCATCAGCTACATACCACCCGCCGGTAAGGCGCGACACGGCGCGGAGCATCACCATGTGAACTCGTCGTTAACGTCCAGCGTATCCTCACCGGCCTCGGGGCCGAACTAGTTGAGCGAAAACAAACATATGCCCATCGTGTATGTCTATCGCAGCGGTTTCGCCTGCGTGGCGGCACAAATCCGGGGCCGCCAACCAACTCGCACCCGCCCGTTGTCAACCGACAACCGCTGCCCGCGTCGGCCGCTGAGGACTCTCGGTTACACGCGACCGCCGACGCTACGCGCGGTGCTGACCTGCCGGCGGTCTCGCGCACATTCGCCGATCGGGCCGTCATGGGCTTCGGCGTCCCTCGTCGTAGGCGGTCGTTTGCTGCTTGTTTCGCGTGCACCGATGGAGGCCCGCTCGGCCAGAAATAGGTATGTCCCCCCGGCTATTCAACCGTCGTGACGGTACTCCGCACGGACGATGCTGAAGCGAAATCCACCAGACCGATCGCGGAAGTTTCCATGGTCCCGCCGAATGCCCAGCAACCGGAGGGCATTGCCTCCGTGGTCTTTCCAACCCGCCCACTCCCGTGAGCGCATCAGCCGCGTCCGCACACAGGGTGCCCACATGCCGCCCCCGGGCTGACAGATCCAGATGACACACCCTCCCGGCCGCTGGAGATAACCCTCTCGTGGCCTACCGACCAGGAAGCCCGGTGCTTTCGATGACTGCTTTGCTGCCTCTTGCCTATGGATACGTGCGCGATGACCTGCTGAGTGATCGCGACACGAATTCCAGCGATAGCATATTGAGGGCCGCCGCCAGCTCACTCGGGTATGCGCTGGGCACCGTATTCCACGAGCCGGCACCGCAGAGCGCCACACTGCCCCCGGCATTCGTCGATCTCGTGCAGGAATGCCGCCGAGCCAAGGCGCAAACAGTGCTGACGTTGCCTGGACACCTGTCGGGCATGTCCGTGTGCCGGATGGTCCTGCTCGCCATCCTCGAGGTCCGAGCCGGGGCCGCAGTACAGGAAGTCCGCACCTGACCGGACTGTCAGTGATTTCCCCGGCCGCCCGCCGCAACGAGTCGAGGCCGAAGAGCTTCCGTTCGCACCCCTGAGTTTTCCTTGCCCTGACCGGGCACGCCATGGAGACCGTCGCACGATGAACACCATTTCCACGCCACTGGCCAATTCGGCGACCATGCTGCGCCGCAATTTCAAGCGCATCACCCGGGCTCCGATCGCGATATTCGACGCCGCGCTGATGGCGGTCATGATGATTCTGGTTTCCGCGTACCGGATCCTGCTGGTCACCGGCGGGGCCTACCACCGGTGGCGTAACCGAATGCCTGCGGCCGGCCGCGGCTCACCTGATGCGCGTGTTCGCGAGTGAGTGAGCGGTTCGCCTGCCGGGTTGCTGGGTGGCACCGCAGTACCCAACGCCATCCACCACCCCACAATCACGTGCCGGTCCCGCCGCGGCACTCGATCCCGGCGCAGCTGGGCGAAAACTCATTCCCGGCAAGGATTCCGCCGCGCCCACCACTACGGTCGCGACGAGCCTCGACATCCGAAGTATGCCCAACCTCCGAGAAATTCTCTGCTATCGGCGTGTCGCACAACAGAATTGGTCGAATGGCGACTGGACTACCCCTGCATATCGCGGACGCGCCTGTCGCATGAGGTGGTTGAACACAGTCCACGAGACGGTCTGCCGCCGACCGGTGCCGACTTCGACCGCGTCCAGCCGAGCTTCTTCTCCGACAGCGACAGTGACAAGTCCATTCCAGTGATCAGCACGAACAAGATCCCCTGCAGGACCAGTCGGGAGTCCATCTGCGGCGGTCCCGGTGTCCCGGCCGGTTTCACCGGCAGTAGCGGTTCGATTACCGCCCACAACTCGTCATCCACGATCCAGGGTGCTGCCACAACGAAACATCCTGCACTGCAACGCAACCCGACGCCAAACGACCGAACCTGTTAGGAGCTCTAAGCAGCCTGTCGGGCTGCTGGGGACATGATGGTTTCGAATTCGATCGGGGTCAACCGGCCGAGCCGGGCCTGTCGGCGTCGGCGATGGTAGGTGCGTTCGATCCAGCTGACAATCGCGATCCGCAATTGCTCGCGGGTATCCCATCGCTGCCGGTCCAGGACGTTGCGCTGGAGCAGGCTGAAGAAGCTCTCCATGGCGGCATTGTCGCCGGCCGCGCCGACGCGGCCCATGGATCCGACCATGCGATGACGGTTGAGCGCGTGGACGAATCGTCTTGAGCGAAACTGAGATCCGCGGTCGGTGTGCAGAACACAACCGGCCACCTCACCGCGTCGGGCGACAGCATTGTTCACCGCGGTGACCGCGAGCCGGGACTTCATCCGCGAGTCGATCGAGTAGCCGATGATCCGGTTGGAGAACACGTCCTTGACCGCACACAAATACAGCTTGCCTTCACCGGCTTGGATTCCAGCAGTCGTGGCAACACCCCTCGGAAGGTGTGTCCATGGGTGGCAGGAAGTACACGCAGCAGCAGAAAGATGAGTTCTTCCGGGT